>JBOHZL010000168.1:0-1515 GCA_050738495.1 Steroidobacteraceae bacterium | reverse complement strand
CCTCGGCCGAGCCGCAGCTGCCGCCGCAAGCGCAGCCGGCAGAGCCTGCGCCGCCGCAACAGTCGTCGCCGCAACAGCCGCAGCCGCAACAGCCACAGCCGCCACCGCCGCAATCGCCGCCCCAGCAGCCGGACCAGCCGCCGTTCGCGCAGCCCGTGCCGCCGCCGCTGCAGTTTCCGCCGCTGCTGCCGCCGATCGAGCAGGAAGAATCCTCGCGCTGGTCACGCACCCTCGAGCGCATCTCGACCGGCGTGGTTGCGATCCAGATCGACCAGACGCGCGCCTTCGACACCGAGTGGAACACATCGTCGCAGGCGACCGGCTTCGTGGTGGACGCCAAGCGCGGCCTGATCCTGACCAACCGCCACGTGGTGACGCCGGGCCCGGTCACCGCGCGCGCGACCTTCCTGAATCGCGAGGAAGTCGAGATCAGGGCCGTGTACCGCGACCCGGTGCACGATTTCGGCTTTTATCGCTACGATCCGTCCAAGCTTCGATACATCGAGCCCGCGGAACTGCCGCTCTATCCGGCCGGCGCGCAGGTCGGGACCGAGATCCGCGTGGTCGGCAACGATGCGGGCGAGCAGCTCTCCATCCTCGCCGGCACGCTGGCGCGGCTCGACCGGCAGGCGCCGGAATACGGCAAGGGCAAGTACAACGACTTCAACACGTTCTACTACCAGGCTGCGTCCAGCACCTCCGGCGGCTCCTCGGGATCGCCGGTGCTCGACATCCGCGGCCGGGTACTCGCCCTGAACGCCGGCGGCTCGATGGGCGCGGCCTCGAGTTTCTACCTGCCGCTGACCCGCGTCGTGCGCGCACTCGACCTGTTGCAGGAAGGCAATCCGGTCACCCGGGGGACGCTCCAGACCGTGTTCCAGTACACGCCGTACGACGAGTTGCGCCGTCTCGGACTGCCGTCGGCGGTCGAGACCGCCGCGCGCAAGGCGGCGCCGAACCGCACCGGCATGCTGATCGTCACCGAGGTGCAGCCGGGCGCGGCGGCCTTCGGCAAGCTCGCGGTCGGCGACGTGCTGCTGTCGGTGGGCGGAAAGATCATCGCGGATTTCGAGACGCTCGACGCGCTGCTCGACAATCACGTCGGCGACCAGGTGGAAGTCACGGTGGTGCGTGGCGGCGGTACCAGCCGCTTCCTGCTGCCGGTGCAGGACCTGCACCAGATCACGCCGGGCGAGTTCCTCGAGATCGGCGACGGCGTGCTGCACTCGCTTTCCTGGCAGATGGCGCGCCACATGAACGTGCCGATCACCGGCGTGTATGTCGCGAATCCCGGCTACATGCTCGGCACCGCGGGCATCGGGCGCGGCGCGGTGCTGACCGAGCTCGACGGCCAGCCGCTCAACGACATCGACGACGTGCTCGAGGTGTTCGGCCGCCTGGGGCATGGGCAGCGCGTCACGCTCAGGTACTTCACGATGGAGGATTCGCGCACGCCGCAGCTCACCACGCTCCGTGTCGACCGGGCCTGGTTCCCGGCGCGGCATTGCGTGCGCG
>JBOHZL010000167.1:0-1565 GCA_050738495.1 Steroidobacteraceae bacterium | reverse complement strand
ACGTGCAGCATTGGGCACACGGCGGCGAGACCAGGCTATCAAACCTGGTGACGCTGTGCCGGTTTCATCATCGGCTGGTGCACGAGGGTCAGGTGGTCGTGCAGATACTCGATGATGGCGCGTTCCGCTTTGTGCGGCCGGATGGCGCATCCTTTGACAGCCCGCTCCCGGCAACGATGGACTGGACGCCGGAGACGCGCATCACCCCGAGCACGGCGATCAGCCGATGGACCGGTGAGGCACTCGATTATGACCTTGCCGTCGCCTGGTTGATGCAGCACGAACGGCGAGCGACATCGTCCCGGCGGGAACGTCTACTATTCTTCCCGCTCCAGTAGTCCGCGCAACAGCCCCCAGTCGAACTGCTGCTTTTTCCAGTGCAGGGTCGCCAAGCCCTGGTAGTCAGCATCGTCCGCGGGCAGAAGTTGTGGGTTGATGGTCTTGGGACCCATCACACGTGTATAGGTATTGACCGAAAAAATTCCGTTCGCACTGTGGCAGCGCGCGCAAGTAGACAGGACAACACTGCCACGTAGCTGTACCGCACGTGTGCCATGCGATTTGCCGATCAGTTGATATTGCGCTTCGTCCGGCGCCACCTGATGCAGGCCTCCAGATCTTCCCGCCAACAGATCCCGGCGACGCATAGCGAACTCGAACACGAGCTGTGAATCGGCAAAGCTAGCTCGCCAGTCCCGGTATCCGCCCGCACTGATTTTTCTGAGTACGCGAATCTGCACCGCCTGCGTGATGGGAGTCATCACCGGTTCGATCCCGTCGTTGATGGCCGCCATCTGTCTTACGAGCGCTACCATCGTGCCCTCGGGAAATTGCGGCGTTGCGGGATCGAGTGTCAGTTCCCACCGTACTTGGCGCTCGTCCGGATCAGTGATCCCAATCTCGGCCGGCTTGTGTGCCCAGGGTGTGCGATGCAGGTTCAGTCTTTCAAGACAGGCGAGCGTTGCCTTCCGGCCTCCGGGACTGCGGATGAAGACCCTGAACGCCGAGCGGCCCGACAGTGCCTCAACGTGCACGGGCGCGACGAGTCCTTGACCACTTTCTCCGATTTCGACCCAGGGCCCGTTCATGTCGAATAGGTCCGGCGGCAGAAACGCCATCTCGGGATGCGCCGGATCGAAATCTTTGGCGAATCTTCCCGACTTCACCGCTTCGACATAATTGTCTTGCAGACCGGCGATCGCCTGGTCCTGCATCCTTAGCCGTCCGACGACGTTCGCGAGCCGGCGCCGCAGAACTTTGCGTTCACTGTTGGCCGTGAGATCGAACGCGGCCCAAACATCATGGAGCAGAAGCGCGCGCTTCAAGTCGCCGAATTGCCAATCGTCTCCATGCGATTTCAGGAACTCGTCCAGCACCGTGGCCAGGTGCTCGGAGTCGTCGAACTCCTCTTGGAACGGTTCGGAGTTGTCTATACCGTACTGCCTGGGCTCAACTGGTCGTCGCAACGAAGTCTCTGTTCAGATCTTACTTCCAAAATCTTCATAGCAGTGCAGTCTGACGCGAATGCGTCAGAAGTCAGCTCTCGATGCGAAGCGAGAAGCTGG
>JBOHZL010000166.1:0-1834 GCA_050738495.1 Steroidobacteraceae bacterium | reverse complement strand
CCGCCGAAGCGCGCGATCAGCGCGCGCACCAGCGCGGCCGCGCCGTCGGGGTCCGCCGAATACGATGTGCTGCCGTCCTGCAGGCGCAACTCCACTCCGTGCAATCCGGCGCCGGCCAGCCGCACCGGTTCGATCAGGGCGTCGACCGCGGCGAGCGGCCTGCCGGTCACGAGCGCGACCGCCCCGCCGAGCCGCTCGCGCAGGGCGAGCAGCAGCGCCGGCAGCGGCTCGTGCACCACGACGTGGTCGGGATGCAGCGCGATGTCCGCCAGCGTGCCGTCGAAATCGAGATACAGCGCGACCGTCTTGGCAAGGAGCGGCGGCCGCGCGCTCGTGCCGGTGTCCGCCATAACGATTCGATTGTAACCGCGCGAGCGTCGCGCGCGGCGTTCACTCGTGCCGCAGCGCCTCGATCGGGTCGAGGCGCGCAGCACGGCGCGCGGGCCAGAGGCCGAACAGCAGTCCGACACCCGCGCTGAATCCGAATGCCAGCGCCAGCGATTCCAGGGTGACTGCGGTCTGCCATCCGGCCGCCCGTGACAGCAGCGCCGCAGTGCCCACGCCGAGCGCGATCCCGGCCATTCCGCCGAGCAGGCACATGATCACGGATTCGACCAGGAACTGCCGTAGGACATTGCCGCGTGTCGCGCCGATCGCCTTCCTGATGCCGATCTCGCGCGTCCGCTCGGTCACCGTGACCAGCATGATGTTCATGATGCCGATGCCGCCGACCACCAGGCTGACGCCGGCGATTCCCGCCAGCAGGAAGCCGAGTATCTGGGTCGTTTCCTGCTGCGTCGCGAGGAATTGCCGCCGGTCGAGCAGGGTGAAGTCGTTGTCGCGGCCCGGCATGAGCCCGTGCTCCCGCCTGAGCACGCGCTCGATCTCGACCATGGCCTGCGCCAGTTCGCTGCCGGGCGCGACCAGCGCCGAGATGTTCTGCACCTCGTCGTCGCCGCGGAGCCGGAATTGCGAGGTGCCGAGCGGAATGAATGCATCGTCGTCCGGATTGCCGAAGCCGACGGCGCCCTTGCGGCGATAGACGCCGACGACCTCGAAGGGGATATGCCTGATCACGACGGTCGCACCGACCAGTCCCGCGGCCGGCACCCCGGTGAGCTCCGGGAATTCCCCGCCCAGCACGACCACGCGTCGGCGCGCGGCGTCGTCCGAGGCGCTGAACATCCGGCCTTCCTCGAGCGCATAGGCGTTGACGTCGGCATAGTCCGGCCGCGTGCCGATGACCTGGACATTGAAGTTGCGCGCGCCGAGCTTGAGCTGCTCGCGACCGCTCTGCTCGGGCACCACCGCCGCCAGGTGGCGCGCATCCCGCGCGAGCGCGTCGGCATCGTCCACCGTGAGCGTCTGCTCATCGCGCGCGACGCCCTGCGCCCAGCGCATCCCGGTCGTGACCGTCAGCACGTCCGCGCCGAGCGCGGCAAGCTGCTCGTCCACGGCCTGCCGCGCGCCGCGACCGAGCGCCAGCATGGCGATCACCGCGGCGACGCCGATAATCACGCCGAGCATGGTGAGCGCGGTGCGAAACGGATTGCCCGCGAGCGAGGCAAGCGCGACGCGCAGCGTTTCGAGGAACGGCAACTCAGCGCTCCGGCCGGCGCGCCGGGGTCGCCTGCGTTTCCGGGCGCCTGGTCAGGCCCGGGATGCCGCCGCGGCGGGTCGCGACATTCTGGATCTGCTGCTGGATCTCGACCAGACTTGCCGTCGGGAGCAGCAGCACCTCGGCGCCCTCCTCGATGCCGCCGGTGATCTCGACGCGATCGAGGTCGGTGATGCCGGTCTGCACCGGCGTCGGAATCCGTTGCCCGTCCTGCAC
>JBOHZL010000165.1:0-1846 GCA_050738495.1 Steroidobacteraceae bacterium | reverse complement strand
CGCTTCGTCGATCGCCGCCGGCACGCGGGCACCGTCCTGCGCCTGCCGCGCGAGGCGCTGCGCGGCCTGCGCCAGGTCCCAGCGGCCGCCGTAGGCGACCGCGACGACGAGATCGAGGCGGTCGCGCGCTGCAGTCCGGGTCTCGGCGGCTGACATGCGCTCGGTCAGTGCCGGCGCGAGCCGCGCGCGGTCGCCGATGAACCGCAGCCGCACGCCGTTGGCGTCAAGCTCCGCGACTTCGCGGTCGAGCGACTCGAGGAAAAGCTGCATCAGCAGACCCACCTCGTTCGCCGGCCGCCGCCAGTTTTCGCTCGAGAACGCGAACAGCGTCAGTGCCGCGACACCATGCCGGACCGCTTCCTCGATCATTTCGCGCACGGCACGCGCGCCGGCCCGGTGGCCCGCGGCCCGAGGCAGCGAGCGCTGCTCCGCCCAGCGGCCATTGCCGTCCATGATCACTGCGACGTGGCGCGGCACCGGCGCCGCGCCGGTGTCGGTGATGACTGGGCGCGGCATTTCAGACCTGCAGCAGCTCTTTTTCTTTGTCGGCGAGCACGGCATCGATCTCGTGCACGTGCCGGTCGGTCAGCTTCTGGATCTCGTCCTGGACGCGCCGGTCGTCGTCTTCCGAAATCAGCTTCTCCTTGAGCATGTCCTTCAGCTCGTTCATCAGGTCGCGGCGCACTGCGCGAACCGCGACGCGCGCGTTCTCGGCCTCGTGGCGCGCCACTTTGGTCAGTTCCTTGCGGCGTTCCTCGGTCATCGGCGGCAACGGCAGGCGGATCACCTGGCCGGCCGTGTTCGGCGTCAGCCCGAGGTCCGACTTCTGGATCGCCTTCTCGACGGCGCTCACCGCCGACTTGTCCCAGGGCGACACGACGAGTGTCCTCGAGTCCTCCACGTTGACGCTCGCGACCTGGTTGAGCGGCACCTCGCTGCCGTAGTACTCGACCTTGATGCCGTCCAGCAGCCCGGTGTTGGCGCGGCCGGTACGCATCTTGCGGTAATGGTCCTTGAGCGTCACGACGCAGCGGGCCATGCGCTGGGTCGCGTCGCGTGTCATTTCTTCGTGCATCTTTACCCCCTCGACGCTCCGGCCTACAGCCCGTTGGCGACCAGCGTGCCGACGTCCTCGCCGTCGATGATGCGCATCAGGTCGCCATCGTTCATCAGGTTGAATACGCGAAGCGGCACGCCGTTGTCACGGCACATCACGATCGCGGTGGCATCCATGACGCCGAGGCGATCGTCGAGCACCTTGTCGAAGGAAAGCCGCTTGTAGCGCTGCGCCTTCGGATTGCGCACCGGGTCGTCGTCGTAAATGCCGTTGACCTTGGTCGCCTTCAGCAGCAGGTCGGCGTCGATCTCGATCGCGCGCAGCGACGCAGCGGTGTCGGTGGTGAAGAACGGGTTGCCGGTGCCGGCGGCGAAGACCACGCAACGGCCCTTTTCCAGGTGCCGGACGGCGCGGCGGCGGATGTAATCCTCGCAGACTTCCTGGACCCTGAGCGCCGACTGCACCCGCGCGTGCGCCCCGAGCGACTCGAGAGCGTCCTGCAGCGCGAGCGCATTCATGACGGTCGCAAGCATGCCCATGTGGTCGGCAGTGACGCGGTCCATGCCGGCGCGGGCGAGGCCCGCGCCGCGGAAGATGTTGCCGCCGCCGATCACGACCGCAACCTCGATGCCGCGCGCCATGACGTCGCGGATCTCGCCGGCAACCCGCTTCAGCACCGCCGGGTCGATGCCGTAGTCCTCGGAGCCCAGCAGCGCCTCGCCGCTGATCTTGAGCAGGATCCGCTTCAGTGGCTGCCGGGGCTGCGTGTCCGCCATGTCAGGAGGTGCC
>JBOHZL010000164.1:0-1939 GCA_050738495.1 Steroidobacteraceae bacterium | reverse complement strand
AAAATGGTCCGCGCGCCTGCGGCGCGCTCGCTCAACGCTGTCACGGACCGCTCCAACGCATAGTTAGACCGCGCGTCTTTCGTAATCAGGCTTGCGAACGAAGTAATAGTGGTTCTTTCCCTCATCGTCAGCCTCACCAGCAAGAATCAGACCCGCGAGCCTCAGTGTTGCCTGATACGCGCGGCGACCCAGCGAAACGGATTTGTGGCCCGTAAGGTTGTCAGGCCATTCGCAAACCCGCCGCGGTGAGGTGAACAGAAAATGGCCGCCCGGCTTCAGGGCCGCTGCAACCTTGTGAATGAGTCTCGCTTGAACACTGGGTTCAAGGAGGAACATCAAGCCCCACGCCACGACTCCATTGAAGGCGCGGCCGAAGAAATCCGAGTCCTCCACGGCATTGCATTCGGCTGGCACATCTGGGAACCGGCACCGGAACGCAGCGATCATGCTCGGCGACGCATCGATTCCGTAAACGTTAGCGCCATCATCTACCAGTG
Organism: Steroidobacteraceae bacterium; assembly: GCA_050738495.1. Taxonomy (GTDB): domain Bacteria; phylum Pseudomonadota; class Gammaproteobacteria; order Steroidobacterales; family Steroidobacteraceae; genus SCUD01. The sequence goes on along the minus strand of JBOHZL010000164.1, from coordinate 1,442 downwards.
CTTGCGAAATCGGCACCCCGTGCCCACACCCAAGGTCTAGGACGGCGGCACCCGATGGCAGAGTCTTGGCCCATTCGCGTACCGCTGCAACTCCGACGCTGGAGTCGGCGCGGGCGGTCATGAACTCCGCCGCGGCCGCCTCGTATCCGTTGGACCGATCCTTCGGGGATACATGCGTCATTTGATATGGCAGTGGTTCCAGGTGCGGTCTAACGTCCGCGTTGAGCGGGCCGGGCGCAGCCCGGACGGCGCGCCGCAGGCGCAAGCTCTTTCCGCGCGCCTGCGGCGCGCTCGCTCAAGCCCGTCACGGACCGCTCCAACGCATAGTTAGGGCGCACGACTACGATGCTCTCCCGCAGTCTGGGCAATCTGTTGCTCCAAGTAGCCGAAGTCGACTGAAACGATGAAGGTGAATCGCGGATCCGGTTCTGGGGTAATCGGAGCGCCGGTGGGAAGGATGATGTCGCTGGCCCAGAGCGTGGCATACGTCTTGCCACCATGCTTTCGCAGTGGCATACGCCCCCGCCCGAAGTTCATGAGGCCAAATTCTGGACTCTCCCGCTTGTACAGAAACAGCAGGATTGTCTCTCCCTCATTCGCTTCCTCAGTGCTATCCATCCTTTCTGGACTGGAGGGATAGGCAACGAATCGAATAGTCCGCAGCGGAGACCCTTTTAGAGTCTTCGCTACCGTAGCGGTCGCGTGAAGAACAGTTCCGGACACGGCTGAGCTTTCCGTTACACGTGTTACGGTAGCGATGACAATTTGATCGCTCGATAGGATCAACGTTTCGAGAGACACCGCAGATATTTCTGATTGCGCCGGTTGCGCTGCCGTCAGCGCCGCGACGCAAAGCACCATGACCAAGGCGCGCATTTCCTCTCCGGTACGCCCTAACTACAATTGGGAGGCCGAAATGATTGGGAGAAATCGATCATTTGGGCCCGTATAACACCATTCGCCCAACGGGATTAGTTGATCCTGGAGTTGACCCGCTTTTGTGGACACATCATGGTCACAAAAGGAGGGTCAAGCAATGGGTCGGAAGGTCAAGCGGTATACGCCGGAGTTTCGCCGGCAGATGGTCGAGTTGCACGGCGCGGGTCGTTCGTACAACGAGCTGGCGCAGCAGTTCGGCTGCACCAGCTGGTCGATCCGCATGTGGGTCAAGCAGGCGGACCGGGATCGGGGTCGCGGGGATGGCGGCCTGACGAGTGCCGAGCGTGAGGAGCTGACGCGACTGCGGCGTGAGAACCGCAAGCTGCTGCAGGAGCGGGACATCCTCTCAAAAGCCGCGGCCTGGTTTGCGAACGAGAAGCCCGCGACACCGAAGCGCTGTTCGGATTCGTGAAGGCGAACCAGGCCACCCAGCCGGTACGGGTGATGTGCCGATTGCTTCAGGTGTCTGCCAGTGGATTCTACGCATGGCGGGATCGGCCGCT
>JBOHZL010000163.1:0-2047 GCA_050738495.1 Steroidobacteraceae bacterium | reverse complement strand
CTAGCAGCCTGTCGGGCTTAGCGGCCGATGCGCGATAATCATGGTGGTCCACCACACGGCGGTGCGCGATGAGTAATTTCCGACCGATCAACCGTGACACGGGATTTCTGCTGCCGCCGTCGGTGGACGAGTGGCTGCCGCAGCGGCACCTGGCGCGCTTCGTCGTGGAAGTGATCGATCGGCTGGATCTGGCGGCGCTCGAGCAGGCCTACCGTGGCTCGGGTTCGGCGTCGTACCACCCGGCGATGCTGCTGGCGCTGCTGATCTACGGCTATGCGACCCGGGTGTTTTCGAGCCGGGCGCTCGAGCGGGCGACGTACGATTCGGTGGCGGTGCGCTTCATCGCCGGCAATGAGCATCCCGACCACGACACGATCGCGAACTTTCGCAAGCGCTTCCTCGGGCAGATCGAGCCGCTGTTTGTCGAGGTGCTGAAGCTGGCGCGTGCGATGGGCATGCTCAAGCTCGGCACGGTGGCGCTCGACGGCACCAAGGTCCACGCCAATGCGAGCCGCCACAGCGCGCTCTCGTACGGTCATGCGCGGAAGCTCGAGAGGCAGCTGCGGCGCGAGGTGCAGCAGTTGCTCAAGCTCGCCGAGGCGGCCGACGGGGTCAATACGCCGGACGGGATGTCGATCCCGGAGGAACTCGAACGCCGTGCACAACGCCTGGCCGCGATCGCCGAGGCGCAGGCGAAGATCGAGGCGCGCGTGGCCGAGCGCGAGCAGACCGAGTATCAGAGCAAGCTGGCGGTGCGTGAGGAGAAGGCCAGGCGCACGGGCAAGAAGCCCCGTGGGCGCCCGCCCGAGCCGCCCAGCGGCGGGGTGGCCGCCAAAGAGCAGATCAACCTGACCGATGAGGACTCGCGCATCATGCCGGTCGCCGGCGGCGGATTCGACCAGTGCTACAACGCGCAGGCGGCGGTGGCGACCGGCAGCCTGCTGATCGTCGCCAACGCCTTGACGCAGGCCACCAACGATCACCAGCAACTCGCACCGATGTTGGGGCAGCTCACATCGTTGCCGAAAGGTCTCGGTCGCATCCGGCGACTGCTCGCCGACAATGGCTATTTCAGCGCAGCGAACGTCGAGCACTGCGCCGCCGCCAAAGTCGAGCCACTGATCGCGCTGGGTCGCGAGGCCCACCATCTCGGCTGGCGCCGACGTTTCGCGCCAGCACCGAAGGCGCCACCGCCGAGCGCCACCGCACTCGAGCGGATGGCTCATCGGCTGAAGACACCGGCCGGCCGCCAGCTCTACGCGCTGCGCAAGCAGACGCCGGAGCCCGTCTTCGGCAGCATCAAGTCGGCGATGGGTTTTCGACAGTTCCTGTTGCGTGGGTTGCCGAACGTGCGCGGCGAATGGAACCTGGTGACGATGAGCTGGAACATCAAACGAATGTTCACTCTGCAACCCGACTGACCGGGCTGCGCCGCGCATCGATCCACGATCATCGACTGACATCCACATGAATCGACCTGCTCTGAACACTTTCGACCGCTCATCCAGAATCGTCAGTCCGACAGGCTGCTAGCATCGCCGAAAAGCCCTTAACTCGGGAATGCTCTCCACTTCCAGCCATCGCGACGTCAGAGCTTGATTCCAGGCGTCGGCGGTCCGCGCCCCTTCGGGTAGTTCAACTCGACAAGTGCCTCGCTACGAAGATCCGGCGACGTGTGCATGCGCGTCGCTCAGGCCCATTCTTGTCCATTGCCAGAATCCAGGACTCTGTCACGTTGGTTCCATTATCGAAACACTGTTATTATTGCAATACTTGCAATATAATACGAGACATGAAAAATCAGCAACTCAAGCAAGGCAGGGCGAAAGCCGGATTGACGCAGGTGCAAGCCGCTTCCCGCCTAGGCATATCGCAGCCCTATCTTTCCCAACTGGAGAGCGGGCAGCGGCCGGTCACTGCCAGACTGGCCCGGGCGGCTGCGGCTCTTTATCGCCTTCCGGCAACGGCATTGCCCATGCCAGAGACGGTAAGCGCGGGCACGGCAGCAGATCCAGCAAAGCTGGCCCGACGGTTTGCAAGCCTGGGT
>JBOHZL010000162.1:0-2150 GCA_050738495.1 Steroidobacteraceae bacterium | reverse complement strand
TGGGCGCGGCGCGACGCGATTTCGCGAGCAACGACACGCTCACGCTGCGTGCGATGTTCAGCCCCGACCCGTTCATGGGCAAGCGCGGCTATCCACTGCTGCTCGCTGCCGGCGAGACCGCAAACGGATTCACGCCGCTGGTGGACCGCCAGCACCCGCACGAGCTCGTCATGGAACTCTCCGCTGCCTACCGCCACGATATGGGCGAGGACGCGAGCGTCTTCGTGTACGCAGGACTTCCTGGGGAGCCCGCATTCGGCCCGCCCGCGTTCATGCACCGTATGTCCACGATGGACAGCCCGGAGGCGCCGATCACGCACCACTGGCTCGATTCGACGCACATCACATTCGGCGTGATCACGGCAGGCTGGGTGCGGGAAGAATGGAAACTCGAGGCCTCGCGTTTCACCGGGCGGGAGCCGGACGAGGACCGCTTCGACATCGAGCGTCCCAGGCTCGACAGCACGGCCATTCGCCTGTCCTGGAATCCAGCAGCGCGCTGGTCGCTGCAGGCCTCGTGGGCCGACATGGAAAGCCCCGAGCAGCTCGAGCCCGAAGTGAACGACACCCGCGTTTCAGCGAGCGGGACCTATACGGCCCCGATTGGCGACAGCGGTTGGTGGGCGACGACCCTGGCATGGGGGCGCAAGGATCCGAACGAAGGGGAGGCCACGAATGCCGTAGCGCTCGAGTCCGCATTCGCTCCGAATGCGCGCTGGAAGCTATTCGTACGCTTCGAGACCATCGAGTCGCACGACCTCGGCCCGACGGAAGTGGTACACACCGTCAGCAAGGTCTCAGTCGGTGCGCGCCGGGACTTCGCGTTGACGGATAGGATCCGATTCGGAATCGGCGCGCTATACAGCATCAATGCCGTGGCCGACGAGCTGGAGGCGAGCTACGGCGACAGTCCGGATGGCGCGATGGTGTTCCTGAGTTTCGGCGCCGGAACCTGATCGAGCTCGGTGACGGAAACCCCGGCATCGAGCCGGGGTTTCGTTCCAGTTCGCCCTGCCCGTCTCTACTTGGTGGCAACCATCCGCGTGTGATCGAGCCGTTCGACCGCCTCGGCCATCTTCGCGAACTCCAGCTTGAGTTCGGCCAGCTCTACTGACTGCTGTTCGAGCGCCGCAATGCGGGCAGCCTGAGCCAGCAACTGGTCGTGGTCCTTCTGGAATTCATTCAACAATAAGGTCGCCAGCAGGTGATAGCCGACAGTTTCAATTCTGCCATCTGCGCCATGAGAAACCAGTTCCGGGAACGCCTCGGCCACTTCCTCCGCAATCAGGCCGAACTGAAGCGGCTTGCTGCCGTCATCGAACTCATCGGCATAGCGGAACGCGACTGGGCGAAGCTCGAGCAGTCTTTCGCTGATCGAGCCCATGTCCTGGATGTCCACTTTGAACCGGCGCGACGACTTGATCGTGCCGAGCTGGCCGTTGGCGTCGATGAATACGGCTGTCGCGGCGACCAGTCCAGTTTTGACGCCTCGTATCCCCGCGACAAAAGCCTTTTTCTGATTCGCACTTCTACCGATTCGGATCACACCATTCTGAGCAGCATTGCCATAGTTTTCGGCACCGATCAGGATGTTGTCACTGCCGGTGACTACGTTCTTGCCCGCTCCTGCACCGATTGCCGTGTTCCTGACACCCGTGGTCACACCGCCCAATGCATTGAAACCATTCGCGGTGTTGCGACTGCCCGAGTCGTTTGAATGCAGCGAATCGAAACCGGTCGCGGTATTTTCTCCCCCGCTGATATTGTTTCCCAGGGAATTACCGCCGTTGGCCGTGTTGTAGTGGCCGGTTCTGCCGCTCAGAGCCTGATAGCCTATTGCGGTGTTGTAGTTGCCGGTGTCATTCGAAGCCATCGCACCCAAGCCAATTGCGGTATTGAAATCCCCCTGCTGGCGGAATCGATCGGCCTCGTCCCAGTTAAAGCCTCTCAACGCCCTAACACCAACGGCGGTATTTCCGACGGCTTCGGTGTTTGCAACAAGGGCGTCAAAACCCATAGCCGTACAGTAGTGTCCGGACGTTAACCGAATAGATTCAACTGGTTATCGAGATCGTCGGTTTCTGGAGATCGCATGGGAGGCGAGAACAGCGTGTTTAGCGGGGTTTTCTCAACCATGGTCAGGCTCAGGA
>JBOHZL010000161.1:909-2162 GCA_050738495.1 Steroidobacteraceae bacterium | reverse complement strand
CCGCAGGCGCACAATTTCTCCGTGCGCCTGCGGCGCGCTGCTTCCCACCTGTCACGGACCGCTCCAACGCATAGTTAGACATCGTCATCATCGACAAGCTCATCGCTGCATAGATCCTCGATCATCGAGTGCATTTCAATCTTGAGCCACCGCTTAAATGTCGCGAGTGTGCGCTGCTTTGGCCACGCCGCGTCGTCGGTATGCCAGGCGTCGAGCTCGCGCTCAAAAAGCTCGGCAAAAACAAGATCAAGGACCTGTGCGGCTCCGTCGTCATCTTCAAAGCTCGGAACGAGATATACGGTCTGTTCTCCATCTTGGTTTGGCACGAGACCGCTGTCGTCAAGCGTGGCCGCCCAATCCAGGAACGGTTGTGCTGGCCGCACAATGATCACACCGCGATTCAGCATGTCCGCTGCATTCGAAGACGATGTCTAACGTCCGCGTTGAGCGGGCCGCGCGAGGCCCACAACAAGCGCCGCGGGCGCGACAATCTTCCCCGCGCCCGCGGCGCACCCCTGCCAAGCTGTCACGGACCGCGCCAACGCATAGTTAGATCTTCCGGATCGGAAATCTCAGGCAACCTCAAGCAGTGCGTGAGGATTGCGATCGGCGACCAGCAGCAATGTTCTGGCGGCACCCGAAGGCGCGCGGCGCCCCTGTTCCCAGTCCTGCAGCGTACGAACGGAGACGCCAAGCAGGGTGGCAAACCGGGACTGCGACAGGCCCACACTCTCACGGATCTTCGCCACATCCGGAATGTTTATGACGCGGCCGTAGTCGCCGCGCTTGAGCTCCCTCAGTCCGTCGCGGATCTCGAGACCGACGTTGCGCTTGCGCTTACTCATCGCCAAGTTCCTCTCGAATTTCTCTCAGCACATGGGCTGGAATGGAATCAGCCACATTCTTTGGATACATGGTCAGCATCCAGATGATGCCCTTCGGACGGCGCACGTAGTAGATCACTCGGTAACCGCCACGTTTGCCTCGACCCGGAGCTGCCCAGCGTAGCTTTCGGACCCCACCGGTTCCGGCGATGACCGGTCCCAACTCCGGATTGCCGATCAGTGCCTGCTGCAACTCCGCGTACTGCTCGTCGGAAAGGTACTGCTTCACCAGACGCGTAAAGAGCTGAGTCTCGATGAAGCTGAACACCGAGCCATTATACGGCAAAGCCGTATAGTGTCAATTCGGTGCGATCGACTCAGGAAGATATAACGTCCGCGTTGAGCGGTCCGGGCGTAGCCCGGCCGGGG
>JBOHZL010000161.1:0-899 GCA_050738495.1 Steroidobacteraceae bacterium | reverse complement strand
GCGCGAGAATGGTCCGCGCGCCTGCGGCGCGCTCGCTAGAACCCGTCACGGACCGCTCCAACGCATAGTTAGATTGACGAGCCCGAATTGACCGTATGTCAGAACTGACATATACTACCAATCGTGGCTGTAACTGACAAGCCGCTGATTTGGCTGCATGGGGAGATCAAGACCCCGCCATTTGGCGCTGAAGCGCGGCTTGAGTCCGGAATGTTGCTCCGACGGCTGCAGCGTGGCGAGTCGCTGGGCATGCCTCATTCGCGACCCATGCCAGGCATTGGCCGACGGTGCCACGAGTTGCGGGTGCGGGATGGAGCGGCGAATTGGAGGATTGTGTACCGGACGGACCGGGATGCGATCGTAATTGGCGAGGTCTTCGCGAAGAAGACGCGTACCACGCCCAAGGGCGCAATTGCGAGCTGTCAAAGACGTTTTCGGGAGTACGACGATGCGTGCAAGTAAGAGAGCCAAGCTGACGGGGCGCGGCTGGAAAGTAGGCGACGCCAAAGAGTTCCTGGGCTTGTCGGCTGAGGAGGCCGCACTGATCGAGCTCCGTCTCAAGCTGGCGGAAGGGCTGAAGGCACGCCGCATGCGCAAGCGGCTGACACAGCATGATCTCGCGGCAGCCGTCCAATCGAGCCAGTCGCGAGTCGCAAAGATGGAGTCGGGAGATCCAACCGTTTCCATCGACTTATTGATGCGGTCACTCATCGCGTTGGGTGCATCGAGACGAGACCTCGCCAGAATCATCGCGCCTGGCTAACTCGGCAATCTAACGTCCGCGTTGAGCGGGCCGCGGTACAGCCCAACCAAGCGCCGTGGGCGCGATAATCTCCAGCGCGCCTGCGGCGCGCTCGCTCCAACCTGTCACGGACCGCTCCAACGCATCGTTGGACGGC
>JBOHZL010000160.1:0-2345 GCA_050738495.1 Steroidobacteraceae bacterium | reverse complement strand
CATCACGACTTCCTGCACGAGCTCGGCCCGGGCGCCCGCGCTCTCGAGCGCGCCGCGGATAGCGGCGGCACCGAGCGCCGGCGCGGCGACCGCGGAAAATACGCCCAGCATTGCGCCGATGGGGGTGCGGCGGGCGCCGAGAATGACGACGGAATCGGTTGCCATGTGAAGGGTCCTGGGTCGGGTGAATCCGTCTATTTTGCCCTGCAAAAAGACGCTTGTCGCGCCGTCCTGGCAGGGCCCTCAGCCGGCCGCCTGGCGCTGCCAGTGCTGCACGAGCTCTCCCAGCAGCCGGCGGAGCTGGGCGAATCGCAGCGGCTTGTACAGCACGGTCGCGCCGTCCGGCAAGCTGCCGCGTTCGGCGATCGTATGGCCGGTGAGCGCCGTGACCACGATGACCGCGAGCTCGCTGATCGCTCCGGAGGTGCGGAGCGCACGCAGCATCTCGAAGCCGTCGATGCCCGGCATGCGCAGGTGGGTGATCAACAGGTCGGGCCGGGATGCGCCGATGCGCACCAGCGCGTCGAAGCCGCTCGGCACGCTCTGCAACTCGATCGGCAGGTCCCAGGTACGCAGGTGCAGCTCGAACAGGCGCCGGAAATCCGGCTCGTCCTCGACCATCAGCACCTGGTAACTGCCGCCGGGCGCCCGGCGCGCGATCTCGCTGCCACGTCGCTTCAGCAATTCCTCGACCGAAGAGTTGAGGGTGCGGCGATGGCCGCCGGGCGTCTTCCAGGCCCGCAGCAGGCCGCCCTCGCACCAGAGCTGCACGGTGCGCAGCGACACGCCGAGGCGATCGGCGGCGTCGCGCGTCGAACAGACTTGAGGCTCGGCCTCGGCCAACCGCTGCTCCCGTCGCCCCTGGCGGGTGGGCGCATGACAGCATCGCCGGGCCGGGATTGCAACGTTAAACTGGCGCTCCGGCTCGCTGGAGAATCGCGATGAGCAGCCCGGCCGAACGCATCGACAAGGCCGCCGAGACCGCCCGCGGACCGCTGCGCTTCGTGAGCGCCGCGTCGCTTTTCGACGGTCACGACGCCGCGATCAACATCATTCGCCGCATCCTGCAGGCTCACGGCGCCGAAGTGGTGCACCTGGGCCACAACCGCAGCGTTGCCGACATCGTGCGCGCCGCGATCCAGGAAGACGCCGACGGTGTCGCCGTCAGCAGCTACCAGGGCGGTCACAACGAGTACTTCCGTTACATGGTGGACATGCTTCGCGATGCCGGCGCCGGGCACGTCAAAGTCGTCGTGGGCGGCGGCGGCACCATCGCGCCGCACGAAGTCGAGGAACTCGAGGCCTACGGCGTCGAGAAGATCTACACGCCGGAGGACGGGCGCAAGCTCGGGCTCGACGGCATGATCGAGGACGTGTTCCGGCGCGTGCGCGCGACGCCGCGGTCCTCGTTCGGGGACGGCGACGTTTCCGCCGACGACCCGGTGAATCTGGCGCGCGCGATCACGCTGCTGGAACAGGGCGGCGACGACGAGGTCGTCTCACGCGTCAGGAGCCACGCCGCCAAGACGCTCAATCGCCCGCCGGTGCTCGGCATCACCGGCACGGGCGGGGCCGGCAAGTCGTCGCTGACCGACGAGATCCTGACCCGCATCGTGCGATTCTTCCCCGACCGAAAAGTCGCGGTGGTCGCGATGGACCCGACCCGGCGCCGTTCCGGCGGCGCGCTGCTCGGCGACCGGATCCGCATGAATGCGCTCGCGAACGAGCGACTGTTCATGCGCTCGCTCGCCACCCGCCGCCAGCACCTCGCCACCAGCGCCGTGCTCGCGGACACGGTGCAATTGCTGAAATCGGCCGGCTTCGACCTGATCGTGGTCGAGACCGCAGGCATCGGCCAGAGCGACACCGAGATCGTCGACCTGGTCGACCTGTCGATGTACGTGATGACGGCCGACTACGGGGCGGCGAGCCAGCTCGAGAAGATCGACATGCTGGATTTCGCCGACTTCATCGTGCTGAACAAATTCGAGAAGCGCGGCGCGGAGGATGCGTTGCGCGACGTGAGGAAACAGGTCGCGCGCAATCGCAAGCTGTTCAAGACGCCGCTGGAGAAGCTGCCGGTCTACCCGACGATCGCGAGCCAGTTCAACGACGCCGGCGTCAATGCGCTGTTCGGTGCGCTGTGCGTGAAGCTGCAGGAGCAGTGGGGGCGACTGCGCGCCTGGCAGCCGGAAGGACTCGCGCCCCTCGGACCGCCCCGCCGCCAGGCGATCATTCCGGGTGCGCGCGTGCGCTATCTGGCGGAAATCGCAGCCGCGGGCCGTGACGCAGGCCGCGCGGCGCTCGACGCGGCGAAGGCCGCGGGCCGTGCCCACGGCCTGCAC
>JBOHZL010000159.1:0-2379 GCA_050738495.1 Steroidobacteraceae bacterium | reverse complement strand
CGATCGTCGGGAATGTGCTCCTCCGGAAAGTGCTTCCGGATCAGCTCCCACTGCTCATCGCTCAAACGCTGCATGCCTGAATTTTATGCCGTTTCACTCAAATGCGGAATTTTGAGATAGGTTCTAGTGACTTTGCAGACTTACGGAAGGCGCAGAATCTGGACAGCCGGTATTGATGCTGGGGATTGAACTGTGGCTTCAGTAGCGCCTGGAGAGAGTGTCATCGCATCAAGAATATGCTTCGCGGCCGGAAACCATGGGGGTGGGATCAGCGGTGAAAGCCGCAAATACCTGTCCAGCGCGCAAGCGGCTGCCGCTGCGCGTGTTGGGTTTTGGCGTGTTTTGCCGTGAGATGCAGGATGATACAAAGCTAGCTACATGAGCCCCGCGCGGTGTGGTCAGTGGACGGCCAGTTTTCTGGCCGATTCCACCAACCCTTGTAGTACCGGCCGGGATATCGCCTCCGGAAATCCCGCGGGCAACGCGCCGGCCACCTCGTCCACGGCCTTGGGCGTGCGTACGATCAGTGCTTCGATTTCCGCCTCCGCCCGCGCGGCAACGCCGCACCGCCTGGCTGTTTGCAGCCAGTGTCGCCGCAGTATCCGCGACCAGTGGTAATGGCGGCTCTTTGTTCCGTTGACGGCCATCGCCATCTTCACCTTGCGCGGCGACAGCTGCCCAGCCTTCGTACCCACCACCGGGAAGGCGGAAAGCACGTCGTATCGCGGTGTCAGCCGGAAGCGGCCCTCCGATTCCAGAAAGATGCTGAAATTCTTGGCGTGACCGTCGATGGCGCAGAGCATCCAGAACAGGGTCTGCGTGCGGAAGAAATCCATGCGGTCGGCTTCAGCATCAGCGGATCCCAGCAACAGTTCCATGATCTGCTCGATGCCCGGCCCACTGTCTGCTTCATACTTGTCCTCGCGTGCGGTTGCGGTGACCTGGCAGAAGTCCTCCTGCGGAATCCGCATGATCCAGCCGCGGTCGGCGGCAAACTGCCGGTCGAATCTCTCGACGACCAGCACCTTGTGCCGGCCGAACCGTTCAATCGAGCAATTGGCGACGGGAACGGCATAGGCCCGGAGTACCTGGGCACATAGCCATTCATTCTCCAGGGAAAGGCTCATGTCGATGCCTTGCGGGAACACCCCGAGAGGCAGCTTGAGAATGTGAGTCGTGGGCGTGGCACCGGCCGGCCGCAGCCATCGACTGCCGATACGCAGCAGGGCGGTCTTTTCCTGGGCGCCGGCAAGCGAGATGCGAAACTCGTCCCTGTCCGTTCGCCCCGGTGCGTTGCCCGCGAGAGCATTGACAAGTTCCTGCTCGATGCCGGCTTCATCGAGTCGATCGCCGTCGATGCGTCTGACATCGGGGCGCGCAGCGCCTTCGGGCAGAACCTGGATGGCGCCGATGCAGTCGCGGCCGATCTCGGCTAGCAGGTCGAAGGAGCGACCGGATCTGGCGTCGAAGCGCTGCCGGAGGCGTTCGCGGATCGCGCGGTTGTCGGGCAGCAGGTTGTCGAAGTAATTCTCTACGGTGGCGCCACGATAGATCGTGGCGGAAGGGCCGAGCGGCATCGACAGGGAGATGGGGCGGGCAGCCCTTGACCGCAGCCATTCGTCGGCATAGCTGAACTGCTGGGATTGCCGGGGGGCGGCAGTCCAGTGGCCGACCAGCAGACCGTTCATCCAGATCGACAGGGTATGGCTCGTCGCGGGGCGTGCCATGCCTCACCACTCCGTCGGCCGTTTGTCCCGGGCGCGTCTGTCCCGCAGCACGAGCTCCAGGTCCAGTGCGGCGAGCAACCGGTAGAGCGTACCCACGGTGATGTCCGCGCCGCGGGTCTCGATGCTGGAGATCTGGCTCTGGCGTACGCCGACCCTGGAGCCGACCGTGCCCTGGGTCAGCCGGCGCTTCTTGCGGCAGGCACTGAGGATCTGGCCCAGTTGTCGCGGAGTGCGGGCGACGTATTCCACGGAATATCTCCTTTTGCAGATATCGCGAAATTATCTAAAAATATGGATAAAGTCAATATATCTGGAAAAAGCGATACACGGCTTCGCCGGACGTCGTGGAATGAGTGAAAGCCTCGCAGCCAAAGGCATGGGAGGCACTCGGCAAGAGTCCGGTTGGCCGGTCAATAGGGAAACTCGCGTTCAGCCGGGCGTCGAACTCGCGTTCAGCCGACGCTTGAACTTGCGTTCAGCGGTAACGGCTCACGAGAATGCACGGAACTGCGAAGCGCGACGGCTCCGATCGCTTCGCAGTTCCAGGGTGAAGTCCTAAACTTGCTGTAAATCGAGAACGGGATGCATCCTTCGATTTGAACGTGTGACAGCGTTCGATCGATCAACTAAAGGGGAGCATCCCGTGAAACGA
>JBOHZL010000158.1:0-2470 GCA_050738495.1 Steroidobacteraceae bacterium | reverse complement strand
GTCAGTGGCCTCTCGTTCGTGGAAGAAAGTTCGTTTGGTAACTTGCTTTCAACCATAACGAGAGGCCTTTTTCAATCCGTACCCGGCTTCATGCCTCGGAAAATTGTCGGATCAAGGCTAACTGACGGTGGACTTGACGGTGATCGCTATGCCGACCAGGCCAATCGTCGCGGCCTCGATTATCAAGTCACTCTCATCGAGAGCGAAAACATTGCGGCGTTTTCGGAGATGGTTGACGTGCCATTTACTCCGGACATGCCCCGGCGCAACATTGTGACGCAGGGTGTCCGCCTCAACGAGCTTTGTGGCAGGAGCTTCAAGGTCGGAGACGCTACTCTCGAAGGCCTTGAGCTATGTGAGCCCTGCAGCCTTTTTGCGAAGCGAACCCACCGCGACGTCCTCAAGTACTTTCTGCGCAAGGGTGGGCTTCGAGCTCGAATTGTCGTGGGCGGTCAAATCCACATCGGAGACCCTATTGTCGTGGATGCCTAACTATGCGTGTATGGACTCCTCCTGCAAGTGATTTGAAGCGAGGACGCTGAATGCGAGCGGAGTTCGGCTGCAGCCGTGTATTCGTCCTGTGGGTGAGCCGCGAGGTTGGGGCTCTGGACATCATGAGAGTCGCCGGCGCGGAGCCAATCGTTGCGAGGGGCCTTTAAGGCCAGCGTAGTTACCGACTTCACCGCGCCAGCGGCCGATCCGCTTGTCATGAGAGCGATCGCTTCAGGTGCAACCGAGCGGAAGGGGATCCATCGAGTCTTACGCGGCGCGGGCGCGTATGGCCCGGTTGCCGTCGAAGGCACGCTGATACTTCCAGGTAGCCCAGGCGATGCGCGCGAGCTTGTTGGCGAGGGCGACAGTGGCTTTGTTATAGCCGCAGCGCTGTTCGGTGGCGATCGCCCAGGTGCGCAGCCGATCGAGAGGACGGCCGGTGCGCGCGACGCGCAAGGCGGCGTTGAGCACGGCGCGCGCACCGTGGATCAGCAGCGTGCGCAAGTACACATCGCCGCGTTTACTGATGCGTCCGAGGCGTCGGCGTTCACCCGAGGAGTACTCGCGTGCGGTGAGCCCGAGGTAGCTGGCGAGGTGTCGTCCCGAGGGGAAGCGCTGCACATCGACGATGGTGGCGCGCAAGGCAGTGGCCGTTAGCAGGCCGATGCCGGGAATCCTCATCAGCACCTGCACGATGGGGTCCTCGCGCGTCAGCTCGCGCAGCTGCTGCTCGATCGAGGCGCTGCGCCGCTCGAGCGCATCGATCTCAGTGAGCAGCTCGGCGACCGCAGGCCGCAATGCGTCGGGCAGAGCGTTGTCGGCGAGCGCGGCGCGGATCTCGGCGAGCCCGCGCTGGGCGCCGCGCGCGATCACGATGCCGAACTCGCGCAAGATGCCGCGCAGGCCGTTGATGCGCGCGGTGCGCGTGCGCATCCATTGCGAGCGCAGCCGGTGTAGCTGCTGGATCAGCTGTTGCTCGATCGACTTCACCGGTACGGGGCGAATCTCGCTCGAGCGCACCGCCTCGATGAGCGCACTGGCATCGGCGCGGTCGGTCTTGTTGCGCTTGACGTAAGCGCGCACGTACTGCGCGGGCAGCAGTAGCGGGTCGTGGCCCTGGGCGCTGAGCGTTCGCGCCCAGTGGTGTGCCGAGCCGCAGGCCTCCATCACGATGCGGCAGCGCGCGCGATTGGCGAAGAACCGCGCGAACTTGCCGCGCGAGAGCCGGTGCCGCTCGCGGATGCGCCACGCGTCATCGGCGAGCGCCACCTCGAAGACGTTCTTTGCCAGATCCACTGCAACGGTCGTAGCATTCATGGTGGACTCCTTCTGTCCCAGGGACCTCAGCTGATGCACACACATTCAGCTTGGCACATCGATGCCGTACTGCCAGAGCAGGAGGAGTCCATCTCATCATTGGAGCGGGCCGTGACGGGTTTGGCGAGGCGCGCCGCAGGCGCGCGGACAATTATCGCGCCTGCGGCGCGCGCCAACTGCCTCGCGCGGCCCGCTCAACGCGGACGTTAGATCTTCCTGAGGCAGCCGCGGTAGATTGACACTATACGGCATTGCCGTATAATGGATCAGTGTTCAGCTTCATCGAGACTCAGCTCTTTACGCGTTTGGTGAAGCAGTATCTTTCGGACGAGCAGTATTCGGAGTTGCAGCAGGCACTGATCGGCAACCCGGAGTTGGGACCGGTCATTGCCGGAACCGGAGGAGTTCGCAAGCTGCGCTGGGCGGCTCCAGGTCGGGGCAAACGCGGCGGATATCGAGTGATTTACTACGTGCGCCGGCCGAAAGGCATCATCTGGATGCTCACGATGTACCCAAAGAACGTGACTGATTCCATTCCGGCCCATGTGCTGAGAGAGATTCGAGAGGAACTTGGCGATGACTAAGCGCAAACGCAACATCGGTCTTGAGATCCGCGACGGGCTGCGGGAGCTCAAGCGCGGCGACTACGGCCGCGTCATCA
>JBOHZL010000157.1:0-2592 GCA_050738495.1 Steroidobacteraceae bacterium | reverse complement strand
CCCTTCATCCGTCGCGGATGAAGGGAAGCGTCCCCTCTGATCACCACTTCCAGACGCGCGGGTACTCCTCGAGCAGCCGCGGCAGCTCCGCCCGCGAAACCACCTTGACGGAATCGATCAGTTGCGCGTCCAGCAGGCCGCGCTCCTCGAGGTCCTCCTCCACAGCATGGACTGGCACGCCCTTGGCGCCGAGCGCAGCGACGTCCGCGCTCAGGTCCGCTGCGTGGCTCTGCTGCCAGTCGCCGATCGTCAGCGTGGGTGCGCGCTGGCCGCGCGCGGCATAGCAGACTGCGTTGCCGGTCAGCAGCATGCCGAACTGCCCGCCGGCGCCCGCCATCGCATGCGTCAGCCAGACGATCGTGTCATCCTGCTCCTCGACAGTGGCCCGATAGGCGGTTTCCAGAATCTGCAATGTCTTCATGCCGGCCCCTTCAGCGTGTGCCCACGGTGAGCGTGTTCGCGGACTCGACGGACATCTTCCATAGGTCGGCCGGCGTTCCCCGGCGCACGCCTTCGATGGCCTCGCCCATGCCGCGCTCGTCCACGCACAGCCCGCAGTTCACCCAATCGAGCTTTCTCCCGCTCTTCTTTGCGACTCCGAGCAGCTCCTCGATCCAGACCCTCGGCAGGGGGTGATTCTCGGCGGCGGCGTCGCGCCCGTGCACCGCGTTTGCGTGCGCAGCCTGGCGCGCGAAGGAGAGTCCCACCGCTCCCTCGTAGGCGAAGACGTTGACGTCGTGGCCCGCCTTCAGCGCCGCCTGGACCAGGCGAAACACGGTGATGGTCCGCGCGTTCTCGAATGGCGCGTCCATGATCGCGAAGGTCAATGCAGTCGCCATGCCGTTCTCCGCTTCAGAGGAACATCACTTTCCGGGAAGCCGCGAGGCGTTCCACCACGCGATCGATCGACGCGGGGC
The DNA here is from genome assembly GCA_050738495.1 of Steroidobacteraceae bacterium. Classification (GTDB taxonomy): domain Bacteria; phylum Pseudomonadota; class Gammaproteobacteria; order Steroidobacterales; family Steroidobacteraceae; genus SCUD01. Next base: position 1,675 of record JBOHZL010000157.1, on the reverse strand, counting down.
GGATGCCGCGCGCGACATCGGCGTCGGCAATCCCGCGCTCGCGCAGGGAATAGTCGTCGGCCAGGACCTCGACGCCTGCCGCGAGCGCTTCATGGAGTGTCTCGCTGTCCGCCCCGGACCGGCAGGGCAGCACGCCGTTCTGCGCGAGATAAAGCGAGACGTCGGCACCGCCGCGCTTCAGGGCAATGGCAAGCTCGACGTGCTCCTGCACCGCGTTCGAAGAGAATGAGTCCGAGGTCTCAATCAGGAGGTACTTCGACAAGGGACTCTCCCGGGCTTGTGCCCTGTCCGGGGGACTTGTAGGCTGGCCCCGCATCGTTGGCCCCCGATCGCAGAATGACCTCCGGAAGACCTGAACAAAACCGGAATTCGGGCCGGGGCGAGGCCGCCGGATGGGCCGTTGTGGCAGGCTTGCGGGGAATGCCGAACCGCCTGGTCATCGGGGAGTTCGAGATCGATGTGGCAACGCGGCGCCTGCGCCGCCGCGGCGGCGAGCCGCTTCATCTCGCCAATCGCCCATTTCACGTGTTGCTGCATCTCGTCGCGAACCGCGACAGGCTCGTTCCGCGTGCCGAGCTGCTCGAGCAGTTCTGGGATGGCCGCGACGTCTACGAGGACGCGTTGACACGCTGCGTAAGCACCGTGCGCAAGGCGCTCGAAGACCAGGGCCCCGATGCGCGATACATCGAGACGCGTTGGGCCGGGGGATATCGCTTCATCGGTCCCTGCCAGGAGGCTCGTGCGCTCACGGCGCAAGGCGGCAGGCATCACGCGCGCTATTCGCCGAGTGTCGAAGCCGCGGCAGCAGACCGGCTCGTCAGCCGCGGCAACGCCTACCTCGGCCGATTCGGCCTCCGTAACCAGCGCTACGCGCTCGAGATGTTCCGGCGCGCGCTCGCCGTCAGCCCGGATGATTTCAGGGCCTGGGCCGGGATTGCCGCGAGCCACTCCCTGCAATTCCTTCACGCCGAGCCGACCGAGGAGCACTGGGACTCGGCGATCGACGCTGCCGCCCAGGCGCTCGACCGCAACCCGGTGTCCGCCGAATCCCAGCTCGCGCGGGCGCATGTCGCCGTCATGCGCGGAAACTACGCCGAAGCCGACACCGCTTTCGCACTGGCGGAAGTGCTCGGTCCGAAGCTGTTCCGGGCGTGGTACTACCACGGGCGCGGCTGCGCCGAAAACAGGGCTCACGAGCGGGCAGTGGCGCTGTACGAGAAGGCATCCGCCGCCAATCCGCTCGACTGCCAGGCATCTGCGCTTTCCGAGCTCTCGTTCAAGCACCTCGGCCTCCAGGCGGAGGCGCGCCGCGCAGCGCAGGCGAGCGTCCATGCGGCGGAGCGCGTCCTGCGAATGCATCCGGACGAGGTCCGCGCGCTGTCCCTGGGCGGCTGCATGCTGCCTGGGCTGAGTCGAAAGGCGGAAGCGCGCGGGTGGACCGAGCGCGCGGTCGCGCTCGAGCCGGACGAGCCCTACGTGAACCTCAATGCAGCCTGCTCCTATACGCTGCTCGGCGAACTCGACCGCGCGCTCGATTTTCTCGAGCGCGTACCGATGTCGGCGACCGGCAACAGCACGTGGATCGCGCACGACCCGTCGGTCGACCCGATCCGCGAGCACCCGCGCTTCCACGCGCTGTTTGCGCAGGTCGCCGGCTGATCAGAGGGGACGCTTC
>JBOHZL010000156.1:0-2807 GCA_050738495.1 Steroidobacteraceae bacterium | reverse complement strand
AGCTGAAATCGAGACCAGAAAAGATCATGACTTACATCGCTAATTTCAATGCACTACGCTTGATTCGCGCTCGAACGCCCGGACACTACTGATCTCCGATAACTTTGCAAGTTCATTTGACGGAATTACTGGAAACTCGAACGCTTCAGACATCGCATTCGGCAAAAGTCGCCAGCTAGCCAAGTCAACTATTGCAAACTCATCAACTATAATCGTTCGACCGTCCTCAGCTGCTCCAATTCTCGTAAGTGCGCTGCGCTCGGCACCTGGAATCGCACTTGACCTTCCGTCTAGCGATAGCACAGATGTGACAGGGTACGGAACCGAGCAGCCACCGCCTCCGCCGCCGCCGCCAGAAACGGTCACACATTTTTGTAGACTGGGAAGAATGTGCGTGACGTTGCTTCTCATTGTCCATTTGTGACGCCCATTGGCGCAATGCGTACTCGGAGCTGGATCTGAAACCTTAAGATCAGCAACAGCCCAAGCGAGTTTATTAGGTATCAGAGGAGTGACACCCCACGGACCAACTTCGTGGTAGCCGGGACCTACAAACGGATCGCCGCGAGCAGCGATTGAAGAAATCGCATAGTGATCGGTAGGTGACGTGCTGCTTGTAATAGCTTCCAGTCTTACTTCGGTGGAGGTGTGACTCGTTTCTAAGTATGCGTTGGAATTGTACTTGATTTCGGCGGTTGCGGACGTGGTGATTGAGAACTCAAACACAAGAAAGCACACGAATGCCGACAACGAATGAGTGCGCATCTTCATTTCAATTCTACTCCCTGCATCCCCAACGCGAGAACCCAAGTAGCAAGCTACCGATCAGATGTGGCGTTGTACGGGCCGCACAACTCATCGAGGATTTGAGCCGGATCTGAATCATGGAACTCAAAGTACGAAGCGTGGTCGATCTTTATGCTCTGCATGCTTGATTGCAAGTTCGCTTCGACCCATTGGGCGAGCGCACCATTCTCCGCAGTTTCCAGAACTCCCGACAAGTTGGCGACATCGTCTTCGCGAGCTCGATCCAACTGCTGATCGACATCGCGTAGCGCTGCAGCAAGATTTGCGCGGGAAGGGACACGTCCAAGCTTGGAACACATTCGCTTCATGAGCTCAGCGGAACGTGCCTGATGAGAATCAACCGACATTAAGCTGTATCGAAGAAGGGCTTCGGCGCTGTCTTCACGCAGTCCCACGGCACTTCTCAACATGGCCCTGCCTCTTCCTGCCTCCTTCTCCTCAATTGCAGCGACAAACACGAAGAGATCCCATGTGGCTTCAAAACGTGGCATGGAATGACCAGTCTCCAACTTCGCGTAGGCGGGCAATGGAGCGTCGCGTTCGCGATCTGCCGGTTCAGCCACAGCAATTGCCGGGTTTGACAGGAGCAAACAACCAAGGCCACCGGCGAGCGTTCGCCCTCTTCGAAATCTGGGGCTTGAGTGCATGGGTGACTCCTCCTTGTACGTTTATAAGTTCAGCGCTCAACGGCAAGGCATATTGGCGGCAGTCAACGGACGAAACCCCACATGGGACTGTCCAATTCATGCTTTCTTGGCCGGCGCACGGTCCACTGACAGGCTAGCTTGGAAGTCTTGGACACACTCTTGGCGATTGAAGAGTGGTTTATCCATGCGGCCGATTGGGGCACCCATCTGACGACAGCGCCTGACCGTAAAGAGAGATCAGAACTAGGACCCCCGTTACGCCCTTGGCGCCGCGCTGTCAAGTGTCGCGATGTCTAGCTGGAGTTCCCAGGATTCAGTGGACACGCTTTTATCTGCGGCGACGGTGAACTGCTGCAGGACGTTCGGAATCAGGACCGACGGCTTGCCTATCGAGGCCCTTCAGGTTCAATAGCCATGCAACGCCCGCAGATTTTTCTCCCGCATCACGCGCGCAACGCGGTGCTTGCTGCAAGTCTCTCCCGACTCCCGCAGATCGAGACGGACTCGCGGGGCCCTGTAGATGCCGTGACTCGCGACAAACGAGGCCCGGATCAAGCGCAGGAGCCTGGCGTCCTCTCACGCCCGATTGCTGATCGGGCATTGCAGCCGCTCGTTATAGCCGCTCGCTGCAACTTCGACACACACCTTTTCCTTCGACCCTTCCGGGAAAAGGTGTGCGTCCCCGCTTAGTCGTCGCGCTCGCCGGGACGGCGCGTATTGCCGCCGGCCGCGATCGATTCGTAGGCGCGCGCGAACGCGACCAGGAAAACGGCCGGCAGACCGGTGTCGCCGGTCTGCACCGTGGCGCGGAACAATTCCTGGTAGCGGTTCCAGAGCCTCGCCTGCAGGTCGGTGCCGACCGCGCCGTGCGCGCGTCGGCCGAGCTGTTCCTCGAGCACGTCGGGGTTCAGCTTCTCGAACACCGCGGACAGGGCCTCGCGCAGCGCCGCTGCGATGGCGATCTCGTGATTGCGTGCGCGCGAGAACTGCCCGCGGATCTCGTCGATCGCCCGCGAGTCGCCGGGGCCGCGGCCGGCCAGCATCAGTTCCAGGATCTGCTCGACCGCCGCGATCTGCACCAGCGGACTGGTGGCGTCGCGCCGGCGCGCGCCGGAGGAGATGCCGAACTCGCCGGCGAAATCGGCGCGCGTGCGCGCCAGTTCCGTGAACCCGACCAGTGTTTCGCGCAGCAACTGGCCGGCCTGCTGCAGCGCGGAGCCGCGAACTTCCGCGGGCAGGGCGAGCGGGTCGATGCCCGCGCCCCTGCACAGGGCGACGACGCCGGGCCACAGTTCCTGGTCGTCGCGCGCGCGCGAAGACGCGACCGGCGGCGCGGCGGCGGGTGCAGCGGCC
>JBOHZL010000155.1:0-2837 GCA_050738495.1 Steroidobacteraceae bacterium | reverse complement strand
GTACGCGGGCGACGCGGCGCGCAGCCGCGGTTCAAGCCCGAAGCTGCAAGTGTTCAACACGGCGCTTATGACAGTTACCGCAGGCGTGAGTCCTGAAGAAGTCCGATCGGACCGAGAATTCCGCGGCCGACTCGTGGAATCTGCGGTCGGTGCCCATCTTGCTAATGCCGCAGCAGCGGGTGAGTGCGAGCTGTTTTACTGGCGCGATCGAGGTCAGGAAGTGGACTTCGTGGCCAAGGGCGGTTCCCGCCTGACAGCGATCGAAGTTAAGAGCGGTCGCGCGCCCCACGCCCACCCGGGAACCGCAGCCTTCGCGGCGGCGTTCAAGGTCAGGCGCACGCTTTTGGTCGGTGGCGACGGCGTTCCCGTCGATGAGTTCCTGCTGAAACCAGTTTCCCATTGGCTGAAGTCGAATTGACCCATGGCTCTCAGGAAATCTGACCTCTACGCCTGGGAGTGTCAGAAATCCTGTGTGAGAGCCGGTTGCATTGATCAATCGTTAAACACGAACCGTTCACCGAACTGGATTGCCAGTTGGGCTTTGGCAGCTTGCCATGCGATGGGGGGTCGCTTCCAGTTTTCCGTAATGTGCCGAAGCGCGAGCCAGATCAACTTCGTGGCCGCCTGATCGCTTGGGAAGTGTCCCTTGTTGCGCACCGCTTTACGGACCGAGGCGTTCAGACTCTCGATCGCGTTGGTGGTGTAGATGATCTTGCGCACCTCGCTGGGAAACGCAAAGAACGGGATGACCGCTTCCCAGTTGCGCCGCCAGCTCTGGACGATTGCCGGGTACTTGCGGCCCCAGTGGCCCTCGTCGAACGCCTGCAGTTCTCGCTCGGCCGCGTGGGCGTTCTCGGCCCGGTAGACGGGCTTCAGCGCAGCGGCAATGAGCCGGCGCTCCTTCCAGGACGCGAACTGCATCGAATAGCGGATCAGGTGCACGATGCAGGTCTGCACCACGGCGTCCGGGAATACCGCCGTGATGGCCTCCGGAAAGCCCTTGAGGCCATCGACCACGGCGATCAGCACGTCCTGGGTGCCGCGGCTGCGCAGTTCGTTCATCACCCGCAGCCAGAACTTGGCCCCCTCGGTCTGCTCGATCCACATCCCCAGGACGTGCTTGCAGCCGCTCGCGTCGATGCCGATGGCCAGGTATACAGCCTTGTTCCTGACCAGACCTTCGTCGCGAATCTTGATCCGCAGGGCGTCGAAGAAGACGATCGCATAGGACGGCTCGAGCGGGCGCGCCTGCCAGGCGGCGACCTCATCGATCACCTGGTCGGTGACGGCGGAAACGAGGTCCGGGGAAACCTCGATGCCGTAGAGCTCGCGCACGTGGCCTTGGATGTCGCGCGTGCTCATGCCGCGGGCGTAGAGCGCGATGATCTTGTCGTCGAAACCGGGGAAACGCCGCCGATACTTGGCGATCAGCGCCGGGTCGAACCGGCCGTGCCGATCGCGCGGGATCGACAGCTCCAACGGGCCTTCTGGCGTCAGTACCGTCTTCGGGCTCGATCCGTTGCGGTGGTTGGCGACGCCGGCGTCAGTTTCGTTCGCCAGATGCACGTCCATCTCGGCGTTGAGCATGCGCTCGGCCAGCGCCTTCTTGAGATCGCCGATCAGACCGCCGGAATCAAGCACCGTCTTCGGGTCACGCCCTGCCAGCAGCTGGTCCAGAAGCTCCTTGGAAAATCCCTCTGCGTCGTTCCTCGCCATACAATCCTCCCGCCCTCCCGGGCAGTGTATGGCTCAACACACAGAAAATCAGACAGTCCCACCTGGCCAGTCAGGGTTTCAAGGTGAGCACCGGCACGATCGTGGATGCCACCATCATCGCCGCGCCCGCGTCGACCAAGAACCACAGTGGCCAGCGTGACCCGGAAATGCATCAGACCAAGAAGGGTAACGAGTGGCACTTTGGCATGAAGGCGCACGTCGGGGTCGATAGCCGCCTGAAGATCATTCACTCGGTCGCTGCCAGTGCCGCCAACCTCCACGACTCGCTGGCCCTGCCGGTGTTGCTGCACGGCAAGGAGACCTGCGTGTGGGGCGACTCGGCCTATCAGGGCCAAACCGAAGTCATCCGCCAGTACGCACCGCACGCGCGCAACATGACGCAGCGGCGCTCTCGGCACCGCGGCCGGGTCGATCTCATTGAACAGCGCAAGAACCGCAACAAATCGCGGGTTCGTGCCAAGGGCGAGCATCCGTTCCTGGTGCTGAAACGCATCTTCGGCTTCGCCAAGGTGCGCTACCGGGGCATCGCCAAGAACGCGCAGCGATTGTATGTCGCCTGCGCCTTGATCAATCTCTTTCAACTGCGACGGCCACTGCTGCGACGCGCGCTGGCGTAACGCCGGGACAATCCGCGACGAACCGGCCGGACCATGCGGCACCGTAGCTCGATGAACACGAGATCCATCGCTGTATTCCCGAGCTGCGCCGTGCCGACTCAGAGTCATGCCTTAATCATCGATAAATCAGACCTTCCCTAGGATCTTCCCGTGGCATTACGCGACAACCTGCAGCTCATGCTCGAGCGCGGCCAGGATTCCCCGCTCCTGCGCTACGCGCTCGGCCTCGAGTGCCTGAAGGCCGGCGAGCTCGTGACCGCGATTGATCACCTGCGCCAGGCCCTCGACCAGAACCCGCGATACTCGGCTGCCTGGAAGGCGCTCGGCGAGGCGCACACGCGCGCGGGCTCGCCGGACCGCGCGGCCGATGTCTACGAGCGCGGCATCACCGCGGCGCAGGCGACCGGAGACATCCAGGCCGCGAAGGAAATGGGCGTATTCCTGAAGCGGCTGCGCAAGCCGCGCTAATGATCGGCCTGCTCC
>JBOHZL010000154.1:0-2999 GCA_050738495.1 Steroidobacteraceae bacterium | reverse complement strand
CATGCGCCGGATCTCGTTGGTGCCGGCTCCGATCTCGTAGAGCTTGGCGTCGCGCATGATCCGCCCCGCGGGATATTCATTGATATAGCCGTTGCCGCCCAGCGCCTGGATCGCCTCGAGACCGGCGCGCGTCGCATGCTCCGAAGCGGCGAGCAGGCAGGCGGCTGCATCGTAGCGGGTCGTCTTGCCGGCATCGCAGGCGCGGGCCACCGCATAAGCATAGGCGCGCGAGGCATTGCAGGCAGAGTAGATGTCGGCGAGCTTCGCCTGCATCAGCTGGAAACTGCCGATCGGCCGCCCGAACTGCTCGCGGTCGTGCAGGTAGGGCACGATCAGGTCGAGCGCCGCCCGCATCAGTCCGAGCGGGCCGCCGGTCAGGACGACCCGTTCATAGTCGAGGCCGGACATCAGGATCTCTGCGCCGCCGCCAGGCTTCCCCAGCAGGTTGGCATCCGGCACGAAACAGTCCTCGAACACCAGCTCGCAGGTGTCGGAGCCGCGCATCCCGAACTTGTCGAGTTTCTGCGCGGCGCGGAAGCCCTTCATGCCGCGTTCGGCGATGAATGCCGTGATGCCTGAAGCGCCGCTGCCGGGCTCGGTGGTCGCATAGAAAACCACCGTGTCCGCTTCAGGCCCGTTCGTGATCCACATCTTGCTGCCATTCAGCAGGTAGCCGCCGTCGGCGCGCGCCGCGCGCGTGCGCATCGAGATCACGTCGGAACCGGAGCCGGGCTCGCTCATCGCGAGCGCGCCGACATCTTCGCCACTGACGAGCCGCGGCAGGTATCGCTGTTTCTGCGCGTCGCTGCCGAAGCGGCACAACTGGTTGACGCAGAGATTCGAATGCGCGCCATAGGAGAGGCCGATCGAGCCCGAGGCGCGGCTGATTTCCTCCATCGCCACCACATGCTCGAGATAGCCGAATCCGAGACCGCCGTACGGTTCCGGCACGGTCATGCCGAGCAGGCCCATCGCGCCCATTTCCGGCCACAACTCACGCGGGAAGCGATTGCTGCGGTCGATCTCGTCGGCCTGGGGCGCGATGCGGCGGAGCGCGAACTCCCGCACCGCCTGGCGCAATTCGTCGGCGCGCTCGCCGAGCTGGAAATCGAAGTCGACGGGGAACATGGCGCCTCCAGGGCGGGGGCTGGCTTGCTCTGCGCATCTTATTGTCCGACAATCGGACAGGCAAGTCTGAAACAGGGATAGGGTGACCCATGTTCGAACCGGTTGGGTATGCGCCCGCCTATTGGCGGGTTTCCGAGGCGATCCGGGCCCGGATCCTGAAGCGGGAGCTGGCCGAGGGCCAGGCCTTGCCCACGGAAACCGAGCTGGCGCGGCAGTTCGAGGTGAATCGCTCGACCGTGCGCGAGGCCTTGCGCAAGCTCGAAAGCAATGGCCTGCTCAGTCGTCGGCGCGGGGGCAAGCGGCTATTCGTGACACGCCCGACCCGCGAGGCGGTCGGCGGGGGCCTCTCGCAGGCGCTGGCCCTGCATCGCGCCCGCGTGGTGGACGTCTGGGAGGCCTTGCAGTCGGTGCAGCCCGGCATCGCTGCGGCGGCCGCGGAGCGCCGGAGCGAGGCGTCGCTGCATGAACTCGAGTCGGCGGCGCGGCGCTTTGCCGGGCGCGAGGGCGACCGTGCGACCGCAGTCGGCTTTGTTGCCGCTTTTTTCGATGCGCTCGGCGAAGCGAGTGGCAACCCGGTATTCGTGCTCCTGAACGAGCCCCTGCTGCGGCTGCTCCAGCCGAGCCTCGCGGTCATCATCGACCGCGTGCCGCAGGCGCGCTCGCGCATCGAATCCGCACAGCGCGAGATCGTCGCCGCGGTCCGGGCGAAGGACGCCGCCAGCGCGTCCGAATGGATGTCGCGCCACGTGCGCGACTTCCGCCGCGGTTACGAAGTCGCCGGGATCCCGCTGTCGACCGAGGTCGGCGAAGATCCGGATGCCGCTCAGGGACTCAGCTGAGCTCGATCGCGACTGCGGTGGCCTCGCCACCGCCAATGCACAGCGCCGCCACGCCGCGCTTCTTGCCATGGCGTTTCAAGGCGTGAATCAGCGTTGTCAGGATGCGGGCACCGGTGGCGCCGATCGGATGGCCGAGCGCACAGGCGCCGCCATGCACATTGACGCGCTCATGCGCGATGCCCACATCCTTCATGGCGGCCATGGTCACGACCGCGAATGCCTCGTTGATCTCGTAGAGATCGACGTCGGCGGCGCGCCAGCCGGCGCGCTTCAGCACCGTCCCGATCGCGCCACCCGGTGCCGTGGTGAACCATTCCGGCGCGTGCGCGTGGCTCGCGTGGGCGACGATGCGGGCGACCGGCTTCAGGCCCGCCTTGGCGGCTGCACTCTCACCCGCGAGCAGCAAGGCGGCGGCCCCGTCGGCGATCGAGGAGGAACTCGCCGCAGTCACGGTGCCGTCCTTGCCGAAAGCCGGCTTCAGGTTCGGTATCTTGTCGATCGACACAGTGAACGGCGTTTCATCGCGGGCGACGACGCGCTCACCCTTGCGGTCCTTGATCGCGACCGAGGTCAGCTCGGCGTCGAATGCGCCGGACTCGATCGCCGCCAGTGCGCGGCGCACCGACTCGGCCGCGAAAGTGTCCTGCTCGCCGCGCGCGAATCCGTACTTGGCGGCGGTGGCATCGGCAAAGCAGCCCATGAGCTTGCCATCCCATGGGCTCTGCAAGCCGTCGAAGAACATGTGATCGATGATCTCGCCGTGGCCCATGCGGTAGCCGGCGCGCGCCTTCGGCAGCAGGTAGGGCGCATTGGTCATCGATTCGAGACCGCCCGCGAGCACGAACTCGGCGCTGCCGGCTGCAATCTGGTCGGCGCCGTACATGACGGCGCGCATGCCGGAGCCACACATCTTGTTGACCGTCGTCGCCGGAACCGATTGCGGAACGCCGGCGGCGATCGCCGCCTGGCGCGCGGGCGCCTGCCCCTGACCGGCGGGCAGCACGCAGCCCATCACGACTTCCTGCACGAGCT
>JBOHZL010000153.1:0-3014 GCA_050738495.1 Steroidobacteraceae bacterium | reverse complement strand
CGTCCCCTCCGTAATACTGCTGCCATGCTGCCGTTCTCCGAAGCGAGCGAACGCAACAAGAGCCAGATCCTCGAAGTGCTCCGGGTCGCGTTCGCCGACTGCCGGCATGTGCTCGAGATCGGCAGCGGCACCGGGCAGCACGCCGTGCATTTCGCAATCGCGATGCCGTGGCTGGTCTGGCAGCCGAGCGAGCTGCCCGATGGCATGCCGATGCTGCGCAAACGCATATTCAACGAGGGACCGTCGAACCTGCGCGCGCCAGTAGCGCTCGACGTGACCGAGCGGCTCTGGGACCTGCGGCGGGTCGACGGCGTATTCACGGCGAATACGCTGCACATCATGCACTGGCCGCAGGTCCAAGCCCTGTTCGCTGGCCTGCCGGCGATCGCAAAACCCGGCGCGATGCTCGCGATCTACGGGCCGTTCCGCTACGGCGGCCGGTACACGTCCGCGAGCAATGAGTCGTTCGACAGGATGCTGCGCACAAGCGATCGGGATTCCGGCATCCGCGATTTCGAGGCGGTCGATGCGCTGGCGCAGGCGGCGGGCTTCGAGTTCGTGGCGGACCACCGCATGCCGGCCAACAACCAGGTGCTGGTCTGGAAACTCCCGCCTTCGGCATCGCGATAACATCCGCCCATGACGGACCTGCGCGAACAGCTCCGCGACAACTCGCTGGCGATCATCAGCCTGGTCGTCGCCCTTGCGGCGCTCGGCTACAACACCTGGCGCAACGAAGCGACCGAGCGGAACCGGAACATCCGGGTCGCCGGAATCGAACTGCTGACCGAGATCGGCTCGCTTCAGCAGATCATCTTCTATGCGCACTACGCCGAGGGCGACCAGCGCGGCGACCCGCGCATGGGCTGGGCCGACATGCTGACGATCAACGACCTCGCGGTATTGATGCCCGCGGATGTCGTTCGCGACGCCGCAAACCTGAGAGCCGTCTGGACGGCCGACTCGGCCGGCCTGATCGAGGACGAGGAGGCGTTCCGGCGCATCGACGGGGCGATCGACAGCTTGCGTCAGACGACACTCGAGTCGCTGCGCGCGCTCGAGTAGCCGATCGGCTTGGCATCGCTCAGAACGCGGGCTTCAGCACCATGAATGCCAGCGCGATGAGCGGCGCCAGGGTCGCCACCGCCCCCCAGATTTTCCACTGCGCCGCGAGCCGGCTGTAGGAGTCGAAGTCGAATGAGCCGCTGGACGCGCCCGCCTGCGCGTGCACGTGCATCTGCCGCTGCAATGGCCCGAGGCGGAACATGAACACCAGCCCGGCGATGGAAAGCAGGATCAGCCCCCACAGGATCCAGGGCGTGCCCAGCAACGGGAAATTCGCGTTGATCGCGGCAATGACGCCGCTCGCCACGATGACCACCACGCCCGGCACCGTGAAGTAGCGGTCGCTCAGGATCACGCCTTCCATCGCGTGCGCGATCAGCCGCGGATTGCGGGTTCGCTCCGCGTGCCAGTGCCAGAACACGCCGGTCGTGATGTTGCCGACGAAGAACACCACGCCGAGGATATGCAGCAGCTTCATCCACAGATACATCGTTTCAACTCCTTCTCGACGACCTGCGCCGGCGCATGGCCGCCAGCCGGCGCAGAAAGAACCGCGGCGCGAGCCGCTTGAGACGCCAGAGCCACCGGTAATTGTCCGGCAGCACGATGTGGATCGCGCCGGCGCCCGCGCGCGCGACGATCTCCGCAGCGACCGCGTCCGCTTCGAGCTCGGAGCGCTGCATCAGCCGCTCCGCGAACCCGAGCGCATCCGCCGGTGCGCGCGCATGCACCAGGAGGCGCGTGCGGAAGAAGCCCGGCATGGCGACCGCGACATGCACGCGATGCTCCGCGAGTTCCTGGAACAGCGTCTCCGACAGTGCGACCACGGCCGCCTTGGAGGCATTGTAGGCGCTCATCCGGCTGCTGCACGCGAAGCTCGCGGCGCTCGCCACGTTGACGATGACGCCGCCGCCGCCGGCGATCATGTGCGGCGCCTCTGCGCGGCAGCAGTGCACGATGCCCTGCACGTTGATGCCGAGGATCCAAGCCCAGTCCGCGGCGGCGGTCTCGAGCAGGTCGCCGGCGACCGCGACGCCCGCCGCGTTCAACGCAAAGTCGATGCCGCCGTGCTTCGCCGCGCAGCCGTCGATCGCCGGGCGTACCGACTTCTCGTCGGCGGTGTCGACGATGTAGCCGTCGCACTGCGGGCTGCCCGCGGCGCGCAGTTCCTGCACCGCCTGGGCGAGGCGCTCGCTGTCCCGGTCGAGCAGCCCGAGCCGCCAGCCGCGCGCGGCGAGGAGTTCCGCGGTCGCGAGCCCGAGCCCGCTCGCGCCGCCGGTGATGACGGCGCGTTTGCGGGGAAACCTGCGTTCGAGCGATGCGAGACTCATCGGCGGCTTCGCATGGGCAGCAAAAAAACCCTGGGCCACGATGGGCCAGGGCTTTGGGAGTCTAAAGGCTCAACTGCCCGCGGGTGCCAGTTTCTGCGCGACCCAGCCGAGCACGATGCCGGCCAGAAGGTTCGCAACCGCCGCTCCGACTACCCACCAGACCCAGATCGTGTCCGGCAGATTGAAAACGCCGCGGTAGCCCAGCACATTGACGATGAAGAACACGACGGCGATCAAGCCGAACTTGAGTCCGCGCTGCCACCCCGGGCCGGTGAGCGACGAGCGCACCACCGAGTACACGCCGGCGGCCAGGAACGCGCCGAGCAGCCCGGACGGAATCCACAGCTTCCACATCAGGCTCATGTCGGGCGGGTTCATTCTGAGTTCCGGGCGCCAGAACGAGGCGGTCGCGCGATAGGCTTCGGCCAGCACGCCAGCCTCGGGCGAATGGATGAAATGCCCGGCTGCCATCGAGACGATGAACAAGGCGACGTAATAGACGACGCCGCCGATGAAGACGATCTTCCAGTTCATGAGTCCCCCTGCGAGCCCGAGTCCCGAGTGGGGCGCATGTTGCGCCGGTGATCTCCACCGGCGCAATGATGCGATGCAAAAGGC
>JBOHZL010000152.1:0-3315 GCA_050738495.1 Steroidobacteraceae bacterium | reverse complement strand
CCTGAAAATGTTCGAATGTTCGACCCGGCACCCGGGGAAAAAAGGCGGCCCGAAGGCCGCCTGGGAGGTCACGCGCAGCTCCTGCCGTCAGGAGCCGCCGGGCGGGGACCCGGCCGGCGCGTGATTGAAAACGAGCCGCGCCGTCAGCCGCACTTCGACTCGCCACAGGCGAGGCAAGTCATGCAGCCGTCCATCATGACGACTGCGGCGGTATTGCACTTGACGCAGAGCTGCGCTCCTTCCGGATAACTCGACTTCGCGAACGCGTCCTGCTGGCGGTTACGCTGCTCCCATTCCTTGCGCTTCTCCTCGATCAGCAGTCGCTGGGTGTCGTCCATGCCCGGCTTCTTCATCAGGCCGATCGCCTGCAGGTGACGCTCGACCACGTAACCGATCTCCGCGACTATCGACGGCATGAACTTGCCGCCCGGCTGCCAGTAACCGCCGCGCGGATCGAACACGGCCTTCAGCTCCTCGGTCAGGAAGGCCACGTCGCCGCCTTTCCTGAACACCGCGGAGATGATCCGCGTCAGCGCGACGATCCACTGGAAATGATCGAGATTCTTCGAGTTGATGAAGATCTCGAACGGGCGCCGGTGCTCGTGCTCGGTGCCTTCGTTCAGCATGATGTCGTTGATCGTCAGGTACATCGCGTGGTCGGAGACCGGCGTCTTGATCTTGTAGGTCGAGCCGATCAGCACCTCCGGACGCTCGAGCTTTTCGTGCATCCAGACGACCTTGCCGCCGTCCTTGCGCGCGCGACCCTCGCGCGCGGGCGCCGCCGGCTTCTCCGCTTCCGGCTTCTGGACCCGGTACTTGACGATCTTCTTCTCGAACTTGTGTCTGCTCATGTCTCGCTCGCCCCCGGTGCTCAGAACCTGCCGTAATAGCCTTCTTTCAGCGCGTCGAACAGATTGGCGGCGGTGTGGATCTCGCCGTCGTACTCGATCTCCTCGTCGCCCCGCGCCTCGACCTCGCTGCCGTCCTCGAGCGTGAACACGTAGATGGTGTTCTTGAGGTCGTCTTCCTTGACCAGCACGCCCTGGAAAGCCTCCGGGTTGAACCGGAAGGTCGTGCAGCCCTTCAGGCCGCGCTCGTGTGCGTACAGGTAGATGTCCTTGAACTCCTCGTAGCGGAAGTCGGTCGGCACGTTCGCGGTCTTCGAGATCGAGGAGTCCACCCACTTCTGCGCGGCGGCCTGGATGTCCACGTGCTCGCGCGGGCCGATGCTCTCCGCCGTGACGAAATAATCCGGCAGCATCTCGGCCGGATTGGTCGATGCCGGCACGGCGCGCGGGTTGACGAGCTCGCGGTAGGCGAGCAGCTCGAAGGAATAGACGTCCACGCGCTCCTTCGACTTCTTGCCCTCACGGATCACGTTGCGGAAATAGTGGTGCGCGAACGACGGCTCGATGCCGTTCGACGCATTGTTCGCAAGCGACAGCGAGATCGTGCCGGTGGGCGCGATCGAGCTGTGGTGCGTGAAGCGGCTGCCTACCGTCTCGAGCTCCTTCACGAGCTGCGGCGCGACTTCCGCCAGCCGGCGCATATAGCGGCTGTAGCGCGCGTGTAGCACGCGCCCGGGCACGCGGTCGCCCGCCTTCCAGCCGTCGCGCGCCATCTCGGGGCGCTTGCGGAGCATCGCGCGGGTGACCGGGAACTCCTCGTTCATGACCGGGGCGGGGCCCTTCTCGCGCGCGAGCGCGAGCCCCGCTTCCCAGCCGGCGATCGCCATCTCGCGCGACACGTTGTCGGTGAAGGCCACCGACTCGGGCGAGCCATAGCGCATCCCGAGCATGGTCATCGTCGAGCCGAGGCCGAGGAAGCCCATGCCGTGGCGCCGCTTGCGCTCGATCTCGCTGCGCTGCTGACCGAGCGGCAGGCCGTTGATCTCGACCACGTCGTCCAGCATGCGGGTGAACACCCGCACCACCTCGCGGTATTCGTCCCAATCGAAGCTCGCCTCCTCGGTGAACGGTCGGCGCACGAAGCGGGTCAGGTTCACGGAACCGAGCAGGCAGGAGCCATAAGGCGGAAGCGGCTGTTCCCCACAGGGGTTGGTGGCGCGGATGTTCTCGCACCACCAGTTGTTGTTCATCTCGTTGACACGGTCGATCAGCACGAAGCCCGGCTCGGCGAAGTCGTAGGTCGATGCCATGATGACGTCCCACAGGCGCCGCGCCGGCAGCACCTTGTAGATCCGGCAGGCGACCAGTCCGTCCTCGTTGGCGACATAGCCCTCCGCATCCGGCCAGTCGCGCCAGACGAAGGCCTGCGGGTCGTGCAGGTCGTGCAGCGCCGGGTCGTATTCGCGCTCCGGCAGCGGAAACGCGAGCATCCACTCGCGGTCGCCGCGCACCGCGTCCACGAACTCGTCGGTCACCAGCAGCGACAGGTTGAACTGCCGCAGGCGGCCGTTCTCGCGCTTGGCGCGGATGAAGTCGATCGCGTCGGGATGGCCGACGTCGAAGGTGCCCATCTGCGCGCCGCGGCGGCCGCCGGCCGAGGACACGGTGAAGCACATGCGGTCGTAGATGTCCATGAAGGACATCGGCCCCGAGGTGTGCGAGCCGGCGCCGGCGACGAAGGCGCCGCGCGGGCGCAGCGTCGAGAACTCGTAGCCGATGCCGCAGCCCGCCTTCAGGGTCAGGCCGGCCTCGTGGACCTTGTTCAGGATGTCGTCCATCGAGTCGCGGATCGTCCCCGAGACCGTGCAGTTGATCGTGGATGTCGCGGGCTTGTGCTGCAGCGCGCCGGCATTCGACATGATCCGGCCGGCGGGAATCGCGCCCTTGCGCAGCGCCCAGAGGAAGCGCTCGAACCAGTACTCGCGCTGGGCGGCGTCCTCGACCTCCGCGAGCGTGGTCGCTACGCGGCGCAGCGTGTCGTCCATGGTGGCATCGATCGCCGTGCCATCCTTGGCGGTCAGGCGGTACTTCCGGTCCCAGATGTCGAGCGACGCCTCCTGGTAGGGAATCTCGTCGACGTCTTTCCGCTCGATCCTGACCGCTGTGCTCATTTTCTCTACATCGCCCCCGTCAATCCGGCCGCCGCTGATTTCGCCGGGGAAATCTCACCCTGGCCGGCGCCCCGCTGCGCCGCCTCGATGCGATTTCACTTGGCTCCCTGACGCTTCTGCCGGCGCCCCACCCTGCTTCTGCCGGCAACCACAAGATCTTGTGTCAGGGTTGCGAAATTATTTCCGTGCGGCCGGTGTGTCAAGGATTTCCTTATGCAAAAAACCCCTAGATAAATATTATTTAATATCAATGAGTTATATGTGGCACTTCAGGCTATTTCGGACCAGTCACAGGC
>JBOHZL010000151.1:0-3354 GCA_050738495.1 Steroidobacteraceae bacterium | reverse complement strand
CCGTCGTCATGGACGGGCGCCGGCGCAAGTTCACGATGCCGCTCGTCGGTGAGGTGATCCTGGACGCCGCCGGTCGCGCGGGTCTGGACCTGCCGTTTTCCTGCCGCGCCGGCGTCTGCTCGACCTGCCGCGCCAAGCTCGTCAGCGGCAGCGCCGAAATGGAACACAACGTCGCGCTGGAGGATTGGGAGGTCGAGGCAGGCTATATTCTCTGCTGCCAGGCGCGACCGACCAGCGACGCCCTCGAGATCAGCTACGACGAATGAACTACCAGACGATCCAGTATTCGGTCAGCGACGCCATTGCGCGCCTGACATTGAACCGGCCGGAGCGCCTCAACAGCTTCAATGGCGAGATGCACGCGGAGTTGCGCGACGCGCTCGCCCGGGTCGCCGCCGACGGCGCGCGCGTGCTGGTCCTGACCGGTGCGGGCCGCGGTTTCTGCGCGGGTCAGGATCTCGGCGAGCGCCAGGTCGCGGCCGACGGCGGGCGCGCGGACCTCGGCGAATCGATCGAGCGCAACTACAAGCCGCTGGTGCTGGCGCTCAGGGGCCTGCCGCTGCCGGTGATCGCCGCGGTGAACGGCGTCGCGGCCGGCGCCGGTGCGAGCATCGCGCTGGCCTGCGACATCGTCATCGCGGCGCGTTCCGCTGTCTTCATCCAGGCATTCTGCAGGCTCGGGCTGCTGCCCGACTCGGGCGCAACCTGGTTCCTGCCGCGCCTCGTCGGCAATGCACGCGCGCTCGGGCTCGCGATGACGCGCGAGCGGCTCGGCGCCGCCGAGGCTGCGGAATGGGGGCTGATCTGGCGCTGCGTGGACGACGCGGTGTTCGCTGCCGCCGTGGACCGGCTCGCCGGCGAGCTCGCGGCCGCGCCGACGACGGGAATCCTGCGCACGCGCGAGGCCATCCTCGGCGCCTGGCAGCGGACGCTCGCGGAGCAGCTCGACGTCGAACGCGATTTCCAGCGCGAGCTCGGCCACACCGCCGACTACGCCGAGGGCGTGGCCGCCTTCGCCGAAAAGCGCGCGCCGCGATTCAGCGGGCGATGACGCGATGAGCGGACTTGCAAGTCGCGCGGTTCAGGCCCTGTATGCCGGCGACCGGGCCTCGCAGGCGCT
This sequence comes from Steroidobacteraceae bacterium, assembly GCA_050738495.1. Classification (GTDB taxonomy): domain Bacteria; phylum Pseudomonadota; class Gammaproteobacteria; order Steroidobacterales; family Steroidobacteraceae; genus SCUD01. Next base: position 2,234 of record JBOHZL010000151.1, on the reverse strand, counting down.
CGGCATGAAGATCGAATCGTCCGGTCCGGGCTCGGCCAGCGTCTCGATGCGCGTGCGATCCGACATGGTCAATGGTCACGGGATCTGCCACGGCGGCCTGGTCTTTGCGCTGGCCGACAGCGCATTCGCATTCGCCTGCAACTCGCGCGGCGACAACACGGTCGCGGCCGGAGCCGCGATCGAGTTCCTGCTGCCCGCCCGCGACGGCGACCTGCTGACGGCGGTCGCGGAGGAGCGCTGGCTCGCGGGCCGTTCCGGGATTTACGAGATCGAGATCCGGAACCAGCGCGGCGAAGTCGTCGCGCTGTTCCGCGGGCGCAGTCACCGGATTGCGGGGAGGCTGGTCGATGACTGAAGCACTGATTTGCGACGCCATCCGCACGCCGATCGGGCGTTACGGCGGCGTGCTCGCCGGGATGCGCACCGACGACCTGGCCGCCGTGCCGATCGCGGCGCTGATGAAGCGCAATCCCGCGGTGGACTGGCAGGCGGTGGACGACGTCGTGCTCGGTTGCGCCAACCAGGCGGGCGAAGACAACCGCAATCTCGCGCGCATGGCGGCGCTGCTCGCCGGTCTCCCATCCGTCGTTCCCGGGGTGACCGTGAACCGCCTCTGCGGCTCGGGTCTCGACGCGGTGGCGATCGCCGCCCGGATGATCCGTTGCGGCGAGGCCGAGCTCGTCATCGCAGGCGGCGCCGAGAGCATGAGCCGGGCGCCCTATGTGCTGTCGAAGCCCGACGCGGCTTACTCGAGGAATCAGCAGCTCTTCGACACGACCATCGGCTGGCGTTTCGTCAACCCGCTGATGAAGCAGCAGTACGGCATCGACTCGATGCCCGAGACCGGTGAGAACGTCGCGGCCGAGTTCGCGGTCTCGCGGAAGGACCAGGATGCGTTCGCGCTCCGGAGCCAGCAGCGCGCGCTGAAGGCACAGGCCGACGGCAGGTTCGCACTGGAAATCGCCCCGGTGACCTTGCCGGTGCGCAAGGGCGACGCGGTCGTGGTCGATCGCGACGAGCATCCGCGCGAGACCAGCCTCGAGGCGCTGGCGAAGCTCGCGACACCATTCCGCGCCGGCGGGAGCGTGACCGCGGGCAACGCCTCGGGCGTCAACGATGGCGCCTGCGCGCTCATCGTCGCGAGCGAAACGGCGGCCAGGCGCCACGGTCTCAGGCCGCTCGCGCGCGTGCTGGGAGCGGCATTCGCCGGCGTCGAGCCGCGCATCATGGGCATCGGTCCCGCGCCGGCGTCGCAGAAGCTCATGGCGCGACTCGGCCTCGCGATCGGCGACTTCGACGTGATCGAGCTGAACGAGGCCTTTGCCTCGCAGGCGCTCGCGGTGCTGCGCAAGCTCGGCCTGCCGGACGACGCCGCACACGTGAATCCCAATGGTGGCGCGATCGCACTCGGTCATCCACTCGGCATGAGCGGGGCGCGGCTTGCCACGACCGCGACCCTGCAACTCGGCCGCAGCGGCGGGAAGCGCGCACTCTGCGCGATGTGCATCGGCGTCGGCCAGGGGATCGCACTCGCGATCGAGCGCATCGCGTGAGCACGCCGGTCGCGGTCACGCGCGACGGCAACGTCGCCATCGTCGTATTCGACAATCCGCCGGTCAACGCGCTCTCCCACCCGGTGCGGGCGGCATTTCTCGCCGCCATCGAGCAACTGGACGCGGAAGCCGGGATCCGGGCGATCGTGCTCGTCGGCGCGGGACGAAACTTCATCGCCGGCGCCGACGTCGGCGAATTCGATCGTCCGCCGCTCGAGCCGCTGCTGCCGGGAGTGCTGTCGCGGCTCGAATCCTGCGGCAAGCCGGTGATCGCGGCGCTCACCGGCGCGACACTCGGCGGTGGCGCGGAAACGGCGCTTGCCAGTCACTATCGCTGCGCCGCCGGCGACCTGCAGCTCGGCTTCCCGGAGGTCACACTCGGTCTGCTGCCCGGCGCGGGCGGCACGGTGCGGCTGCCGCGGCTGGCCGGCTGGCAGGCGTCGGTCGAGATGATGACCACGGGCAAGCCGGTCGGAATCGAGGCTGCCATCGAGCTCGGCATCGTCGACCGTCGCGTCGACGGAGACCTGCGCGCCGGTGCGGTCGCCTGGGCGCGCGAACTGATCGCGGCGTCGATCCCGCCGCGGCGCGTGGCCGACTTGCCGGTGCCGCCCTCGCGTCCGCTGCAGTTCGAGGAGCACCTGCGCGGCTTGTCGCCGGCGGCGCGGCGCTTGCCGGCAC
>JBOHZL010000150.1:0-3378 GCA_050738495.1 Steroidobacteraceae bacterium | reverse complement strand
CCGGCATCGACATCCCGACGCTGCGCGACGTCTGGGCCACGGCGCCATACCTGCACCGCGGCTCGGCGCCGACCATCGCAGACGCGATCCAGGCGCACAACGGCTTCACTGCCACCGCCACCGAGCTCGCCAACCTGGCCGCCTATGTGGCGCAGATCGGCAACCAGGAGTCGTCGACGGCCGGCGGTGGCGGAGGCGGCAGCCCGGCCACCGGCACCGGGCTCACCGCGCGCTATTTCAACAACCTGAGCCTGGCGGGCGCGCCGGTGCTGGAACGCCTCGAGCGGGTCAATTTCCTGTGGTCCGCGGCACCGGGTCCCGGGGTCGCCAGCAACCAGTTCTCGGTGCGCTGGAGCGGCCAGGTCGAGGCCATCGCCAGCGGCAACTTCCAGTTCCAGACCCGCACCAACGACGGGGCGCGCCTCTGGATCGACGGCCATCTGGTGATCGACAATTGGACCCAGCACGCCACCACCGATGACCAGTCCCCGGTCATCGCCCTGACCAAGAACGCGCGTTACACGATCACGCTGGAGTATTACGATCATTCCGGCACCGCCGTCGCCCGGCTGTACTGGAAGAAACCGGGCGCCACCACCTTTGGACTGGTACCGCTGAATCGCCTGTATGCGAACTAGCAGCAATTCCCCACGCCATGCGGCCTGGCCGCTCCTGGCACTCGCATTGGCGGCCTGCTTCGCGGCTGCAGAGACGGTGTCCCCGGGCCTCCCGGCACTCGACCAGGTTTACGTCCACCCCGCACCGGTCGCGGTCGAAGATTTCGAGCTGACGGACCAGCGAGGCGCCAGGCGCAGCTTCGCGAGCCTGCGCGGCCGGCCGGCGCTGGTATTTTTCGGCTTCTCGCATTGTCCCGACGTCTGTCCGTCCGCACTCGCGCGCCTGCGGGTCCTGCACGCGGCGCGGGACGGCGTCTTGAAAGTCGCGCAGGTCGTCATGATCAGCGTGGACGGCGAACGCGACTCTCCGGCGGCGCTCAAGGCCTATCTCGAGCCCCTGTCGCCGGATTTCATCGGCCTGACCGGCGACCCGCAGCAGGTCGCGCGGATCGCCGCGCAGTTTTCGACCTTTTTCGTCAAGGAGCCGGCCGGCAAGGACGGCGGTTACAACATCGGTCATTCCGGCCAGGTCTACGCGATCGACCGTCAGGGCCGGCTGCGCGCAGCCTTCGGCAACGCCTCGATCGAGGACATGGCGACCATCACCGCGCTGCTGATCGAGGAAATCTAGTCCGATCTGCGACCTTTTGACCCGCCCGGGCATCTAAGCGCCCGATGCCCGGCATTTCCGACATCGAGATTCCAGGCCGGATCGTTGCGGCGGCGCAAGCCGGCGACGAATCCGCGATCGAGGCCGTGTATCACGCGACCGCAGGGCCCCTGTACACGCTGTTGCGCAGGCTGGTCCGGCGTCCGGCCATCGCCGAGGAACTCCTTCAGGAGACTTTCGTCGACGTGCTGGAGCACATCGGAGCATTCGAAGGGCGTTGTCCGTTGCCGGCCTGGATTCGCGCAATCGCCGTCAATCGGGCGCTGATGTATCTGCGCTCGCCCTGGCACAGGAGTCTCGAGTGGCTGGACAAGGATCCGGGCGGGCCGGACCGCTTGCCTGCCACGACGCGTGGCATCGTCGAAAGCATGGACGCCGCGCTCGAGCGCGCCTTGATGACGCTGCCGGCCATGACGCGAGCCGTCGTCTGGCTGCACGACGTGGAAGGCTTTACCCACGCCGAGATCGGCATGGCGCTGGGACGCACGCCGAGCTTCTCGAAGTCACAGCTTTCGCGCGCGCACGCGCGCTTGCGCGAGTTGCTGGGCGGGAACGCGATACCAGCGGAGGAGTCGACATGCAGCCCCGCATGAACCACTGGGCCTGGCGATTGTCGGCGTTCGCGGCCTTCGATCCTCCCGCCGGCGGCTGGGCCGCCGTGACGGAGGCTCGCCGGCGCCGCGACTCGCGCCAGGTGCTGCGCTGGCCGGCGGCGCTGGCGGCGGTCGTGCTGTCGGCAGCCGCGGGACTCGGCTGGTGGTTGCAGTCAGCCCAGAACGAGATTGCCGCGGTGGCAGAGCTGCCCGCGCCGCGCGACGTGCTGCTGCCGAGCGAGCGCGTCCGCGCCGAGAACGCACGTCTCGAATGGTTGCTTGCGACACTCCCCGAGCGTCACGCGATGCGCGGCAGCACTGCATTCACCGTGGCGGAACTCGAAGACCGGCTTGCGCAACTGGACGATCGGCTGAGCGTCGTGGTGCTCGAGCCGAATGCCCCCGAGCGCGCCGAGCGGCTGTGGCAGGAGCGCGTCAACCTGATGCATTCGCTGGTCCAGGTCCGCTATGCGGACGCCGTCGGCACTTACTGAATCATGGAGACGACGATGAACAAGATGATGGTCGCGATGGTCGCGATGGTCGCGATGATCGCGACGATGACCTTCGGTGCCGTCGCGGCGCCGGCGCTCGCGGCCGACGAGGAATCGCGGGCGCAGCAGCTCGCGGAGGCGCAGCGCCGGCTGGAAGACGCAGCGCGCGAGGTCGCGGAGCTGAGCGGCGAGGCGGCCGCCGGAGCGATGCGCAATTTCGAGTTCTTCCTGCCTGGAACCCGCCGGGCGATGCTCGGCGTCAATCTCGGCGGTGCCGAGGCCAATGGCGGCGGCGTGCGGGTCGCGGGTGTGAGTCCCGGCGGCCCTGCCGCGGAGGCCGGGGTCGAAGCAGGCGACATCATCGTCGCCATCGAGAAAAAGAAGGTCACGACCGGCCGTGAGCTCGTCACCGCGATGGCGGACATCGAACCCGGAGAGAAAGTCGACCTCGACCTCAAGCGCGCCGGCAAACCGCTCAAGCTGGTGGTGGAAGCGCGTGCCCTCAACCAGATGTTCTTCGCCGGTACTCGTGTCATGCCCAGCGTGCCGGCGATACCAGCATTTCCGTCGATGCCATCGTTGCCCGCAATGGCGGCACTGGGCGACGGCCACTGGCTGCTGGATGCATGGGGCGACGCCGAGTTCGTCACCTTGACGCCCGGTCTCGGCCGTTATTTCGGCGCCGACGAGGGCGTGCTGGTCGCGCGGGCGCCGGCCGACAAGGGACTCGGCCTGGAGGACGGCGACGTGATCGTCGCGATCGGCGGGCGCGAGCCGGAAAACGGCCGTCACGCCATGCGCATCCTGCGCTCGTACGAGCCGGGCGAGGCGATCGAGCTCCGCATACTCCGCGACCGCCGCGCACGCACGCTCGAGGCGAAGGTGCCGGAGCGCGTCCGGCGCGGCGTCCTGCGGCAGCCGGCCGAGCAGCCGGAGCCGCCACGTCCGCCGGATCCGCCAGAGCCCCCGGTAGCGACCTGAGCGAACCCGGCCCTGTGCTAGTC
>JBOHZL010000149.1:0-3419 GCA_050738495.1 Steroidobacteraceae bacterium | reverse complement strand
GCCGGGGCCGCCGCGATCACTCGACGATGCTGGATCCTTCGCGCAGGATCTTGGGTGTGACGAATATCAGCAGTTCGTCCCTGTTATTGATCTTGTTCTTGGACTTGAACAAGTAACCGAGCACCGGCACGTCGCCGAGCAGCGGCACCTTCTTCTCGTTGTCGCGGCGCTCCGTCTCCATGATGCCGCCCAGCACGACCGTCTGGCCATCCTTGACCAGCACCTGGGTCTGGATGTTTCGCGTGTCGATCGAGGGCACGAAGCCACCGGTCGCGCTCGGCACGAGCTGGCCGACGCTGTCCTTGGTGACGGTCAGGTCGAGGATCACGCGGTCGTCCGGCGTGATCTGCGGCGTCACCTTGAGCGACAGCACCGCCTTCTTGAACTGCGTCGTGGTCGCGCCGGACGAAGCCGACTCCTGGTACGGGATCTCGACGCCCTGCTCGATGATCGCCTCGCGCTGGTTCGCGGTGATGACGCGCGGGGTCGACTTGATCTCGCCACGGCCTTCGTTCTGCGCGGCCGAGAGCTCGAGGTCGATCAGGAAGTCGTCGAAGTCGAGGATCGAGAGCGCGATCCGGCCCGCCGGGTTGGCGACCGGCATGTTCACGTTATAACGGTCGAAGTTGCCGAACGGCACTTCCACCGGGAACGGCTGGCCGCTGTCGGCCAGGTTGTCGAGCGCGGAGCCGATGATCGAGTCCGTGGACTGCGCGCTGCCGCTGACCGCCATCAGGTCGCTCAGGTCGTCCGACACGCGCGTGAAGCCGGCGCGGATGCCGAGATCGCGGCTGAAGTCGTCGGCGACGATCACGATGCGCGACTCGATCAGCACCTGGCGCACCGGGATGTCGAGCGTCGCGACCATGTTGCGGATCGCCGTCAGGTTCTCCGCGGTGTCCTGCACGAGCAGCGTGTTGGTGCGCTCGTCGGTGGTCACGTTGCCGCGTGCCGACAGCAGCGAGCCGCCGCCCGCAGACTTGACCAGGCGCGAGATCTCGGACGCCTTGGCGTAGTTGACGGTCAGGAACTCGGTCCGAAGCGGCGCGAGCTCCTGGATGTCCTGCTGTGCCTCGAGCTCCGCCTTCTCCTGCGCGGCGAGCTCGGCCTGCGGCGCCACCAGGATCACGTTGTCCTTGCGGCGCATGGCGAGACCCTTGGTCCGGAGCACGATGTCGAGTGCCTGGTCCCAGGGCACGTTCTGCAAGCGCAGCGTGACGCGGCCCTTGACCGAGTCGGACACGACGATATTCTGGCCGCTGGTGTCGGCGAGGAGCTGGAGCAGCGGTCGGACGTCGATGTCCTGGAAGTTGAGCGTGAGGCGCTCGCCGGTGTAGACCTTGTCCTTGTCGAGCACCGCGGCGGCGGCACGCGGGCGCTGCCGGATCTCGACCACGTACTGGTCGTCGGTCTGGTAGGCGAGCTGCTCGAAGTCGCCGGTCGCGGTGACGACGATCCGCGAACCGTTGCCGACGCGCATCGCGTCGAACATCGTCACGGGCGTCGCGAAGTCCACGACGTCGTAGCGCTTCATCACGTCCTCGGAAAGCTGCGCGCCGGTGAAGTCGACGATGACGCGGTTGCCTTCCTGCTTGAGGCTCGCGGGCGTCGCCGGATCGGAGAGCTTGACGACGACGCGGCCGGCGCCCTCAGGCGAACGGCGGAAGTCGACGCCGGTGATGCTGCGCACGCCGCCGGCGGCAGGCGCTGCCGCCTGGGCGGTCGGGGTGCTCGCAGGCGCGGTGGACGCGCCTGCGCCGCCCAGGGTGACGATCACGCTGTCGCCCTCTGCCTGCGCGGTGTACGGGACCAGCGAATCGAGGTTGAACACGACGCGCGTGCGGCCCGTGGCCTCGGCCGCGACGATCGTGTCGACGCCGCCTGCACCCACGTCGATGCGCCGGTTGTCGAGCGCGAGCGCGACGTCAGGCAGGTCGACGGACAGCCGCGCCGGCTGGTCGATCGTGAATGTCAGTGGCTGTGGCGCGACGCCATCGGTGCGCAGCCGGATCTGCAGGGTCGAGCCCTGCATCGGCTGCACGTCGATCGCGGTCAGTCGCACCGCATCCTGGGCCTGCGCGACCTGCGCCCACGCCATGGCGAATGTCGCCACCGCGCCGCCCAGCATCCGGGCGAAGCCCATGTTCCACACCGTTGTCCGGTTGTTACCAGCCATCAGACGTTCTCCCAGAAATCAATCGCTCAGAGCCAGCGCCGCGGGGCGCTCGAGGTAGCCGCCGAGTCCATCAGGAATTATTTCGACCACGGAAATGCGCGCGTCGCTGACCGACATCACGCGGCCGTCGTTCTGGCCGACGTGATTGCCGGGAAGCACGCGGTGAATCAGGCCGTCCTTGGTCTGCACCAGGCCGTAGTTGCCGCCGCCCAGCTTGAGCGTCCCCACCATCTTCAGCGTGTCGAGCGGGAACTGCTCGAGGTATTCGCGCGGACGCTGCACGTCCGGCCGCGGCCCGCTCGGGTTCTCCCCGGCCAGGCTCTGCAGGAACGGCGAGCGGCGATCCGCCATCTGGTATTCGTGACTGACGTAGGGCTTCACTTCCGGCAGCGGCTGGATGCGCCCGCCCGGACGCTGCTTGGCCTTTTCGATGTCGGCGCGCAGGTCGTCGAGGTCGTCGGCGCAGCCGCCGAGCATCAGCGCGCTCGCCATGCCGGCGGCGATCAGGATCTTGCGCATGCGTTCCTGGCTCATGTCGTCACTTCCCGCTTGGGCCTGCGCTTCTTGCCCTTCTCCTCCGGCTCTGCCGGCGCCGTCTCGCCCTCGTCGAGGTAGCGATAGGTCTTCGCCGTCAGGTTGAGGGTGAGCTGGTCGGTCGGCGCCGGCGCGCTGCCGCGCGAAGCGCCGCCACGCACGTTGCCGCGCGTGATCTCCAGGTCATGCAGCGTCACGATGCGCGGCAGGGCCGCGATGCCGGAAACGAACAGGCCGAACTCGTGGAAGCCGCCGGTGAGCTGGATCTTGATCGGCAGCTCCGCGTAGAAGTCCTTCTTGATCTCGCCGCCGGGCTGGAACAGCCGTTCCTGCAAGCCTGCGGCGAGTCCGGTCTGCGAGATGTCGACCAGCAGGGACGGCACTTCGGTGCGTCCCGGGAGCTGGCGCAGCATGGCGCCGAAGGTGCGCTCGATCTCCGCGAGCTGCTGCCGGTAGGCCTCGAGGTTCGCGGCCTTGCGCTGCTTCTGGTCGAAGGTGGCCCACAGCGCCTTTTCCTCGGCCTCCGCCTTCAGCAGGTCCGGCCGGTTGCCGTTGTCGCCCCAGACGAAGTACCAGACCAGCAGGCCGGTCATGACGACCAGCACGAGCAGGATGCCGAGTCCGCGGAACAGGAACGGCCAGCGGCCGATGTCCTTGAAGTCGAGCTGCTGCAGCTGTTCGAGGAATTTCATTTCCGCGCCTCCGAAAC
>JBOHZL010000148.1:0-3835 GCA_050738495.1 Steroidobacteraceae bacterium | reverse complement strand
CGCCTGGCCCGTGCAATGTCCCGTTGCTGAGACGATTTATCGCCACCACACAGCAAAACAATCACAATCTCCCCGCGTGGCGCGAAGTAGAGACGGTAGCCGGGGCCGGCGTATATCCGCATCTCATGAAGCCCGCCACCGAGGCTTTTGCTGTCACCCAAATTGCCGAGTCGCACTGAATCCAGTCGAGCCAGGATGCGGGCGGTACCCTTCGCGTCTCGCAGCCCAGCCAACCATTTCGAGAAGACCTCGGTTCGCTGGATCTGATACACATACCGAGTGTATCCGAACGGATACAGTGATGCAAGTGCGGAAGCCGGATCTCTGTGGCCTAACGTCCGCGATCAGCGGCGGCGCGCAGTTGGCGCGCCGCTTGCTGATCCAGCCCTCGCGAAGCGGCTTGCACCAGGTGCAAGCGGCGTGACGACGCGCGCCGACCGCTGCATCGCATAGTTGGGCGTCATTGGACCGGCGGCACGTCGATGCTTTTCTCGCACGGCACTCGGTCGGTCGCTGTCGTTGCCAATCGCAATTTGCACGCCGTCATGTTCCCGCAGGAACACGTAGAGATCTTCGATCTCCTGATCCGTGAATTCAACATCGCGCACCCAGCTCATGCGCTTCACTTCACGCCCCCCGGCTGCGGTAGCTGTGCGCAGCAGCCGGCGAAATTGCTCCTCTGAATAGGCCACTGCGATTCTCAGGGAAGGAGTGCTTTCGAGCGCACTTCCCCGTAGGTTACGACCATGGCACGCGGCACAGACTACGCTTGCCAAGTAGCGACCACGCTCGAATGGCGTGTTGAGGGACAATGCGCCCCATCGCGGCAGCGATCTGTTAACCATCGCTGCGTCGACACCCCACTTTCCAGTCACCATGGCCCAGCGACCCCGCAAGGTGAAGTCATGCGATCGTTCGACCGGTGGAAGTGCGGGCTGCGCGCGCAAGTGGGCGATGATGTCGGCAAGATCCTGGTCACCCAGGGGCCAGGTGGCATACGCGATCATTCCAATTGAGCTCTTGCCGTCCCGCTTTACACCGTAGCGAATCAGGCGCGCGAGTTCTTCGTCCGCGTACTCCGGCAGGACTTGGGAAAGCGTTGGCGCCGCGCTCCGATGGATACCCTTGATCGATTCGAATCCGCCTTCGCCTTCCTTGCCATGGCAGCCAGCCCAGCAGCCAGCAATCTTCGCCATGTGCCTCCCTGCTGCAAGATTGGGCGGCTTTTCGGGGCGCAGCGAAACCAATGGAGCATCGTAACTTCGGCGCATCTTCCATTCGGACACGGCGAAGACGTAACCAAGAAACAAAATGCCAACTGCGCCCAGCACGCCTAGGCTTCGTACGATCATGGAAAGGAGGCGTCGGCCTGTCACGGAACCGCCAGAGACCGCCCTACAATGACGCCCAACGTCCGCGTTGAGCGGGCCGCGCGAGGCCGAACCAGCGCGCCGCAGGCGTAAAATCTCTCCGCGCGCCTGCGGCGCGCCACCCGCAACCCTTCACGGTCCGCTCCAACGCATAGTTAGCCCTAATCCGACAAAAACTAGGCCGCACAGGGCAGCGCCTGTTCGATGCGGGTGAACAGACGCTTAGTGGCGGGGTTACTGGTCAGGCGTAGCACGGTGCGTCCGCCTGGGCACACGAGCGCGGCGGCGCGATGAAAGAGCGTGAAGCGCAGTGTTTGCACGGTCGAGAGGCGCGGCAGCGCGGTGTGTTTGCGGGAACGGCGTCGGCGTTCGGCGCCGGTATCGATCTGGAAGTTGGTCAGCAGATTGTGCGTGAGGGCGACCAGTTGCTGCCAAGCGCTATTGGCTGCATAAGCGAGCGTGGGAACGCTGTGGAACGCGAGCCCGCTTTTCAACTGCGCGATCGTCTTTTCGTGCGCGCCGCGGCCCGCCATGAAGTGCCAGAGGTTCGCGAGCGTGTAATCGAGATTGCTCGTGATGGCCGAGTACTCGTAGGAGCCGTCGTCGGGATCAAACAAGTCCAACTGGTAGTTCTTCGCGGTCTGATGGGCGACCTTGCGCCGATAGATCGTCACGGCAAGCGTTTTGCCCCAGGGAGTCGCCACCGCCGGCACTCTGAAGCCGGACACCTCGCCCGTCACTCGCGTCCAGGTACGAGCCTTTCTGATGAACTGCTGCAGATCGAGCCAGTGATAGAAAGGAACCTTGAGGGCGTAGCCGACCTCGCGCCACGTGAGCCAACGCAGTACATCCTCGCGGAAAAAGGCGCCATCCATGCGAAAGCGGATTTGACCGCTTGGCATCGAGAAGCCCGCCAGTTGTCGCCACAGTTCCCGCAGAAAGCTCAAAGACGCCCTGCCATCGTGCACGTTCCCCGAGCGGTTGCGTACGCGCAGCACGTGCGTGGTCTCCGCCAGGTGCGCGGTGATCGGGTAGTAGCTCGGGACCTTGCGATGATGCGGGTTGTAGCCGCGCTCGGCGCGTTCGACCTGAAGACCGGTCGAGACCACCGTCCCATCGACATCGACGGTAAGGCTACGAAGCTCAAGTCTCGGCAGGATCTGCGCAATCACAGCGGCGTTGAGCGCCGCCAGATGCTCGACGCTCCTCATCGTGAAGCGCTTCAGCCAGCGACTCGCCGTGCGGGCCGTCGGCCACACGCGCACGCGCGCGAAGCGATGTAGCAGCGCATCGCTGGCCAGGTACTTCAGGTGCTCGAGCCGCCGCCCGCCCACCAGGAGCAGTCCGATGAGCACGCGCACCATCGCGATCACCCCGAAATCCCCGCCCAGCTGCGCCTTCCTAAAGGCCGTGCGGATGAGATCAGTGAACCCGATTCGCCGCAGGTACCGATCGAACAGCTCCAGCCCCGCGTACGAAGTGAGCTGGGTCTCGGCAAACTCAAATGCAAGATTCCCATTGACACGAGCATGCAATTCGGTGTTTCTTCGTCTCACAGTCAGTGGCCTCTCGTTCGTGGAAGAAAGTTCGTTTGGTAACTTGCTTTCAACCATAACGAGAGGCCTTTTTCAATCCGTACCCGGCTTCATGCCTCGGAAAATTGTCGGATCAAGGCTAATACTGATCGCGCAGGACTTTGCCCGGATTCATGATGCCGTCCGGATCGAGCGCGCGCTTGATGAGCCTCATGACGTCGAGCGATACGGGATCCTCGTAGCGTTCCAGCTCGCCGACCTTGAGCTGGCCGATGCCATGCTCCGCGCTGATGCTGCCGCCATGCCGCGCGACGAGATCGTGCACGGCGCGGCGCACGGTCTCGGCTTCCGTCGCCAGTCGGCCGCCGTCGCCGCCGGCCGGCTCGCTCAGGTTGAAATGCAGGTTGCCGTCGCCCAGGTGCCCGTAGGCGACGAGACGGGCGCCCGGCGCGAGCCGCTCGAGCAGTGCGCGGCCCTCCTCGACGAAGGCCGGCAGCTTCGCGGGCTCGATCGAGATGTCGTGCTTGAGGCTCGCGCCTTCGCGGCCCTGCGCCTCCGGGATCGTCTCGCGCAGCCGCCAGAGGGCTTCGCGCTGCGCCGCATCGGCTGCAACGACCGCGTCTTCCATCGCACCGTCCTCGATCGCAGCAGCGAGCGCCGCCTGGAAACGGCCCGTGAACTCGGTGTCGCCGGCGGACAGCGAAACTTCCACGAGCGCGTACCAGGCGTGCGGCGCGTCGAACGGGTCGCGCGCGCCCGCGACGTGGCGGCAGACAAAGTCGAGCGCGATGCGCGGCATCAGCTCGAAGGTCGTGACCACGTCGCCGAGCGCCTCGCGCAGGCGGGAGAGGAGCGCGAGCGCCGCGGCGGGCGAGGCGAGCGCGACCAGTGCGGTCGCCTCGGCGGCGGGACGCGGGAACAGCCTGAGGC
>JBOHZL010000147.1:0-3918 GCA_050738495.1 Steroidobacteraceae bacterium | reverse complement strand
CCCTCCAGGATCTTTAATGGATGCCTGCGCAGATGGTGGAACCCGGGTCAGTATCGACTGGCGCGGTCCCACCGAAGGAGGAGTGGATGGGACTGAGGCTGGAAGACAAGCAGGCGATGGTGACCGAGGTGCAGGCCGTTGCGCAGACCGCGCATTCGGTCGTCGCGGCGGAATATCGTGGCCTGACGGTGTCGCAGTTGACGGGGTTGCGCGCAAAGGCGCGGCAGTCCGGCGTCTACATGCGCGTCGTCAAGAACACGCTGGCGCGCCGCGCGGTCACCGGGACGCCTTACGAGTGCATCGCCGGCAATCTCAAGGGGCCGCTGATCCTCGCGTTCTCGAAGGAAGATCCGGGCGCCGCCGCCCGTGTCGTCAAGGAGTTCGCGAAGGGCAACGACAAGCTGGTCCCGACGCTGGTCGCGTTCGGCGGTCGGGTTTATCCCGCCACCGACATCGACCGGGTCGCGAGCCTGCCGACCAGGGCCCAGGCCCTGTCGATGCTGCTGGGCGTGCTGATGGCGCCCGTCACGAAGCTGGTGCGCACGCTGGCCGAACCACACGCGAAGCTGGTGCGCACGATGGCTGCGATCAAGGCCGTGAAGCCCGCATGACGCGGGCCGGCTGATTCGGGTTACTGACACATACATAATCTGGAGAGATGGCAATGGCTGCAAGCAAGGAACAGATTCTCGAGGCGATTTCCGCCATGACGATCATGGAAGTGGTCGACCTCGTGAAGATGATGGAAGACAAGTTCGGCGTCACCGCCGCCGCGCCGGTCGCGATCGCCGCAGGCGGCGCGGGCGGGGCCGCGGCGCCCGCCGCCGAGGAGCAGACCGAGTTCACGGTCACGCTGAAGGCCTACCCGGCCGAAAAGAAGGTCACGGTGATCAAGGTGATCCGCGAGATCACGGGTCTCGGCCTGAAGGAAGCGAAGGACCTGGTGGAGGGCGCCCCTTCGACGGTCAAGGAATCCGTGTCGAAGGCCGACGCCGAGAAGTTCAAGAAGCAGCTCGAAGACGCCGCCGCCACGGTCGAGGTCAAGTAACGACCTCATGCGAGGGCAACTCCTCGCAGTCCGCGGCCCCGACTCACGGCAGGCCGTCCCCCGGAAGGGAGACGGCTGCCCGCTGCTGCGTGCCGCCATGTTTTTGATATCAAGCAGGTGATGACGATGGCCTATACGTTCACCGAGAAGAAGCGCATCCGGAAGAGCTTTGGCAAGCGCCAGGGCATCCTGGACGTGCCGCCGCTGCTCGCGATCCAGACCGAGTCCTATGCGCAGTTCCTGCAGCTGGACGAGTCGCGGACGCTGCACGCGGAGCTGTCCGCGCACTCCGGCGGCCAGGTCGCCGGCGGCCGGCTGCTGTCGGAGGAACAGGAGAAGGACATCATCGACCGGCACCTGAAGCGCGCCGGCCTGCACGCCGCGTTCCAGAGCGTGTTCCCGATCAAGAGCTACTCGGGCCACGCCACGCTCGAGTACGTCTACTACTACCTCGGCGAGCCGGTGTTCGACGTCAAGGAGTGCCAGATGCGCGGGCTCACCTTCGCCGCGCCGCTCCGCGTCCGCCTGCGCCTCCGGGTCATGGACAAGGAGTCGCCGGGCGCCTCGCGCGTCAAGCGCGCGATCGAGCAGGAGGTCTACCTCGGCGAATTGCCGCTGATGACCGAGAACGGCACCTTCATCGTCAACGGCACCGAACGCGTGATCGTGTCCCAGCTGCACCGCAGCCCGGGCGTGATCTTCGACCACGACAAGGGCAAGACCCACAGCTCGGGCAAGCTGCTGTTCCAGGCGCGGGTGATCCCGTACCGCGGCTCCTGGCTCGATTTCGAGTTCGACGCCAAGGACTGCGTGTTCGCGCGCATCGACCGCCGGCGCAAGCTCCCGGTCACGGTCCTGCTGCGCGCGCTCGGCTATTCGAACGCCGACATCCTGCGGCTGTTCTTCGACCGCAACACCGTGCACCTGACCGGCAAGGGCCCGGAGCTCGAACTGGTGCCCGAAAGGCTCCGCGGCGAGACCGCGATGTTCGAGATCAGCGCCAACGGCAAGGTCATCGTCGAGGAAGGCCGGCGCATCACCGCGCGCCACGTGCGCCAGCTCGAGGAAGCGGGCGTCCGCCGCCTGCTGGTGCCGGTCGAGTACCTCGAGGGCAAGATCCTGGCTCACGACGTCGCCGATCCCTCGACCGGCGAGGTGCTCGCGTCCGCGAACGACCTGCTGACCACCGCGCTGGTCGAGCGCTTCGTCGCCGCCAACGTGGCGGAATTCGGCACGCTCTACGTCAACGACCTCGATCGCGGCCCGTACGTCTCGGACACGCTCCGGATCGACGCGACCACGACCCGCCTCGAGGCCCTGATCGAGATTTACCGGATGATGCGCCCGGGCGAGCCGCCGACCAAGGACGCGGCAGAGAACCTGTTCCACAACCTGTTCTTCAACGGCGAGCGCTACGACCTGTCGGCCGTCGGCCGCATGAAGTTCAACCGCCGCGTGAACCGCCCGTTCCCGGCGGAGCTCTCGGGCGCCGAGTCCGAGCGCTGGCTCGAAGAGCCGGGCATCCTGTACGACGGCAGGTATTTTTCGACCGTCGCGGACCAGCGCAAGGACGACAACGGGCGCGCGCTGGTCGCCAAGTACGGCGAGGACATGTCGGACGTGGTCGACGTGCTGCGCACGCTGATCGCGATCAAGAACGGCGACGGCAAGGTGGACGACATCGACCACCTCGGCAACCGCCGCGTGCGCTGCGTCGGCGAGATGGCGGAGGTCGCGTTCCGCATCGGCCTGGTGCGCGTCGAGCGCGCGGTCAAGGAGCGCCTGACGCTGGCCGAGAACGAGGACATCAACCCGCAGGACATGATCAATGCGAAGCCGGTGGCAGCGGCGGTCAAGGAGTTCTTCGGTTCCTCGCAGCTCTCGCAGTTCATGGACCAGAACAACCCGCTGTCGGAGATCACGCACAAGCGCCGCGTCTCGGCGCTCGGCGAGGGCGGGCTCAAGCGCGAGCGCGCGGGCTTCGAGGTGCGCGACGTGCACCCGACCCACTACGGGCGCGTCTGCCCGATCGAGACGCCGGAAGGGCCGAACATCGGCCTGATCAACTCGCTCGCGGTCTATGCCCGCACCAACAAGTACGGCTTCCTCGAGACGCCGTACCGCCGCGTGCGCGACAAGCGCGTGACCGGCGACGTCGACTACCTGTCGGCGATCGAGGAGAGCGAGTTCGTGATTGCGCAGGCGAACGCGCCGCTCGACGAGAAGGGCCGCTTCACCGGCGAGCTGGTCTCCTGCCGCTACCAGAACGAGTTCACGCTGATGCCGGCCGATCGCATCGAGTACATGGACGTGTCGCCGCGCCAGATCGTGTCGGTGGCCGCGGCGCTGATCCCGTTCCTGGAGCACGACGACGCGAACCGCGCGCTGATGGGCTCGAACATGCAGCGCCAGGCGGTGCCGACGCTGCGCTCCTCGACGCCGCTGGTCGGCACCGGGATCGAGCGCACCGTGGCGATCGACTCCGGCGTCGCGGTGATCGCGCGCCGCGGCGGCGCGGTCGACTCGGTCGACGCGTCGCGCATCGTGGTGCGCGTCAACGAGGGCGAGGTCACGGCCGGCGAGCCGGGCGTCGACATCTACAACCTGACCAAATACACCCGCTCGAACCAGAACACCTGCATCAACCAGCAGCCGCTGGTGCGGGTCGGCAACACGATCGCGAAGGGCGACGTGCTGGCCGACGGCCCGTCGACCCACCTGGGCGAGCTCGCGCTCGGCCAGAACATGATGGTCGCGTTCATGCCGTGGAATGGCTACAACTTCGAGGACTCGATCCTGATCTCGGAGCGCGTGGTCGAGGAAGACCGCTTCACGACCATCCACATCGAGGAGCTGACCTGCGTCGCGCG
>JBOHZL010000146.1:0-3943 GCA_050738495.1 Steroidobacteraceae bacterium | reverse complement strand
GCCTTCGCGGACGCCGCGATTCCGATCGGTCACGGGCAGTTCATGCTGAAGCCCGCGATCGAAGGACGGATCCTGCAGGCGCTCGCGCCGGTGCGCGGCGAGCGCGTGCTCGAAGTCGGGACCGGGACCGGTTTTTTCGCGGCCTGCCTGGCCGAACTCGGCGGCATCGTCGAAAGCATCGAAATCCACGCGGATCTGGCTGCGATGGCCAGGCGCGCGATCGACGAGCAAGGCATTGCCCGGGTCACGGTCGAGGCCGGCGACGCCATGCAGCGCGATGCCGGCGGGCGCTACGAAGTCGTCGCCCTGACCGGTTCGATGCCGGTCTACGACCCGCGTTTCGAACCCAGGCTCGCGCTCGGCGGCCGCCTGTTCGTCGTCGTCGGCACGCCGCCGGTGATGCAGGCCCGCCTGATCACCCGGACCGGCGAGCAGGCCTGGCTCACGGAAGCGCTCTTCGAAACCTGCATCGAGCCCCTGCTCCACGCCATCGAAGCGCCTCGATTTCGGTTCTGATCCGTCAACCGTTTGGCGCAGAAAACCCACTTCCCGGCGCTTTTGAACCCCATGAATATCGCTGTCTTCCACTCCCATGGCATTGTCTGCCAGTATTGCTGCGGGTAAGTTGGTGATATACACTAGTAATACAGTAGTTATCCCTCCCCGCCCTCACTCCGTGAAGGAATGTCTGCGCATGAACACCCGATTCTTCGTCCACACCATTCTCGTGGCCGCGAGCCTGGCCAGCTTCGATGCCGCCGGCGCCGACCTGAAGGATGTCTATGAGCGTGCGCGCACGAACGACCCGCTGATCCGCGAAGCGGACGCCAACCGGCTGGCTGCGCGCGAGTCGAAGCCGCAGGCTGTCGCAGCCTTGTTCCCGCAGATCAATGCCAACGCCAATTACAATGAAGAGGAATCGGACAGCACCGGCGTGTTCGTCACGCCCGGCCTGCCGCCGACGCCCGAGGTCAGGGATTCCGACGGCGACAGTTCCAACTGGGACGTGACGCTTCGGCAGAACGTCTTCAGCTGGGGAAACTGGGCGACACTCCGGCGCGCCAATACCGAGCGCGCGCAAGCCGAGGCCGACTACCTGGCTGCACAACAGGACCTGATCCTGCGCACCTCCGAGGCCTACTTCAACGTGCTCGCCGCGCAGGACACGCAGGAGGCCGCGCAGGCTGCCTACGACGCCATCGCGCGCCAGCTCGAGCAGTCCGAGAAGCGCTTCGAGGTCGGGCTGATCGCGGTCACGGACGTGCAGGAAGCCAAGGCGGCGTTCGACGCTGCGTCGGCGGCCCTGATCCAGGCCAAGCGCAACCTCGCAACGACCGGCGAGCGCCTGCGCGAGCTGACCGGTGACGCGTTCGATCAATTGTCCAAGCCGGGAGCCGACATGCCACTCTCGGCGCCGAATCCCGCCGATCCGGAGGCGTGGGTCAAGCTGGCCAGGGAACAGAACGCGCGGCTGGTGTCGAGCCAGCTCGCCGCCGAAATCACGCGGCACAACATCAGTTTCGAGCGCGGCGGCCATTTTCCGAACCTCGACCTGGTCGTTTCCCGTTCCCACTTCGATTCCGACGCGACGATCACCGGCACGACCGATGCCGACACCGAGAGCGATTCGGACGATACGGTGGTCTCGCTGCAGGTGACGGTGCCGATTTTTTCCGGGGGCGCGACTTCATCCCGCGTGCGCCAGGCCGAGTACCGCCACATCGCCGCGCGCGAGCGGCTCGAGCGCACCGCCCGCGAGACCGAGCGCGAGACGCGCGACGCCTTTCTCGGGGTGAATTCCGAGGTCGCGCGCGTGCAGTCGCTGCGCCAGGCGGTGGAATCCGCGACCACTGCGTTGCAGGCCACGGAGGCGGGCTATGAGGTCGGCACCCGTACCTCGGTGGACGTGCTCCAGGCACGGCAGCGCCTGTTCGAGGCGCAGACCAATTACGCGCGCAGCCGCTACGACTACCTGCTGAATGTGCTCCGGCTTCAGCTGGCAGCCGGCACGCTCGACCAGAAAGGCCTGATCGACATCAACGCACTGCTGACCGAAAGCGTCGACGTCCGCTGAGCGCCTGGGCGTCGTCAGGTCGCGTCGGGCACGGCGCTGTCTGCGACCGGGTTGCCGGAGGCCGCTGCCCGGGTCAGCCGGTCGGCGATCGCAGCCCAGGATTCAGTCGCCGGCGGTGCTTCGACCAGGATGCGCGTCGCGCCGGCGCGATCGAGATCCCGGAGGCATGCGTACAGCGCACGCCCGTAGAGCGCCGGTTGCGCAGCCAGCTGTCTCCACGCAAGCGTACCGGATCCAGCCGGAGCGATCACTCGCGCCAGCACCGCGATTCGCTCACCCGCGGCGAGCGCCCTTTCGACTTCGCCCGGGAGCTGCGCAGCTTCCACGATCACGACCGGCGTGCGCGGCGCGTAATGCGCGCGCTGCCCTCCGGGCGCGCGTGGCGAGGAGGCATCGGCTTCGGCGACGCTCCCCGCGACATCGGCGACCTGCGAACGCGAGATGGAGCCCGGGCGCAGGAGCGTCACGCGCCCGTCCAGGCAGGCGACGATGGTCGATTCCAGCCCGACCTCGCAGCTTCCGCCGTCCAGCACCAGCGCGACCCGGTCGCCGAGTTCCTCGCGCACGTCCGCGGCGCGTGTCGGGCTGATACGGCCGTAGCGGTTCGCGGAGGGCGCGGCGATCCCGCGGCCGAATGCGGCCAGCAACGCCCGCGCCACCGGATGCGCCGGCACGCGCAGCGCGACGCTTGACTGGCCGCCGGTGACGGCGGCGAGCACCGACGCCGCTTTCGGCAACACCAGCGTCAGAGGTCCCGGCCAGAATGCCTCGGCCAGGCGACGCGCGCTTTCAGGCAGCTCCGCCGCCCACTCGCGCGCGGCGGCCAGGCTGCTCAAGTGCACGATCAGCGGGTGGTTCGCAGGGCGGCCCTTGGCCGCGAAGATCCGCGCGATGGCCGCGGCATTCGCGGCGTCCGCGCCGAGGCCGTAGACCGTTTCGGTCGGGAAAGCGACCAGTTCGCCGGCAGTCAGGAGCGCGACGGCCTGCTCGATCCGCGCGGGTTCGGGCAGCATCGGTGATTCGCCAGCCCGGCCGCCCGGCTTCAGCCCAGCGGCGATCGTTGCCAGCCGGTGTCGGTGCGCCGCAGCTCGTAGGCCGGCCAGTAGTGCTGGTCGAGCCTCACCGTGATGACGTCGACCGATTCGTTCCAGCTCACGGTCTTGAGCCGCACCGACGAGCCGTCCGGCCGCCCGGACACGGCCCGGACGAAGGCGTCGAGGTCGGGCACCGGAATGCCGTCCACTTCGGTGATGCGCCGGCCGGCCCACAACTTGTAGCGTGACGCCGGCGACCCGTACATGAAGAAGGCGATGAACACGCCCTGCGGCTGGATGCCGCGCTGCGCGGCCATCGCCCGGTGCGGCGCGTGCAGCGTGGCGCCGGCCCAGATCATCACGCGATCGATGCCGGTGCCGGGCAGTGCGACCGTCTCGAGTGGAATCGCGACTTCCGCGCCCTTGCGCCACAGCGTCAGCGTGACCTGCGGCGCATGCACGGCCGCGTTGACGTCGCTGAAGGAATTGACGACCTGGCTGTCGACCGCCAGCAGCAGGTCGCCGGGCGCGAGCAGCCTCTCGGCCGGCGTTCCGGCCACCAGGCGTTCGATCGTCAACACCTGGCGCCGCCTGGGATTGTGCGCGGTGATGCGATCGACCCACTCGGCGCTGAGGCCGAGCCGCCGCGCCTCGGCGAGCGACAGCAGGCTGAACTCCGCTTCCGCCGAATAGAGCGGGCGGCCGTCGCGGGCGTATTCCAGCATTTCCTGGACCAGGACCGCCGGCACGCCCATGTTCTGCTGCACCAGCTCGCGCTGGTCCTCATAGGCGAAGCTCGACCACAGCGCATAGACGTCGCCGCGCTTGTCGGTGA
>JBOHZL010000145.1:0-4033 GCA_050738495.1 Steroidobacteraceae bacterium | reverse complement strand
AGAATCGAGATCGACAGCGAGTTCAAGCAACGCACGGCAGCGGTCGTGTCATCCGCATCCCGTCCGAGAATTTACAGCAAAGAAAAGACTTGACCCGTGAGGATACGGCAGTTCTAGTCTTACTGTGTCATAAATATCATGGCATTATCTGAGCATCTTCGTGCAGAGGGTGAGGATGTATGGACCCGGAACGGGAGTTTGCCGAGTACGTGAACGGGTTGGCGAAGACGCTGGGGGACGCCGACCGCGTAGCGCCGCTCGGAGACTATTGCCGCGGGCTGATGCTGTCGGGGGACCGTAAGAGCGTCGAGCCGATGGCCGCGCTGGTGGCGCCGCGGCGCGCGGGCGCGAAGCCTCAGTCGCTGCATCACTTCGTGGCTAAGGCCGAGTGGAGCGATGCGCAGATGCTCACGGCGATCCGGGAGGCGGTGTTGCCAGCGCCTTGCTCGATCGACTGCTGCACCACGCGATCGTGCTGCAGATCGACGGCCAGAGCTATCGCTAGCGTCAGCACGCCCAGCTCGTCCCCGAACACCTCAAGGCGGGCCCGCTACCGCGGCCACCGGAAGTGTTGGTCAGAAAACCCGGCAGACCGCGCAAGGAGACCCCCGCGATCCCACCCGGCTGATCCCCGTACCCCTGGGGAATTCTACTTCGTCGAAAATGGGGAAACTTAAGTCGTCGTTGACAGCCACTCCTCCTGGAGGCGGGCAGGTAGCGGAAATAGCAATTGCCGAGCTTGATATATTCCACACCTCGTCAATTATTGATAGTGAAAGAAGCAATGGAGGACGCAATGGAAAATGCAGGACACCGGCCATCCGTTTCATCCGCCCTCTGCTACAAGGATCCGAAGGCGGCGCTGAAGTGGCTTGAGAAAGCCTTCGGTTTCGAGCCGTTCATGGTCATTCTCGGCCCCGACGATGAGCTCATGCATTCCGAAATGCGCTTCGGCACAGGCGTCGTGATGGTCGGAAGTGAATGGTCGCCCATGCACAAAAGCCCGAAGAGCGTCGACGGCTTCAATACCCAGACGGTCCACGTGCAGCTAAACGATGACGTCGACGCGCATTGCGAACGGGCGCGCAAGGCGGGTGCCGTGATTCAGATGGAGCCGACGACGCAGTTCTACGGCGACCGCACCTATCGCGCGCTCGATCCGGAGGGGCATATCTGGAGCTTCGGGCAGACGGTCAAGCGCATGACCTCGGACGAGTGGGACAAGGCGATGGGTGTCAATACGAAGACGCGGCTCTAGCCGTGGCCGGAAGCAGGGCCATTTCGCTCAAACCTGGCAGCTCCCTCGACTCCGCAATCGGGCACTTTCCAGTTGCTCGTACAAGTTCTCGCACAGATCGCGCACGTCCATTCTCAGGACAGGCGCTGGATCCTTACGAATCGACTGGGCGTGAACATCCGCATGCATGAACGAGTGATACCGGGCACCAAGGTAATCCAGAATGGATCCCAGCTCGTGCTGCGGCTCGCGAATAAAGGCATCGTAGGACCAGAGCCGCACGCGGATATTTGTTCCAAGGTCCAGACTGAAATAGAGGGAATTCCGCAGCCACCACATCAATGCCGCTCCGTCGTGTTCGCTCAATTCATCTACGTTGAAACTTTTCACGACTTCTTCGGTTTCCGGAGTCATACCATCCGTCTGCCACTGGCGATTGCCCTTGGCCAGCTCACTGAACACATGCAGAGGATGCCGCTTGAACATCCTGACGGCAGAATTGACCCGGTCCAGGTAATTGCGATATGCCCAGATGGTCTTGCTTGCCGGATTCAAGGCAAGTAGCTGAAGCACGCGATGACTGTCTTTGAGTGGCCTGAGCACCAGGAAGCGATACTTGCAGTCAAGTATCAGTTGCTGAATGACGGCGTCGTCGCGCAGGGAAAAATTGACGAAGGCGGCCGGATTGGCTTCTCCGATGTACCTGAATTCCGGACTCTTCCCGAGGCAAGTACCCAGCAAATGTGTACCGCTGCGTTGCGAGCCCACGACGTAAACGGGAGTCGTGTCGCGCGCCGCGCCATTGGCGACGAGCCAAAGCAGCTTGCGAGCGCCGCCAGACAGACGCGAAATTCGATTGCTGAGTTGTCGGGTCAGCACTCTCGTCATTATCCGGCCTCCTGAGCGGCAGGTCACCGGCCAGGTCACGTAGTGGGCTGCTCATGGGCCTGAGGCGGCCACGCCGCACGAAGCGGTGCGGCCGGCCGACCATTGCGTTCCACTCAGCGCAACTCAATGTCAACGAATTCAGGGATGTGTGAGCTCCAGTTCATGCTCCCGCTAACTCCGGTCCTCGCCGGCTGGCAGGCGAATTTTCCCGGCATGGAGCCAACGTCGTCGCACGCAGTCTCGAAGCGCCCGGTGATTGCCAGATCTGTGAAGGCGCCGGCGCTCGGATTCTTGACGCCGCCTGGTGTCGCACCAGCGCGACACGGCAGTATTTGCCATTTGGTGTGCGGCTATCAGGATTCAGCCCGCATTGGGGGATGCGCTTCACATAGTGGGGGAATCAATGTCGCATTTTCGTGCTGATGGATCAGCAGTCGGACGCTCCGTGGTAAAGCTGGCGCTCATCGCCGCCGTTTTTGCAGGCGAAAGTGAAATGGCGCTGGCAGCGGACCACAAAATCTCGGCTCAGACAACGACCTTCGAATGTTCCTCGATCAGGCCTGGCGATACGCTTACCCTCGCGTCGGGGACGCGCGGGAAGTTGAAGATCAACAATTGCAAGGGCACCTCAACCAATCCGATCATTGTCAGGAACGATGCGAGCGGGAATGGTCCCACCGTCATCAATCGCTCAAGCGGATCCGCTGGAGGCTTCTTGCTGAGTTGCGAGAGCTGTGTCGGTGTTGCGATCGACGGCAGCAACAAGTGGCGTGGCGCACCGTCGGGCAAGACCTATGGCATCAAGGTGACAATGACGGGCGGCGGTGGGCCGACCGCATTTGTCTGGATCGGCGGGAAGTCCCGCTTCGTGACGATTCGCAATGTTGAAGTTGACGGGGCGTGGCCTGCGCGCGGGGGCAAGGGCAGCGGAATCCGTGTCAACGATCATTCGGTCAAGCGCAACGCGAATCCAGGACTATGGCGGGAAGGCATCCTGATCGAGCACAACTACATCCACGACGTCGAAACGGAGGGGATGTATGTTGGCCCAAACTACAGCGATGGTGATATCCCGCTGCGCAATATCGAGATTCGATACAACCGTGTCGAAGACATCGGCTGGGAAGGCATCAATACGAAGTCCATGTGGGAGGGTGACAACTCGATCCACCACAACCAGGTCCGCAGGGCGGGCAAGAATGTTGCGCGCTCGAACAAGGCTTCGCAGTACTCGGGGATCAAGAACAACGCAGGGACCGTCAAGATCTACAATAACTGGGTCGAGACGACCGGCCAGCACGGAATCCAGGTGTGGACGGGTGAAGGCCCGAGAGAATCCGAGGGTCGCGGTCCGTTCGCAGCGCACATCTGGAACAACGTCATAGTGGGCGCAGGCAAGCTATGGCGTCCGTTCATGGCAAAAAGTTATGGCATCAGTATTGGCGCGCAGAACGGCTGCGAGAAGCCGGTTCCCTCCGTCTACAACAATACGATCGTCAATTCGCGCCAGGGCGGGATCCACTTGACCAGCAATGTCGGCACGGGGTTCGTGCGCGACAATGTGGTTGCGGGGTCTGGCAGCAATCCGGTCATCGCCGCGCCCGGTTTCGTTCAACTGCTGAATAACAGCATCGGTGCGGTCACGCAGATGGCGTTTGTCGATGCAATTCGGCTGAACTTCCGCTTGAGCGTCAACAGTCCTGGGTGGAATCAGGGTGGCAATCCTTTTCCGAAAACCGATTTCAACGATGTAGCCCGGCCGAAGCATGGCGCTCCCGACCAGGGAGCATTCGAGGGCAGCTGAAACTCCTCACAGGCGACCGCTGCGTCAGCATTGGCAGCCGACGCTTTCAGGATGGCGGAGATCGGCCCACTCGAGGGCCAAATCGGGGGGGGGGGGGGGGGGGG
>JBOHZL010000144.1:0-4172 GCA_050738495.1 Steroidobacteraceae bacterium | reverse complement strand
CGCCCGCCCCGGCGCCGCGCGCTCGGGCTGGCCGCGCGCCGCGCGCTGGGCCGCGATTCCGCTCACGCTCATCGTGCTCGGATTCCTGGTGACCGCGACCTCGGTCGAGATCGCGACCAGCCCGGAAATCGATGCCGACGACGTCGAGTTCGTGGGCACCGCGCTCGACTTCGGCTTCGGCGGCCGTCACCTGCTGCCACCCGGCGACTATGAGCTCGTGGTCGAAGCCGAAGGCTTTGCAGAGGCGCGCCAGCCGGTGACCATCGGCCGGGAATCGGGCCAGCGCATCGTGGTCGCGCTCGCGCGACTGCCCGGGATCGTCGCCTTCGATACCGGCGGCGTCGCCGCGAAGCTCGAGGTCGATGGCGTCGCCGTCGGCGCGCTGCCCGGCGAACACAAGTTGCGTGCCGGTACGCGCGAGCTGCTGGTCGGGGCGCCCCATTACGCGGAGCAGCGCATCCGCTTCAACGTCGCGGGCGGCGGCGAGCGGCAGGAACTGAAGGTTGCGCTCGCGCCGCTCTTTGCCCCGGTCACGGTGACCAGCGTGCCGGCCGGCGCGACCGTCTGGGCCGACGATCGCGAACTCGGGCGCACGCCGCTCGAGACCAGGCTTGACGCCGGCCGCTACACGCTCGCGATCCTGCATCCCGAGTTCCGTCGCTTCGAGAGTCCGATCACGGTGCGCGCGGGCGAGCCGCTCGCGGTCGGCCCGGTCGAACTCGGCATGCCGGACGGGCGGCTGGTCGTGCAGAGCAAGCCATCCGGCGCCGACGTCAGCATCGGCGGCCGCTATCGGGGCCGCACGCCGTTGACGGTCGGCGTCCCGCCCGGCATGCCGCAGGAGCTGCTGCTGACGCTCGCCGGCCACGCGCCGGAAACGCGGAGCGTCAATGTCGAGAGCCGCGCCGAGGAGCGCGTCGCGGTCGAGCTCACCCCGGTGCTGGGCGAAGTCCGGGTGAGCGGCCAGCCCGCGGACGCCGTGCTGTTCGTCGACGGCGCATCGCGCGGGCCGGCCAACCAGACGCTGTCGCTGCCGGCGGCTCCGCATGCGATCGAGGTGCGCAAGGCCGGGCTCGAATCGTTCCGCGCGACCGTCACGCCGCGCCAGGGCCAGACGCAGCTGGTCGAGTACGTGCTGCGAACCGCGGGCGAGGCGCGCATCGCCGCGATACCCGGGCAGCGGAGCACCTCGCTAGGCCAGGAACTCGTGCTGGTCGGTAGCGGCCGGTTCACGATGGGAAGTCCGCGCCGCGAGCCGGGGCGCCGGTCGAACGAAAGCGAGCGCGTGGTGGTCCTGAAGCGGCCCTTCTATGTCTCGCGCCACGAGGTGACGAACAAGGAATTTCGCGAGTTCCGCGCCGAGCACCTGTCCGGCATCTTCAAGGACGAATCACTCGACCTCGAGCGCCAGCCGGTCGCGCGCGTGAGCTGGCAGGATGCCGCGGCATTCTGCAACTGGCTGTCCGGGCGCGAGAAACTGCCGCCGGCTTACGTGCGTCGCGGCGACCGCCTCGAGCTGGTAGAGCCCGTCACCACGGGCTATCGCCTGCCGACCGAGGCGGAATGGGAATTCGTCGCGCGTCACGATGGCCGCCAGGCGCAGCGCAAGTATCCCTGGGGCAATGACCTGCCGGTGCCGGCACGCGCCGGCAACTGGGGCGACGCGACCGCGATCTACCTGACGCCGGTGACGATCTCCGGCTACAACGACGGCCATCGCGTGGCCGCCCCGGTCGGCAGCTTTGCGCCCAATCCACTCGGCATCCACGATCTCGGCGGCAATGTCCAGGAGTGGACCACGGATCGCTACTCGATTTACGTGGTCGGCCCGGATCACGTCTCGACCGATCCGGTCGGCCCGCGCGCCGGTGACAGCTACGTGATCCGCGGCGCCGGGTGGCTCACCGGCAAGGTCCCGGAATTGCGCGCCGCGTCGCGCGATTCCGGCACCGGCGGCAAGCCGGATCTCGGATTCCGCATCGCGCGATACGCGGAGTGAGCCTATGCGCTACCTGATCGCACTCGCCGCCCTGCTGCCGATGCTCGTTGCCTCGGCGATCGAGGCGCCGGCGCCTGCAGCACCGCCGACCGCGCCGCCGGCCGGCCAGCAGGCAGAGACGCCGCCTCCTGCCGCGCCGGAAAGTGAACCGCCGCCCGCCGGACAGCCGGCCGCCAGGAAGCCGCCTGCCGAGGAAGCGGAAGAGCAGTCGGAGTCCGAGTCGGCAGAGGAAGAAACTCTCCCGCCGCTGCCGCCCGACGCGGTCGCGGCGGGGCCGCCACCTGCGCGTTTCACGCCGACCGAGAAGGTGCGCGCCGACTTCCCGGTCTCGTTCCCGATCGACATCTGAGGACAACATGAAGACCCGCTATCCGAAAGAATTTCTCTTCAGCCTGGCGACGCTGCTCGCCGCAACGATCGTGATCCATGCGATCTGGACGATCTGGGTGCGGCCTAACGCGCAGGCTGTCCTCCAGATCCAGTCCGAATCGATGCGCAAGGATCCGAACTACGTTCCGGACCGGTCGATGTTCGTGATCATGAAGGACTGGGAGCAGGAGAGCTGCGTGATCCTGATGATCTGGGCCGTCGGCATGATTGCATTCAAGAATCGCACCACCAATCGCGAGCAGGAGCTGCTGGACGGGGATCCGGTGCGAGTGCCCGAAGGCATGCGAATTCTGCCGGAAGACACGCGCGAATACGTGCGCCAGCTCGAGTCGATGCCGGCGGAACAGCAGGGATCGCTGATCGTGCGCGCCTCGAAGGCGGCGCTCGCACGCTTCGGCGCGACACGGAATGTCCAGGACGTCTCGGAGGCGGGCCATGCGGTCTGCGCCGCCGAAGCGGAGCGGCTCGATTCCGAGCTCTCGATGATCCGCTACATCGCCTGGGCGATTCCGGCGATCGGCTTCATCGGCACCGTGCGCGGCATCGGCGACGCGCTCGCCGAGGCGCACAAGGCCGTGACCGGCGACATCTCGGGCGTCACCGAGGGCCTGGGCGTCGCATTCAACTCGACGCTGGTCGCGCTGCTCCTGTCGCTGGTGCTGATGTTCCTGCTGCACAATCTGCAACTTGCGCAGGAGCGCCTGGTGCTCGACGCCGAGACCTATCTCGACAACCGCGTGCTGCGCAACCTGCAGGTGAGATGACGATGGCGACGATCGGCATCGAGCTGGCCGATGCGGCAGTGACAGCGGTCCGGGACGGCGCGCGCGTCGCGGCGAGCCCGGGCATCGCGCTTGCCGAGCCGCAGGGCCTGCAGATCGGGGAGCCGGCGGCCGCGGCAGCGCGCCTGAAGCCGATGCTCGCGACCGACCGCTTCTGGTCCGACCTTTCGATGGAATCCTTCGCGCCGAATGCGCATCCGCCGCTTTCGCATGCCGATCTCGCCCACGCCCACCTGGCCAGCGTCTGGGCTGCCGCGGCCAGCGTCGGCGACGATGCCGTGTTTGCCGTGCCGGCGACCATGCGCCTGCACCAGCTCGGCCTCCTGCTCGGCATCGCGCGCCGGATCGGCATTCCGGTTGCAGGCGTGGTGGACGCCGCGGTCGCGGCCTGCGCGGAGCTCGATGCCCATCGGACCGTGCTGCATCTCGACGTGCAGCTTCACCAGGCGGTGTTGACCGAAATGAGTGGCCCGGACCGGCTGCGCCGCACGCGGGTCGAGGTCGCGCCGCGCGCCGGGCAGAAGGCGATGCAGGCGGCCTGGGCGCAGCTCGTGAGCGAGGCGATGGTGCGTCGCACACGCTTCGATCCGCTGCACCAGGCTGCGACCGAGCAGCAGCTCTACGAGCGCCTGCCGGACTGGCTGTCGGCGCTCGCCTCCCAGGACACGGTCGACGCGTCGATCGAGACGGACGGCAGCACATTCACGGCGACCGTGCGCCGCGAGCAGTTCGCGCTCGCGGTGGAAGCCTGGTATGCGCAGCTCGCCGAGCTGGTGGAATCCGGCAGACGCGCGGGCGAGTCCGCGACGCTGGTGTTGTCGGCGCGTGCTGCGCTGCTGCCCGCGTTGCGTGAGCGGCTCGCGGCTCTGCCGGGGCTCGAGCTGGTGATCCTGCCGGACATCGCGGCGGCGACCGCCGCCTGCGCGCGCGCTGCCGAGCTCGGACCGGCGGATCCGCCCGCGCTCGTGATCGCGCTGGCGCGCAGGAGAGCGCCCGCAGCC
>JBOHZL010000143.1:0-4291 GCA_050738495.1 Steroidobacteraceae bacterium | reverse complement strand
CCGGGGCGCGGCGCGGATGCCACCGGCGTCCGTCCGGCCGTCGACCCGGAACTGCTGGCGCTCTTCATCGAGGAGGCTGGCGAGGAAATCGCCACCATCGGCCGCCTGTTCCCGCTGTGGGAAGAGAATCCTTCGGACCGCGAGTCGCTGACCCGTGTGCGGCGCGCGTTCCACACGCTGAAGGGCAGCGGCCGCATGGTCGGCGCGCGGCGCATCGGCGATTTCGCCTGGTCGGTCGAGAACCTGCTGAATCGCATCATCGACGGCACGCTCGAGCGCTCGAGCGGCATGCTGGCGACGCTCGCCGAGGCGGTCGCATTGCTGCCGTCGCTGGTCTCGGAACTCGATGGCAAGGTCGCGGATGTCGCGGGCGTCGCCGAGCTCGCCGCGCGCGCGGAAGCCCATGCCAGCGGACAGACGCCGAAAGCCGCTGCCTGGCGCGATGCCGCGCCGCAGCCGGAGCCGACCCTGGTGCTCGCGAAGCTCGAGGATGCCGTAGCAACCAAGCGCCTGGCGACATTGCCGGAAGCCGCGATGGCGCCGCCTGCGACGCCCCCCGGGCAGACAGCGCCTGCGCCGGAAGAAGCGTGGATCGGGCGGCCGGCGGCTTACGCCGAGGGTGGCGACTCCTCGCTGCAGGAGATCTACCAGAAGGAAGTGCAGAGCCACCTCGAGGTGATCCGCGCTTACCTGCGCCATGCCTGGCTCGCGGTCGGCACGCATACCGTGACCGAGGGTCTCTACCGCGCCTGTCACACGCTGCGCGGCGCATCGCGCACCGCCGACATCCGTCACAGCATCCGCCTCGCGGAACCATTGCACCGCTGGCTCCGGCGCATGTTCGATCACGATTCGGCATTCGACGAAGCCGGCCTCGCGGTTCTCGCCGACTGCGTCGTCGGATTCGAGGACATCCTGTCGGCGGTGCACGAGGACACCGGGCGTTTCACCAATCTCGGGCGGCTGGTGCAGCGCGTCGAGCAGCAGGATTCATTGCTCGAGCGGCGCCTCGCGGAGGAGCCGCCGCAGCTGGCGGTTTCGCAGGAGATCGTCATCGAGACACCCGCAGCGCCGCAACTCGAGCCGGCGGCGACGGAGCCACCGCCGCGGCTGTCGATCGAATCGCTGGTGCCGGTCCGCGCCGGGGCGTCGCCGATGCCGGAACGCGACCTGCACGGCGTGCTGCCCAGGACTCCCGGAATCTCCGGCACCGAGGGGAGGCCGCCCTATCTCGAGCCATCCGAAGCGCCGCCTTCGAAAACGGCTCCGGTCGAAGCGGCGCCACCGGCACCGGCAACGCCGCCGGCAGTGTCGCCTCCGTCGCAAGCGCCGGCCGCGCGCGGCGACGACTACGATCCGGACGTTGCCGCCATCTTCAGCGAGGAGGCGACCGAGCTTCTGGAATCGGCGGACGCGGCACTCGGTGCGCTGAAGGCGGAACGCGGCAGCCGCGAGCGAATCACCGAGCTGCAACGTGTGCTGCACACGCTGAAGGGCGGCGCGCGGATGGCCGGCATCAGCGCCATGGGCGACCTCAGCCACGAGCTCGAATCGCTGGTGATCCAGGTCGGCGACAACACCGCGAAGCTCGATGAGAAGAGCCTCGAAGTGCTGCAATCGAGCCTCGACGAATTGAACCGGATGCGCGACTTCGTCGGCGCGAGTCGGCCCGTCGCGCCAGCGCGCGACCTGGTGACACGCATCAAGCGCATCGGCCGTGCCGGCGCAGCGGAAGTCCCGCTGCCGCCGGTGCCGGAGGCGGCGCCACCCGCACCACCACCGCCACCGACGGTCGATACCCCGGTTGCACAGGCGGAGCCCGCGCCGGTGCGCGCGGTACCTGCGCCAGCAGCGGAACCCGAGCCTCCGGCGCCGAAACCCGCCGAACGCATGGTCGCGGAACGCGCGACAGGCACACCGCCGTCCGCCGGGCCGCGGACGCGCGATACGAGCGCGGACCGCGGCGAGGTCGCACGTGTCGATGCGGACCTGCTCGACAGCATGCTGAACGTGGCGGGCGAAGTCAGCATCTATCGTGCGCGGCTCGAGCAGCAGCTCTCATCGATCGACTTCAACCTGGCGGAGCTCGGCCGCGTCGTGCAACGTCTGAAGGACCAGTTGCGCAAGCTCGAGATCGAGACCGAGGCGCAGATCCTGCACCGGCACGTCGATTCCGGCACCCGGCGCGACGACTTCGACCCGCTCGAACTCGATCGCTATTCCTCGATCCAGCAATACTCGCGCGCGCTGGCGGAAACGAGCTCCGACGTCGCGAGCGTGCAGGGGCTGCTCGCGACGCAGACCCGCGAGGCGCAGAACCTGCTGATGCAGCAGGGCCGCATCGTGTCCGAGCTGCAGGGCGGGCTGATGCGCACGCGCATGGTGCCGTTTCAGCGCCAGGTGCAGCGACTGACGCGCATCGCGCGCCAGGCGGCGGCCGAAACCGGCAAGAAAGTCGAGGTCCACATCAATGGCGCCTCCGGCGAGCTCGATCGGCAGGTGCTGGAGCGCATGCTGGCGCCGTTCGAGCACCTGCTCAGGAACGCGATCGTGCACGGCATCGAGAAACCGGCCGAGCGCAAGGCCGCCGGCAAGCACGAGACCGGAGCGATCGACGTCGCGCTGAAGCGCGAGGGCTCCGAAGTCGTCATCACCGTCGCCGACGACGGCGCCGGCGTCAACCTCAAGCTGGTGCGCGACCGCGCGGTATCGCTCGGGCTGACGACGCCGAAGCAGGAGTTGTCCGACGAGCAGGCACTGCAGTTGATTCTGGAGCCGGGCTTCTCGACCGCCGGCAAGGTCACCCAGTCCGCCGGGCGCGGCGTCGGCATGGACGTGGTCGCGACCGAAATCAAGAAGCTCGGTGGCTCGCTCTACACGGAGACCGAGGCGGGCAAGGGCACGCGCTTCACGGTGCGCCTCCCGTTCACGCTCGCGATCAGCCAGGCGCTGGTCGTCAGGGTCAGCGAGGAGCTTTTCGCGCTGCCGCTGCCGACCGTGGAAGGCGTGGTGCGCGTCCCGCGCTCGGAGGTCATGCGTCACCTGGCCGAGGATACGGCGAGCTTCGATTACGGCGGGCAGAAATACCGCTTCCAGCACCTGGCCGCATTCATCGGCGGAATCGCCGCGGCGATGCCAGAGCACGACGTCGCGGTGCCGGTGATCCTGGTGCGCGCCGGGGAGCATTCGACCGCGATCGTGACCGACGAGCTGATCGGCAGCCGCGAGATCGTGGTCAAGACGGTCGGGCCGCAGATCTCCGGAATCCGCGGGATCTCGGGCGCGACGATCCTGGGCGATGGCCGCATCTGCGTGATCCTCGACGTCGGCGCCCTGGTGCGCTCCGAGTGGCGGCAGCGTCCCGCGGCGGATTCACGCGCCGGCGGCCAGGCGGACCGGCGGGTGTTCGCGCTGGTCGTGGACGACTCGATCACCGTGCGCCGCGTCACCCAGCGCCTGCTGGAAAGGAACGGCATGCGTGTCGTGACCGCCAAGGACGGGCTCGAGGCTGTTTCCGTGCTGCAGGACGAAGTGCCGGACGTGATCCTGCTCGATATCGAGATGCCGCGCATGGACGGCTATGAAGTGGCCTCGCACGTCCGCAATGACGTGCGCCTGAAGGACGTTCCGATCGTGATGATCACCTCGCGCGTCGGCGAGAAGCATCGCGCGCGCGCGATCGAGCTCGGCGTCAACGAGTACCTCGGCAAGCCCTACCAGGAAGGCCAGCTCCTGCAGGCGATCGAGCCGCTGGTCCGGCGCAGGGTGTCGTGAGCGCGGAACAGGAGCTTTACGGGCTGCTGGTGCCGCTGCTCGACGAGCGCCTGCTGGTGCCGCGCGCCTGCGTCGCGGAGGTCACCGGCTTCCAGCCGTTGCAGGAAATGCCCGGCGCGCCGCCCTGGTATCTCGGCATCGCGGCCTGGAATGGCCGCGGCATCCCGGTGGTTTCGTTCGAGGGCGCCTGCGGCAAGCGCATACCCGTGATCGGCGGGCGCACGCGCATCGTGATCTTCACCTGCCTCGGCCAGAAGTTGCCGGGCGGGCATTTCGGAATCGCAACCCAGGGATTCCCGCAACTGGTGCGCGTCAACCCGCACGTGATCGCGCCGGACGGCTCGCGGCTCTTCCAGGAGCGCTCGCCGGTGCTGTGCCAGGTGCGCATGGTGAACGAACTGCCGCTCGTTCCCGACCTCGAGCGTCTCGAGGAAATGATCGCCGACGAGACCACGGTCACCGCCGCCTGACGAAGGTGACGAAGGGGACGCTTCCCTTTGCCCGCTGCGGGCAAAGG
>JBOHZL010000142.1:0-4444 GCA_050738495.1 Steroidobacteraceae bacterium | reverse complement strand
GTCGGTGTCGATCTTGGTGACGACGGTCGCCGTCATGTACAGCGTGCCGTTTTCCTCGTACAGGCGATTCGAGGTTTCGATCTCGCGCATTTCCTCGCGCGAAGGCACGTCGATCTTCAGCAGGCGCTCGACCGCACGCTCCTCCGCGAGCGTCGGCTCGAGGAGGTCGACCCAGACGCATTTCTCGGGAATCTCCGCGGGTGCCGGATCGAGGCGATCCAGGCCCTGGCTACCGGGCACGAAGCAGTTCAGCATGCCCGGGAGCCTGGGTCAGTTGGCGCCGCGCTCGCGCGCTGCCAGGTCGTTGATGAGCTGGAACATCTGCTCGAGCCCTCCAGCCATTTCCTGGTCGGTCAGGTACTTGCCGTGCACGACCATCATCGGCGTGTGGTCGAGCATGTAGCGGCGGGAGAGATTCTCCGCCTGGCGCAGCTTGTTCTCCGCGGAGAAAGTCCGGTAGTGCTTGGCGAAATCCTCGGCCGCAACGCCATTGCCGGTCAGGAACTCGCGGGCGGCCTTCTCGGTCGCCGCGCGATCGACCCGGCCACCGCGAATGACCGTCAGCGGCCGCCCTTTCTGGTGGATCTGCCGGTACACCTCGGTATGCAGCTTTCCCAGCAGGCCAAGCGACTCGATCGTATAGAAAAGCCGCGCGTCTTCGCGAGTCACCTCGTTCCAGATGACCGGCACCCGCTTCAGCGCGATCCAGTCGGGCTTCTGCTTCTCCCAGGACTGGAGCCGCGGTTCGAGCTGGTAGCAATGGGCGCAGCCGTACCAGAATCCTTCCACGACCTCGATCGTGCCGGGCGGCGTGCTGACCGGCTGCGCCACCGGGTAGGCGATGAAATTCTTGCCCTCTTTCCAGCGATCCAGGTCGCCCTGCGGCGGCGCCGGCGTACTGGCGGCGATCGCGGCCGCGATCGGGCTCGCGACGTTGGTTGCCTGTTCGACCGCCTCGCCGTCGCTGTTGCCGTCGGATGCCGGCGTTTCGGTTGCCGGAGCCGTCGCAATCGTCTCGGCGACGGGCGCCGCAGCCTGCTGTTCCGGAGCCTGGCCGTCGGACGCGGCGGGCGCTGGCTCCTTGCCGCAGCCGCCAAGCGCCAGCATCGCGGCGAGCGCGCAGATTGCTACTCTGTTCATCGATCCGTTCTCCAGAAATCAGGTTGATTCAGCGCAGGCCCTGGGTGTACGAGGCCAGCGCGCGCATTTCCTCGTCGGTCAGCTTGGCGGCAATCACCTTCATGATGTCGTTGCCGGCGGTGTTGCGCTTGCCCTCCGCAAAGGCCTTGAGCTGGCCCACCGTGTAGACCGCATGCTGGGCGCGAAGTGCCGGGTACCGGGCGGGCCCGTTGCCCTTGCCTTGCGGGCCGTGACAGGCGATGCAGGCCGGGATTCCGCGCTCGGTATCGCCGCCCCGGTAGAGCTTCTCGCCGTTCTTCCAGTTGGATGGATCCGCCTCGAGGCCGGTGGGCGCCTGCTTCGCGAAGTGGACCCCGAGATCCAGCATGTCGGCCTCGGAGAGACCGGCGGCCATGGGCGACATCAGGGTGTTCTCGCGTGCGCCCTGCTTGAAGAGCTCGAGTTGCGCGGCGATGTAGCTTTCGTGCTGCCCGGCGAGGTTGGGCCACTCCGGATTGACGCTCGAACCCGCAGCGCCATGGCAGGCGGCGCAGACCGCGGCCTTGGCTGCCCCCGCGGCGGCATCGCCGGCAGTGGCGCCTGCTGCCAGGAGCAGGCCTGCCAGGACGAGACCGATCGCTGCAAACTTCATGTGTTTTCCAACTGTTAGACTGCTCGGCGGCCCGGAATTATACGCAATGTCCAAATACCCCCGGGTACGCTTCTTGAAAAGCGCCGATTCGCCGGCCGCATTCGGCGACGATTCCGGGGCTGAAATCGCCTTCGCGGGCCGCTCGAACAGCGGCAAGTCGAGCGCCCTGAATGCGATCGTCGGGCGAAACGCCCTGGCGCGCACCAGCCGTACTCCCGGCCGCACGCGCCTCGTGAACCTTTTCGAACTCGAGCCCGGGCGACGGCTGGTGGACCTGCCCGGCTACGGCTACGCGCGGGTGCCGGCGGCGATGCGCGGGGAATGGGAACGGCTGATGGAGGGTTACTTCGCCGGCCGGGAATCCCTCGCCGGACTCGTGTTGGTCGTGGATGCTCGGCGGGGCGTCGGCGACAGCGACCGCACGATGCTCGAATATGCGGCGGTGCGTGGCTGTCCTGTCCACGTATTGCTCACGAAAGCCGACAAGCTCGGGCGAAATGACGCACGAGAGTCGCTGAAGAGCGCCCGCGCGGCGCTTTCCGTGCGCGCGGGCGTGCAGCTTTTCTCGGCAGAGTCGGGTGAGGGCGTCGATACGGCGCAGGGCGCGATCGATGCGATGCTCGCGGGCCGCAGGCAAAAAATACCCGGCGATCCGTGAGGATCGCCGGGCCGATACCCGGCTTGGGGATGCAATCCGGGTGACCCGCTCAGGGAGGGAAGCGGGGAGCGTCTCACGGCGCTCGAAAACTTAGATGGGGTCGATTAAGACAAGTTCCAAGGCCGCACCGCCTTGATTTCGAAGAGTTTTCTAGTGAGCGTCGTCCCAGTTCCCGCCGACACCGGTATCGACCTTCAGTGCGACGGAAAGATCCGCAGCACCGCACATGATCTCGACGAGCCTGCTCGTGACTTTCTCGACCGCCGACTCGGCCACTTCCAGCACCAGTTCGTCGTGCACCTGCATGACGAGATGCGCCGGCAGCTTCGAGTCCGCGAGCCAGGCCTGCACCCGGATCATCGCGCGCTTGATGATGTCGGCCGCGGTGCCTTGCATCGGCGCATTGATCGCGCTCCGCTCGGCATATTGCTGAAGATTACGATCGCGTGAGCGGATGTCCGGCAGGTAGAGACGCCGCCCGAACACGGTCTCCACGTAGCCCTGCGAGCGGGCGCTCGCGCGGGTGCGCTCCATGTATTCGCGAACGCCCGGATAGCGGCCGAAGTAGCGGCCGACGTAATCCTGTGCGGCCGATCGATCGATGCCGAGCTGGCGCGCGAGCCCGAATGCCGACATGCCGTAGATCAGCCCGAAGTTGATCGCCTTGGCGGCGCGGCGCTGATCGTTCGTCACACTTTCCGGCGCGACCTCGAACACCTCGGCAGCCGTCGCGCGGTGGATATCGCCTTCCTCGGCAAACGCGCGCCGCAGGCTGTCGTCGCCCGACAGGTGCGCCATGATCCGAAGCTCGATCTGCGAGTAGTCGGCGGAGATCAGCACCTGGCCCTTCGGCGCGACGAAGGCCTGGCGGATCCGCCGGCCCTCGGGCGTGCGGATCGGGATGTTCTGGAGATTGGGGTCGCTGGACGACAGCCGGCCGGTCACCGCCACGGCCTGGTGATACGAGGTGTGCACGCGGCCGGTCCTGCCGTCGATCCGCTCCGGCAATTTCTCGGTGTAGGTCGAGCGGAGCTTCGCGAGGCCGCGATACTCGAGGATGATCCGCGGCAGCAGGTACTTGTCCGCGAGGTCTTCCAGCACTTCCTCCGCCGTGGACGGCTGGCCGGTGCGGGTCTTCTGGCGCACCGGCAGGCCCTGCTTGGTGAACAGGATCTCCTGGAGCTGCTTCGGCGAGTCGAGGTTGAATGGCTGCTCGGCCGAGCGGTGCGCGTCGGCTTCGAGCTCGGCGAGCCGCTTCGCGATCTCGCCGCTCTGCTTGCGCAGCAGCTCGCGATCGACGAGCACGCCGTGATGCTCCATTTCGAGCAGCACCGGCATCAGCGGCTGCTCGATCTCTTCGTACACGCGCAGCAGTCCGGGCTCCTTCGCGAGCTTTTCGTGCAGCACGTCATGCAGCTGCATCGTGATGTCGGCGTCTTCCGCTGCGTATTCCGAAGCCTGCCCGATGGCGACCTGGTTGAATGCGATCTGCTTCGCGCCCTTGCCGGCGACCTGCTCGTACTTGATCGTGTCGACGCCGAGATAGAGCTTGGCGCAGGAATCCATGTCGTGACGGGTCGCGGTCGAATCCAGCACGTAGGATTCCAGCATCGAGTCGTAGCGCATGCCCCGGAGCGCGATGCCGGAGCCCGCGAGCACGTGCGCGTCGTATTTCAGGTGGTGGCCGACCTTCGGGCGGTCGGGATCCTCGAGCAGGGTCTTGAGCTTCGCGAGCGTCCTGTTCCTGTCGAGCTGGACCGGCGCGCCCGGATAGTCGTGCGCGAGCGGGATGTAGCAGGCACGGCCGGCTTCGATGCAGAACGACACGCCGACGATCTCTGCCTGCATGTAGTCGAGGCTCGTGGTCTCGGTGTCAAAGGCGAACAACGGCGCCTTGCGCAGCGCCGCGATCCAGTCGTCGAGCTGTTCGGCCGTCATCACGGTTTCGTAGTGGCGCGGAGGCGCAGGTGCAGGAGCAAGTGCCGGTGCAGGTGCGGGCGGCCGGGACTCCGGCT
>JBOHZL010000141.1:0-4534 GCA_050738495.1 Steroidobacteraceae bacterium | reverse complement strand
CTCGCGGAGAGCGCGACGGCGCTGCTCGTGACGCACGACCAGCGCGAGGCGTTCGCGATCGCCGACGAGATCGGCGTGCTGCGCGCGGGCAGGCTCGAGCAGTGGGACGCACCCTGGAAGCTCTACCACTCGCCTGCGACCCGCTTCGTCGCCGACTTCGTGGGCGAAGGGACCTTCATCCAGGGTACGGTGCTCGGGCCCGGGCGCGTCGCCACCGAGCTCGGCGTCATCGAGGGCCAGCTCACCCGCGAGCAGCCACCGGGCACGCTCGTGGATCTCCTGCTGCGGCCCGACGACGTGATCCACGACGATGCCAGCGAGCTGCGCGCGGAGGTGGTGGAGCGGGCGTTTCGCGGCGCCGAGTTCCGCTACACGCTAAGATTGCCCTCGGGCGCGACGGCGCTCTCGTTCGTCCCGAGCCACCACGACCATGCGATCGGCGAGCGCATCGGCATTCGCCTCGATGCGCAGCATCTGGTCGGCTTTCCGCGCGGGTAGAATGGCGAGCTGGAGCTTTCCGATGCGCGCGCGTCCATCTTCAGTCGTGATTGCGCTGCTCGCCAGCGCCTGTGATTGCGCCGCGGAGTCCGCGGGCACTTCCGCTGGCGCGGCGGGTGGCGAAGTCCGCCTGCAGGCCGGTCAGTCGACGACGATGGAAAGTCCGGCCATGAAGCTCACCTTCGAGGGCGTCGAGTCGGACTCACGATGCCCGAAAGGAGAGGCTTGCATTTGGGAGGGTGACGCTGTCCTCCGGCTGACTGTCACGAGCGCTACGGCCGCCCAGGCATTCGAGCTGCATACGTCGCCTAGGCAGGGCCCCGATGCGGCCGGCTACGACGGTTGGAGCATCCGGCTGGTGGCGCTGGAGCCGTTGCCGGTAACGGGCCGGGCGATCGCTCGAGAGGCCTATGTCGCGACGCTCCATGTCGAGCGCGGCACCGCGCAGTCGAACATTCAGTAGTTCTGGTCGGCGGCCACAAAAAAATGGGGCGCCCTTACGGGCGCCCCTCATCAAGTCATGCATCCCGCAGTTCAGCCTATGCCGTTCAGCGGCACTGCAAGACCTGCAGGTTGTCGACATACCAGCCGAATGCGCCGCCGCAGCCGTCGGTGCCGAAGTCGAAGCGCAGCTTGATCTTGTCCTTGGGCGCCGCAATTCCCGTGAGGTCGATGATCGTACGGCCCCAGGAGCCCTCGACCTCTCCGCCGTCGGTACCCGTGAAGCCGCGCTGTCCCGCAAGGGGATTGGTATTTCCCTGGGTGACGGTGTTAAGCGTCGCGTTGTACGCGTTGTAGATGAACTTCGCGTCCGGAATCGTCTGCCAGGCCCCGCCGTTGACGCTGATCTTGACGTTGCCGCCGTCCCAAAGCGGCTCGGTCGCGACCCAGTGGTCGAACACGACGCGAGGCGCCGGTGCCGTGCTCGGCAGGCTGATGACCGGGCTGTCGAGGTGAAGGACTGAGCTTTCGTCGCCGCCGACGGCACAGGTGCCGAAGGTCGGGTCCGGCGCGAAGAACGCTTTGCCTGCACGTCCGTCGGGCAAATTGCCCACCACGGACCAGTCACGCAGCGTGAAGTCCGGAGTGCCTTCGTGGGTTTCGGTCCAGCGATCCATTGAAGCCGTGCCGTTGTTGAAGTTGTCCGTGAAGAGCTTCTTCGCCTTTTTGCCGGCCGGGCAAACCGCGGGCGGCGACTGCGCGAGCAGGGGCTGGAAGTTGCACTGCGAAGGCGGCGTGCGGAATTCGACCGCATCGACGGCCTTTGCGAGCTGGGCGCAGTCCGAGGCCGAGATCATTTGCCCGGATGGCGCACCCGTCTCGAGCGACGCCAGATTGTCACCTATCAGGTCGGAGCAGGACTGCTCCAGCGCATCGGCATGGTCCGCGAAGTCAGTAGCGGGATGCTGGTAGGCGAGCTTGGCCTTGAACCAGATGTGCGCCGCTTTCGTCAGCCCGATAGGCGCAACTGACTCTCCATTGAACGTGCCGCCGTCCACCAACAGCGAGTAGGCGCGGTTATCGACGCCCGAGTTGATGTGCACGCCGCCGTTGTCGCTGGTAGCGCAGTGATACAGGTCGTCGGTGACCTTGGCCGGATTGAGATAGCAATTCGGGCTCGCCATGTCGCGAATAGCGCCGCCAAATGCCGCTGCGTCCTCGCCCATGAGCCAGCGAACCGAGTTGTCGCTGCCGACGCCGCCGCGCGTGAGCGTCACGTTGACGGCCGTCGTCGCCAATTGTCCGCGAATCGCCTCTCCGTTGGCATTTCCAACCGAGAGCGATGGGATCGTGACCGTTGGATCGACTCCAGCCATGTTGATGGGAGCATTGCCACCCAGCGTGTGATTCGCGATGACTACGCCGAGTGCGCCATTCAACTGGGCATTCTTCGCCTTGACGGTGAATCCGCAGGTTCCGCGATACATCATCGCGATCTTTCCGTTCACGCTGGCTGCATTCGTAAAGGGCGTCTCGCAGCCGTCCATCACGGACAGATCGCCGGCCGCGCCAGACGGCGGTGTCGCGTTGCCGGTGCCGTCGTCGACCAGCACGACGTCGTTGGTCTGCATGAACGTTTGCGGACCGAAGGCAGCGCCGCCGGACGGCTTGACGCCTGCAATTGCGGCAGGTGAGTTCACAGTCACAGACGGCGGGAGCGTCGTGAATGCGGTACATGAATTGACGGTTCGCGCATCGTTCGGCGAATCCGTCTGCCGGCCGTTCAGGAGATCCACGGTTTCGCCGAAAATATCCGAGGCGGCTTCATTGAGTGCGCCGGGCTGCCAGGCATAGATGAGGTTGTCGGTGTACTCCGTGTAGGCATGACCCCACTCGTGGCCCGTCACGTCGTCGCTGGTCGTGCCCGGGCAGAACGATATGAAGACTCCGTTCCAGGAAGCGTTCGGGCAAGCGTTTCCGCGATTGAAGATCGAGTCCATCGTCGCGCCAGCGCCGTCGAAGGAGTCTCTGCCGAATGCGTTCGAGAAAAGGGCGTAGGTCTCCGCAGAGGCAAAGAGCATGTTGTCTGCCTCGACCACTCCGGTCGGGAGGGGGGGGTCACCTTCTTCCCAGAACGCGTTGTTCGGGTAATTTGGCCCAGGGGCCGGCTGATTCTGCGCATCGAAGGCCCGCCGATTCATCGCGTCATGCGTGCCGCTGATCCGGTCGATCACCTTTCCCATGTGCGCGCTGACATACACGAATTCGCGGAGGTTACGACCGTCGCTCACGATGACTTCATAGGCGAGATGGTTGGAGCCAGGCACGCCCTTCGCCAGGCCTTCGCGGTAGACGAGCAGCCGGGATGACGTCGCGAAGGCCCCCTTGCGATCGACATACGACACCGCAGCGGCCTGCGCTTCGCTCGCCGTGCGGGCGGGAGTCGACGAGACATCGATGTCCGGGACGAGCACGCCGTTCAGAGCAGTCAACCTGCCGCTTACATCGAAATGCGCCTTGAGCGTGGCGCCGAAGACGGGCAAGCCCCGGTATTTTTGCGCGTAGGTCAGGTGAGTCTGACCCTGGGCGTCGGTTTCCGTGCGGCGGAGCGCAAGGTCCGCGCTGCCTCTCGACAGGCCGAAAGCCGAGGCGTGCCGGTCGATGAACGACCCGGCCGCCGCTTCGTAAACCGCGCTCTTCTGCGCAGCCTGCGCCTGGGGGGTGCCGAGCCGCAGCTGCGACGCGGGTCCCAGGCGGACGAATCGCGCCGTGCCCGTGGCCGGACTGAGGCTGACTTTGGCGCCGCGGTTTTCGGACTTGAGCCGATCGATTCCGGCCTGACTTGCGGCCGGGCCGGCGGCCGCTGTTTGGCCGGCGACTGCGAGCACGCTCGAAACCGCGGAACACAGCATCCAGCGCTGAATATTGAGCATCGTGACCCTCCCCAAGATTTATTCGCCTTATGGATCCGAGCGCGACCCGATGAAGCCGCGTCGAACCTGTCGACCCGCCTTCGCCAAGATTTCATGGCGTTGGCAAATTTGACGCGACGCTACGCCTTCGCTTCAGCGGCCGCAAGAGATTCCGAAGGGGAGAAGGCCGGTGCTACAGGCTGGTCACGCCGCGTTGGAGCGTCGGCGAACGCGGCACTTACCATAAGTCGACGGCGCCCGGTTCACGCGGGCGCCGAACGGCGGTGCATCAGCCAGAGAAACAGCGGCACGCCGATCAACGCGGTCAACGCGCCGACCGGCAACTGCCGTGGCGCGACGATCGTGCGCGCGAGGAGATCGGCAACGACGAGGAGCGTGCCACCGCCGAGCGCCGCCGCGGGGATCACGGCCCGGTGTGACGACCCGACGACCAGGCGGACGACATGTGGCGTAACCAGCCCGACGAAGCCGATGCTGCCGGCGGTCGTGACGGCGGCCGCGGTCAGCGCCGAGGCTGCGACGTAGATGCCGATCCGCAGCCCGCGGACCGGCACCCCGAGAATCCGCGCCCGCAGCTCGCCGCGCGCGAGCGCGTCCAGCGGCCGAGCGGCAAGCAGGCAGGCGGGAATTGCAACCAGCGCGAGCGCGAGCAGCCACCAGGG
>JBOHZL010000140.1:0-4674 GCA_050738495.1 Steroidobacteraceae bacterium | reverse complement strand
TGGATGACCCGCGCGTGGCTCGCAGGCAGTCTAAGATCAGTAAGTTCGAATGTTCGACCCGGCACCAAAAAGCATCTTTCTGGTGGGACCGATGGGTTCCGGCAAGACCGCGGTCGGGCGCGCGCTGGCGCGACGGCTTGGCCTGCCGTTTGCCGACAGCGACGCGGAGATCGAGTCGCGTACCGGCGTCGACATCGCCTACATCTTCGAGCGCGAGGGTGAAGCCGGCTTCCGCATCCGCGAGCGCGAGGTCATCGATACCCTGACCGCCACCGCAGGCATCGTGCTCGCGACCGGCGGCGGCGCGGTGCTGCTGCCGGAGAACCGCGAGCGCCTCGCCGCGCGCGGCACGGTCGTCTTCCTCGACACCACGATCGAGCAGCAGCTCCAGCGCACCCGCAGGAGCCGCCACCGGCCCCTGCTCGCGACCGAGGACCGCCGCGCGACGCTCGAGGAGCTCAAGCGCGTTCGCGATCCGCTCTATCGCTCGATTGCGGCGATCACGATCCGCACCGAGGAGCGTGCGCCGACGACCGTCGCCGCCGAGATCGAGAAGGCGCTGGACAGGGACGCGACGGCATGCAGCGAATCGACGTAAAACTGGGCCGCCGAGGCTATCCGATCCTGATCGGACCGGGCCTGCTGGGCTCGGGCGAGGTCGCAGACGCCGCCCGGGCCGCGACCCGGCTGCTGGTCGTCACCGATGAGACCGTGGCTCCGCTCTGGCTGCCGCGGCTGGAGCAGGGCCTGGCCGGCCGCACGTTCGCGTGCTGCCTGCTGCCGGGCGGCGAGGAACAGAAGACGCTCGGCAATGTCGCCGCGATCGTCGATGCCCTGGTCGCGGCGCGGCTGAACCGCGACGGCATGGTGCTCGCGCTCGGCGGCGGCGTGATCGGCGACATCGCCGGCTTTGC
Source organism: Steroidobacteraceae bacterium (assembly GCA_050738495.1). Lineage (GTDB taxonomy): Bacteria > Pseudomonadota > Gammaproteobacteria > Steroidobacterales > Steroidobacteraceae > SCUD01. The sequence continues at coordinate 3,760 of JBOHZL010000140.1, read as the reverse complement.
CGCCGCGTCCTACCAGCGCGGGATCGCCCTGCTCCAGTTGCCGACGACGCTGCTCGCCCAGGTGGATTCCTCGGTCGGCGGCAAGACCGGCGTCAATCATCCCGGTGGCAAGAACCTGATCGGCGCCTTCCACCAGCCGGCCGCCGTGATCACCGACACCGACACGCTCTCGACGCTGCCCGACCGTGAGTTGCGCGCGGGCCTTGCCGAGGTCATCAAGGCCGCGCTCGCGGCGGACGCGGAGTTCTTCGCCTGGCTGGAGCGGAACGTCGCGGCCCTCGTCGCGCGCGAGGCGCCGGCGCTCGAGCACGCGATCCGCCGCGCCTGTGAAATCAAGGCCGCGATCGTCGCCGCGGACGAGCGCGAGACCGGCCGACGGGCGCTCCTCAATCTCGGCCACAGCTTCGGCCACGCGATCGAGGCTGGCGCCGGCTATGGCAGCGTGCTGCACGGCGAGGCGGTCGGGATGGGCCTGGTGTTGGCCGCCGGGCTTTCGGTGCGCACCGGCCGCCTGCCGGAAAAGGATGCGGCGCGGGTGGTGAATCTGGTCGCGGCCGCGGGTCTTCCGGTCGAGCCGCCGCGGCTCGGGCGCGCGCGCATGCTGGAGCTGATGCAGATGGACAAGAAAGTCGCGGCTGGGCGGATGCGGCTGGTGCTGCTCGATGAAATCGGCAGGGCAGTCGTGGCGGACGACTTCGCGCGGGACCATCTCGAGCAGTTGCTCGACGAGCGGGTCGGGGCATGAGGAAGGGCCGCGATCCCGATGCAGGCCTCGCGCCGTATGCGGCGCTCGAATCGCACTCGCGCGGCCGCCGGATCGCCGAGCCGCCGGCCGATTACCGCGGCGAGTTCCAGCGCGACCGCGACCGGATCATCCACTCGAACGCCTTCCGGCGCCTGGTCTACAAGACGCAGGTGTTCATCAACCACGAAGGCGACATGTACCGCACGCGGCTCACCCACTCGATCGAGGTCGCGCAGATCGGGCGCTCGGTGGCGCTCGCGCTCGGGCTGTCGGAACCGCTGACCGAGGCGATCTGCCTGGCGCACGACCTCGGGCACACGCCATTCGGACACGCCGGCCAGGACGTGCTGAACCATTGCATGCGGGAATTCGGCGGCTTCGAGCACAACCTCCAGTCGCTCCGGGTCGTGGACCTGCTCGAGGATCGCTACGCGGACTTTCGCGGCCTCAACCTCTGCTTCGAGACGCGCGAGGGGATACTGAAACACTGCTCGCTCGCGAATGCCCGGCTACTGGGCGAGCTGGGCCGCCGCTTCATCGAGCGCCGGCAGCCCGGCCTCGAGGCCCAGATCGCGGATCTGGCCGATGCCATCGCCTACAACAACCACGATGTGGACGATGGCCTTCGTTCGGGGCTGGTGACGGTCGAGGAGTTGCGGGAAGTGCCGCTGTTCGCCCGCCAGCACGACGCCGTGCTCGCCCTCCATCCGGCACTGGCCGAGCGGCGGCTCATCCACGAGATCATCCGGCGCATGATCCACGAGATCGCGAGCGACCTGATCGAGGAAACCGCGCGGCGGCTCGCCGAGGCGCGACCGGCGGACATCGATGCGGTGCGCGGGCAGCCGCGGCCGCTGGTGGGCTTCTCGCCCGCGCGCGACACGGAACATCACCAGATGAAGAAGTTCCTGCGCACGCGGCTTTACCGGCACGAGCGCATGCAGGCGACGCGCGTCGGCGCGGGCAAGGTGCTCGAGGAGCTGTTCGAGGGATTCATGGTCGACGTCGCACGGATGCCCGCTGAGCATCGGAGCGCCGCGCTCGCCATGGAGCAGGAAGCGGGGACCGCGGGCCGGGCCCGCGCGGTCGCCGACTACATCGCCGGAATGACCGACCGTTACGCCTTCCAGGAGCACGAGCGGCTCTCCGGGCAATTGACCGTTTGATAGCATGTCGGCCGCAATGGGCGTCCCGATGCCGAGAGAGTCCATACCGGTGCGCGAGCGCCTGATCTTCGCGCTGGACGTGCCGAGTGCGGACGCCGCGCGCCGGCTCGCGGACAGGCTCGGCGATTCCGTGGTGTTCTACAAGCTCGGGCTCGAGCTGTTCATGTCCGGCGGCGCTTTCGAGCTGCTCGACTGGATGGTCGGGCGCGGCAAGCGCGTGTTCGTCGACCTCAAGTTCTTCGACGTGCCGGCGACGGTCGCCGCGGCGGTGTGCAATCTGCGCAATCGCGGCGTCAGCTATGCGACCGTGCACGGCAACCAGTCGATCATGGAGGCGGCGGTGGGAGCGGCGGGCGATGTCGGCATCCTGGCGGTGACCGTGCTGACCAGCCTCGACCGCGGTGACCTCGACGACCTGGGATTCGAATGCGACGTGGGGCAGCTGGTGCTGTCCCGGGCACGGCGGGCGCTTGCCGCGGGTTGCGTCGGCGTCGTTTCCTCGGGGCTGGAGGCCAAGCAGTTGCGCGCCTCGATCGACGACCGGCTGATCATCGTGACGCCCGGCATCCGCCCAGTCGAGAACCGCCCGGCCGATGACCAGAAGCGCGTGGTCGGCGTCGCGGAGGCCTTCACCAATGGCGCAGACCACATCGTGGTCGGGCGCCCGATCCGGGACGCCGCCGACCCGCGCGCCGCGGCGGAGGCGATCCAGGCGACGATCGCGGGCCAGTTCGCGCGCCGATGAGCGCGCCCGGCAACGATCGCCTGCTGCGCGCGCTCGCGCGCGAGCCGGTGGATCGCACGCCGGTCTGGTTCATGCGCCAGGCGGGCCGCTACCTGCCGGAATACCGCGCCACCCGCGCCAAGGCGGGCAGCTTCCTCGGGCTCGCCACCAATCCCGAGCTCGCCTGCGAAGTCACCCTGCAGCCACTCGCGCGATTCCCGCTCGATGCGGCGATCCTGTTCTCGGACATCCTGATGATCCCGAAGGCGATGGGCGTGGGCCTCGCCTTCGCGGAAGGCGAGGGACCGCGCATCGAGCGGCCGGTCGCCACCGCCGCCGACATCGAGCGTCTGCCGGTACCGGACCCGGCGAAGGAGCTGCGCTTCGTGACGGAGACCGTGGCGCTGGTGCGCCGCGAGCTCGCCGGCCGCGCGCCACTCATCGGATTCGCCGGGTCGCCGTGGACGGTCGCGACCTACCTGGTCGAGGGCGGCGGCAGCCGCGATTTCGCGAAGGCGAAAGGACTCCTGTACGGCGACCCGAAATCGGCGCACCGGCTCCTGGACAAGCTCGCGCGCGCGACCGCCGCCTACCTGAACGCGCAGGTTGAGGCCGGTGCCCAGGCAGTCATGGTCTTCGACACCTGGGGCGGCGCGCTCTCGACACCCGCCTACCTGGAATTTTCGCTGCCCTACATGGAGCAGGTCGTGGCAAGCCTGGTGCGCGAGCGCGAAGGCAGCCGCGTGCCGGTGATCCTGTTCACCAAGGGCGGCGGCGCCTGGCTCGAGCGGATGGCCTTGACCGGCGCCGATGCCCTCGGCGTCGACTGGATGACGGAACTATCCGCAGCGCGCCGCATGGTCTGCGGTCGCGTCGCGCTGCAGGGCAATCTCGATCCCGCCGTACTGCATGCTCCGCCCGAGGCGATCCGCGCCGAGGTCGCGCGGGTGCTCGAAAGCTTTGGCCACGCCGCAGGACACGTCTTCAACCTGGGCCACGGCATCCAGCCAGGAACGAATCCCGAGCATGTCGCGGCGATGGTCGCAGCGGTGCAGGAGCTATCGCCGGCATATCATCGCTGATCAGAGGGGACGCTTCCCTTCATCCGCGACGGATGAAGGGAAG
>JBOHZL010000139.1:0-4784 GCA_050738495.1 Steroidobacteraceae bacterium | reverse complement strand
TGCCGGCACCGCCGCGCGTCGTCGAGGCTCTTGCGTCTGCGGCGATGCTGCCCTTCGAGGCGGCGCTCGCACGCGCGCGTGCCCTGTTCCTGGAATGCGTCGCATCCCCGGAATCGCGCGCCCTGCGGCACCTGTTTTTCGCGGAGCGCGGCGCTGCGCCGGACCCGGAGCTCGCACGGCCGGTGAAGCAGGCGGCGGTGATCGGCGCCGGCACCATGGGTTCCGGCATCGCGACCAGCCTGGCGACCGCGGGGATCCCGGTGAAGCTCGTGGACGCCAATGCCGAGGCCCTCGCGGCGGGGCTGTTGCGAGTCAATGCGGCCATCGCAGCGGCCGCGCGCAAGGGTCGCCTCAGCGCCGAAGCGGCCGCGGCCGCGCGCGATCGCGTGCAGGGCGGTGCGGAGATGGACGCGATCGCAGCGGCCGATCTGGTCATCGAGGCCGTCTTCGAGAACCTCGCGCTGAAGCAGCAGGTGTTCGCACGCCTGGGCGAGCTTTGCAGGCAGGACGCCGTGCTCGCGACCAATACATCGACGCTCGACGTCGACGCCATCGCCGCGGCCAGCGGCCGGGCGCCCGAGGTCGTCGGCATGCATTTCTTCAGTCCCGCCCACGTCATGCGCGTGGTCGAGATCGTGCGCGGGCGCGAAACTTCGCGCGCCGCTCTTTCGACCGCCTTCGCGGTAACCAGACGCATCGGCAAGATCGGCGTGGTCGTCGGTAACGGCTTCGGCTTCGTGGGCAACCGCATGCTCTACGCCTACGGCCGCGAGAAGGAACTGATGCTGCTCGAGGGTGCCGGCCCGGAGCGGATCGACAAGGCATTGCAGGATTTCGGCATGGCGATGGGACCGAATGCGGTCGGCGACCTGGCCGGACTGGACATTGGTTTCCACGCAAGGCGCGAATGGCGCGAAAAACCGGACGATCCGCGCTTCTATCGGGTCTCCGACCTGCTGGCCGGGCTCGGCCGCTTCGGCCAGAAGACCGGGCGCGGCTTCTATCGCTACGACGGTCCTGACGGCGAGCGCGTCGCCGATCCGGAAGTGACCGAATTGATCCGCGCCGAGGCGGAGCGGCTGGGCATCCGGCAGCGGGAGATTCCCGCGAACGAGATCGTCGGGCGCTGCATCCTCGCGCTCGTGAACGAGGGCGCGGCGATCCTCGAGGAGGGGATCGCCGCGAGTCCGGCAGACATCGACGTGATCTGGTGCAATGGCTATGGATTCCCGCGGCATCGCGGCGGGCCGATGTTCCATGCGGATACGCTGGGCCTGCCCGGGGTACTGGACGCGATTCGGGTCTACGCGAGGCAGCAGGGCGAGCGCTTCTGGACGCCGGCGCCGCTGATCGAGAGGCTCGCTGCGGAAAATTCCGGGTTCTCGGCCTGGCAGGCTGCGCGATGACGGAGACTGCGATGCGATTGCAAAGTTACTTGGCCGGAGGCTGGCAAAGCGGCGAGGGGCGCGCGACCGCGCTTCGCGACGCGAGCACCGGCGAGCTCGTCGCCGAGGCAAGCAGCGCCGGGCTCGATTTCGCGGCGATGCTCGCGCATGCGCGCGACGTCGGCGGGCCGGCGCTCCGCGCCATGACTTTCCACGAACGGGCCGCCATGCTGCGAGCGCTCGGCAAGCGCCTGTTCGATTTCAAGGATGAGCTCTACGCGCTCTCCTATCGCACGGGGGCGACGAAAGGCGACTCCTGGATCGACATCGACGGCGGCATCGGCACCATGCTCGTGTTCGCGAGCAAGGGCGCGCGCGAGCTGCCGAACGGCCGGGTCTATCTCGATGGCGGCGTCGAGCCGCTCTCGAAGGGCGGAACCTTCGTCGGTCAGCACATCTGCCTGCCGCTCGAGGGCGCGGCAGTGCACATCAACGCCTTCAATTTCCCGGTCTGGGGCATGCTCGAGAAGCTCGCGCCGGCACTGCTCGCGGGCGTGCCCGCGATCGTCAAGCCTGCGACCGCGACCAGCTACCTGACCGAGCTCGTCGTCAGGCGAATCATCGAGACGGGACTGCTGCCGGAAGGCGCACTGCAACTGGTCTGCGGCGGCGTCGGCGATCTCTTCGACCACCTCGGCTGCCAGGACGTCGTATCTTTCACCGGTTCGGCTGCGACCGCGGCGAAGCTCCGCGCGCACCCGGCGGTCGTGCGCCACTCGGTGCGCTTCGTCGCCGAGACCGATTCCCTGAATTCCTCGATCCTCGGGCCGGATGCCGCGCCGGGCACTGCGGAATTCGAGCTGTTCGTGCGCGAAGTCGCGCGTGAGATGACGGTGAAGGCAGGACAGAAGTGCACCGCGATCCGCAAGGCGCTCGTGCCCCGCGGTTTCCTTGCCGGAACGGTGGCCGCGCTCCAGGCGGAGCTCGCGAAAACCGTGGTCGGCGATCCGCGGGCCGAGGGCGTACGCATGGGTCCGCTCGCGAGCCTGGCGCAGCGCGAAGAGGTGCTGGCGCGGGTGGCGGAGCTCGCGCGCGAATCGGAGATCGTCTCCGGCGACGCCGGGAAATTTCCGGTCAGCGGAGGCGATCGCGAGCGTGGCGCATTCCTGCCGCCGTTGCTGCTGCTCTGTCGCGACTCGGGCAGCGCGCGCGCGGTGCACTCGGTCGAGGCCTTCGGACCCGTGTCCACGATCATCGGCTACGCCGATACGGCCGAGGCCATCGCGCTCGCGCGCCGGGGCGAAGGCAGCCTCGCCGGCTCGGTGTTCACGGCCGATGACCAGGTCGCCGCCGAGCTGGTCCTCGGTCTCGCGCCCTATCACGGGCGCGTGCTGGTCGTGAACCGCCATTGCGCGAAAGAATCGACCGGCCATGGTTCGCCGCTCGCGCCGCTGGTGCACGGCGGTCCGGGTCGCGCCGGCGGAGGCGAGGAGCTCGGCGGCATCCGTGGCGTGCTTCACTACATGCAGCGCACCGCCGTGCAAGGCTCGCCCGACACGCTGACCGCGATCGGCGGCCGCTGGGTGCGCGGCGCGACGCAGCGCGATCCGGGCGCTCATCCGTTCCGCAAGCCGTTCCACGCCCTCGTCATTGGCGATACCTTAGTTTCCGGCGAGCGCGAAGTCACGGTTGCGGATATCGAACGCTTCGCGGACCTGTCCGGTGACCGCTTCTATGCGCACATGAACGAGGCCGAGGCTGCGCGCAATCCGCTGTTCGGCGGGCGGGTCGCTCACGGATACTTCCTGGTCTCCGCCGCGGCCGGACTGTTCGTGGACCCGGATTACGGCCCCGTGCTCGGCAACTACGGGCTCGACAACCTGCGTTTCGTCAAGCCGGTCAAGCCCGGCGACCGGATCCGCGTGCGCCTGACCTGCAAGCAGAAGTCGCTGCGCGCCGACAAGGGTTGGGGCGAGGTCACCTGGGACACGGAGATCACGAACCAGGATAACGAGACCTGCGCGGCCTATCATGTGCTGACCATGGTCAGCATCCACGCGGTGCCGGACCGCACCGGGGATTGATCCTTGACCATCGACGTCCAGCAATTTCGCGGCGCTTTTCCCAGCCTCGGCTTCGAGCAGGCGGCGGACGGCGTGCTCGAGATCGTCATCGCGAATGAGGGCCGGCAGAACTCCGCCACCGAACCGATGCACCGGGATCTCGCCCATGTGTGGCGCGCGATCGACGCCGATCCCGCGGTGCGCGCCGTGCTGGTGCGCGGAGCCGGCGAGCATTTCTCGTCGGGCGGCGATCTCGGCATGATCGAGCGCATGATCGAGGACGAGACGACGCTGCTGCGCGTCTGGCGCGAGGCCAGTGACCTGGTCTACAACCTGGTCGATTGCAGCAAGCCGGTGGTCTCGGCGATCCGCGGCACGGCCGTCGGCGCTGGCCTTGCCGTCGCGCTCCTGGCGGACGTCTCGGTCGCGGGACGCAATGCCAGGATCCTCGACGGCCATACGCGTCTCGGCGTCGCCGCAGGCGATCACGCCGTCATCATCTGGCCGCTGCTGTGCGGGCTCGCCAAGGCGCGCTATTACCTGCTGACCAACGAGCCGCTTTCCGGCGTCGAGGCCGAGCGCATCGGGCTTGTTTCGCTCTGCACCGACGATGCCAGGGTGCGGGATGTCGCGCTCGACATCGCGAAAAAACTCGCGGCAGGGAGCACGACCGCGCTCGCCTTCACCAAGCACGCGCTCAACAACTGGCTCAGGCTCGCAGGACCGAGCTTCGACGCCTCGCTTGCGCTGGAATTCCTGGGATTCATGCTGGGCGATGCGCGGGAAGGGCTGGACGCGGTGCAGAATCGCAGATTGCCGAAATTCAAGCGGGATCAGACAGTTTGAAGGATGGCCTCTTAAGCTGATGCAACACATACGAAATGCAAAAGCTGGGCGACGATTGCTGTTAGCCGGAAAGATCATTGCGAAACCGGGCCAGCGTCAACAAGCAAGGCACGCGATTGCGACGGCATGAATTGACTTCAAGCGGAAAAGGCGAGTGACTTGCTTGCCTCTCGATGGTTTCGTTCGGCCCGTTCGCCGGCCACGCGCCGTCGTCAATCGTGAGTGTTGATTGACATGCCGGCAATTGACTGCCGGACGTTTCCGCGGCAACGTTTTTTGCGCGCTGGTCGCGCTGCATCAGCCAGCTGATCGCGAGGTCGTAGTGCCGGACTGTCGAAGCTTCGCCCATCCGGTCGCACGAACCGGAACGCGCCATCATCGAGTATCTGCACGACCACCTGACCCTCGTGCACCAGCCGATGATGAAACCGGCACAGCGTCACCAGGTTTGATAGCCTGGTCTCGCCGCCGTGTGCCCAATGCTGCACGT
>JBOHZL010000138.1:0-4816 GCA_050738495.1 Steroidobacteraceae bacterium | reverse complement strand
GGGCCCGCCGACGTCTGGTTCACGCCGCAGGATGTCGAAGAACTGTCCGGCTTCCTGCGCACGCTGCCGCCGGAGGTGCCTGTGACCTGGGTGGGCCTCGGCAGCAACCTGCTGGTGCGCGACGGCGGGATCCGCGGCGCGGTCATCTCGGTGCACGGCATCCTGAATGCGCTCGAGCGCGCAGGCCCCGATCGCGTGCGCGCGGAAGCGGGCGTCGCCTGCGCGCGCCTCGGCCGGCAGTGCGCGAAATGGCAGCTCGGGCCCGCGGACTTCTTCGCCGGGATTCCCGGCACCGTCGGCGGCGCGCTCGCGATGAATGCCGGCGCCTGGGGCGGCGAGACCTGGCCGCACGTGGTCGAGACCGAGACCATCGACCGCGGCGGCGAGCGCCACCGCCGCGCAGCCGGCGAATATCGTTACGCCTACCGCAGCGTCACGCCGCCGGTCGCGGGCGAGTGGTACCTGGCTGCGACTTTCCGCTTCGAGCAGCGGCCGGATGCGAGCACCGACTCGATCAGGAAGCTGCTCGAGCGCCGCCATGCCAGCCAGCCGATCGGCGCCTGGAGCTGCGGCTCGGTGTTCACCAATCCGCCCGGCGGGCATGCCGCTCAACTGATCGAGAAGGCGGGCCTCAAGGGCCACCGGATTGGCGGTGCAGCGGTATCGGACAAGCACGCGAACTTCATCGTCAACGAGGGCGAGGCGACCGCCGCGGACCTCGAGGCACTGGTGCGGCATGTGCAGGCGACCGTCGAGAAAGTGCACGGCGTGCGCCTGCTGCCGGAAGTGCGCATCGTCGGGGAGGCCGCATGAGCCGGTTGCGCGCCAGTGGCGTCGAGTTCCGGCGGGTCGGAGATGTGGCCGCATTCGGGCAGGTGGCCGTGCTGATGGGCGGCGCCTCCGCGGAACGCGAGGTCTCGTTGATGACCGGCAAGGCCGTGCTCGAGGCGCTGGTCGCGCGCGGCGTGAAGGCCGACGCCTTCGACCCATCCGAGCGCGCCTTGAGCGAGCTGGCCGGTTGGGGATGCGACCGTGTCTGGATCGCGTTGCATGGGCCCGGCGGCGAGGACGGCGCGGTGCAGGGCGCGCTCGAATGGCTCGGTCTGCCGTACACCGGGAGCGGCGTGCTGGGCTCTGCGGTCGGCATGGACAAGCTGCGCACCAAGCGGCTCGCCGCCGCCGCGGGCGTGCCGACGCCGCCCTGGGTGCTGCTTGGCGGTGCGGGCGACTTCGAGCGCGCGACGCGGGAGCTCGGCCTGCCGCTCGCCGTCAAGCCGGCGAGCCAGGGCTCGAGCGTCGGCATGAGCCGCGTGGACACCGCCGCCGAGCTGCCGTCGGCCTGGCGCGCGGCCGCTGCGCTCGACCCGGTGGTGATCGCCGAGCGCTGGATCACCGGTCGCGAGTTCACGGTCGCCATTCTCCACGGCGCGGCGCTGCCGGCGATTGCGATCGAGACGCCACGGACTTTCTACGACTACCAGGCCAAGTATTTCGCCGACGACACGCGCTACCTGATTCCCTGCGGGCTGTCTGCGGCGGCGGAAGCGGCACTCGGCCAGGCGGCGCTCGCAGCCTTCGCGGCGGCCGGCGCCAGCGGCTGGGGCCGCGCCGATTTCGTGGCCGGCGCCGATGCTGCGCCGCTCTTGCTCGAGATCAACACGGTGCCGGGCATGACCAGCCACAGCCTCGTGCCGATGGCGGCCGCGGCGGCCGGCATCGACTTCCCGGAACTGTGCTGGCGGATCCTCGAAACCAGCTTTGCGCGTGAGCGGGCCTGAGCCATGGGAATACTGCGCAAGCGCAATCGCCGCAAGCCGACCGGACGGCGCATCGAGATGCCGGAATTCGAGTGGCCGCGCGCCGGGCGCGTGGCCGGCGCGCTGGCGGCGATCGCCGCGCTCGCTTTCCTGCTCGCCTTCGGCCTCGACCAGCCGGTGCGCAGCATCGTGATCGACGGCACTTTCCAGCGCGTCACCGTGGTCGAGATCCAGCAGGCCGCGCGGGCCTCGCTCGCCGGCGGATTCGTCAGCGCGGATCTCGATTCGCTCAGGAAGGCCGTCGAAGCGCTCGCCTGGGTGGACCGTGCGCGGGTGCAGCGGGTCTGGCCCGACAGCGTGCGCATCGAGATCGTCGAGCAGCAGGCCGCGGCACGCTGGGGCGAGGACGGGCTCCTGAACACGCGCGGCGAGTTGTTCGCGAGCGGCGTGCGGCACGTGCCGCCGGAGCTGCCGCGGCTCGACGGGCCGCCCGGCACCGAATGGCAGGTCGCGCAGCGTTTTCTGGCGACGCAGGACCGCCTGGTCGAACAGGGACTGCGGGTCGCGGCGCTCAGGCTCGATGCGCGCGGCGCCTGGGAAGTGGACCTGTCGAACGGCGTGACGGTGCGGCTCGGGCGCCGCCAGGTGGACGAGCGCATGGACCGCTTCGTCGAGGTCGGCGCCCAGGTGATCGCCGGGCGCGCCGCCGACGTGCACTACGTGGACATGCGCTATTCGAACGGCTTCTCGATCGGCTGGCGGCGCAATCGCAAGCCGCCGCGCAGCTCGCCGGCTGCGCTCGCGAGCTATCCGCGCCAGGGCGGGTCCATCGATGGCTAAGCGCTCGGACCGCAGCCTGATCGTGGGACTCGACATCGGCACGTCGAAGGTCGTGGCGATGGTCGGCGAGATGCACGCCGACGGCAGCCTCGAGGTCATCGGCCTGGGCTCGCATCCATCGCGCGGCCTGAAGAAGGGCGTGGTCGTCAACATCGACTCGACGGTGCAGTCGATCCAGCGCGCGGTCGAGGAGGCCGAATTGATGGCCGGGGTCGAGATCCGCTCCGTCTACACCGGCATCGCGGGCAGCCACGTCAGGAGCCTCAACTCGCACGGCATCGTCGCGATCAAGGACAAGGAGGTCGCCGGCGGCGATGTCTCGCGCGTGATGGACGCTGCGCAGGCGGTGCCGATCCCGGCCGACCAGAAGATCCTGCACGTGCTGCCGCAGGAATTCATCATCGACGGCCAGGAAGGCATCCGCGAGCCGATCGGCATGTCGGGCGTGCGCCTCGAGGCGCGCGTGCACATCGTCACCGGCGCCGAGAGCGCCGCGCAGAACATCGTCAAGTGCGTGCAGCGCTGCGGGCTCGAGGTCGAGGACATCGTGCTCGAGCAGCTGGCTTCCTCGTTCGCGGTGCTGACCGACGACGAGAAGGACCTCGGCGTCTGCCTCGTGGACGTCGGCGGCGGCACCACCGACATCGCGGTGTTCTCCGGCGGCGCAATCCGCCACACCGCGGTGATACCGGTCGCCGGCGACCAGGTCACCAACGACATCGCGGTCTCCATGCGCACGCCCTCGCCGTACGCGGAGGAAATCAAGATCCGCTACGCCTGCGCGCTGTCGCAGCTCGCGAACCCGGACGAGACCATCGAGGTGCCGAGCGTCGGCGACCGTCCGCCGCGGCGGCTTGCGCGCCAGACCCTCGCCGAGATCGTCGAGCCGCGCTACGAGGAACTGTTCATGTTGATCCGGGACGAGCTGCGCCGCTCCGGATTCGAGGAGGCGGTCGCCGCGGGCGTCGTGCTCACGGGCGGCAGCGCAAAGATGGAAGGCGCCGTCGAGCTCGCCGAGGAAATCTTCCACATGCCGGTCCGGCTCGGCAGCCCCGCGGGCGTGACCGGGCTCGGCGACGTGGTCCGCAATCCGATCCACGCGACCGGCGTGGGTCTCCTGCTTTACGGCCGGGTCAATGCCGGCCAACCGGCGCCGAAGCTCGTCGGCGACGGCGTCAAGACGGTGGTCGAGCGCATGAAATCGTGGTTCCAGGGATATTTTTAGCGGAGGACAGGAAATGTTCGAATTGATGGATTCATTCAGCCAGACGGCTGTGATCAAGGTGATCGGCGTGGGCGGCGGCGGCGGCAATGCCGTGTCCCACATGGCGAAGAGCGGCATCGAGGGCGTCGAGTTCATCTGCGTGAATACCGACGCGCAGGCGCTCAAGCACTCGGCGGTGAAGCAGTCGCTGCAGATCGGCTGCAACATCACCAAGGGCCTCGGCGCGGGCGCCAACCCGGAGATCGGCCGGCAGGCCGCGATGGAAGATCGCGACCGCGTGATCGAGCTGATCGAGGGTTGCGACATGCTGTTCATCACCGCCGGCATGGGCGGCGGGACCGGCACGGGCGCGGCGCCCGTGGTCGCACAGGTCGCGCGCGAGCTCGGGATACTGACGGTCGCGGTCGTCACCCGCCCGTTCACGATGGAAGGCAACAAGCGCCACGCGATCGCGGAGTCCGGCATCACCGAGCTCTCCCGGCACGTGGATTCGCTGATCACGATCCCGAACCAGCGGCTGCTGTCCGTGCTCGGCGGCCAGACCACGCTGCTCGAGGCCTTCAAGCGCGCGAACGAGGTGCTGCAGGGAGCGGTGCAGGGCATCGCCGAGCTGATCACGCGCCCCGGCCTCATCAACGTGGACTTCGCCGACGTGCGCACCGTCATGTCGGAGACCGGTCTCGCGATGATGGGCTCCGGCATCGGCACCGGCGAGCATCGCGCGCGCGTCGCCGCCGAGATGGCGGTGTCGTCTCCGCTGCTGGAGGACATCAACCTGGCCGGAGCGCACGGCATCCTGGTGAACGTCACCGCGGGTCTCGACCTGTCGATCGGCGAGTTCGAGGAAGTCGGCAACATCGTCAAGCAGTTCGCGGCCGACGATGCGACCGTCGTGGTCGGCACCGTGATCGAGCCGGAAATGCAGGGCGAGCTGCGTGTCACCGTCGTCGCGACCGGCCTCGGCCGCGGCCAGGTGAAGGCGGCGGCACCGGCC
>JBOHZL010000137.1:0-4864 GCA_050738495.1 Steroidobacteraceae bacterium | reverse complement strand
TTTGCCTGGATGCAATGGCAACGGCGGCTGCTGGTTCGCTGGGAGTATCATTCGACCAACTTCCTCGGCTTCGTGCAGCTCGCGGCCCTATGCATCCTGCTCAGGCAATTTTGAGATAGGTTCTAGTTTCATCGTGCGAATTTTGCACTGGCGCGCAACTAGGCGTAGCATCACGAATAGGCCTTCATTGCTCAATCTGCTCAGCAGCCAGTCTTCAATTTGCTGAGATACGCAAGGATCCGTAAGCACTACTTCCGTACTGTCTAACAATGTGACGTGGAGAGTTGTCATGGATGATTCGCTTCGATCTATGACTCGAGTGCGCTCCGTGCTCGCGACTGTTAGCCTACTACTGGCGCACAGCGGATCCGCGCAGCAGCAGGAGATTTCGGCGACCGAGGCGGCAGACACGTACGCAACCACACTCCCTGGATACATGCGGGCCATCGACGGGACCGCCGATCCGGAGGCGATTCCATGGAGCGCTTCGATGTGGGCCTTCTTCAACCTGGTGGCATCTTTGGAAAAGAAGACGCCACCGCAAGGCAAGCAATTGGTTCTGCAATCGGCAGTCGGTTTGGACGAGCGCTCCGCCGACAGCGTGGTGAAACACATCCCGCGTGCAATACAGGACGACGAGAATTACATGCGTGAATTAATGGCGCAGCATTGCCGGAAGCTGCGACATGCCCGACTGCGCCCTCATGAGATCGTAAGAAAGTTGGCTGCCGCCGAGCAGGCCGCCATCGCGCGCCGCGAAGTCTACTTCACGCAACTCTACTCAATGCTCGACGAAACTGCTCGCAACCTGCTTACAAACTGGATTGACGGAAACATTCGCAGCAGCATGCAGATCATTGAAGTCGACTACGAGGGCATGATCGCAGACGTTGGGGTGGATAGCGCAACGATTCTATCTTCGCTGTGCACTGAGTCGGGCGTCGAGCGCGGCCCGAATTGAGAACTACGATGCTCGCAGGAGGCCGACTATGTTCAGAGTAGAAAACGTATCCGGATCCTCGCGACGAACGATCTCAAGCAGGATCTCGGTAATTTACGCAGCAACCGTGCTCGTCTTCGTCACGTTTCCGGCGCAGGCTCAGCAGTTCTTTCAGCCGATAGTGAATTACTCGACAACTTTTTTACCCACGTATTCGCAGCTGACCTGTCCGCCAAGGTTAACAAGGCTAACCGTAACAACGACTACTTCAGTTTACGGAGTGTTTTCCACGACGTTTTATAGGACGATCGGAGCCAGAGTCAAATTGACATCGCCAACCGGATTCGTGACGGAGAGGCCGTCCAGCACTTCCTACAATACGCTTCCGGTGGCGACTATTAGTAGCTCGATCTCAGCCAGCATCACCGACAGTTCTCCGGTAACGGGAATTTATCGAGCGATAGGCACACATCTCTTGATCAACTACAGCGGGGATTCAATCGTTAGAAGCTTTCCAAAGACCTTCCCGTAGTAGAGAAAGCCCTGCTCAGGCAGTCGAGGCGAGACGCGACGAGTTTTGAGAATGCAATTCAGGAAGCTAGAGCGTTGGTTTCGTAAGCCGCGCGTGCGCCACTGCCGGACTTCTCGACATCTCGGCGTGACCTCCGGGACACACTCCCTGCGGTCGGAGAGTTCAGCGCTGCAGCTGCTCTAGATCCGCAAGTGGAAATTCAATGAGCAGGCGCGCTGTATTCTTGGAAATAGCCGCAGTATCGGGTTCTGGTGCACTGGCGGCACCTAGAATTCGGAGTTGACCCGCTTTCATGGACGGATAGTCGTCCAGAGCGCCTGCGGGCCAAGTCCGCAATACCGCTAACGGCTTATCGAACCATTTCCCTGTTCGACGTCCTCGCAGCGCGAACTTTCAGAATCAGCTCCCTGGCAACCAATTCTCGATCGGTACGCGGTGGGGAGAATCCCGCGGCGAACGATCGCACCTGGTCGGCCAACACGAGTTCTCCATCATTCTTCAATGCGGTCGCCACTTGCGCCCACCCCCGCACAACCTGCTTGCGCGTCTCGACGAGCGTGCGCTTGCCACGGTCAATGTGGATCTCACCCTTCAGCAATTCGCTCGCAACCGCTTCCGCCTGCGCGCGCACGTAAGACGAGTCTCCCCGCGAATCTGCTCGAAAGATGCCGTCCTTCTTGGCCTTATGGTCCTGGCCGCGTACCGCCCGCTCCGTGGCGTTGGCCGAAATGCCGAGTAGCCGGAGATTTTGCGCAAATTCCGATCGCCAAACGCGCAGCGTGGCCTTCTTGATGTTCAGGCGTACGCCTTGCTCACTCACGGCTTTCAGAACCAGGTGAACGTGCGGATGGTCCTCGTCAGTGTGCAGGACGAACGCATTTCGGTGCTGACCCCAGAACTGTTCGCGCGCGAAGTTGCGAACCGCCGCGAGTACTTTGTCCGGCGGCGTCCCCGCCGGCATCGAGAACATCAGCTTGTGAACCAGCTTCGGCGGCTTTCGTCCGTTGACCGCAGCAAGACTTCCCTGACGGCGGAGATCGTCGATATCCAGATCCCACTCGTCCAGGACAGCCATCCCCTTTCGACCCTCCAGATCCTCACCGCCGTCCATCTCAAGCGGGAGCGTTCCATGCCGGCTGATGTAATCGAGATGCTTTCCGGCCACGTTCAGGTCGCTGCTGGACCGGGGCAACACTTTCACCATGACTTCCGGGGCGCGCTCAACTGTCCTGCGGACCTGTGCGACCTGTCCCGGCGTTAGACGTGGGCCGTTCTCGTGAAGCGTCGAGCTGCCATAGCTCACGATGTTGAGGATCGGCTCCTCCCGGTGCAGCCTAAACGTCTTCGCCATACCCGCTCTTCCAACTCGCCAGGTTCGCTTTCAGCAACGCCTTGGTGTTCTCGCGCAGAGCCTCACAGACTTTAAGCATGGCCCGAAACTCATCTCTTCCAGAACTCGGCAGCCGGCCACCCTTGTTTGCCGCACGGGCAATCTGATTGATGTTCCGACCAATCACCGCGAGTTCACCGATGCTGCGCTTAAGCGCCAGGTACTCCTGCTTCGGTAGGGGCGCCAGCGCTCGCAGGTGTGCGCGCGTCAGGACCGAAACGTAGGTGGCCGGCCGCATGCCGCGGGCCTCCGCGCGGGCGTCCAGCAGTTGCCGGTCGTCGTGTCTTAACCGCACAAGCATCGGCGGGCCACCGACGCCGGACCTACGCCCTTCCTGACTCGAGTTGCGGACACGACCGACACCACAGAGTGCGCGCTCTTCCGACTGAAGCCCGTGGACAGTCCGGATCTCCCGGATGACGAGCCGCTTTAGCCATGCGGCCTCGGTCAGCAGCTCGCGCTCCGCGGCGGCTTTCGCCTGGCCCTTGAGCTCCGCCGACACGCGCGCCTTGATGACTTCCGTACAACTCATGGGACCCAATGTGTCCCAACGCTAAGCCGCAGGCTATCCTGCATAGATGGGAATTTTGCACCGATACCTCACAACTCTCCGTCATCCGCTGTCCATCCACAACCGCAGGGCGCTCCGTTGCAGGTCGTCGTGAAGGGGCCTGTCCGTCCAGGTCGAACGAGTCGGGTGCACGCGTAGATCCGGCCTCGCAGGTGGGAAGCTCGCTTCCCGGGCCATCATGGAATCCGCGCGCGGTGAGCCAAACAATTCGATGGCTCCTTCAAAGCCATGCAGGATATCGGCGTTGCACCGCGCCGGTCCGACCAGTTCCGCCATGACGTCGATCATTCCCTTCGCACCGTCTGTGGAATCGCCAATCCTTCAAGCCGCGGCCGCGCTGCCCGCGCCCCGGAAGTCGCAGTCCCGTTCGCGCGACCAGCTCGCCCAGATGATCCGCGCCAGCTTGTTGGCGACGGCCACGACCGCCTTGTTGTGTCCCAGCCGCTCACGCAGCTCGGCCGCCCACTGCCGGAAGGCATCGAGTGGCCTGCCGGCCCGCCGGGCGGCATTGGCTGTGAACACGATCGCCCGTGCGCCGTGCACCAGCAGCATCCGGATGTACTTGTCCCCGCGCTTGGAGATCGAGCCGAGCCGCCGGGTCGATCCCGACGAGTGCTCCTTGGGCGTGAGTCCCAGCCAACTGGCAAACCGCCGGCTGTTGCGGAACCGATGGATGTCGCCCACCGAGCCCAGCAGGGCGGTTGCCGTCAGCAGCCCCACGCCCGGGATGCGCCGGAGTCGCTCGCCGACCTCCGACTGGCTGGCGCACCGGGCCAGCTCTCGCTCGAGCCCAACGACGTTCTCCTCGATCAAATGGATGTCGGCGATCATCCGCTCCAGTGCACAACGGATCAGATCGGGTACCCCCGAGGCCGGATCGGTGATCCGGGCGGTCAACTCCGTCATCCCGCGCTTGGCGCCCACCGGGGCATTGATGCCGAACTCCCGGCACAGCCCGCGCAGGGTGTTGATGCGGGCCACGCGCGTCGACATCCAGGCCTGGCGCACGCGGTGCAGACTTTGCAACGCTTGCTGCTCGACGGACTTCACCTGCACCGGAAGAATGTCGGGCGCCTTGGCCGCCTCCAGCAGGGCTGCCGCATCCGCGCGGTCGGTCTTGTTGCGCCGGACGTAGGCCCGAACGTACTGCGCCGGCAGCAGAGAAACCGCCACCCCGCGCCCGGCAAACCAGCGGCCCCAGTAGTGCGCTGTTCCGCACGCTTCCATCACCACGCGATCGACGCGCCGGTTGTCGAAAAATCGCACGAACTGCGCGCGGCTCAGGCGCTTGCGTTCGAGGACTTCCCCGCTCCCGTCCGCCACCGCCAGCTCGAACACGTTCTTCGCCAGATCAATCGCAATCGTCGCACTCATTGCAGGTCTCCTTCGCTTCGGAGGGTTGGAACCCTCAGCTTCTGCCCGGATGGCGCT
>JBOHZL010000136.1:0-4866 GCA_050738495.1 Steroidobacteraceae bacterium | reverse complement strand
GGCGCGGCCGGCGCGCCGCAGGCGCACAATAGTTCCGCGCGCCTGCGGCGCGCTCGCTCAACGCTGTCACGGACCGCTCCAACGCATAGTTAGACACGAGCCTCATTCCTGAGTGCTGGACGATCGACGGAGTCGTGCCGAAATGGCTCGCGCGTGGTAGTAAACGGCAACTGCTCCGAGTGAGCCGGCCAACAAGCCGCATCCCACGGCAACCGCAGCCCCTCTAGAAAATGCAATCGTCGCACCACTAGCGATCGCGACCGGAATGCCGAAGATAAGAGCCGCAACTTTGGCGGCATGCTTCTCCTCGGCCGGCGTCAGAGGCTTTCGCCCACTAGCAGGAAGCAAGGCGATCTGCGCACGCTCGGCGATGTGCAGAAATATCAAACCGAGGAGAACGATGGCCAAAGCGACCCGCTCGGCCGTGCTTTGCTGAAGTGCGAGACGCTCAGGTTTCGCCGCGATCAAAATAGCGCCAGCGATGCACACAGAACCGACAGCAGCAAGTATGCGATAGGCCCAGCGATTCAAAGGCAGCATCCTTTCAGAAGTGTCTAACGTCCGCGTTGATCGGGCCGCGCGATTCGCGGCCGGCGCGCCGCAGGCGCACAATCTCTTCGCGCGCCTGCGGCGCGCACGTTCGACGCTTTCACGGACCGCTCCAACGCATAGTTAGACAGCGTGGCCTGCGCTATTGGCGACAAATCCCTTTAGGCGTCTGTAAGTGGGAGTCAGCTTCCCTTTACCGCCCGTATAGTCAAAGTATCCGCCCGTAAACATTTCATAACAGCCAGTCCGGGAAATGCGATTCATGAAATCGACAACTTCATCACTCGGAATTCCAAGCTCAGCAACTAAGCACTGCTCAAACTCGTCCCAAAACGTGTTGGTCCACTGCAAATCGTTTTGCTCGGACGTTCGTGGCCTGGTAGAGAATGTATCGAGAATTGCCAAGGCGCGAATCTCTCGGTACGAAAGTTCCTCAAGAACCGAAAGAAACTCTTCGTACTCGTCAACATCCTTAGGGCCGACTTCGGCCAAAGATGCTTGAAGAAGTCTGGCGAACATCGCGATTTTCTCTCGACGTCGTGAGTTCAACGCATAGCGAGTAGTGGCGAAATAGCAGTGAAGAAAGTCCTCAGATTCCAGGACTTTGGGGTCGAGCGGATCGTCGCGATTGGCTAATTCGTCGAAGAAATGTCGAGCGCGGTCCTCGCGAATGTTGTCCAAAGTCTTAGTGAGTACGACATCGGTGGCGCCACCGAGACCGAATGGGACCAACTGCAGCAATCCTCTCACCACGCGATTACCTTCATATCTGGCAAGCAGTCGCTCGATGTGGGAATTGGCCATGCTGTCTAACTACTATTGCGTTTGAAAGTGATGTGATGCTTTGAGTCATTTCCATCCGTTTATCATTCTGCGACGCAGCAAGTGCTTGAATAGCCTTATGGGAACAAGATCTAAACACGACGACATAAGTATTGCATCATGATAGTAATATTATCGCATGGTCTTTCTCAAGGAGAACGGCGATGCGGCAACTGCGAATTGAGGATGCTGAGGTGATGCGATTGGCGATTCAGCAGGAGATCAATCGCAACGACGAGTCGCGCTACGATCACCGCTTGCACGGTTTGTTGTTGGTGGCCGCCGGTCAATCGTGCCGGCAGGTCGGGCTGCTGTTTGGCGAGAATCCGACGACGGTGCAGCGCTGGGTGAGTCGGTTCGATGAGAGCGGTCTGGAGGGCTTGCGCGAGGGCGAGCGGTCCGGTCGGCCACGCCTGCTGCAGCCGGCGCAATGGCGCAGACTCCAGCGTGAGCTGCGTCGCTCGCCGCGAACCTTCGGTCTGCCGAGCAATCTGTGGGATGGCCCGCTGCTGGCCGCGCACCTGCGCCAACACTACGGCGTCGACTTGGGCGTGCGGCAATGCCAACGGGTGTTCCGGCAGATGGGCTTTCGGCTGCGCAAGCCCCGCCCGCAGGTGGCCCAGTCCGATCCGCTCAAGGTCGCGGCGGTAAAAAAAACTGCGGCGTCTGGCAAGACGCCCGGGCATTGAGCTGTGGAGTCTGGACGAATGCCACTTCCAACAGCATGGATCGCGCTGCCGCATGTGGGTGGCGCCCGAGCTCAAAGACCCGGTGCTGCAACATGCGCCGACCCGCAAATCAGTGGCCTGCTTCGGCGCCGTCAACTTGGGCAACGGCGTGTTCGTGCGCACGGTCTGCAGCGTCTTCAATGCCGAGACCTTCCAACACTTCCTCAGGCAGCTCCTGCGGCATCGCGCGGCGCCCAAGCGCATGATCCTCGTGCTCGACAACGCCCGCTACCATCACGCCCGACTGCTGCGCCCGTTCCTGCGAGGGTATCGCCGCGTCCTGTCACTGTTGTTCCTGCCGCCTTACAGCCCGCAGCTCGCCCCGATCGAGCGGGTCTGGAAGCTCGCGCGCCGGCTGGCCACCCACAACCGCTACTTCCCGACCCTGGCCGAAGTGCTACACGCCGTGAACGCTTGTTTCGATGCTTGGCGCAGACCCAATCGAGTACTCAGACGTCTATGCTGCATTATTTAAGGCGCTGTGTTTAGCACGCCGGCTGCGTCAGGCGAAGCCGAGCGCGAGCCCCAGCAGCGCACCGCCGCCGATCACCCACAGCACGTCGAGGCGCGTCCAGTGCAGCGCCGCAAAGGCGAACGCCGCGATGGCGATCGCGCCCCAGCCGGGCGCGTCGAGGCCGGCGGGAAAGAGCACGCTTGTCCCGAATGCGACCGCGAGGCTCGCGATGACTCCGACCACGGCCGCGGTGATGCCGGCGAGCGCCGCGGCCAGCCTGCGATTCTGCGCCAGGCGCATCACATACGGCGCGGCGACGAGTATCAGGACGAAAGCCGGCAGGAAGGTCGCCCAGGACGCGAGCAGCGCCGAGAGCGTCGCCTGCCCTCCGTCATGCGCCGGATGCCAGCCCGCCATGAAGCCGATGAACTGCAGCACCATGATGAGAGGGCCGGGAGTCGTTTCGGCGAGCGCGAGCCCCGCAATCGTGTCCGCCTGCGTGACCCAGCCGTACGCTTCGACGGCCTGCTGGTTGACCCAGGCAAGGATTGCATACGCGCCGCCGAACGTGAGGAGCGCGGTCGTGGTGAAGAAGCGGTAGACGGCGGCATATCGGGAGTCCTGACCCGCCAGCGACAGGATCGCGCCCGCCGGAACCAGCCACAAAACGACGCCTGCCAGCAACGTGCGCCAGGGAAACGCCGCGGCAGGCGAAAGCTCGGCTCTCCCGGCCTCGCCCGCCCCGGCCAGCACGCCTGCGAGCGCCGCAGCCGCGAGCACCAGCGGAAACGGCGCGAAACTTCCGGCGATCAGCACGAAGGCCGCGACCGCGAGCGCCCAGTGCAGCGGCTGCCGGAGCGAACGGCGGGCAATCCGCACGAGCGCCTGAACGATGAGGGCAATGACCGTCGCCTTGAGGCCGAGCAGCGCCGCCGCGACGAGCGGCAGCTCGCCGTGCAGCGCGTAGACGAACGAGAGCGCGAACAGGATCGCGACCGACGGCGCGATGAAACAGAGTCCCGCGACGACTCCGCCCGCCGTTCCGTGCAGGCGCCAGCCGAGCCAGATCGCGAGCTGAAGCGCCTCCGGGCCCGGCAGCAGCATGCACACGTCCAGCGCCCGCATGAAGTCGCGCTCGTCGATCCAGCGCCGCGACTCCACGACCTCGCGGTGCATGATCGCGATCTGCCCGGCCGGCCCGCCAAAGGAGATGAAGCCGAGCTTCAACCAGAATCGGAATGCCTCGCGCGGCGCGGGTTGCAAGCAGGCTCTACCGGAAGATCAGCCAGCTCAGATACGCGATCAGCAGCACCACGACCGGCAGGATGATCGCGAGCGAGCGCCGGGCGGTCGCCATGATGCCCGCGCTCTTCGCCTGCAGATCCTCGGCGCGGTCCTGAATGCGCTCGGCGCGCTCCGCCTGGCGCTTCACGAACGCCAGCTGCTCGGCCTGGTTGTCGCGGATCTGCTCGAGCAGTGACGCGATGCGCTGGGCGTCGTCCTTGTCCATGGTCCGCTCCTCAGGCTGCCGTGATCGGCGTGTACCAGGGCAGGCGCTTGAACTCCGCGACCCAGGCGCCGATCGCAGGGAAGTCGCTCATCGGGTAGCCCGCCTCGTCCGCGACGTGCGTGTAGGCAAATAGCGCGATATCCGCGAGCGAGACGTCGTTCCCGACGAGCCAGCGCCGCCCGGCGAGGCCTCGCTCGAGCACGGCGAGCGCATCGGCGCCGCGCTGGAATCGCTCGGTGTACTTCTCGCCCAGCTCTTCGGGCGTCTTCTTCAGCGAGGTCAGCCAGAAGCGCACGGTCGCGACGCCCGGCTCGAGCTGGTACTGCTCGAAGCCGAGCCACTGCCAGACGAGCGCGCGCTCGTACTTGTCCGCGGGCATCAACCGCGTGCCCTCGGCGAGGTAGTTGATGATGGCGTGGCTCTCCGCGATCGGGCCGCGGCCCGGAACCATCAGCACCGGGACCTTGCCGTTCGGGTTGATGGCGAGGAACTCGGGCGTGCGCGTCGCGCCCGCGACGATGTTCATCTGCACCAGCTGGTACGGAATGCCGAGCGCCTTCATCGTCAGGCGGCACTTGTAGCCGTTGCCCGAGGGCAGGTAGTCGTAAAGTCGGTAGCTCATGATTCAGGACCGGCCGAGCAGGCGCACCGCCTCGGACGCGGCACGCACGCCGGAGAGATAGGCGCCGTGCAGCGTGCCATAGGCCGTCTGTTCGGTGTGCTCCCCCGCAAACACGATGCGGCCACCGACCGGGCGCGTCAGCACCGCGCGCGCGCCGTAGCGGCCCGGCACGCAGTGCGAA
>JBOHZL010000135.1:0-4978 GCA_050738495.1 Steroidobacteraceae bacterium | reverse complement strand
GACTACCAGAGCGTCGAGACCGACTGGCGGCGCCTGATCGCGCGCGACGACATCGACCTCGTCGACATCTGCGTGCCCAACCGGTTCCACAAGGAGATCGCGATCGCCGCGGCCGCGGCCGGCAAATGGGTCGCTTGCGAGAAGCCGCTCGCCATGAACGCCGCCGAGGGCGAGGCGATGGTCAGGGCGGTCGAGCGGGCCGGTGTGCCGAATCTGGTCTGGTACAACTACCGGCGGGTGCCGGCGATCGCGCTCGCCCGGCAGCTGATCGACGAGGGCCGGATCGGTCGCCCGTACCATTACCGCGCCCAGTTCCTCCAGGACTGGACGATCGCCCCGGACCTGCCCCAGGGCGGCGCGGCGCTGTGGCGGCTCGACGTGGATGCCGCGGGCTCGGGCGTCACCGGCGACCTGCTCGCGCATTGCATCGATGTCGCGATGTGGCTGAACGGCCCGAGCACGCGCGTCATGGCCGAGACCGAGACCTTCGTGAAGGAGCGCCGGCACCAGGAGACCGGCAACATCCAGCCGGTCGGGATCGACGATGCCTGCCTGGTCATGGCGCGCTTCGCCAACGGCTCGATCGGCCTGTTCGAGAGCACGCGGTATGCGCGCGGGCACAAGGCGCTCATGACCCTCGAGCTGAACGGCGAGGCCGGCTCGCTGGCGTTCGATGTGCACGACGCCCAGTGGCTGTCGTTGTTCGAGTACCGCGGGCCCTCCGGCCAGAAGATCGACAGCCATACCGCCGGCTGGCGCAGGATTCACGTGACCAGTTTCGAGCACCCGTACATGAACCACTGGTGGGTACCCGGACTTTCAATAGGATACGAGCATACCTTCGTCCATGCTGTCGCCGATTTTCTGAACGGCGTCGAGAGCGGCACGCCGGCCGAGCCGACCTTCCGCACCGCGCTCCAGACCCAGCGCGTCTGCGATGCGATCTTAAAGTCGGCCAAGGACGCCCGGTGGGTCGACACGGGCGTCTGCTGACCTGAAACGGTCGCCAGTGTCTGAGCGCAGCTTCCCGCACCCGGGCTTGCATCGCAGGTCTCATGTAGCCACACTCAGGCTACATGGAGACTGTCATGCCCGCAGACACCGTTGTTCGTGCGCGGATCGACACCACCACCAAGGAGCGCGCCTCGGCCGCGCTTGAAGCCATGGGGCTGTCGATCTCCGACGCCATCCGCCTCCTGATGCTGCGCATCGCCGACGAGCAACGGCTGCCCTTCGAGGTCAAGGTCCCCAACGCCACCACGCGCCGGGCCATGGCCGAGCTGGAGCGGGGCAAGGGCAAGCGGTTCGACTCCGCCCAAGCGCTGTTAGAGGATCTGGGCATCTGATACCAGGCTCACAAAGTTTGAACCTTTGTTCGCCCGGCATCATCCTTCTTTTTGGGGCGCGCGGCCGACCAACCAACCCCGCGCGCGATACCGATCCCGTAGGTCAGGACTTTGTGGGATCGGTCTAACCGGAACTTCCTGGTTTGCGGTTGAGTAAGCCGTTGAATTTTCGCGAGTTTTTGGCGGTCAGGATTTTTAGATGTAGCCATGTAATTGGCTATTTATGGCTTGCATCGTCCGACTCCGTGCGGTAGATTGCAGCCATGTACATTGAGGCCGTGCCGAACCGCAGCTCGCCGCCGGCGATCCTGCTGCGGGAAAGCTACCGCGACGGCGGCAGGGTCAGGAAGCGGACCCTGCTCAATCTGACCGACTGGCCGGGCGATCTGGTCGCGGGCTTGCGCGCTCTGCTCAAGGGCGGCACGGTGGTCCCGGCGGGCGAGCAGGCCCTGACCATCACCCGCTCGCTGCCGCACGGTCACGTCGCTGCCGTGCTCGGAACCTTGCGCCAGAGCGGTCTCGACCGCCTGCTCGGCCCGGCCGGCGACCGCTGCCGCGATCTCGCCATCGCCCTGATCGTCAGCCGGATCATCGCCCCGACCTCGAAGCTGGCGACCGCCAAGGCGCTCGCCCCGGCGACCGCCGCCTCCAGCCTGGGCATGGTCCTGGGCCTGGGGCAGGTCGACGAGGACGAGCTCTACGCCGCCCTCGATTGGCTTCTGGCCCGCCAGCCGGCGGTCGAGGCCGCGCTGGCCAAGCGGCACCTCGAGGACGGCACGCTGGTGCTCTACGACGTGTCGTCGAGCTACCTCGAAGGCCGGCGCTGCGCGTTGGCGCGGCGGGGCCACAACCGGGACGGCAAGAAGGGCAAGCCGCAGATCGTCTATGGCCTGCTGTGCGCCGCCGACGGCTGCCCGCTGGCGATCGAGGTGTTCGCCGGCGATGTCGCCGACCCGGCCACCCTGTCCAGCCAGATCACCCGGCTCAAGCGGCGCTTTCACCTCACCCACGTGGTCCTGGTCGGCGACCGCGGGATGATCACCCAGGCCCGGATCGGCGAGGATCTCAAGCCGGCCGGCCTCGACTGGATCACCAGCTTGCGGGCGCCTTCGATCAAGGCGCTGGTCGAGGGCGGCGCGTTACAACTGTCGCTGTTCGATCAGCGTGACATGGCGGCGATCACTGCGCCCGAGTTCCCGGGCGAGCGGCTGACCGTCTGCCGCAACCCCGATCTTGCCCGCGAGCGCACCCGCAAGCGGGATGAGCTGCTGGCCGCGACCGAGCGTGACCTGGCCGCGCTCGCCGCGGCGGTCGCGCGCCGCAACCGTCCGTTGCGCGGCGCCGCCAAGATCGGCCTCAAGGTCGGCGTTGTCCTCGACCGGTACAAGATGGCCAAGCACTTCGAGCTGACCATCACCGACGACCGCTTCCGCTTCGCCCGCAAGGCCCGGGCGATCGCCGCCGAGGCCGCCCTCGACGGCCTCTACGTCGTGCGCACCAGCCTGCCCGCCGAGAGCCTCGACGACGCCGGTACCGTCCGCGCCTACAAGTCGCTCGCCCTGGTGGAGCGGGCCTTTCGCTGCCTCAAGACCGTCGACCTCCAGGTCCGGCCGATCTACCACTGGCTGGCCGACCGGGTGCGCGCCCACGTCTTCGTGTGCATGCTCGCCTACCATGTCGAGTGGCACATGCGTGCCCGCCTGGCGCCGATGCTCTACGATGACGCCGACCCAGAGGCTGCCAAGGCGCTGCGCGCCAACATCGTCGCCAAGGCTCAGCGATCACCCTCGGCCATCGCCAAGCAGACCACCGGTCGCACCGCGGACGGGCTGCCGGTGCACAGCTTCCACAGCCTGCTCGCCGATCTGGCCACGCTCAGCCGCAACACCATGGTCACGGCGCTCGCCCCGGACCACCCCTTCACCCTGACCACACGACCCACACCGATCCAGCACCAGGCCTTCCAGCTGCTCGGCCTCCCCGCCTGTACCCAGTAGCCGCCCCCGCCGTGCTGGCAATCGCATGCCGGATCAACGGGTTGCGCTTCAGGAAAGCAGGAAGTTCCGTCTAGTGTTGTCATCCGTGAACCGGATTTCAGCGAAAGCTGCCTCAAACTCTTCGTAGCTAGGGACACGATCCCGCAACTTGCTCACAAAGTCTTTTATTACGATAGCCTTCGCGTCGGTGGTCACGGCCTCGAGCAACTGCCTCGCGGAAGACGCGTACATAAACGCAGTGCCGCCACCCGTCCTCTGCGAGGTTACGGCCGTGAATTGCACATGGAAGTTCTCCATAGCACGAAACACAATCTTTGCCTGCTTGAGGGTGATCCGGCTATTCCGATATTCTCGAACCAAAGCAAGCATCATTGGAACCGGCTGCACCACACGGAATACATTCAAGGCGAGGATCGACTCCGCAACCTCGCGTTCTTCCTTCCTCCATTTGTACGAGTCCGGTTCCAGAATCTGGCGATACAGGTATGCGTCGGAAAGGAGTTCGTCGAGGAAACCCATTCCTATAGATTGGTGTACAGTTCGCTTGATTTCTTTAAACAACTTCTTTTCTGTGGTATAGGGCTTTCGGGATAACCACGAATGATGTAAAAAGCGGTTAACGCTTATCTCACTCTCAGATCGATCAAAAAGCTCCAGAATCTCGTTCCATTTGTCTCTAGCTATATCAACTCCTTTGTGTTTCGGCTTCAGGAGGCGCGTAAGATGATTTTTGACTAAATCTGCAACGGTCAGGTCTTTTCCTCTAGTGTTAAGTGTTTCGAAAATCAGATACGCATCATCTTCATTCCCTAGCTGGACGGCTATCAGCTGCAATCGAAGCACACTGTCACGGATGTGAAGCAATTTCCTTCTTTTAGCTTCGGCACGTTTATCTTCGCTAATGGTCGGGTCATTATCAATTGCCTTGACGACCCTTGATATTTGATCGCGCAAGAAAGCATACGCTGCCTCTAAAGCTTGCTGCTCAAGGCCCAGCGAGCCATTATACTCCGTCGCTGGGTACTTCTGGATCTTCTCTTGGAGATATGGATAAGGGGTCTCCGAATCCAGGACAAAAGTGAGGTCGCTGTTGATGTCCTCGCGTTCTATAAGCTTTTGTACGCCGGCTGCGAGAGCCGGAATGCCGAGCTCCTGGAGGGCATCACGCGTAGCGGCAAGTAGCAGTGTGATGGTGGTAAGCCTCTGCTGGCCATCAACGATGTAGAGGAGATCTGGCATGCTCTTCGCGCGATAAAGCACAAACGATCCAATGAAGTAGTCTGGATCATCAGACGTAATCGCGTCGTTCCAGAAATCCTCGACATTCTCGCGGTCCCAGGAGTACGGGCGCTGAAACCGAGGGATCTTGTAGAACGCTGTCTCCAAAAGGTTCTTAACGGTAAGATCAAGCGGTTTGATGTCCATCTGACAAGAGCTCTCGGGGCCTCGGAGCCACCCCGCCGTGGAAGGATGTCCCGTGGTGGAAGGTAGCGCGACCGTAGGTGGCAAGCAAGCGGTCCGATTTTCGAGCCAATGGGCAAATTCGGCAGTCCCACAATGGATATCTCTTCGTGTGACGAGGTCATGTCCGATGACGGAGGAAGGAGAGCGGCCGGCGTGCGACCAACCCAGCCC
>JBOHZL010000134.1:0-5172 GCA_050738495.1 Steroidobacteraceae bacterium | reverse complement strand
TGGTCGCCGGGATTCTCCATGATTTCGATGCCGCCCGCGGTCGGCCACGACCCATCCGGCCGCAGACGGATCGCGGGCCAGATGCCCCGGCC
Source organism: Steroidobacteraceae bacterium (assembly GCA_050738495.1). Taxonomy (GTDB): domain Bacteria; phylum Pseudomonadota; class Gammaproteobacteria; order Steroidobacterales; family Steroidobacteraceae; genus SCUD01. The sequence goes on along the minus strand of JBOHZL010000134.1, from coordinate 5,080 downwards.
ACCGGGCAACCTGGCGCGCACTTCCCACCGCCCGAGCCGCTGCGCATGCCGGCTGACGATTTTGCCGGAGCGGTAGGGGAAGCCGCGCGACGGGGCGCTCTCGGACAGGATTTCCAGCTTGCCGTCATTGACGCTGACTTGCTCCGGCCGATAATCCTGCAGCGAGCCGTTCGTCGGCCCGCTGTCGTCGATCAGCTCCCATTTGTCCGGGTCGAGGGTGTCGAAGTCTTCGCTCCACGCCAGCCGCCACTTGGGTGGCGGTTCGGGAATCAACGTCAACTTGACGAGTGCGCCGCCCGCCGCGGCGAGCGAGAGCCTCAGCTCATCGGGCGGTATCACTTCGCGCGTTTCGCGCTTGAAGCCGTGTTCCGCCGCAACATCATCCAGGTAGATCTCCGCTTGAAACAGGCCCGGCGGCAGGAATGAAAGCGGTATTCGCACTTCCCTTGCGTGTCGATTCGTCATCGCGCCTACCCACCAGTCGTTGCCGCTGCGGCGCGCGATGACCACTTCTTCGCCGACCTGTGCAGCCAGTGCCCGCGTATCGTCCCAGGTGGCGGGTAGCGCGGCCATGATCCGCGTGAGCGGATGCCGGCGATAGGCCGACGGATAGTCGGCCATCATCGGCAAATGATTCTGCAGCACGATGTACGAGGCCAGCATCCGGACCGGCGTGCCGACCACCAGCGGCGCCGCAACCCGCGGCTCGAACTGCTTGAGCGGCACGCCGCGAAGCGAGCCCTGGTGGTAGTCGAGCGGGCCGGCAAGCATCCGCGTAAGCGGTACCGTGACGTCGTGCTCAGGCGTCACGCCGTCTTCGTCCCACTTGTTGTACTCCAGGTTGCGCACTGCCTCGCTGTTGAGCAGATTCGGAAAGGTCCTTTCCAGGCCGGTCGGCGCCGCGACGCCGTGAAACGTCACGGTCAGGTGATTGTCAGCCGCAAGTTGCAGCAGCTCGCGCTGGAACCCGACCATCTCCTGGTCGTCGCGGTCCATGAAGTCGATCATCACGCCTTCGATGCCCCATTCCCGATAGAGCGGAAACGCGCGGGCCATGTGCTGCTTCGCCGCTTCCCAGTGCATCCATAGCCGCAGCCGCACGCCCTTCTGCCTGCCGTAGTCGATGACTTCCTTCAGGTCGAGCCCGTCGACACCTCTCGTGATGTCGGCGCCCTCATAAGGAACGATGGATCCGCCGTACCAGGCGACGCCGTCGACTCCGTCGAGCGTGTGATAGGGGATGCCGTACTCGGCGCAGAAGTCGATGTAGTACTTGGCGGTCTCCGTATTGAGACCCATCTTGAATGGCGCGCCCGCTTCGAAGAAATCGTTCCACCACGGGAACGTCGTCTTGCCCGGCTTGATCCACGACGTGTCCGTGATCACGCTAGTCGCATTGAGCTTGAGCACGGTGTCGGATTCGAGCAGTTGCAGCGCGTCCTTGCCGACCAGGATCAGGCGCCAGGGGGATTCATGCGGCAAGGCCGCGCGGACGGCGATTTTCGGCTGGTCCGGGCGGGGCGAGAGCCGGCTGATCAACGTACCGCCGGGAGCCGAGTCGCGCGCGAGATACAGGCCGGCATAGTCGGTCAGGTTGGCCTCGAGGACAGCCGCCCAACCGACCAGCGGAATTTCCACCAGAAGTGGCAACCCCAGCAGCCAGTCGCTCGGAATCTCGTCGACGCGCCGACGTTCGTAGTGGCCTTCGTGCGAAGTGATGAAGCTCGCGAGCGGCAAGGCCGTCGCGACTGCACCAAGCGGGAATGCAAACTCCGTCAGCTCGCCGGCCAGTTCCAGATCCGACCAACCCGGCTGTTTGGGAAACCGATATCGCAGCGCAACGCCATCGTCATGAGCACGTACCACGAGCTGCCATTCGAGCGGCTTGGCTCCGCGCTCGCGCAGCGTGAACGTCGTCTCAGTCGCGCGGTCGACCACGTGGCGGCGCTTGCCGGGATACTGTTCGAACGACGTGCCGATCGCGACCGATTCGGAGCTTACGAACATGGTGTCGCGACCGAGCTCCGTACCGTCTTCAAGGCGAGCTCCCAGGTCCGACACATCGACCACGGCCTGGTCCGACAAGGTAACTCGATACTGAAGCTGGCTGGGTGCGCCGGGCGCAGCACGCATGAACAGCTCAACTTCAAGACGCCCATCGGGAGATTGGACCAATACGGGTTTAGTCTGGCCCACGGCTTCGGCCGTACCGGCCGCCCACGATGCGCCCCAGAGCAGCAGGCAAATGCAGGCGAGGCGGGCAATCGACACGCCGTCAGTCCCAGCGCACCACGACTTCCGCGGCGTCGTCGAATTCGAGCGTCGCCTGCGGCTTCATCGGCTCCATCTGCCGCAGGCTTTCGAGCTTCTGCTTGTCCCAGTACACGTCGCTCAGGGCCTCGAGCGGATCGAGCATGCGAACGACCTGCGATCGTATGGCTGCCGCTTTTCCGTTGACCGTTGCCCCGTCCAGCGGACCGAATCCGTGCAGGATCAGCTTGATTTTCCGGAACCGCGCGGCAAAGCCGCCTTCGGGGCGCGAGAAGCGGAGCTCATTGCTGGCCGGGTCGAACGTGATCACCCGCTTGCGGAACTGCCCCTTTCGGTAGTCCAGCGTTTCGCCGTCGTCGTCGTAATGGACGAATTCGCTCCGCTTTGTGCCGTTGAAGACGTGCACGGTGAGTACCGGTCCCGGTTCATCCCGGGTCGACTGCACTTTTCCCTGCATGGGAATGATCGCGGCGGCTTTCGCGAAAATCGGAATCCTGTGTCCGGCATAGTCCGCCGTATGGACGCGCCCGCCGTCGATCTTTTCGTCCGTGAACAGGTCGTACCACTCGCCGGCCGGCAGGTAGGTGGCTCGCGCATTCTCCTGGCTGGTCATTGGATTCACGAGAAGCGCAGGGCCGAACAGGAACTCGTATTGAAAGGCCGGGCTGTAAACATTGGCGTCGAATGAGTAGTCGATGCTGAGACTCCGGCTCACCGGCATGCCGGTCTCGGCAGCTTCGTAGAACGTCGAATAGAGGTACGGCATCAGTTGGTAGCGGAACTCGATATAGGCCTTCGAGATCGCCTCGACTTCCTCGCCGTAGGCCCAGGGCTCGTTGGCCGCGGTGTACTGCCCGCGATGGTTGCGCAGGTACGGGGCGAAGACCCCGACTTCAACCCAGCGACGGAACAAGTCCTTGTTGCCGTCGCCGATGTAGCCGCCGAGGTCGGGACCCGTGAAAGGCACGCCGGACAATCCCATCTGGTTGATCAATAGATGGCCGAGCAGGATGTGCTCGTCCTTGGCCTGGTTGTCGCCGCTCCAGACCGCGGCGTAGCGCTGGATGCCGGCAAACCCGGAGCGGCTGAGCACGAACGGGCGCCGGTTGCCGCCATACTGCTCGGCCGACTCGTACGCGGCGCGCGCCATCAGCATGCCGTAGTAATTCTGCGCTTCGAGCGCCGAGGTCTTCTGCCCGTCGAAGTCGAACATCACGTTGTCCGGCATCGCCTGGCCGTCGATTGCCGGCTCGTTCATGTCGTTCCAGAGGCCGTGGATACCGAGGTCCTGGTAGATCTTCATGTTGTCGATCCACCAGCGGCGCCCGCGCGGATCGGAGAAATCGACGAAGTGATTGGTGTTGGGCGCGATGTCCGCGATCCACAGCTCGCCGTCGGCGTAGCGCAGGAAAACGTCTTCCTGGAGGCCGCTCCTGTATTGCTCGTAGGTGTCGTCGATGGCGATGCCGGGATTGACCGAAGCCGTCAGTTCGATGTTCATGCCGCGCAGGGTGTCGGCCAGCCGTCGCATGTCAGGGAAACGCTCCTTATTGATGCGGAACGGCTGGTAGCGGTGCAGGTAATCGGCATCGAGAGTGATTCCGTCGAGCGGAATCTTCTTTGCGCGAAACGTGTCGGCGATCCACCTGACCTGGGATTCCGGGTAGTAGCTGCAGCGCGACTGCTGGTAGCCGAGGCTCCAGCGCGGCGGCAGCGGCATCCTGCCGGTCAGCGACGTGTAGTGCTCCAGGATCCTGCGGACCGAAGCATCGAAGATGAAGAACTGGTCGAGCGCGCCGCCGTCGAAGCTGAAGGAGGCGAAGCGGCGGTTGGAAGCGCCGAAGTTGAACACCGACCGGTAGGAGTTGTTGAAGAAGAGCCCGTAGACCTTCCCGTGATGCAGCCCCATGAAAAAGGGAATGCTCACGTACATGGGAACCTTGGGGTCGTCGTACCCGTAGTAGTCCGTATTCCTGAGCGTGATTACCGTCCCGCGCCGGTCGAGATTCCCGAGCTGCTCGCCCATCCCGATGAAGCGCTCGTCGCTTTGCAGCCGCTTGTAGACGGTGACCTTGTTGCCGGTGAGCGTCATGCCAAGTTCTTTGCCGGGCAGGTCCTCGTTGATGACCTGGCCGCTCGCGTCCTTGAACGTGATGCGCAGGTCCGGCCGCAGCTCCACCTCAGCGGTGATGTTGGATGTCTTCACCGCGACGATCGGATCGGCCGCGCTCACGTCGAACTGCGAAAAGGCCGGAACCTCGTCTGTCTTCAGGGCATAGCCCACGTGCCGCTCCACGCCCTCGGGCACGACGCGCACGCGGATGATGTGGGGCGAATAGACGTCGACCGAGAACCGGGCCATCGCCGTGTGCCCGGCGATGCCGTGCGCAGTCTTTTCGTAAGACAGCACAGGGCCGAGATTGTCGGCGCGCGCCGCGGGCGCCCAGGTGCCCAGCAATGGAAGGCTGGCGACGGCTGCCAGGATCAGGGCGCGGCTCGCCGTCATTTCCGTACTACGCCGCGGAACGTCATGCGCTGGAGCGTCGGCACGCGGTCGAACCACTGGTGCTTGATCGCGCCGACGAGATGCGCCGCGAGAAGGAAATACAGCAGGTAACTCAGCCATACGTGAATCTTTCCGGCGGCGACATCGAGCGCTTCCTTCGTGGGCCCCGGCGGCATGTTCATCACCCAGGGAATCCGCGGCATCTCGAAGAGGCCAAAGACGTCGATCGGCACGTCGGCGGCCCATTCCCATGCCGAATCGTAGATCCAGCCGGAGAGCGGCATGGCGATGATCATGAGATAC
>JBOHZL010000133.1:0-5392 GCA_050738495.1 Steroidobacteraceae bacterium | reverse complement strand
GCAAGGACCTGATCCTGATTGCGCTGACCGGATGGGGGCAGCAGGAGCACCGCGAGCGGTCGCGGCTGGCGGGATTCGACGCGCACCTCACGAAGCCGCTCGACCACGACACGCTGACGAAGCTGGTCGCGTCGTTCTCCCGGCGCGGACAGGAGACGGAGAGCTCGGCCGCCTGAACGTAATGCCCCCATCCGACCGCGCTTTCAGCCAACAAGAGCTGCCTGGCAGTCGCCGCATGCCGGCGGAACGACGCCTTTCGATCCTGGGCGCCCTGTGGCAGAGCAGCTTCTCGCGCCGCCGCCTGGGTCCGCGACGCGGCACGGACCGGCACCCGGTCATGACCGACTGGTTCCAGCCGCAATGGCTGGCGACGGCCATCATTATCCTGATCCTGTCCAGCGTGGATGCCGTCCTCACGCTCGCGCTCGTAGCTCGGGGCGCAATCGAGATCAACCCCCTCATGGAACCGCTGGTTCGAGGCTCCGGCCACGGTTTTGCGTACTGGAAGCTTGGGCTCACCTCGATGGGGGTGGTCGTGTTGACCATGGCGGCGCGGCTGCGGATCTTCGGGCGGTTCACCGTGGGGAACCTGCTTTATGTGATCCTTTGTGGATATCTGGTGCTGGTCGGCTACGAACTTTCGTTGTTGCGCTCAATCCCCGGTCACTAGCGCAGATTGCCTGCCAGCGCTGCAGGTACCGCCACCCAGGCGGCGAGCAACACCGCTTCTGGCCGCTATACTCGGCCGGGGACCTTCATGCCTAAGGCCAGCCGAAAAATCGCGGCGATCCTGGCGGCTGACATCGTCGACTACAGCCGCCTGATGGGCGTGGATGACGAAGGCACGCTCGCCGCACTCAAGGAACGCCGCGCGATATTCGATCGACTCGTCAGTGAGTTCGATGGCCTGGAATTTGGCAGCGTCGGCGACAGCCTGATGGCGCAGTTCCCCAGCGCCGTAAATGCGGTGCGCTGTACGCAAGCCGTTCAATACGCGATCGCACAGGCGAACGAATCCATTCCGGCCGACCGGCGCATGTCATTGCGCATCGGCGTCAACCTGGGCGACGTGATCGAGGAAAACGGCGCGCTGTTCGGCGACGGTGTCAATGTCGCCGCGCGACTGCAGTCGCTCGCTGATCCCGGCGGCATCCTCGTGTCGGGGTCGGTCTACGAGCAGGTCAAGAACAAGCTCGGCGCGCACTTTACATTCGTTGGAGCCCGCCAGGTCAAGAACATCATCGAGCCCGTCAAGACCTACAAGGTCTCGGAGCCCGCGGTCCGCCATCTCGGACATCGGATAGCGGCTTTTCTATGGCGCCGTGGCGTCGTGGCTGCGGCCGTATACATCCTTGTGTCGTGGACATCGGTTTGGGCCTATGGGCGCTTGGCCGCCACGTTCATGACGCCGCCCTGGATGTTGCCCGCCATGATCACGTTCCTGTCAGGCGGTTTCGTCCCCGCGGTTGCGATCGCCTGGCGGTTCGATCGGCGGCAACCCGCTGCGCCGTGGGTTCGCATCCTCGCCGTATCGATCGCGAGCGTCGCGAGTGTCGCCGTCACGTGGTCGGCCTGGCACAGCTATGCCGACGAGCGAGCCCGGACTGCAATTTCGCCGCTGCCCCCGAAATCCCAACCTGTCGTCGCTGTCGGCGAATTCAGGAACCTCACGCCGGACCCGAACCTCAACTGGCTGAGCGAGGGCATCGCGAACCTGGTGCGCGATGGGCTTGCCGAATCGAGGCATCTTGTCGTCGTGTCGCCGACCCGATGGCAAGCTGTCCTGCGCAGCATCAAGACTGCGACGCCCACACAAGCCGATGTGTTGGGCTCGGCTGGCCGCGCCCGCATCGACTATGTGGTTTCCGGCGAATTCCTCCCGGGACCGGAAGGTCTGCTGCTGACGGCGCGACTGTCGGACGTGCAGGGTGGCGTTGAGATTGCGCCACACCGCGCCGAGAGATTGAGCCCGCAGACCCTGCTCGCCGAAGCGGCGCGGCTCGTGTTGATGGCGAAGCGCGGGCTTGGCGTGCCGCACACGGAAACTGTGGCGAGCTTCTCTGCTGATTTTGCAGTCAACAACATGACCGCTTACGAGGTCTACCTGAACGGAATGGACTATTTTCTCAAGTTCGACTATCGCTCGGCGGAGCACGCCTTTCGTTCTGCGCTCAGGGTCGCTCCAGACTTTTACATGGCACGCTATCGGCTGGCACAGGTGCAGGTGTCGAGCGGCGACACTGAAACGGCGCTGTCGACGCTCGATCAGATTCCTGCCGATGCACCGCTGACACGTCGGGAGCGACTGTATGTAGACGGTGCCCGAGCGGTGTTCGCGCGCAACGCAACCCAAGCCAAGGCGATCTACACAACCGTGATCGAGGAGTTTCCGTTCGACACCGAGGGACGATTGCTGCTCGCGCAAGCTCACGACCTAGCATTCGAGAACGAGGCGGCGATCGTCGAGCTCAAGCGGCTACTCGATCAGGAACCCGAGAACGACTATGTCTGGAGCTACCTGGGAGAAACCTATCTGCGTCTCGGTGAATACGATCTGGCGCGCAACGCGCTCGATGAATACCTCAAGCTCCAACCGCGCGATCCGTTCGGATTCACGGTCCTGGGCCAGCTCGATCAGTTGACCGGTAATCTCGAACCTGCGGCAGAGCGGTTCGCGCACGCACTCGAGCTGGAACCGGGATTCGTGCCGGCCCGCCTCGCGTTCGGCCAGACGCAGGTGCTGCGAAACGACTGGACCGGGGCCGAACGCCTGCTGCGCGCACTCGTGGCAGACCGCGAAGCACCGGCGATCAGCAGGATCGACGCGGCCTTCGACTTGAGCGCCCTGCTGCGTGCCCAGGGACGATTCGCGGATTCACTCGAGCCGTTGCAGGAGCTGGAACCCGAGATCCGCAAGGAACAGAATCGCGAAGCGATGGCGCTGGCTGAGCGCGGCATCGCGCAGGCCGAGCTCGGCCGATTCGCCGAAGCTGGGAGGCTGATTGAGCGCGCGATCGAGCGCTTTCCCGATGGCCGGACGCGCTATCTGTTTGCCCGTGGCTCAGTCCTGCTGATGCAGGGCGATACCGCTGGAGTCCGGACAGTGGCCGCAACGATCCGCGATCAGCAGTTTCCTCCAGACTCGGCAGTGGCCAGGGAGAATGCAATCAGGGCAGCGGCTTACTTGACGGGAATGGCGGGTCTTGGTGCCGGCGACGCCGCCGAGGCTGCGACGGACCTGACGCTGGTCGTCGCGATGCCGGGGTACCAGTACGCGATCTACAAACTGGGTCTCGCGCGCGCCCTGCTTGCCGAGGGAGAACTTTCGCAGGCGCTCGAGCTCGCCCGCGCAGCGGCGAATGAGCGCGATGCCGGAGACATTCGAATGGATCTCGAGCTCGACCGCTCGCGAGCCTTGCTGCTCGAAGCGGAAATCCTGGCTGCCCTCGGCAAGCGAAAGGCGGCCGCGGAGCGGGCGCGGATCTTCCTGCGTCGCTGGAGCAATGCTGACTCCGGGCGCAGGGAACGGGTGCGCGCCGAACGACTCGCCGCTACCGGTCAGCTTGCTTTGGGCGGCGATCTGGGAGCGTCACTGCGGACGGGGTCGTACCCGCGCCGCGCCACCGGTGCCAGAGCAACTGATCGCGCCGTCCCGCCCGTTGCCGTCCAGGTCGCGATAGATCAGCGACGGCGGCGGGCAGGTGCGTCCCGCGGTCGTCTCTGTGACGAGTAGGTCGAAGTCCTGCCTGAGTCTCAGTCGTGCTTCGTTAGATAGCACTGTGAATCCCATCTTGCGCAAATCAGCGGCGGTGAAGCGTCCATCGCGGTTCTGGTCGTGGATGAACGTGGGCGCAATGCCCTCTACGAGCACGACGCGCAGATCGAGTTCGAACGGCCCGTACGAGGAGGTGATGTCGAACAGTATGTCGTCTTCATCCTGCGGAGGCGCGATGAACTGAAATGCCTCCACCGGTCCGCTCTCGAGCCTGCGCAGATAGTCGATGCCATTGGCATCGACGTCCAGGTCGATGAGCGCAATCGGCTCGAACATTCCGGCAATGACCTGCATCCACGCGGTGACGGCCGAGCCGTCGCGCCTGGTGAGAAGTTCCTGCGAAACGCTGTTGATGAACCCGCCCATGTTGCGAATGACGCGGCCCTGCGTGCGATCGAAATTCTCGTCGAACACGCGTGCGCCGCCGAGATTGGCCATGATCACGAGACCGGGCAGGTCGTCGTCGGGCCCATATCCGAATCCGTCGATCAATGCACCGCCGGTCTGTGGGCGGGGCACCGCCACGATATTGCCGGCCGTGTTTCGCAGGTACGGCTTGTTGAGGATCGCTCCGGGCGCGAACGCGTCGTCAACCAGCCGGTCGCGCACCTGGAAGTTCCCGGTGTTCGAGTCCGCTACATCGAAGTTGTCGAAACGCTCGGTCGTGAACTCGATGAAAGATTCGTCCGGACCGGCGCAATCCTGATACGGAATGCCGAATCTGATGATCGGGAAGTGGCGCATGTCGAGGCAGCCGTCCGGATCCGAGAACACGATCGCCTCGCGCCTGCCAACCGGCTGCGTCGGTTCTTCCGGCGACTCCACGATGGCGACGGAGTCGGGCACCTCGATGCGCAACACGAGTGACCAGCCGGTCGTGGTGGTCAGGCCTTGAAAATTACCGGCACCTGGCCCCTGAATCGTGATGCGGGCTGGCGGTTGCTGACTGTCGTCGCCGGCGGAACCGGGCATGGGCGCCAGTGCCAGTGCAGTCATGATCGTCCAGGAAATCGGCGCCGCTCGAACTGCAGCAAGAGTTTTCATGAGGAGTCTCCCGTTACTTCTTCGCGTGCCGGAGCATGATCGCGCCGTTTGCGCTCACGCGTCAAACACGGCTCGCAGCGCCGGGCCGGATCATTGCGTCAGGCCGTGGTTTCGGGCGCGATCTGCGTGCGGCCGCCGAGCGTCTGCATTGACTGTGTGGATTCCACAAAGCTCGCCGCTAGCAGCGTGGTCATCGCAATCGCTGTCAGTATGGCCAGGAATGACGTGGGGATTGAGTACATTCCGCTCTTCATGATCGTACTCCTCGCGCGTGCTTCGGTCCTGGAGTCATCTTGACGAAATACGTGGCCGGGTTCTGTCATGTACCTGACAGAATGCGTGAGCTCACAAGATCCCGTGGAGTCGCTCGAGTCAGATTACCTGAAAAAGAAAAGGCCCCCATGGGGCCTTCCGGATCGGTAAAAGGTTGCGTCCCCTTTACAGCAACGGCACCAGCAGCAGCGCCACGATGTTGATGATCTTGATCAGCGGATTGATCGCCGGCCCGGCGGTGTCCTTGTAGGGATCGCCGACGGTGTCGCCGGTCACCGCCGCCTTGTGCGTCTCCGAGCC
>JBOHZL010000132.1:0-5552 GCA_050738495.1 Steroidobacteraceae bacterium | reverse complement strand
GAATGGCGTCGCGCACGCGCTGGTCGCGATCGGCGGCGACATCGCCGTTGCCGCGCCGCCTCCGGGGGAGGCAGGATGGGCGGTGGAGGTCGCCGCGCTCGCGGTGCTGGGTGCGCCGCCGCACATCGGCACCCTCAGCCTGCGCGACGCTGCCATCTCCACGACGGGCGACGCCGAACAATGGATGCATGTCGATGGACAATGCTATTCGCATGTCCTCGATCCGCGCAGTGGATGGCCGATGACGGTGCGCAGCAGCACCACCGTCGTCGCCCGGCGCGGCATCGACGCCGACAGTCTCGCGACCGCGGCCGCGGTGCTGGGCCCGGTCGACGGCCTGCGTCTCGTGGAGCGCACCTCCGGCGCGGCCGCGTTCATGGCGCGTCAGGAAGGAGACGGACGCGTGATCTTATACGCCTCGCCACGCTGGTCAGAAATCGTCCACCTCGACATAGGCCCGGATTAAAGCCCGCTCCCCCTCGAAACCCGGCGCGGCGTTGCCGTGCTCCATGCCGAAGACAAAATCGCGCCCCTCAGCCTGCATCCTGCCGTGGATGTGCCTGAATAGATTCCGGTAGTTGATCTCGCCAGTGGTCGGCTCGTTGCGTCCGGGCACATCGCCGATCTGGAAATAGGCGAGCTCGTCCCAGGCCAGATCGATGTGCTCGGTCAGGAAGCCTTCGTTGCGCTGCATGTGATAGATGTCGTACAGCACCTTGCACGACGGGCTGTTCACGGCGCGGGCGATGGCAAAGGCCTGGTCCGAGGTGCGCAGGAACAGATCCGGATTGTCGCTCAGCGGCTCCATCACTAAGACGAGCCCCTGCGGCTCCATCACCTCGGCGCCGGCGCGGATGGCATCGATCACATGGCCGGTCTGGATACCGATCGGCAAGCTGCGGTCGAAATAGCCGGGCACGATCGTCATCCATTTCGCGTTGACCCGCTTCGCGGTCTCCACGGCCTCGCGGCAGGCCTTGACGAAGGCGGCGGTGAATTCCTTGCGGCCGGTCGTGTACGACGTCTTCCAGTTGTCGCCGGCGTCGATCACGAACACGCCCATCGTCATGCCGAGCCTCGCAAGCAGCTCGCCAATCTGCGCCTGCAAGCTCGCCGGGCGCTTCATCAGATTGTTGTCTTCGAGCGCGGTGAATCCCACGTCCGCCATGAATCGCAGCTGGTTCAGCAGGTCCTTGCCCGCCGACGCCTCGAACATTCCGAAGTGCGGCGCGTACCTGAGCTTGAACTTGAACGGCCGCGGCCTCGCGCCGGGTTCGGCGGCGGCTTTCGCTGAAGCGGCAAAGGGGGCGATGCCCGCAACGGCGGCCGCGGCGGTTGCGCGGAGGAAGTGGCGGCGCTGCATGGGTGGCTCCTCGATGGGGTTGTGCCGAGGATTCTAGGGCGATTCGCCGACGGCGACCGCCCTTCCGACATGATCGACAAGCATCCGCCGCGCGATACTGAACTTCGTCATCGCCGAGCGACCAAGAGATGTGACGTCCGGGCAAGCCACTACAGGAGAGCTGAAGTGTATGCGTTGAAATTCCTGCTACTCGCGGGCCTCGCGATCACGTCCATGAGTGCTCGTGCAGACGCGACCTATCTGTGTCAAAGCGACGCATCCCGGCTCCAGCAGCTGCGCATCTATGAGCTGAATCCGGCCAACAGGGATAACTTTCATCGCCGCTTCCAGGACGAGGCCCTTCGGATCATGAAGAGGCACGGTTTCAATATCGTCGACATGTGGGAAAGCAAGACCGACTCGAGCCTCCAGTTCGTCTACGTGCTGACATGGCCGGACGAAGCATCCATGGAGAGCCGGAGTCACGCGTCAGGCGCGCAAATCGAAAGGTACCCGCCACGGGATATTAATGTAATATACTGATACGAATTTCCTATTTCGTACCTATATATTGACATGGCAAAGAACACACTTGGCCGCTCAGCGCTTCCACAGCCAGCACGCACCGCCCTTCGACAACTCGGCAGAGACCTGACCCTCGCGCGAGCGCGCAGGGGCCATAGCCTGCGTGACGCCGCCGAACGGCTGCAGGTCAGCATCAACACTGTCCGTAACCTCGAAGCCGGCCACGCAGGCGTGGGGCTCGGCATCCTTGCGAACGCTCTCGCGTTGTACGGAATGCTCGATCGACTGGGCACGCTCGCGGACCCGGCGGCGGACCGGGTCGGCCTCGCGCTCGAGCGCCGCAAGCTTGAACGCAAAGGCGTAGCGGGCAAAGCTGCGTCGAGCTTCGATGTCTGACCGCGCCTACGTGTATGCCTACCTGCCCGGGCAGGCACGCCCGACACTCGCTGGCCAGATCATCGTGATGGCGACCGGCAATGACGGCTTCTGCCGGTTCAAATATGCGCGTGAATGGCTCGATGAGCCGCGCGCGTTCGCGCTCGATCCGGAGATCCTGCCACTCGCCGACACCGAGTTCGAGTCGCAGCCTGGCTGGGAGGTATTCGGCGTGCTGCGCGATGCGGGCCCCGACTACTGGGGGCGCAAGCTCATCGAGCGCCGGCAGAATAGCCTCGGCCTGTCGGAACTCGACTTCCTGCTGGCCGCGGGTGACGAGCGCGCGGGCGCCCTCGCCTTCTCTTTAGATCGCGCACCACCCTCACGCCAGACACCGCCGACCGCACGCCAACTCCGGCAATTGACCGAGGCCGCGGCACGCATCGAACGGGACGAGCCTGTATCCGAGGACCTCCTTGACCTGCTCGGCACCGGAAGCGGCACGCTGGGCGGCATGCGGCCCAAGGCGACGATCGAAGATGGCGGCCAGCTATGGGTCGCCAAGTTCCCGTCGCGTGAGGATCGCTACGCCATTGCACGCTGGGAGTTCGCGACGCTCGAGCTCGCCGCGCGCTGCGGCCTCGACGTGCCCGAGCGGCGGCTGACGCTCGTGAGCCGGCGTCCGGTACTGCTGGTTGCGCGATTCGACCGGCGGCTCCGCTCCGGGACCCGCGAGCGTGCCCATTACCTGAGCGGCCTCACGATGCTCGGCCTGCACGAACGCGACTATGGTCACGGCAGCTATTCGGAACTCGCGCATTGGCTGCGCCGGAACGGCGCGGCGCCACGGGACGATATGCTGGAGCTCTTCCGCCGAATGGTCTTCAACATCCTGATCGGCAACACCGACGACCACCTGCGCAATCATGCGGTCATCAATTTCGGCGAGGGATTCCGGCTGTCGCCTCTCTACGATGTCATGCCCTGGCCGGCCACTGGCGGAGAACGCATGCAGACCATCGGCGTGGGGCAAGAAGGGCGGCTGTCTACCACCGGAAATGCCCTGAGCGACGCAGGTTTGTTCGGCCTGACCACCGGGGGGGCCGGAGTGGAGATTCGACGGTTAGGCGAGGTCGTAAGTGACAATTGGCAGAAATGTTTCCGGAGCGCAGGTGTCGGGAAGCGGGAACTGTCGGCAATCAGCCGGATCATTCGACATCCCTGAGCCTCCCTTCTAGCCCGATCCCGGGTCGGCGCCGACACATCGGAGAAATGCAGCCAGCGAGATCTCGGGCGTCTCGACGAAGATGCGATCGAGCGGGCGGAAGCCCGCGATGCGGTCGAGGCGGAAGTTGCGGAAATCGGACCGCATCTCGCACCAGGCACCCAGCGTCCAGACATTGCCCCAGTACGCGAGACACAGCGGACGCACCGCACGCACGCTGGCATCGCCATCCTCGCGCCGGTAGTCGAGCTCCACGACACGACGGGCTTCGATCGCCTGGTGCAGCTCGTCCAGCCGCCCAGCCACGGCGGCGTGACGCTCGACCGGGGGCGCAAATACCCGCGAAGTCTCGGTGCGGCGTTTCAGCTCATCGGGCAGCACCGCCTCGATCTTGGTCAGCGCGTGGCGCGCCGCCGTCGCGATTCGTTTCCCGGTCCAGGCCTGGACCATGCGCGCACCGACCACCAGCGCCTCCAGCTCGTCACGCGTGAACATCAGCGGGGGAATGTCCGAGCCGCGCCGTAACGCATAGCCGACGCCGGCCTCGCCCTCGATCGGCACGCCGGAGAGCTGCAGGTCCTGGACATCGCGATAGACCGTGCGCTCGGAGACCTCGAGCAGCTCCGCAAGGCGCCGGGCGGTGACCACCCGGCGTCCGCGAAGCGCCTGAATCAGCAGGAACAGCCGGTCGGCGCGGCGCACGCGCCCAGAATGAAGCGCGCCAGCGCGCCGATCAAGGCTGCTCCGCCCGCCTCACTGGGGCGAGAAAAACCCGACGCGATTGCCCTCGCTGTCGAGGAACTGGGCATAGAAACCCATGTTCTCGGGTAGCGCGGTCTTGCCTTGCAGCACCTTGCCGCCGGCTTTTTCGACCTTGCCCAATGGCTTCGCCAGGTCGTCGCGCAGGTTGAGATAGACGGTCGTGCTGTCGGCGCTCGGCCGGTACCCTTCGGCCTGCATGATGCAGCCGGTTGGCTGCCCCTTGTCGACCGGAAAGATGGAAAACTTCATCGGGCCCATGGCGTCGGGCTTGAGCTTGATGCCGAGAACATCTTCGTAAAACCGCGTGGCGCGGTCGAGATTGGCGGTCGGGATTTCGAACCAGGTGACAGCGCTGGCTGCGAGCATGGCGTTCTCCTTTGGTACCACTTGCCGGATCGGCAGGCTCATACAGTGAGCCCCTGCTCCTGACACCATCCTGTCAGGAATGTCGGCGCCGGGTGCCGATTGCCGCTTCGGGGCGTGAGACAATGAGGTCCATGAGCACGGACGTCCTCTCCGGCTTCCATCCGGCCGTCGCCGGGTGGTTCCGCAGCCGATTTCCCGGCGGGCCCACAGAAGCCCAGGCCCGCGCCTGGGTGGTCACCTCGCAGCACCACAACGCGCTGATCGCCGCTCCGACCGGATCCGGCAAGACGCTGGCGGCGTTCCTCTCGGCAATCAATGATTTGGTGATCGGGGGCCTGACGAACGGTCTTTCGGACGAGGTCCACGTCCTCTACGTCTCGCCGCTGAAGGCGCTCTCGAACGACATCCAGAAGAACCTCCAGGAGCCGATCGCCGGCATCCGCGACCAACTGCTCGAGCAGGGCCTCGACGACGTGCCGATTCGCGACGCCGTCCGCACCGGCGACACCTCGGCTTTCGAGCGCAACCGCATGCGCAAGACTCCGCCGCACATCCTGGTCACGACGCCGGAGTCGCTCTTCATCCTGCTGACCTCGGAATCCGGCCGCGCGATGCTGAAGAGCACGAAAAGCGTGATCGTGGACGAGCTGCACTCGGTCGCCGGCAGCAAGCGCGGCTCGCACCTGATGCTGTCGCTCGAGCGGCTGAACGCTCTATGCGGCCGGCCGCCCGTGCGCGTCGGGCTCTCCGCGACGGTGAAGCCACTCGAGGACATGGCGCGCTTCCTGATCGGCAACCGCGATTCGCCGGTCGAGATCGTGGACACCGGCCACGTGCGCGAGCGCGACCTCGCGCTGGAGCTGCCGCGCTCGCCGCTCGAGGCGATCATGGCGAACGAGGTCTGGGACGAGCTGTACGACCGGCTCGCGGCGCTCATCGGCGAGCACTGCACGACGC
>JBOHZL010000131.1:0-5686 GCA_050738495.1 Steroidobacteraceae bacterium | reverse complement strand
GCCCTGGACGCTCGAGTAGTGGCGCCACGTCGCGGATAGGTCGACGTTCCAGGGCGTCTGCCAGCTCGCCCGGAACCGATGGCGCCATTCCGGATTGGGAATGAAGCAGACCGACGAATAGAACCCGGCGCAGTCGTACTCGTCCGAGAAGACGCCCGGATCGGGATGCAGGTCGATTCCCGCCCCTGGAATCGTCGTCAGCTCGTCCAGCAGCGTGCCCGTCAGGTTGAACGCCAGGCTTCCGAAGCGGCCGATCTCGATGCCGGTGTACGAGGCATTCAGGTCGTAGCCCCTCGTGTACAGCGCGCCGATGTTGACGTTCAGGTCCTCGACAAACGGGATGTTGCCCACCCAGAGCGTCCCGAACTCGTCGCGATTGATCCTGTCGCAAGCCGCCTGGTCGTTGTTGGCGTAGCACGCGGTCCAGGTCGTGGGCGCGCCGAAAGTCGAGATCGTGTTGTCGATGCGAATGTCGAAGTAGTCGATGGTGACCGCGAGCCCAGGCGCGAACCGCGGCGTGAACACGATGCCATAGGACTGCGTGTCGGACTCCTCGGGCGTCAGGTCCGCCCTGCCGCCCTGGAGGAAGTTGTACTGGCCGGCCGGGCTGTCGAGCGCCGAGCTGCCGAACTGTGCGGCAGGCACTCCTGTCGCCACACACTCTTCCAGTGATGCGATGGGCGCCGGGTCGTTCGGCCCCGGATTCTGCGCGGTCGCGCCGCAAGGATCGCCGCCGGGCGCATCGAACAGGTTGAGTCCCTGTGCCGTGAAAAGCTCGATGATGTTGGCGGCGCGAACGGCCCGCTGGTAGCTCGCCCGCAGGCGGAGATCCTGCACCGGCGCCCACTCCAGTCCGAACTTGTAGGTATCGGTCGAGATGCCCGTGTTGTAGTCGGAGTACCGGTACGCGGTGTCGAACGACAGGCTCTCCATCAGGGTCCGGTCCTGCACGAGCGGGACACGGCCCTCGAAGAAGAGGTCCTTCACGACGACGCCGCCGCTGATGCCGATCACGGCGCCGCCCGTGCCGGACAGCCCGTTCGCTTCCTGCAAGGCATCGACCTTGTTGTCCAGCGTGTCGCGCCGGTACTCGCCGCCGAACACCAACTGAACGCCGTCGCTCGCCCACGGCATCTTTACCCCGTACGCCCCGAGGTCACCATTGATGACGCCGTTGTAGATCTCCTGGTTGATCCTGCCGACCTGGATGCCCCTGACCTGGAGGTAGCCGAGCTGTTCCTGCGTGACGCCGTTCGGAACGAACGGATTCCAGGGAACGCAGTTCGTGTCGGTGCCGTCGATGACCGACCGGCAGGTCGGCACGCCGCCGACGTCGATGACGTCGAGGGCGCGCTGCATCCGCTCGATGGCGAAATAGTTGTTGGTCGAGCGGTTCGCCGTCAGGCTCGAGTACTGCGCGGAGGCGTCGTAGTCCCAGCCCTCGTTGATCGCGCCGCGGACGCCCGCCACCATGCGGAACGAGGAGTTCGCGAAGCCCTCCTGGCGGCCGCCTCCCTCGACGTTTCGGCGCCCGATGAGCATCGTGACCGAGTCGCCGTTCGCGATTGCCGCGGCGTCGCAGCCGATGTCGTCCAGGCTGTTGACGGGCAGAAGCGGGTTGTCGCAGTTGATCGAGCTGGTGTTGAAGAAGTTGCCGCCCGGCGCGACCTGCGCGACCGACTCGTAGTCGGTGAACATCAGCTGGGTGTAAACGTCGGCGCGCTCGCCGAACTCATAGTGGCCCATGGCGCCGAGGCTGTAGCGCTGCTCCGGTCGCTGGTAGTGGTTCAGCGGCCCGAAGTTGTACAGGTCGGTCGCCGAATTGAACGGCCGGAACGAGTCGGCGGTGTCGGTTGTGAAGTCATAGGTCAGAAAATCGGTGAAGCGCCCCGTCGCGTTCGTCGACGAGCCGCCGCAGTCAAACGATTCCGTCGCCGGAGTCAGCACGTTGAGCGAGCAGGCGGAGTAGTCGCGGTCGCGCTGCAGCACCTGGCCGCTGTCGAACACCGTGGCGTAGGCCGTGAGGTTGCCGCGGCCGTCCCCGCTGTTGACGCCGACCATTAGCGACAGCTCCTTGCCTTCGCCGTCGGTCACCGTGTCCTTCGGCAGGGCGTACTCCGACGGATTGACCTCGTTCAGCGCGGCGATCGTGTCGCGCAGCTTGACCTCGCCGGGACCGCCGTAGTCGTTCTCGTGCCAGTAGAAGTTGTACTGGCTGGTGATCTGCACGCCCTCGAAGTCCTTCTTCATGATGAAGTTGACGACGCCGGCCACGGCGTCCGAGCCGTAGACCGCGGAGGCGCCGCCCGTCAGGATGTCGACGCGCTCGATCATCTGCGTCGGGATCTGGTTGATGTCCGCAGACGCATCCACGACGTTGCCGTACGGCATGCGCCGGCCGTCGATCAGCACGAGGGTGCGCGGCGAGCCGAGGCCGCGAAGGTCCAGGGTTGCGGACCCGGTCGAGCCATTGGCCACCGTCACGTTCTGTGCCGCAAAGGCCTGCGGCAGCTGGTTCACGAGGTCCTCGATGCGGGTGACGCCCTGCGTCACGACGTCTGCGGCGGTGACCTGCGTGACGGGCGTGGTCGACTCGAGGTTCGCGGATTTCAGGCGGGTGCCGGTGACGACGATCTCCCCGATGCTCTCCTGCGCGAGCGCAGGCGCCGCACCTGCCGCCGTCAACGCACCCATGATGAGCGCGCGCCGCACGGCGGTCGCGAGTTGTTGCTTACGTGCCATTGCAGTTCTCCCGCGAACGGCAGTCCCGTTCGCTCGTGGCCTGACGCTAACAACGCCAGTGCCCGTTGAGTCCCACGTCGCAAAGCGGCCACGCAATCCGCAGGCGCGGCCGCGTGCGCGCAAGTCGTTGCCGCGATTGCCACCGGAGAATCTGCCGGTCGTTCGAGGATTGATTCCGCCGGTTCGCAGGCTTCGACCGTGGCACGCCGAATCCTCGGCCTGAAACGCGCGTCGCTCGCGCGCAACGAAACTTCGCAATCGATGCGTTCGCGGAGTGGGAACGGAGCCACGCGAATGTGTCTCTCACGTTGCAGAATGGCGCGAGTTCCGGGGGGTCGAACTCCAATGGCTGCGAATGGCGCGGGAAGGTTGCGGGTGGTCATCGTGGACGGCGACGAGATGGAGCGCCGGCGACTGCGCGCGTTACTCGAGTCCATCGACGTCCTGCAGTCAGTCAACGAGGCTGCGTCGGCGCCCCAGGCCTCCCGGACGATCGATGCCCTCGCGCCGGATCTTGTGCTGCTCGACATCGACCTGGCGGGCGTTGCTGCCATCGCGGCGCTACGCGCCGGGGACGCGCCCTGCCTCGTCGTCATGACGGCGCGACCGGAGCACACGCTGCCGGCTTGCGAGCTCGAAGCCGTCGACTACCTGACGAAGCCCGTCACGCGCGAGCGGCTCGCCACGGCGCTGCAACGCGCGCGGCGGCGCCTGGCCGAGCGCCGTATTGCCGAGCTTGCGCTGGAGATCGCGGGGACCGCTGCCGTGATTCGCGGCGCGGCAGCCGCCAGCCCCTCGCCATCGCGTTACCCGGACCAGATGACGATTCGCGTGCGCCGGCGCATGTTCGCGCTGCCGGTCGAGGACATCTCCTGGATCGAGGGCGCGAGCCAGTACAGCCGGGTGCACGCGAAGGGCGGCGAGTACCTGCTGTCGCGCTCGCTGGCCTCGCTCGAGTGCGAGCTCGACCCGGCCCGCTTCTTCCGGATCCACCGCTCGGCGATCGTGAACGCCGCCTACGTGCGCGAGGTGATGTCCCGCGGGGACGGCCGCTACAACGTCTATCTGCGGGGCGGGGAGGCGTTGCCACTCGGGCGTGCGCGGCGCGAGGTGTTGCATCGCTTGTTGGGAGGCCTGAGGCCTGGATTCTGCGACGCATCGAGGGTGACCGCGAGCGGTCGCAGTGGAGGCTAGCCAGACGTGAGCACCGCATTCCGCATCACGCCGCGGATTGACGCGGAGCCTGGGAAATCGCCCGGAGGGAACGGCTTGCCAAGGGAAAGAAGCTGACCCGGTTGCGCCACGACCAGTGCAGGGACTTGTGCAGCGGATCCGTCCCAACGCCAAAGAGCCCAGACATCATGACTTCCGAAGATCAATTGCTCGTTTACCACATTCCCTTCACCCGCTCCGAACGCGTGGTGTGGCTACTCGAGGAGATCGGCGTCCCGTACGCGCTGCATCGCCTGTCGTATCGCGGCGGCGACCTTCGCAAGGCGGAATTCCTGGGCATCAATCCGTTCGGTATGGTGCCCACGATCGCAGTTGGCCCGGCCGTGATCCGTGAAACGGGGGCGATCTTCGAGTACATCCTGCGGCGCTTCAATAACGGACTGACCGTCGGGCCCGACAGCGAGGGCTACCTGACTTACCTCACTTGGCTGCATTCGATCGAGGCGACTGTCATTCAGCCCCTCGTTAGCCGCATCATGCATACCGAAGTGCTGCCTGAGGCGGAGCGACTGCCGGAGGTGGCACGCCGCAGTCTCGGCGTCTGGCTCCGTTATCTTCGAATCATCGATCAAGCGCTGGCAAACCGCGCCTTTGCCTGCGGCGAGCACTTCACGGCCGTGGATGTGCTGCTGGGACATGCCCTGCGGCTGGCGCAGGAGTCCGCCCTGTTTCCGGCGGAGTTCGCCGGCAGCCGCAGCTATTTCGACCGACTGACGCAACGCGCGGCCTATCAGCGGATGCTGGGCGCGTGACGGCGCCTCGGTTGAGTGTTTGCTCGATGTCATCGTGGAAGTGACCGGCGAGGCCCCCCCGGACGAACGAAGTCGTCGAGCACCTGGCAACCACGGGTGGCGGAGCCAACCACTCCCTCATCCGGGAAGGCGGATCAGGAGTGCGGTTCTGGGCGGAGCACCACAATCCCAACGTGCAGGTGCTGCATCTGCTTTCGAAGCGGAATAAGCTCCTCAATTGCGATCTTCCGCCAGATGGACCTCGGACTCTGCTGACGGCACCTGGGAAACGCTAGCAAACGAAACCAGCCGAGGCGAAGGAGGAATCATGCTGAAGGCGTTTCCGGTACTGCTATTTATCACGTTCTGCACCGGAGCCATCTCGGCAGAACAGTCAATGGAGTGCGAGGCTCCCCAATACCGGCAGCTGGACTTCTGGATTGGCAATTGGAACGTCATAGATCAGACAACGGGAAAGCAAGTCGGCGCAAGCCGCATTGAGAAGCAATTGAACGGGTGCTTGATTCACGAGTTTTGGAATGGGACAGATCAATTCACCGGTCAGAGCTTCAATCTTTACAATCGTGAAACGAAACATTGGCAGCAGGTTTGGGTGGATAGCAGAGGACAACGAATTGATTTCACCGGCCAGTTTCATGGCGACGGTCTTTATTATGAAGGCACTTTCCGTTCCGCCGGTAAAGAAGTCTTGACCAAGATGACGTTCTTGAAAATCAAGGATCAGAGAGTGCGCCAGATCTGGGAACAATCGAACGATCAGGGAGAATCCTGGAAGGTTGTATTTGACGGCCTGTACGTCAGAACATCGAAATAGCCCTGCGTCCGCCATTAGGACTGCTCGGCGGCGGGGGGACGGCAGTCATGTCAATCCCGGCCTGCCAACAGGTCCCGGCCCGGCTGGCCACCGGGAATGGATGAGTGCCATCCTCCGCCTGCCGGCGACAATACAATTCGCAAAA
>JBOHZL010000130.1:0-6034 GCA_050738495.1 Steroidobacteraceae bacterium | reverse complement strand
GCTTCTCGCTTCGCATCGAGAGCTGACTTCTGACGCATTCGCGTCAGACTGCACTGCTATGAAGATTTTGGAAGTAAGATCTGAACAGAGACTTCGTTGCGACGACCAGTTGAGCCCAGGCAATTGCCATTGTTCGATGTGCCGGCGGTTTCACGGGGCCGCCTTCAGCACCTACGCGAAGATCGACCCCGAGAATTTTCGCTGGTTGTCCGGCCAGAAACTGATGGGCGTCTACGAGACTTCGCCCGGCATCGGCTGGGCATTCTGCCGAAACTGCGGGTCCAGCCTCGGCATGCCCAAGGGTGACAAACTCGGCGAAGTGACGCTGGGGACGCTCGATGCGGACCCGGGCGTGCGCCCGGCCGAGCACATCTTCGTGGGCTCGAAGGCTCCGTGGTACGAGATCACGGACGACCTTCCGCAGTACGAGGCGCAGCCGCCGAGGCGCTAAGCTGCCCGTCCCGCCTGATTGCGGTTGCGCCTCGGCAGCGTCCAGTCGGGGCGCACGAAATGGCAGGTGTAGCCGTCGGGATTCAGCAGCAGGTAATCCTGGTGCTCCGGCTCGGCCTCCCAGAAATCTCCCGCCGGCACCACTTCGGTCACCGCCTTGCCGGGCCATAGCCCCGATGCATCGACGTCCGCGATCGTGTCCTCGGCGATGCGACGTTGCTCGTCGGTCGTGTAGAAGATCGCCGAGCGATAGCTGGTGCCGACGTCGTTGCCCTGGCGATTGCGCGTCGTAGGGTCGTGGATCTGGAAGAAGAACTCGAGGATCTGCCGAAAGCTGATCCCGGCTGGATCGAAAAGAATCTCGACCGCCTCGGCGTGGTACCCGTGATTCCGGTAGGTCGCATTGGGCGTATTGCCGCCCGTGTACCCGACGCGGGTCGATATCACCCCCGGGTACTTGCGAAAAAGATCCTGGACGCCCCAGAAGCATCCACCAGCGAGTATTGCGCGTTCCTGGGTCATGATTTGTCTCCTACCTGGCTCAACCAGGCACTGTAGCCCTCTGCCTCCATCCGGTCGCGATGAATGAATCGCAGGGAGGCCGAGTTGATGCAATAGCGCAGGCCACCGCAATTCCGGGGGCCGTCGGTGAAGACGTGACCCAGGTGGCTGTCGCCGTGCGCCGAGCGTACCTCAGTCCGGGCCGTGCCATGAGACTCGTCCGACAGCTCCTTGACGTTGGCGGGCTCGATCGGCTTGGTGAAGCTCGGCCATCCGGACCCGGAGTCGTATTTGTCGGTCGAGGCGAACAGCGGCTCGCCCGAGACGATGTCCACGTAGATGCCGGGCTCCTTGTTGTGCAGCAGGGCGCCCGATCCGGGCATTTCGGTGCCGCAGAGCTGGGTCACGCGGTGTTGCTCTGGGGAAAGCTTTGCGACTGCTGCGGGATCCTTGGCGAACTTTTGCATGGCCTGTCTCGTGCCGTGAAGGCTGTTCGAAGATGAGACCGCGGTAGGGGTGCCGATATTGCACCATGGTGTCGGCCCCCCGCTCCAGGGCCCGGATCGGAAGATGGGGCCTCCGGGGTTGAAATAAAGTGGCCCGTGGCCATGTCTACTGCGTGAGGTGACCTTTGAGTACCCACGACCCACTCCGCTTCCGCCGTAGCTTTCTCCTGAATGCGCTCGCGGCCTGCGCTTGCGCGGCCTGCGGCGAGCGCCCTGCGCTGGGCGCCGTGTCGCCCGGCCGCACGCCGTCGGGCACGGTCACGATCGAGAACTTCTCCACCGCCGGCGCGAGCGAGGGCCTGGAAACCGTCGAACTGGTGACCAGGACCGACGCCGAATGGCGCCGCCAGCTCTCGCCGGCATCGTATGCGGTGACGCGCCAGGCGGGCACTGAGCGGCCGTTTTCCGGCGAGTACGATCGCGAGTCGCGCTCGGGACTCTATCGCTGCATCTGCTGCGAAACCGCCTTGTACGACTCGAAGACCAAGTTCGACTCCGGCACCGGCTGGCCGAGCTTCTGGCAGGTCATCTCGAGCCACAACGTGATCGCAGGCGAAGGCCAGCCTTCCGGCATGCGCGGGCAGGAAATCAGCTGCGCGCGCTGCGCCGCGCATCTCGGCCATGTATTCAGCGATGGCCCTCGACCGACCGGATTGCGCTACTGCATGAATTCGGTGGCGCTCCGCTTCATTCCGCGAGGTACCTGACGTGCGGACAGCGACCTTCTTCTTCGTCATGCAGACTTTTTTCACCGGGGCGGTTTTCGCTGCTCCGACCGAGCCCGCCTCCAGACAAACCGCCGTCTTGGCCGGCGGCTGCTTCTGGGGCGTCGAGGGTGTCTTCGAGCACATGCGTGGCGTGCAGAGCGTCGTGTCTGGCTATGCGGGCGGCGACTCGGGCACCGCGACCTATGAGAAGGTCGGGAGCGGGCGCACCGGTCATGCCGAGTCGGTGCAGATCACGTTCGACCCGAAGGAAGTGTCCTACGGCGACATCCTGAGAGTCTTCTTCTCGGTGGCGCACGATCCGACTCAATTGAACCGTCAGGGTCCCGATACCGGCACGCAGTATCGTTCGGCCATTTTCTACGCGAACGACGCCCAACGGGAGCTGGCCCGGTCGTACATCGCCAAGCTCGACAAGTCCGGCAGGTTTTCGCGCGAGATTGTGACGCGCGTGGACCCGCTGAAGGCGTTCTACCCGGCGGAGAGCTATCACCAGGACTTCATTGCGAAAAACCCCCGCAATCCCTACGTCGTGATCAACGACCTGCCGAAGATCCGCGACTTCAAGCGCCTCTACCCGGAGTACTATCGGTAATTCGCCGAGTGCTTTGAGGCAGGTATCACATGCAAACCCCGGTGGATGAGGCGATCATCCATCGCCATCGCTTTTCCACGCGCGTCTGGCACTGGCTCAACGCCGTGATCCTGCTCGTGATGCTGATGAGCGGGCTGATGGTTCTCAACGCCCATCCGCGTCTCTATTGGGGAGAGGCCGGCGCCAACGCCGATTACGCCTGGCTCGAGATCGGCAGCAAAGGCGGCAGCGGCTTCCTGAGGTTGGGCGACTTCACGATCGAAACGACCGGTTTCCTCGGCGTCTGGCAGGATGCCAACGGCCGGACGCAAATTCGCGCCTTCCCGGGGTGGGCGACCATTCCGTCGCAATACAACCTCGCGCTGTCGCGGCGATGGCACTTGACGTTCGCGTGGCTCTTCGCAGTCAGCACCGCCCTTTATGCCGCGTGGAGCGTGGTCAACGGTCACCTGAAGCGCGATCTGCTGCCACGGGCCAACGAGCTCCGCGGCCGCCATTTGTGGAGCGATATCAAGCGTCACGCAAGACTCGATTTCCCGAAAGGCGCCGCGGCCCAGAGCTACAACACGCTGCAAAAGATCAGCTACGTCGTCGTGCTGCTCGTGCTGCTGCCCGTGATGATCCTGACCGGAATGACGATGTCGCCTGCCCTGGACGCGAGCTGGGGCTGGCTGTCCGAGTTATTCGGCGGACGACAGTCGGCGCGCTCGATTCACTTCATCGCCGCCATGGCGCTCGTAGCGTTCGTCGTCATCCATCTCGTGATGGTCACGCTATCGGGTCCGATCAACGAGATCCGCTCCATGATCACCGGCCGCTATCGCCTGCCAGGGGAGAAGACCCGATGACGCGACGGCTCTCGAGAAGACGCCTCCTCGCCGGGCTCGGCCTCGCGGTGGCGGTGCCCGTGCTATCGGCCTGCGACCGCCTTGGTCAAAGTCCTGCGTTCCGCAAATTCCTGGCCTCGGGCGAATGGCTTTCCTACCGTGTGCATCGCACGATCGGCCGCTCGGCGCTGGCGACCGAGTATCCGGAATCGCAGTTGTCGCCGGTGTTCCGCACCAACGGCAACACGCGCCCCAAGTCCGAGGAATATCTCCGTCACGCGTCGGAAGGCTTTGCCGGCTGGCGGCTCGTGATCGACGGCCTCGTGGATGCGCCGCAATCGCTCTCGCTCGCGAGCTTGCGCCGCATGTCGTCCCGCACGCAGATCACGAGGCACGACTGCGTCGAAGGCTGGAGCGCGATCGGCCAGTGGACCGGCGTGCCGCTGCGCGCGCTGCTGGAGCAGGCGCAGCTCAAGCCGGAAGCGCGCTTCATCGTCTTCCATTGCGCCGACGACTTCGCGGGCACGCCTTACTACGAAAGCATCGATCTGGTCGACGCATTTCATCCGCAGACCATTCTCGCTTATGCCATGAATGGCAAGGATCTGCCGATGGGAAACGGCGCGCCGCTGCGGCTGCGGGTAGAACGCCAGCTCGGGTACAAGCACGCGAAGTTCGTCATGCGTGTCGAAGCGGTCCGAAGCCTGGCGGAAATCGGCCGGGGCCGCGGCGGGTACTGGGAAGACCAGGGCGATTACGATTGGTACGCGGGTATCTGAATGCGATCGTTCAGGGGAGATTCACTTGACCGCGCGCGGCCTTCATATAGCTAGCGGCAACTCTGCGTGGTCAAGCTAGACACCCGTCAAAAAACGTTCCCGCGGGAACGTTTTAACTCGTTGCCGTAATTCGCTTCGTATGACAAACTGTATGGAATTTTGTAATACACGGTGGAATGCATGGCCGGCTTCAGCCTGCGGTTGCCCGAGGACCTCGAATCCCGGCTCGAGGAGGAGGCGCGACGCGAAGGCCTGGCGCGGTCGGAAGTCGCGCGCACGGCGATCGCCGAGTTTCTCGAGCGCCGGGAGCGGGCGCGATACATCGCCGCATTCGTCGCGGAAGCGCGCGCCGCTTACGCGGATCCGAACATTCGCCAGGAGGCGCTCGCCCTCGCGGAAGAAGCGGTGGCTTTGGACAACGAGGGTCTTCGCGTGGCCGAGAGCCGCGGGCCGTACCCGGGCCGCTCCGCTCGTCGGCGCGCGAAGAAGCCATGATTCGGCGTGGCGAGATCTGGACTGCCAACCTCAACCCCTCCCGCGGCCGCGAGATCGGCAAGATCCGGCCCGTCCTGATCGTCCAGGCCAACGAGCTGATCGACGCGGACACGCCGATGGTCGTCGTGCTGCCGCTGACGACGCACGTCTACCCGGAATTCAGGCTGTGGCGGATTACCGTACCCGCGCGCGACCGCCTGATTGATGACTGCCAGGTCGTCGTCGACCAGCCTCGGGCGCTCGACCGCTCACGCATCGGCGACGGGCCCCTCACGGCGCTGACAGCGGCGGAACTTGCGTCGGTCGAGCGGAGCCTGCGAGCCGTGCTAGGCATGTATTGATTCGACTCAACCTTTGGAATCCGCCACCGCGACTTGCGTTTGGTCGGCACATGGAATCGAAAGAATCCATGCGCCTTCGAGCGGCGGCGGGCGTCTGCTACCTTGACGATTTTTGTAGTGCAGGTCGCCGAACGCGCCTCATGAGCCCCGTCCGCAGCAGCGAACCCCCAGCCGATGCCCTGACTCTGCCGTATCGAGCCGCGGGCGAGTACGTCGACTGCTATGTCACTGAACTGGCCCGTGCCGTGTCGTTCTCACAATTCGTCTCGGCGTTCTACACCACGCCGCTGTTCAGGCTCGAGCGGTGGATCCTGCGCCGTCTCGTCGCCAAGCCGTCCACGGACGAAGAGTCTCGAGACCTCGCCGACGGCAAGCGGAACTCGTTCGCCGCCTGGCGGGTGGAAGCGCGCGCACCGAACCAGTTGCTCTTGCGCGACTTCACCGGCCGGACTTACTCCTGGCTCATGGTGGCAGCAGCCACGGAACCGAGCCGCACGCGGCTCTACTTCGGTTCGGTCGTCACGCGGGTGCGTGATGCACGCACCGGCCGCATTGGCCTGGGTCCTGTACACGGCCGGCTGCTGGGTTTCCACAAGCTCTACTCCCGCCTGCTGCTCGGCACCGCGGCGAGCCGGCTCGCCCGCGAGCGGCGGAACGAATGACTGCAACATGAATCGGCTTCCGGATTTCACAATCCCGCAACCCTGCAGCGCTATTCTAGAGAGGCGGCGGCACCAGGCCGATAGCCTTTGCATGGTCTCGTGCGATCGACTTTTGAACCCGGGTGTCATGGAGGACAGTGTCATGCAGATGTA
>JBOHZL010000129.1:0-6205 GCA_050738495.1 Steroidobacteraceae bacterium | reverse complement strand
AGCGGTAGGACTGCGGACTCTGACTCCGCCAACCTAGGTTCGAATCCTAGTCCCCCAGCCACCCAATCGAAGGGCCGATCCGAAAGACCGGCCCTTTTCTCATTTGCGGGGTGGCCGGCGGACGGTCCTCAGCTTTCCGCTGCTGCCTCCTCCACAGAAGAACTGGTCGCCGCCATCGGACTCGAGCCCCGAAACGCCTGCTTCAGGCGGCATCTCGATACTTTCCAGGACCTTTCCCGTCCGCGGATCGATTCGCCTCAAGTCACTATCGTCACCCTCCCAGGTGCCGTGCCAGAGTTCCCCATCGATCCAGCTGACCCCGGTGACGAAGCGGCTGCACTCGATCGTGCGAAGAATCGCACCTGTCTCGGGATCGACCTGATGGATCTTACGCTCCCGATACTGCCCCACCCAGAGCGTCCCTTCGGCCCACGCGAGTCCCGAGTCACCGCCGCCGCCGGGCGACGGGATCGTGGCGAGCACACGGCCGCTCTTCGGATCGATCTTCTGGATGCGTTTCTCGGCGATCTGGAACAGGTGCTGGCCGTCGAAGGCCGTTCCGGCATGCGCGGCGACGTCGATCGAGCGCAGAGTCTTCCCGGTCGCGGGATCGAGGGCATTCAGCTTGTCGCCCGTGGCAAACCAGACGATCTGGCCATCGTAGGTGACGCCGTGCACGGCGTCGACACCCGGGAAGGGGCCGTACTCGCGGACGATCTCGGCTTTTGATTGACGCATGCTGGCAGCCTAGTCGATCGGCAGCGGTGCGGGGAGTAACAAGGTCGTCGTGAATCCCGGCACGGGCGGGGTCATCCAGCGACGAGTTCGTCCGCGGCCGAACCACTGCGCCTTGCCGGATGCGGCCAGCGAGTCGAGCGCCCGCTGCACGGTGCGCTGGCTGGTTCCAAGCGCAAGCGCCAGGGCCGAGCTCGACCACGACTCACCGTCCGCGAGCAAAGCGAGCACCGCCCCATGTTCCTCCTCGGCGGGCCATGCCAGCACGACGACCGGGCGTGCGCGGTGTGGCGCCAGCGCAAATCCCCGTTGCGTCGCGCTCACGCCGGCAAGCGGCCGCAGCAGCTTGCGAAGCCGCCCAGCTTCGACTCGCAACCGCACGCGATGCGATTCATCGGCGAGCCGCAACCGGAATGCACGCGCGATGAGCGCGTCCCTCGACACGTCTCCCGGCCACGCCTCGCCCAGCGCACGCACGAGCGCGAACAACACCGGACGCCTCGCCAGCGAGACCACCTTGCCTTCGGTACGGACGACGTGACGGCAGGCGTCCACGACGAATGCCTTCGACGCCAGCAAGGCTTCGACCTCCTCGAGCAGGAGCAGCCGGTCCTCACCGTTCTTCTTCAGGCGCGCTGCGGGCGTGTTCAGGACGAGAAATGCGCTGGCGACCTCTGCCGCCAGCGCCGGGATACGTGCGTCGCGCGCCGCGCGTTCGGCCCGGACGAGCGCAGCGCGCGCCGCCCTGGTCCGCAGGCGCCGAATTGCAATCCCCGCGACCACCAGTTCGCGGGCCGTCCGAAGTGCGGGAGGAAAGTGGCCGGGTTCGGGCCCGGCGAGTTTGTGCTCGGCCTGGTCGATGTGGCCGATCAGGAGCAGGCGCCTGGCTTCGAGA
The DNA here is from genome assembly GCA_050738495.1 of Steroidobacteraceae bacterium. Classification (GTDB taxonomy): domain Bacteria; phylum Pseudomonadota; class Gammaproteobacteria; order Steroidobacterales; family Steroidobacteraceae; genus SCUD01. The sequence goes on along the minus strand of JBOHZL010000129.1, from coordinate 4,575 downwards.
TACCGCGCATGCGCGGCATTGACCCGGTCGCCGCGCCCTTCGAGCGTCGCCCGCGCCGCGTTGAGCGCCTGCGCGGGCCAGCCCAGGTCACGCGAAACGAGCGCGATCTCGGCCTCGGCGACGATGCAGCGCGCGCGGGCCACGGCCTCATTCGGCCCGAAGGCACTCGCGGCGCGTCGCAGGAGAGCCTTCGCTCGAATGAACTCGCCGAGCTGCGCCATCGCGATGCCACGCAGTGCGAGTGCCGGCGCGTCGTCGCGCAGGGCGACCCGTTTCAATGCGCCCAGAGGATCACCCGCTGCGAGCGCACGCGCTGCGGCTGTGATCAGAGAGTCCATCGGAATCCCGTCACACTTGTCACTCCCACCGTTCGGCGGCCGAGCCCAATCTATCCCACAACGGGCGAGGTGATGGAAGGAGAACGGCGATGGCGAAACACTTGACTGGAACGCGGGAAGAATGGCTCGCAGCGCGGCTCGAACTGCTGGAATCGGAGAAGGAGCTCACGCGGAAGAGCGACGAGCTGGCGCGGCGGCGGCAGGCGCTGCCGTGGGTCCGGATCGACAAGGTTTACAGATTCGAGACCGACGAGGGAAGCGCGTCGCTGGCGGATCTTTTCCGGGGACGCTCGCAGCTCCTCGTCTACCATTTCATGTTCGGCCCCGACTACAAGGCGGGTTGCCCGTCCTGCTCGGCGATCGCGGACGGGTTCGACGGCTTCATCGTGCACCTGGCGAACCACGATGTCGCCTTTTCGGCGGTGTCGCGGGCGCCGCTTCCGAAGCTGCAGGCGTACAAGCAGCGGATGGGCTGGGCGTTTCCCTGGGCGTCCTCGTTCGGCAGCGACTTCAACTTCGACTTCGGGATCGGGTTCACCGAGAAGCAACAGCGTGGCGGTGGCATCGAATACAACTACCAGCGCGAGCCGGCATTGCCGATCCGTGGCGGCGAAGGTTCCGAAATACCCTCGCGCACGACACCTGACGGGACCACCCTTGCGGCGTCCATGACCGCAACGGACGTCGCCACGTACACGCGCGAGAGGCCGGGAATGAGTGCGTTCGTGTTCGAGGACGGCGTCGCCTATCACGCCTATTCCGCCTTTGCGCGTGGACTGGACGGCCTCTGGGGTGCGTACCAGTGGCTCGACCGCGCCCCCGCTGGGCGAAACGAGACAGGCTACTGGTGGCGTCGTCACGACGAGTACCAGGACGCCAAGTGACATGTGCCCCTTGTGCATTACGAGCGCAGCAGTCACGGCTGCCGGAGCCGTCTCCGGCGCTGGCGTGATGGCCGTCGTGCTGGGAAACTGGCAGACCCTGCGTCGTTGGCTTGGCAGGTCGCGACGGAATCCGGCTCAGTCGGCGTTATCGTCCCTGCGCACGCCACCCGGCACCGCGAGCCGGAGTGGTGCCTGCGCATCGCAACCCGGCGGTGGAAGCGCGGCGAACCAGGCGACTCCGGCGCGCTGCGGAAAGCGCCGCACGACCTCTCCCGTCGCGCGATCGACGAATACGGCGTCGAAGCTGCCGTCCGTCCCGAGCAAGCCGCGCCACATGACCGACGGTCGGTCGAATCGCGCCGCCGACGGGTCGGAATAGGAAGCCTGGCCGATGTGCTCCGGCAGTTGCGCGAACACCTGTTCGCCATTCATGACGGTCACGAAGACGGGTTCGGCGGCATGCTCGACCGTGACGGCCTGCTTGCCCGGACCGGTCGCAAATCCCCAGGCGAGGCGCAATGGCGCGCCTCGGCGCACGGCATCCACCAGCGCTTGCCTGCTGCCTGCGAGCAACCGGCCGTCGGCATCGTGACGGTACGCCAGGCGCCACTCCGCGGAGCAGGAGCGTGGGCCGACGCCATTCGCCTGGTCCTGCGCGCCAGCGATCACCGCCCAGAACAGCAGCCCGCAGGCAAAGGAACGTGACATGTTCATTGGCTTCACTCGTTCACGAAGCGCAGCGTGAAGAACAGCTTGATCTGCTCGTCGCTCCAGGATTCTTGAAGGTACTCGATCTCATCCACCATGTCGGGCTCGACCGATGTGACCGGCACTCGATTGACGCAGGCGAGGAACCGGACCGCTGCCGGCTCGCCATATTTGCCGACGACCTCCTCACTCGGGTCGCTGTTCGGGTCGAGGCTATGCCCCACACCCACCACCAGCAGCCGGCCGCGTCCGGCGCCGTATTCCGGTACCTAGGGCGAGCGCCGGCTCGTATGCGCGTACTCCTCATACGACATGATCCGGGTTCTGTCTGGTGCTCGTGCCGAGACGCAGGCGGCCAACGCGATTCCCAGACAGAGCAAGGAGAGGTGCTCGGGTGACCGATTCATGCAATGTCGCGAGATGCCGCTATCGCTTGAGCGTCTGGATGCCTTGTTCTCCGGCGACCAGCAGCACATCGGCCCCGCGCCGGGCGAACAGCCCGACCGCCACGACACCTGCCAGCAGCCCGATCGCGGCCTCGAGCGCCGCCGGGTCCGGGATCTTCAGGTTATGGACGTCGAGGATCTCGTTGCCATTGTCGGTCTTGAAGCCCTGGCGCAGGACCGGCTGCCCGCCGAGCCCTGCGAGCTTGCGCGCAACCAGCGACCGGGCCATCGGAATGACCTCGACGGGCAGCGGGAACCGGCCAAGGACCGGCACCAGCTTCGATTCGTCGACGATGCAGACGAAGCGGCAGCTGGCCGCGGCCACGATCTTTTCCCGGGTCAGGGCGCCACCGCCGCCCTTGATCAGGGCAAGGTGGCGGGTCGCTTCGTCGGCCCCGTCCACGTAGAGCGGGAGGTCGCCGGTGTCGTTCAGCGACAGGACCTCGATTCCGGCCTCTCTCAGGAGTTGCGTGCTCGCCTCGGAGGAGGAGACCGCACCGGCGATCCGGTTCTTCCGGTCCTTGAGGGACGCGATGAACAGGTTGACCGTGGACCCGGTGCCGACGCCGATCACCATCCCGTCCTCGACGTAGTCGAGTGCGGCGAGCGCGGCGGCTCTCTTCTTCGAGTCGGCGTTCATTTCCATGCTCCGGAAAAAACTGTGCCCGCTTCCGCGGGCACAGTTTCGTCTCTTGTGAATCGGCGGTTGGTGGTCTTGCGATCAGCCAACCACCGATTCGTGAGGAAAGAAGCTTACTTCTTCTTCGAAGCCTTCTTCTTTGCCTTCTTCTTCGCAGCCATGTTGGATCTCCATGTCGGGTTAATCCGAGGTCGGAGTATATACATGGTTGACGGGATTGCAAGCAAGGGGTATGGGCTTCACGCGCATCGTCGCCGCTTGCGATCACACGCGCAAAACTTTTTTGTTCGCGAGCTCGTCGCATCGCGCGCACGGCGCTCGCATTGCAATCACGTCTGCGGAATTTTCCGGTGTCGCGCGAAAGCGCTTGTTTCAGGCTGTACGGCGACCATCACTCGGGTCGCTCGCGGGCGAGCCGATGAATGAATTTCCATTCGTCGGCGCCGACCGGCATGACCGACAGCCGGTTGCCGCGGCGCAACAGGAGGAGGTCCCGCAACGGGCCCTCTGCATGCTCGCGCATCGCCTCCAATGTGACGGGTTGCGCAAACTTTCGCAGCAACCGGACCTCGACCTGGTACCAGCGCGGATCGGACGGATCGCTGCCCGCGTCGTAGCCGCTGTGCGCACGGTCGAACGCAGTGCGGTCAGGATGGCCGGCGCGTGTCACCTGCATCGTGCCGTAGACGCCGGGAACGTCGCAGCTCGAGTGATGGAAGAAAGCGCGGTCGCCGACCGCGAACTCGTCGCGCAGCATGTTGCGGGCCTGGTAGTTGCGCACGCCGTCCCAGGCCGCGGTCTGCGCGCGTGCGCGCGCCAGGTGGTCGATGCCGAACACCGACGGTTCCGACTTCAACAGCCAGTACTTCATCGCCCTGCGGACGCGGGTCTGGCCCTGGCGCGCGCGGCCGCGGGGCCATAGATGGCCCGCTCGGTGACGATCCCCCAGAGCGGAACGTCATGTCCGGCAGCCGGCAGCCGGTCCACGCGCTGCAGGTCGAATGCGAGCCCCAGGAGCAGCGGCTTGCGCCAGCTGCGCCGCTGACGCAGGAATGCGAAATGCCGGTCGTAGTAGCCGGCACCCATGCCGAGCCGGTTGGCGTCGGCATCGAAGCCGACCAGCGGCACCAGCACCAGGTCGAGCCAGCGCGCGGCGTCCTGGCGTGCGGCCGCCGGCTCCGCCTCGGCAGTCAGGGGCGCGAATCGCATGCGGCAGGCCCGCGGGCTGGCGATGACGGGGAAATGGATCTCGCAACCGAGCGCGAGCGCGCGGTGCAGCACGATGGTCGGGTCGATTTCGCCGTCCATGGCCTGGTACGCGGCGACCCGCGAGTGCGGCCGCGGCAAGCCGAGGCTCTTGAGTGCGCGGTCCACCGACTGCGCCGCCGCCAGGCGCTCGGCGGCGCCGACAGCGCGTCGTGCGCTGCGAAGCCGTCGCCGCAGTACCGCTTTGTCGTCGTCAACCATGACCGGAAGCAGGAGGCGCCACCCGCAATGCCGTGCCGGGTCGTTGCTCTCGAACCGGAGCAACAGGTGGAGCAGGCCGTGGCACTTAAGGC
>JBOHZL010000128.1:0-6307 GCA_050738495.1 Steroidobacteraceae bacterium | reverse complement strand
GCGCGCGCAGCCGCCGGGCCGCCTCGTAGCCGTCCATGTTCGGCATGCGGATGTCGAGCAGCACGATCTCGGGTTCGAAGCTTGCGGCCACTTCCAGCGCGGCCGTGCCATCCGGGGCCGTGCGAACCTCGTTTCCACCCAGCCGCAGCAGTGTCGCCAGACTCTCGAGACAATCGACATGATCGTCGACGACCAGCACCCGGCGCCCCGATAGCCCGGCGGGATCGAACAGCCTCGCCGCCGGCGGCGGCGCGGCCGCATCCGCTGCGGGCGGCAGCAGCGGCAGGTGCACGCTGAACACGCTGCCGCGGTCCGGCCCTGCGCTGTGCGCCTCGACCCGGCCCTGGTGCATCTCGACGAGGCGCTGCACGAGGGCGAGCCCGATGCCGAGACCGTCGTGACTGTGTGGACGCGCGTTCTGCACCTGCCCGAACAGGTCGAACACGCGCGGCAGCTGCTCGCTGGCAATGCCGATGCCGTTGTCGCGCACGGTGATCGACGCGAGACCTTCCGCGGCGACCACGTCGAGCTCGATGCGCCCGCCTTCGGGCGTGTACTTGGCAGCATTGTTGACCAGGTTGCCGATGACCTGCGCGAGCCGTACCGCGTCGCCGCTCACTTGCAGGGGCTCGTCCGGCACATTCACGACGATCCCGTGCCGGCGCTCGCGGATCAGCGGCTGGTTGGTCTCGACCGCCCGTGCCACCACGGTGGCCAGGTCGAGCAGCTCGGGCTTCAGGTTGATCTTGCCCTGCGTGATGCGCGACACGTCGAGCAGATCGTCGATGAGGCGCGTCATGTGCAGCACCTGGCGGTCGATCATGTCGCGCATGCGGGTGAGCGAGGGTTCGCTAGGGCCGTGCCGTTGCAGCACCTCGATCGCATTGCGGATCGGCGCCAGCGGATTGCGCAGCTCGTGCGCGAGAATCGCGAGGAAGTCGTCCTTGCGGCGGTCGGCGTCGATCAGGGCCTGCTCGGCGCGCCGCCGCTCGTTGATTTCGAGCGTCAGCGCCGCATTGCTGGCGGCGAGCTCGCTGGCCTTTTCGCGCTGCAACTGCTGGTTCGCCAGCGCAAGCTCGTCGTTCGCATGCGCCAGCGACAGGTTGAGCCGCTGCAGCTCGAGACGCTGGCAGTGCAATTCCACCAGCACCGCCACCTTGCCGCGGAGGATCTGCGGCACGACCGGAATGTAGACGTAATCGACCGCGCCCAGCTCGTAGCCTTTCAGCCGGTCGAGCTCGGTCACGTGCACCCCGGTCACGAAGATGATCGGGGTGCGCTCGAAGCGCGGATGCTGATGGATCAGCCGCGCCGTCTCGAAGCCGTCCATGTCCGGCATGCTGACGTCGAGCAGGATCAGCGCGAACTCGCGTTCCATGAGGAGCTGCAGCGCCTCGACGCCCGAGCTCGCCATCACCAGCCGATGGCCGAGCGGCGCCAGGATCGCCTCGTAGGTGATGAGCCGCGACTTCTGGTCATCCACCAGCAGGATATCGACTGCTTCCTTCTCTCCCATCCCGAAACCTCCGGCGCTCATCGGTGCAGCCAGGTGCGCACCAGCGACAGCAGCTGCTCGGTATTGACCGGCTTTGCGATGTAATCGGACGCGCCGGCTTCGAGACACTTCTCGCGATCGCCTTTCATCGCCTTGGCCGTGAGCGCGATGATCGGCAGGCGGCGGTAACGCGCTTCCTTGCGGATGCGCTGCATCGTTTCGTAGCCGTCCATCGCCGGCATCATGATGTCCATGAGCACCAGCTCGAGATCGGCCTGCGCTTCGATGTGATCTATCGCCTCCTGCCCCGTGGTCGCGCTCGCCACCGTCATGCCGTGACGCTCGAGCAGGCTCGACAGGGCGAAGATATTGCGCACGTCGTCGTCCACGACCAGGACTTTCTTGCCGAGCAGGGCCTCGTCGGTGTCGTGCAGGCTTTCGAGCATGCGCCGCTTCGCCGGCGGCAGGTTCGCCACCGTGCGGTGCAGGAACAGCGCCGTCTCGTCCAGCAGCCGCTCCGGCGAGCGCACGCCCTTGAGCACGATGCTCTTCGCCTTTTTTCGCAGCTCCGCCTCCTCGTCCGCGGTCAGCTCGCGACCCGTGAAAACGACGATCGGCGTATCCCTGAACGTCTCGTCGCCCTGGATCTGCGTGAGCAGGTCGAAGCCCGACATGTCGGGCAGCTTGAGATCCAGCACGACGCAATCGTAGGCCCTGGAACGAAGCAGGCGCAGTGCCTCGGCACCCGTGCCGGCCGTACTGATGTTCACGTCGTCGTGCGCGAGAAGCTCGACGATGCTCATCTGCTCGCCAGGATCGTCCTCGATGACCAGCAGCTCACGCGTGCGCGACATCGTGAAGCTGCGGATGCGGTCGAATGCGGCTTCCAGCCCCTCCGTCGTGAGCGGCTTGTTGAGGTAGGAGAACGCGCCGCGCTCGAGCCCGTACTGGCGTTCCTCCTCGATCGTCACGATCTGCACCGGGATATGGCGCGTGGCCGAGTCGCGCTTGAGCTGGCTCAGGACCGTCCAGCCCAGCATGTCCGGCAGGAACACGTCCAGCGAGATCGCCGTCGGCTCGCGGCTGCGCGCGAGCTCGAGTGCATCGGCCCCGGTGCGGGCCACCAGACCCTTGAAGCCGCGATCGCGCGCGAGGCTGAGCAGGACGCGGGCGTAGTGCGGATCGTCCTCGACGATCAGCAGCACCGTGTCACCGGGGCGCAGTTCCTCGCGATCGTCCGGCACCTCCTCGGCGCGCGCAGCGGGCAGCACGACCTGCTGGTACGGCGCCGGCGCGCGGGCAGTCGCCGGCTCGCCCCCGGCCCGCGGATTCACCGAGCCTGCGTAGCTGAGCGGCAGATACAGCGTAAACGTACTGCCGCTGCCGGGAACGCTATGCAGGCGGATCTCGCCGCCAAGCAGGTGCGCAAGCTCCCGGCTGATCGCCAGGCCGAGGCCGGTGCCGCCGTACTTGCGCGCGGTTCCCGCATCGGCCTGCTGGAACGCCTCGAAGATGATCTTCTGCTTGTCGAGCGGAATGCCGATGCCCGTATCGGTCACGGCGAACTCGATCACCGTCAGCGCCTTGCCCAGGATCGGGTGTTCGGCACTCCAGCCGCCCGCCGCCACGCCGACGTGCAGCCGCACGCCGCCGTGATCGGTGAATTTCAGGGCATTGGACAGCAGGTTCTTCAGCACCTGCAGCAGGCGCTTCGGATCCGTCGTCACCGCGCGTCCGAGGTTCGGCGCAAGATCCGTCGTGAATGCGAGCTTGCGCGCCTCGGCCTCGTGCCGGAACGTGCGCTCGACCGTATCGCGCAGCTGCGTGAACGGCATTTCCTCCGACTCCACGGTCACGGTGCCGGACTCGATCTTCGACAGATCGAGAATGTCGCTGATCAGGTTCACCAGGTCCGTGCCGGCGCCGTGGATGGTGCGCGCGAACTCCGCCTGGCGCTCCGTCAGGTTGCCCTCGGCGTTCTCCGCGAGCTGCTGGCCCAGGATCAGGATGCTGTTCAGCGGCGTGCGGAGCTCGTGCGACATGTTCGCGAGAAACTCGGACTTGTATCGCGAGGTGAGCGCGAGCTCCGCGGCCTTCTCCTCCACGGCGCGGCGGGCGAACTCGATTTCCTGGTTCTTGCGCTCGACCTCCACGTTCTGCTCGGCGAGCAGGCGCGCCTTGCTCGCGAGCTCGTCGTTGGTCTGCTGCAGCTCTTTCTGCTGCGTCTGAAGCTCGCCGGCGAGCTGCTGCGACTGCAGCAACAGGCCCTCGGTGCGCATCGTGGCCTCGATGGTGTTGAGCACGACGCCGATACTGCCGGTGAGCTGCTCGAGGAACGCGAGGTGCGACGGAGTGAAATCGCCGAGCGAGGCCAGCTCGATGACGGCTTTCACCTGGCCTTCGAACAGCACGGGCAAGACGATGATGTTGCTGGGCCGCGCGACCACGAGGCCGGAGTGCACGCGGACCAGGTCGGACGGAATGTCCGTGAGCAGGATCCGCTGGCGCTCGATGGCACATTGACCGACCAGTCCCTCGCCGAGCCGGTACTCGCGCGGCTCGACCGATTCGCGCAAGTCGGCGTAGCCCGCGAGCTGTTTCAGGCGCTCGCCACCCTCGTCCTTCTCGACCAGGTACATCACGCCCTGCTGCGCATCGACCAGCGGCGCGAGCTCGGAGAGCAGCATCTGCGCCACCGTGATCAGGTCGCGCTGGCCCTGCATCATGCGGCTGAACTTCGCCAGGTTCGTCTTCAGCCAGTCCTGCTCGGTGTTGCGCTCGGTGGTCGCGCGCAGGTTGCCGATCATCGCATTGATGTTGTCCTTGAGATCCGAGACTTCGCCGCGCGTGTCGACCTGGATGGAGCGCGTGAGGTCGCCCTTGGTGACCGCGGTCGCGACCTCCGCGATCGCGCGCACCTGCGTCGTCAGATTCGCGGCCAGCAGGTTCACGTTCGCAGTCAGGTCCTTCCAGGTGCCGGCCGCGCCCGGCACGTTCGCCTGCCCGCCCAGCCGGCCCTCGACGCCGACTTCGCGCGCCACCGTCGTCACCTGGTCCGCGAACGTGGCGAGCGTCGCGGTCATGCTGTTGATCGTATCCGCGAGCGCCGCGACCTCGCCCTTGGATTCCACCGTCAGGCGCTGGCGCAACTCGCCATTCGCCACCGCGGTCACGACCTTCACGATGCCGCGGACCTGGCTGGTGAGGTTCGCGGCCATCTCGTTGACATTGTCGGTCAGGTCCTTCCAGGTGCCCGCGACACCCGGCACGATCGCCTGGCCGCCGAGCTTGCCCTCGGTCCCCACCTCGCCCGACACGCGCGTGACTTCGGCCGCGAAGCCGTTCAGCTGGTCGACCATCGTGTTGACGGTGTTCTTGAGTTCGAGGATCTCGCCCTTGACGTCGACGGTGATCTTGCGCGACAGGTCGCCGCGCGCGATGGCGGTGGCGACCTCGGCGATGTTGCGAACCTGGCCGGTGAGGTTGCCGGCCATCGAGTTGACATTGTCGGTCAGGTCCTTCCAGGTGCCCGCGACACCCGGCACGATCGCCTGGCCGCCGAGCTTGCCCTCCGTGCCGACCTCGCGCGCCACGCGCGTGACCTCGGCCGCGAAGCCGTTCAACTGGTCCACCATCGTGTTGATGGTCTCCTTCAACTGCAGGATCTCGCCGCGCACGTCGGCGGTGATCTTGCGCGACAGGTCGCCGCGCGCGACCGCGGTGGTCACCTCCGCGATGTTGCGCACCTGCGCGGTGAGGTTGCTCGCCATCGAGTTGACGTTGTCGGTCAGGTCCTTCCAGGTGCCGGCCACGCCGGGCACGTGCGCCTGGCCACCGAGCTTGCCCTCGGTGCCGACCTCGCGCGCCACGCGCGTGACCTCGGCCGCGAAGCCGTTCAACTGGTCCACCATCGTGTTGACGGTCTGCTTGAGTTCGAGGATCTCGCCCTTCACGTCGACGGTGATCTTGCGCGACAGGTCGCCGCGCGCGACCGCGGTGGTCACCTCCGCGATGTTGCGCACCTGCGCGGTGAGGTTGCTCGCCATCGAATTGACGTTGTCGGTCAGGTCCTTCCAGGTCCCCGCCACGCCGGGCACGTGCGCCTGGCCGCCGAGCGCGCCTTCGGTGCCGACCTCGCGCGCCACGCGCGTGACCTCGGCCGCGAAGCCGTTCAGCTGGTCGACCATCGTGTTGATGGTCTCCTTCAGCTGCAGGATCTCGCCGCGCACGTCGGCGGTGATCTTGCGCGACAGGTCGCCGCGCGCGACCGCAGTGGTGACTTCCGCGATGTTGCGTACCTGCGCAGTAAGATTGCTCGCCATCGCATTCACGTTGTCGGTCAGGTCCTTCCAGGTGCCGGCAACGCCGGGCACGATCGCCTGGCCGCCGAGCTTGCCCTCGGTGCCGACCTCGCGCGCCACGCGCGTCACTTCGGACGCGAATGAGCGCAACTGGTCGACCATCGTGTTGATGGCTTCCTTGAGCTGCAGGATCTCGCCGCGCACGTCCACCGTGATCTTGCGCGACAGGTCGCCGCTGGCGACGGCGATCGTGACCTCGGCGATGTTGCGCACCTGGTCGGTCAGGTTGCGCGCCATCGAGTTGACGTTGTCGGTGAGGTCCTTCCAGACGCCGCTCACCTCCTTGACCTGCGCCTGGCCGCCGAGCTTGCCCTCGGTGCCGACTTCGCGCGCCACGCGCGTGACTTCGGAGGTGAAGACGCTCAACTGCTGGATCATGGTGTTCACGATCGAGGCGGAACGCAGGAACTCGCCCTCGAGCGGCCGGCCCGCGACTTCGAGCTGCATCTTC
>JBOHZL010000127.1:0-6441 GCA_050738495.1 Steroidobacteraceae bacterium | reverse complement strand
GTCCACGGTAAAGTAATTTGGTCGCGACGAAAGTACAGGTGGATCAGTTGGCATCAGAACATTCTGTTCTCGTCAACAGTTTCTTCGGGTACCGCCTGCCCGATGTCCCAGAGTTCCACTATTCGCCCGTCATTGAAGCGAAAAATATGTACCACGGCTCCGACCTTGTCCTTCGGATCTTGGCGCACGCGCGAAAAGACCGCGACACGATCGCCTTCCTCTATTGCGGTCTGGATCTCCAACACTTTGTTCGGGTTCTTCTTGGCGTTTTGTTCCATGCCTTCTTTCAGGGAGACTGCATCTCCTCAAAAGTACGGATTGTGGTGCTTGAATCCGGGTCCGACGTAAAGCTCGTAGGCTTCGCGAACCTGGCCAGAAGCAACGGAGTTCAGGAATCCGAGCGCAGACTCCTTATGTGACTTGTTCATGGGTCTCCTTTGGGCCGATGCGTGGGTTAGCCGTCGGTCTCCGCAAAAATGAGTTCCACGCCATTGCCCGCCGGATCATCGAAAAACAACTGTATCTGTTGCGTTTGGGGAACTGAAGCAACCTTGTAGTGCACGCCATGCTGCGAAAGCGCAGCCTCGTAGGTAGCGCGCCCAGCGCACTTCAGCGCCACGTGATCAAGCGTTGTGAGGACGTCAAGAACCTGCCTTTCAGAGCCGTCAGCTTCGGTCAGGTGGAGAACATCAGTGTCTCCGGCATACAGCCAGTAACCGAAACGCTGAAAGGGCGGGCGAAACCCCGGGCGGAGTCCGACGACTTCGACGTAGAAGTCTCTCAGCTTATCCAGCAAGGGACGGGGCGCCCGAAGATTGAAATGGCTTAGACCAAGCACAGGCACGGGATGCGATGCTTAATTACGATTGAATGTCACAAGCGACGCGACGTCCTGACAGTACGCCCTTAGGGCAATGGTGTCTGTCGGTGGACCCGCGCAATCCAGACTACGAATTGCAATTGTCTCGAGCCAGCTGTGTCTGTCGAATTTGGGCACCGTCAGGCGACTAAACATGCAGGACCCCAAACACCGTCCAAGGAAAAACCCCATGCAATTCATGATGCTGATGATTCCGAACGTCTACAGAGGCAACAAGAAGCTGGAACCGGGCTTTGCGCCCGACCCGAAGAAGGTTGAAGAGATGACCCGCTTCAATGAGGAGATGGGCAAGGCCATCAAAATCCTGTCGCTGAACGGCCTTCATCCGCTCCGATCCGGCGCGCGCGTTTCGTTCGGCAAAGGGAAGCCGGCGGTGATTGACGGGCCGTTCGTCGAGACAAAAGAAGTGCTGGGCGGTTATTGGCTCGTGGAAACCGACTCAAAAGACGAGCTTGTGAAATGGGCGCTGCGCTGCCCCGCCGACGAAGGCGACGTGATCGAGATCCGCCAGATTTTTAGCGAGTCGGACTTCGCCAGCAAGTAGCGTCAGTGACGCTCGATGTCCGCATCCACGACCTTACGCGGTGCTCGCCTTGCCCTTCACGGCCGCCTCGATCCTGGCGACGTCGATTTTCTTCATCGGCATCATCGCCTCGAAGGCGCGCCTGGCGGCATCGCCGCCGCGGGCCATCGCTTCGGTCAGCACACGGGGCGTGATCTGCCACGACAGGCCCCATTTGTCCTTGCACCAGCCGCACTGACTCTCCGTGCCACCGTTGCCGACGATGGCATTCCAGTACTTGTCGGTCTCAGCCTGGTCTTCGGTCGCGATCTGGAAGGAGAACGCCTCGCTGTGCTTGAATGCGGGCCCGCCGTTGAGGCCGATGCAGGTGACACCGCAGACCGTGAACTCAACGGTCAGCACGTCGCCCGCCTTGCCGTTCGGAAAATCGCTCGGCGCGCGGTGTACCGCGCCGACCTTGCTGTCCGGGAAGGTTTGCGCGTAGAAGCGCGCGGCTTCCTCGGCGTCCTTGTCGTACCACAGGCAGATCGTGTTCTTGTTCATCGCTCAATCCTATTGCGTACGGAGAACGTGGCAGGGGTAGGCGACTGCGCCGATATTTTGTAGGACAAGGAGGCCTTGTCTACAAAAAACTTTGGGAGTTCACCGGCAGACGCGGTGTCTGCCCGACGTCAGGCTTCGGCGTTATCCGTGTAATGCCAGCTTAGGAGAACATCGATGAACTACGTCCAGGGATTCGTGACACCGGTGCCGACCGCCAACTTGGATAAGTACCGCAAGCAGGCGTCGGACGCCGTGCCACTGTTCAAGCAGTTCGGCGTGAAGCGAATGGTCGAAGGCTGGGGCGACGATGTTCCCAAGGGCAAGGTGACCGACTTCCAGGGCGCAGTGCAGGCCAAGGATGACGAGACCGTCGTCTTCTCCTGGATGGAGTATCCCGACAAGGCGACCTACGAGGCCGCCAACAAGAAAATCATGGACGACCCGCGCATGAAGGAGATGTTCTCGAACATGCCGTTCGACGGCAAGCGCATGATCATTGGTGGTTTCGAATCCATCGTCGATGAAGCCGGCCGGGGCACCTCGGGCTATGCCGATGGCTACGTGGTGCCTGTTCCCAAGGGCAACAAGCAGGCCTATCGGGAGATGGCCGCCAAGGCGGCGGAAGTGTTCAAGGAGTATGGCGCGACTCGCGTCGTCGAAGCCTGGGGCGACGACTTGCCCGACGGAAAGGTCACGGACTTCAGGCGCGCCGTGAAGGCCAAGGAAGGCGAGAATGTAGTCTTCTCGTACGTCGAATGGCCCGACAAAGCGACGCGCGACGCAGCATGGCCGAAGATCATGGAAGACAAGCGCATGCAGCCCGATCGCGACAAGATGCCATTCGACGGGCAGCGCATGTTCTGGGGCGGCTTCCGGCCGATCCTCGACGAATAGAAGGAGTCTCAATGGCAGCGAGCCGTGTGGCGGCTCGCTGCCTATTGCAGTTTCTCGAAGCTGCTATTGTCGAGCCAGGCCGAGAGGTCGGTCTTGTCCTGGTCGGCGAGGAACGCCGTCTCGATCTCCTTGTCACGTCCCTTCGTCAATTCCGGGAAGTGCGCCTGCCCGGCCAGGCCGGAAATCAGCTCGGAGATGAACTCGGCGCCGCCCTCGAGCAGTGATCGTTCGAGCACCGTGAGGTCGTCTCGGCCCGCGAGCGCAGGCGCCTGCTGAATGTGCACGTATTCGTGGCAGATCACGTGCACCAATCGGTCTTCGACGTCGGGATTCATGAAGTCGGCTGCGCACACCGCCTCGAGGCCGATCTGGATGCCGGTGTCGGGATAGCCGATGCCGGCAGGCTTGCCGCGACTGACGGCGACCGTGACCGGCGGAAACCGCGCCTCGGGATTGAGGGGAGCGAGTTCGCCCAGCGCGACCTGCACCCGCTCTTTCACGCGAGGCAGTACCGCCATGCAGCGCCGGGCATTCGAGTAGATCTGCGGATTCCTGGCCAGAGTCTCGGCAATGCGAGCGCCGGCGAGCGTCAGCTCGCAAAGAGTCCGCTTCATGAAAGTACGCTAACGCTGCGAGGAAAAATACGCTAGATCGTCGGCCGAATGTTGCTGTTGAGTCGGAACAGGTTCATCGGATCGTAGGCGTTCTTGATCGTGACGAGCCGCTTGTAAACGGGGCCGTAGTTGCCTGCTACCTCGATGTCGTCGGCCTGGATGTTGGCGTAGTAGCCGCCGACGTGCGGCTCGTACTTTGACCACTGCGAGCGTACGGCGCCGATGCGTGCGCTATCTGACGCCGCGTCGGGCCAGAAGGCAAGCACGCCGATCATCGAGTGCGCGTTGCGATGCGGCCATGCCGTTGCCGTCTCGTCGACTTGCGCGATTCGGCCGCCGGTTGCAAACGAATTGACGATCACGCCCTTCCCGGGCTCGAAACTCTCGAGCATGGTCTCGATCAAGCCTGGCGTGAAAGCCTTGACCATGCCGCTCTTGATGTAGGAGCGGATGCCCGGGCGCGCCACGCCATCCATGCGAGTCTGCATCGTCAGATAGGTCATTGAAGCCGCGCCGTCGACGACGGGCCGAGCCACGGCGCGCAGCGGCGCCAGTTCGCGCTCGGCGGCACGCGGATTCCCGCAGTAGCAGACGTCGATCGCCAGGCGCGCCGATCCGTCGGACGCTGTCATCATGCCGGGCGCCACGAACATCTCGTCGGAGTACTTGGCCGAATGCTCGGCAAAGTGATCGAGGACTTCGCGTGCCGCGGCCAGCGGCCACTGGATGACGCCGCCATACATGTCCGGCGGCGCTTCGTGCAGCGCGAACTCGAATTCGGTGACGACGCCGAAGTTGCCGCCTCCGCCGCGAATCGCCCAGAACAGATCCATATTCTCTTCGGCGCTCAGCTTGCGCACGCGCCCGTCGGCGCAGACCAGTTCCGCCGCCAGGAGACTGTCGATCGTGAGCCCGAACTTGCGGCCCAGCCGCCCATAGCCGCCACCGAGCGTGAGCCCGCCGACGCCGGTGTGAGACACGATGCCAGCCGTCGTCACGAGTCCATGGCGCATGCTTGCGAAGTCGAGGTCATAGAGCAGCGCGCCCCCGCCGACGCGCGCGCGGCGGGCAACCGGATCGACCGTAACTTCGTCGATCGCGGCCAGATCGATCATGAGGGCCCCATCGGCCGTCGAATGACCGGGCCAGCTATGACCGCCGCCTTTGACCGCAAGCAGCAGTTCCCGCTCGCGGGCGAAGGTCACGGCATTGACGACGTCGGCCTTCGAGCGCGCGCGGACGATCGCGGCCGGACGGCGGTCGTGCATGCCGTTCCAGATCCGGCGGGCCCCGTCGTAGCCAAAGTCGCCATCGAGCAGCAATTGGCCGTCGAGGCTGCCGGAAAGCTCGCGCAATGCGGCCGCCTCGATCGAGGTGGCCGTGCCGTCGAGTTTCACGGCGCGAATCGCGGAAGGCAAATCGCGCCCGGCCGTTGTGGCTTGGCCGAGCGCAGGGAAGACCGGAAGCAGCGTGCCCGCGACCGCGGCCGAACCTGACTGACAGAACGCGCGGCGAGAAAGCCTCATGGCCGAACCCTCCCGTGAGTCTTGCGGGGACATTTTAGACACCGTGCGGCCCCACCGGCGCCAGCCCTTGAACTTTCGAGCCCAGCCACCAGATTTCCTGCCGTCCCGCCGCTGGGGCGGGCTAGGGCCTGTTAACACTACGTGATATGCTATGCGACATGGAAATCACCGCAGCGCAGTTTGGTCGGATCGAGCCGTTCCTGCCGGTACAGCGCGGCAATGTCTCGCTCAGCAATCTTCAGGTCGTCAACGCGATCCTGTACGTCGCGGAGAACGGCTGCAAATGGCGTGCGTTGCCGAAGCGCTTCGGTAACTGGCACACGATCTACACCCGCATGAACCGCTGGGCGAAAGCCGGGGTACTCGATCGGCTGTTCGAGGAAATGCAGCATCAGCAGCTGGTACGCATCAAGATCGAAGCGGTCAGTCTCGACAGCACCATCGTCAAGGTCCATCCCGACGGCACCGGCGCGCTAAAAAAAACGGCGCGCAAGCCATTGGCAAATCCCGCGGCGGATGGACCACCAAAGTTCATATGGTTGCCGCGAATGCTCGCACGGCTCTGACCTTCTCGCTGTCACCCGGCCAGGCCGGCGATGCGCCGGCCGGTCGCGCGCTGCTGCGCACGGTGACCGACCTGCCGAAGCGCTGTCGACTGATCATGGACAAGGCCTATGAAGGCAACGAAACACGTCAGCTCGCGCTCGACCTGGGGTTCATTCCGGTCGTGCCACCGCTGTCGACCCGGGTCGCCCCATGGGTGTACAGCAAGGCCTGGTATCGCCGCCGTAATGAGATCGAGCGGCTGTTTCGCAGGCTCAAGGGCTTTCGCCGCATCTTCAGCCGCTTCGACAAGCTCGACGTCATGTTCATGGCGTTCCTGTGCTTCGCACTCGTCGTCGAGGCACTACGCTAGTGTTAACAGGCCCTAGGCGACAGCCTCAGGCGGACACGGCGGACGGCGCGCAGTTCCGCTCGATGTGGCGCAGCTTTCCGGAATCGCTCAGCCGGTAGAAGCGGCGCAGCTCCGCGAGCCATGTGCCGTCGTCGCGCCGGCACAGGGCGCGCAGCCGCGGCTCGAGGCGGGCGCAGAAACGCGCCGCCTGCCTGCTCGCGCGGCGGTAGAGGGACTCCCGCCCGGCCGCAAGCACGGGATCGACGCGCGCATGGCGGAACAGCAGCGGGTGCAGCTCGGCGGGGAAGCGCCGCGGCTCGCGCATGCGGAGCAGGGCGAAGCTCGCGACGTACTTGTCCACCTCGGCCTGAGTCTCGAGCATCAGGCGCGACACCGGCCGGTCGTGGCTGGCGTTGTGTGCGACGCAGAGAAAATGGCTGAGGCCCTCCAGCGCCGTCCAGCAGTCGGCGAGGTTGCCCGCGTCGAGCCCGTCGCTCGGGTCGTGCCGGTCGAGGCGCTCGAGGAGGGCGGCGTCGAGGAACAGCGAGACGCAGAGCTCGTCGCCG
>JBOHZL010000126.1:0-6635 GCA_050738495.1 Steroidobacteraceae bacterium | reverse complement strand
AACGCCGGCGGACCGACGCCGTCGGTCCGATACGCGCCAGCGACGAACATCATGTGCAGGTGCACGTTGAGGTTCAGCGCCGAGCCGAAACGCTGGATCAGCCTGACAGCGCCGGTGTGGCCTGTCGACACCGAGCACATCCGTCAGCACGGCGGGACGGGTCGCCAGCAGAAAACACAGCGTCATCGACACCCTGAAACGCGCGTAAGCTCATATCGCCGCTTGGATTCTAGGCAATCACTGTCAAGTCAACCGGACAGTAGTGCTGTGCCATACGCTATAATTCACGTCCAGGCACGACAGCGTTTAAATATGGAACTGCGCATGAACACAAGAATCAGCGCGTGCATCGTTTCCATCATGCTGTCATTCGGTGCTCTTTCCGCATCAGCGGAGATTCACACGTGGGCGGGCTTCTGCTGCGGTGATGGAACTGACGGAACTTGTGGAATTGGGCAAAGCGGCGCGAAAGCCTTTGCTAGAAAGGCAGCGCAGGCTTTGCAGCTAGCCAACGGGTGGCCGCACGGCGACAAGATACGAATCGCAGGTAAAGCATGTTGCGCCACTGGAATTTCGAATACCACCGCTTAACCCTCAATGACCCGTGGGTCGAGTTTAACCGGACGATAACTTGGGCCAATTGCGTACTTGCGCCCTGAAGCGCCACTAAAGAGCGAAGGAGTGCCCGCCATGAATACTCGGATCGCAATGCTGACTGCTTCAGTGTTAGCCATCTGTGCCGCAGCTCTCGCGCAAGACCCGGACCCCAGTCAATCGGCCACCGACCAAGCTTTCGTGACACCTATTAAGTCGCCGGCCGAACAGTATGTCACACTCGCTGAGCGCATGAAGTTCGGCTACGAATCCTTCGGCTTGGGGGTGCGTCTGCTTTCCTATCTCCATCAGATAGGCGATCAGACGCTTCGATGCTTGGCGGGAACCGGAGACTCGGGTGCGGCCAAGGCGCTATGGTTCCGATTGACTGCCTATGAAAAGAAACTCACCCACATGCCCGAAGCGGAAGAGATCGCACGGGAGCAGTATCGCCTGATTGGCCACACGATCCTCATCAATGAAACCGCTGCGAGCTACATGCACGCAGCAACTGAAGAATGTATGCGTATGGACGCTTTGGACGGAGTATGTCTGTCAGGAAATGCAAACTTTCGCAAGGCTGCTGCCTGGTACAAGTTGGCTGAAAAGCTCGGTGATCCCGTTTCCGCACGGGGGCTTACCAAACTAGCTATGTATGCCAACGTAGACGCTCAGGCCGCTGACCGCGATGCGGAGGCGCTTCTGGTCAAGACCCAGTCGTTGCCGGACGTGGTCGAGACTTATGCCTATCAATGTCGTGACGGACAGGAATAGCATTGGACGCCGCACTTCCGTTCACACTTCTGGTCGTCGGAGAACGCTTTTCACATTAGGGAAGATCTGATTTAGCGGCACCGTCGTTCCCGCTTCGCGCCTTGCCCCGGCTGAATGTCCAGGCCCGCGTGCAGTGACAATCCTGCCGCCTGTGCGGCACCGTGGTGCCCTGCCCCTTCTGACCGGCTCGCGGGCCGACGGCGATCCGGCCCGCTCGGGATCACCACTCAACCACGCGCTCGTCATCGGCTCGCTCGTGCCCGGCGCTGGCACATGACAGAACACCGGCGGACCGACGCCGTCGGTCCGATACGCGCCAGCGACGAAGATCATGTGCAGGTGTACGTTGAGGTTCAGCGCCGAGCCGAAACGCTGGATCAGCGTGACAGCGCCGGTGTGGCCTGTCGACACCGAGCACATCCGTCAGCACGGCGGGACGGGTCGCCAGCAGAAAACACAGCGTCATCGGCAGCGACAGCACCCACTGGCGCAGCGGGCGCGCGGGCAGCACCTCGTCGACGAGCAGCGCGACCGTCTCAGCCATGCGCCGCGCACCGCAGGAGGGGCAGAAGCCGCGCTTCTTGCAGCTGAACGCCACCAGCTTCTCGGCATGGCATTGCTCGCAGCGCAGGCGCAGAAAACCTACCTCCATCCGCTCGCGCTTCAGGTACGCGTCGAACTCCGCCTCGACGTAGTCGGGCAATGGCCGGCCTGCCATGGCGCGCAGCTCGCGGAATGCTGGGTAGTGCCGCTCGACCAGCTCATACAGCAGCGTCGTCTCGGGCCGATGACGTGCGTAGCCCGGCGGATCGACAAAACCAGGGGCGCGCGGCCGAGCGCCGCTACGCGGCAGAAATTCGGCACTGACGCACCAGATTGCGTGCGTTCGGTCAGAAATGCAGCCGCAAGCCATCGCCGTCAGCGGGCCAACGACGAGGGCCTGTTGGGGTCGTGTTCAAGTCACAGTGATCGAGTCGCGCCTGAGCTTGACCCACTTTTTCCCGGAAACCTGGCGCTGCATTTGGCGCCGCGTCTGCGCGCCATTGAACCCATCATGTCATCTGATGAAGCCGAATTGTCTGGAGAACCCCCTCACTCCCATTCGATCGTCGCCGGCGGTTTGCCGGAAATGTCGTAGACGACACGCGACACGCCGTTCACCTCGTTCACGATGCGGCGTGCCACGTGGTCGAGGAACTCGTACGGCAGCCGCGCCCAGTGCGCGGTCATGAAGTCCACGGTCTCGACCGCCCGCAGCGCGATCACCCAGTCGTAGCGCCGGCCATCGCCCATCACCGCGACCGAGCGCACCGGCAGGAAGATGGCCATCGCCTGACTCACCCGGTCGTAGAGCTGGTGCGCGCGCAATTCCTCGATGAAGATCGCATCCGCACTGCGCAGCAGGTCCGCGGCCTCGCGGCTGACGCGGCCGAGGATGCGCACGCCGAGGCCCGGGCCGGGGAACGGATGACGGTACACCATCGCGTGCGACAGCCCGAGCTCGAGCCCGATGCGCCGGACCTCGTCCTTGAAGAGCTCGCGCAACGGCTCGAGCAATGCGAGGTGCATGCGCTCCGGCAGGCCGCCGACATTGTGGTGCGACTTGATCACCTGCGCCTTGCCCGTCCTGGCACCGGCGGATTCGATCACGTCGGGATAGATCGTGCCCTGCGCCAGCCACCTGATCCCCTCGAGCTTGCGCGATTCCTCCTCGAATACTTCGATGAACATCCGGCCGATGATCTTGCGCTTGCGCTCCGGGTCGTCTTCCTCTCCCAGCGCGGCGAAAAACCGGTCGGCGGCGTCGACCCGGATCACGCGGATGCCGAAATGCCGCGACAGCGTCTGCATCACCTGGTCGCCTTCGGCGTGGCGCAACAGGCCGTGATCGACGAACACGCAGCTGAGCTGCGGTCCGATCGCGCGGTGCAGCAGCGCCGCGACCACCGACGAGTCCACGCCGCCCGACAGCGCGAGCAGCACGCCATCCTTGCCGACCTGCTCGCGGATCCGGAACACGGCATCGGCGACGATGTTGCCGGCGTCCCAGAGCGCGTCGCAGCCGCAGATCCCGCGCACGAAGCGCTCGAGGATCGCGCTTCCCGAACGGGTGTGCGTGACTTCCGGGTGGAACTGCACGCCGTAGAACCGCGCGGACTCGTTGGCCATCGCCGCGAGCGGCGCATTCGCCGTGGCCGCGATCGCGACGAAGCCGGCCGGCAGCGTCTCGACGCGATCGCCGTGGCTCATCCACACGTCCAGCAACTGCGGGTCGGCCGCGCCCTGGTCGGCGATCCCGTCGAGCAACCGCGAGGGCGCGGTTCGCCGGACCTGGGCATAGCCGAATTCGCGGTGCGACGATGAGGCGACGCGGCCGCCGAGCTGGGCGGCCATGGTCTGCATCCCGTAGCAGATGCCGAGGACCGGCGCGCCGAGCCCGAACACCGCGTCGGGCGCGCGCGGCGGGCTCGCGTCGATGACCGACTCCGGGCCGCCGGAGAGGATCACGCCGCGGGCTCCGAATCCGCGCACTGCATCGTCACCCGAGTCCCACGGCAGGATCTCGCAATAGACGCCGAGCTCTCGCACCCGGCGCGCGATCAGCTGCGTGTACTGGGCGCCGAAGTCGAGGATCAGGATCCGGTGGGCATGGATGTCGGTCGCGGCGGCCGGCAGGCGGGCGGCCATCATCCGATCCGGTAGTTCGGCGCTTCTTTGGTGATCTTCACGTCGTGGACGTGGCTCTCGCGCACGCCGGCGCCGGTGATCCGCACGAACACCGGCTTGGTGCGCATCGTCTCGATGTTGCCGCTGCCGGTATAGCCCATCGCCGCGCGAATGCCGCCGGCGAGCTGGTGCAGGATCGTGACCAGGCTGCCCTTGTAAGGGACCCTGCCCTCGACGCCCTCCGGCACCAGTTTCTCGAGCTCCGCGACGGTGTCCTGGAAATACCGGTCGCTCGAACCATGACGCTGCGACATCGCGCCGAGCGAGCCCATGCCACGGTACGACTTGTAGGAGGCGCCCTGGTAGAGCTCGACCTCGCCCGGCGATTCCTCGGTGCCCGCGAACAGGCCGCCGATCATCACCGAGTGGGCGCCGGCCGCGATCGCCTTTGCGACGTCACCCGAATAACGGATCCCGCCATCGGAGATGAGCGGCACGTCGCTTTTCGCAAGGGCCTCCGCGACGGTCGCGACTGCGGTGACCTGCGGCACGCCGACGCCGGCGATGACGCGGGTGGTGCAGATCGAGCCCGGGCCGATGCCGACCTTGACGCCGTCGGCGCCGGCGTCCACGAGCGCCTTGGCCGCATCGGCCGTGACGATATTGCCGGCCACGATCTGCAACTGCGGGTGGGCACGCTTGATGCGCGCGACCATCGCGATCACGCCTTTCGAATGGCCGTGCGAAGTGTCGACGACGACGAGATCGGTACCGGCTTCCGCCAGCATCGCCACGCGCTCGGGCGTGTCGGCGGCGGTGCCGACCGCGGCGCCGACGCGCAGCCGGCTGTGTTCGTCCTTGCAGGCGCGCGGGAAGTCGCGCGCCTTCTGGATGTCGCGCACGGTGATCATGCCCTTGAGGCGTCCGCCCTCGTCCACGACCAGCACCTTCTCGATGCGATTGCGGTGCAGCAGCAGCAGCACCTCCTCGCGGGGCGTGTTTTCGCGCACGGTCACGAGCTTCTCGCGCGGCGTCATGACTTTCGACACCGGCAGGTCGAGCTGCTCCTCGAAGCGGATGTCCCGGTGCGTGACGATGCCGACCACCTGGTTGCCGTCCGCCGTAACCGGCAATCCCGAGATGCCCTTGGCGCGCGTCAGCGCGATCACGTCACGGATGGTGGCGTCCGGCCGCACCGTGATCGGATCCTTGATGACGCCGCTCTCGTGCTTCTTGACCCGTCCCACTTCCCGGGCCTGATCCGCGGCCGTCATGTTCCTGTGAATGATGCCGATGCCGCCTTCCTGCGCGATCGTGATCGCGAGCCTGGCCTCGGTGACGGTGTCCATCGCGGCCGACACCAGTGGCAGGTTGAGCCGGATACCGCGAGTCAGCCGGGTCGACAGGTCCACCTCGAGCGGCAGCACGTCCGAGTAGGCGGGTACGAGCAGGACGTCGTCGAAGGTGAGTGCTTCCTGGACGATGCGCATGGGCGTTGTTCCCGGGGGCCGGTCCGAATGAAGCGGCGCATTGTACGACGGCGCCGCTCCGGTTGACAGTGGAGTCTCGCCGGCGGACTCGCATAGCATGGCGGCATGCCGGACGCCTCGCGCGACATCTACACGGTCAGCCGCCTGAACCGGGAGGCGCGCGCCCTGCTCGAGGCCGGTTTGCCGTCATTGTGGATCACCGGCGAGCTGTCCAACTTCTCGCGGCCGGCTTCCGGGCACTGGTATTTCACGCTCAAGGATGAGGACGCCCAGGTCCGCTGCGCGATGTTCCGCCAGCGCAATCAGCTGGTCCGCGTCCTGCCGCGCGAGGGCATGCAGGTGCTGCTCCGCGCACGGGTCGGCCTGTACGAGGCGCGGGGCGACTTCCAGCTGCTGGCCGATCACCTCGAGGAGGCCGGCGAAGGCGAACTCCGTCGGCGCTTCGAGGCGCTGAAGCTGCGCCTCGCTTCCGAGGGCCTGTTCGACGCCGCGCGCAAGCGGTCGCCGCCGCGATTTCCGGGGCGCATCGGCGTGGTGACCTCGGCGAGCGGAGCGGCGCTGCGGGATGTGCTGCAGGTGCTCAAGCGGCGTTGTCCCTCGGTACCGGTGCTCATCCACGCAGTCCCGGTGCAGGGCGCAGGCGCCGCCGGCCGGATCGCGGAAATGCTGGCGATCGCGGATCGGCGCGCGGAGGTGGACGTGCTGCTGCTGGTCCGGGGCGGCGGATCGCTCGAGGACCTCTGGGCATTCAACGACGAGGCGCTCGCACGCAGGATTGCGGACCTCGAGCTCCCGGTCATCACCGGTATCGGTCACGAGATCGACTTCACGATCGCGGACTTCGTCGCCGACCTGCGAGCGCCCACGCCCTCGGCGGCCGCTGAACTGGCTGTCCCGGATGCCGCCGCCTGGCTGGCCGGTCTCGAGGCGGTTTCTCGCCGCCTGGGCGGCGCCACGCTTCGCGCCTGGCGGCAGCGCTCCGAGTCCGTCGCGCGCGCCGGTCGCCGCCTCGACAGCCTGCATCCGGCGCAGGCGCTCGCCCAGCGCATGCAGAAGCTCGACGACCTGCTATTGCGCTCCCTCGCTGCGCTGCGCCGGGCAGTGGCGACG
>JBOHZL010000125.1:0-6846 GCA_050738495.1 Steroidobacteraceae bacterium | reverse complement strand
GGTTGTGGCTGCGCGCGTTTCGGGCCGACGGCCGCTGAAGGGCGGATGCCGGCCAGGAGCGGCTGCGTTCAAGGCGCAGCCGCGCCCGGTGCAGCATCCGGGCGGGCGGAATTGCCGGACGCGACCAGTGGCGCTGGCCTGCCAGCCGCCATCAGGCGCATGCTGCGAACCAGATCGCTCGGGAGTGCCGGTTTGAACTTCCTATCCGCGTGACCAGGCCGCGCATCTCCTCGATGCTGAAGTCGAGCGCCCGCAACCGTCGCAAGAAGCGCAGCTTCTCGAACTGCGAGAAGTCGTAGTACCGGTAGCCCGTGCGGGTGTCGATGCGCGCAGGCTCGAGCAATCCCTCTTCATCATAGAAGCGCAACGTCTTTATCGTGGCGCCGCAAGCCTTGCGAACGCGCCGATCCTGAGCATGCGAAGCCCCCGTCGGCTCACGGCTTAGCCAAGTCACGGATGGTACGCAGCGTCTCGTCCCAGTTCTTGTTGCTGTGGTCGCGCATTCGCTCGTTGGCGATCTGCTCGTGGCGAAGCGCAAGAGTCGTTCCGCCGTGGCTGGGCGTCAGCTCAAACGTGATCAGCGAATAGTTGTGCGGTTCGTCCGGCAGACCGGACAGTCCGGACCAGTACGTGTAGGCGAAGACCTCTCCGCGTCGGAGGTCGCGAACCACCCCTTTGTCCTCGAACGCCTTGCCCTCCCACGAATACTCAAAGACGATCGGCTCGCCGACCTGCCAACTGGAGCGCACGCGTGTACCGAGCCAGCGTTCGATCGACTCCGGACGCGTCAGCACATCCCATACCGCGAGTGGCGCCGCCTCGATCTCGATGCTCTTGGCGAGGGCAACGCTCACTCCGCCACGCCGGGCTTCCAGGTATCGGTCGAGTCTCGTGAACGCCTCGGCCGAACTCGCTGCGACTCCATCGAAATCCCCATCGCGGTCGCCCTTGGACTTGTAGATCAGCGTCTGGCGCAATGTGGTTCCGTCCGCGGCGTCCGTCAGCTCGGTCGCGACGGTAAGCCGCAAGGGCGAGAAATCGTATGACTCAGCGTAAACGAACCGATGCGGGGCTTCCACGGACTCGTACGCGCCGCGCACTTCCATTGTCCGTGCGCCGCGTCGAAAAGTGTAGCGGAAGCTCCCTCCCGCCCGAAGGTCGACGTCGCAACTGATCAGCGCCATTTCGGCGGTGCCCATCCATTGACGCAACGAGGGCGGCTCGGTCAACGCCGCAAAGACTTCCGGCGGTCGGGCCGCAAGTCGGCGCTCCAGGACAATGACCTTCTCCGAAGGCTTCAGCGCGCGCATCCCCGAACCCCATTGAACGAGAGCCGTCTGCTGACTTGCTGCTTGCTCGCCAGTGGCACACCCCAGCGAGAGGACCAGGCTCCCGACGAGCGTGGCCAGCGGCCTGCCGAATCTGGTCATCAAGGAATCAATCTAGCATCTCCCATTAGGGGAGAGTCGAGCGAGCACCGTTGCTGCCCACCACACGTGACTGAACGGATCCGTCACGCCGCCGCTGTGAACCGCACCGACTTTCCCGGAGACTTCAACATGAGAGCTGTACAGGCGTATCGGAAGTAGCAAAGCGAGTTTCGAAAGGAAACAGGTCAGCGGACGACAGTCGGCAATGTCGAAAATCACCCTGAATTTGACGCGATCCTAGAGAAAATTTGTTGTTGCGAAATTGATGGTATGAAAAATCAATGCCCGAACCTGGGCTTTGAGAATCAACCGCTTGCGTGCCGGCATTGCGAAAGGGTTGTGGTGCGTTGGCGGTGGGACGGTAGCATCAACGGGTCCGGCAGGAGCCTGCGATGACCAAGCCGATTGCTCGTGACCCGATCTACCGGCGCCTGCGCTTCGAGACCGAGATCATCGAGTTATGTGTTCGCTGGTACATCACGTATACGCGATTCCATTGGTGGCGACTTATGGACGCGGCAACGAGAAGTCGCTTTTCGTGAGGGCGCTGTCGCCACTACCTGGAAAGCGGCCCGAGCACGTCCCGGGCCACCTAAGCTACGATGCTAATAAATCCGCCGCGGAGGTACCTGTTGTGAAAATGGTCGGCTCGATCATGTTCGGCTCTCTCCTGGCCTGCCAGGCAGCGTGCGCCAGTTCACTGGAGGAATCACTGAGCGCCTATGTAGAGGGGTTGAGAACCGGCAACGTGAAGACCCTCGAGAAGCTCTTTCACAAGGACGGCCAGTTCTGCCTCAACAGCGCCGACGGGATCGAATGCTCATCCTTCGCCGCCGTCCTTCCGACCTGGGCGGCCAAACCTGATCCGGGAGCGCGCGGAAAGGTGAAAGCCATGGAGGTCATCGGCGACTCCATGGCCAGCGTGACCTACGAGCTACAATTCGGTGAAAGGTCCTACGTCGACCACCTTCTACTCTACATACAGGAAGGTCACTGGGTCGTCGTCGCGAAGACGACGTTCATCGCAAACGAGCCCACTTAGGGAGCAGCGGCGTCGGTACTGAAAATCCGCGTGTCGGTGGTTTGATTACGCCCCTGGCCACCATCCCTCGATAGTGCATTCTCGGCTTTTCTCGGCCCATCACGCTCATCTGGAAACATACTGATGGAACGAACTGAGCATCCACTATTGGGGCAATAATAAGCGCCCGGGCTATTGCGCAACCAGTCCTAACGCGCGCTACTAAGGGCGGGAGGACATCGGGCGTGCAACTGCTTTAATGTTGTCCAAATCAAGCTCGTCACTAACTTGGCCTAACTTTTCGACTCCCTCCGCCGGCACCAACCAATTGGTGTCAGAAGGGGACCCGGTTTCTTAGACAGTTTTCGCGGTCGGGATAAGTGGGACTCCGCGGGTTAGGCGGCCGCCGCGAGCGGCAGCGATTTGAAGTACACGACATCCGGCGTCTGGCGGTCAAGCGACCGATGCGGACGGCGGGCATTGTAGAAGTGCACGTAGCGGCCGATGCCGGCCTTGGCCTCGGACACCGACTCGTAGGCGTGCAGGTAGACTTCCTCATACTTGACCGACTTCCACAGCCGCTCGACGAACACGTTGTCGCGCCAGGCGCCGCGGCCGTCCATGCTGATGCGGATTCCCTGTTGCTGCAGTACCTGCACGAAGTCGGCCGCGGTGAACTGCGAGCCCTGATCGCTGTTCATGATTTCCGGCGCCCCGTAGCGGGCGATCGCGTCCTCGAGCGCCTCGATGCAGAAGTCGGCGGTGAGACTGTTGGAGATCCGCCAGGCGAGGATCCGGCGGCTATAGACGTCGATGACCGCCACCAGATAGACGAACCCCCGCGCCATCGGGATATAGGTGATGTCGGTGGCCCACACCTGGTTAGGTCGATCGATCACCAGACCGCGCAGCAAGTACGGATAGACCGGATGAGCCGGATGCCGGCGGCTGGTGTTCTGCCTCCGGTAAATCGCGCTGATGCCCATCTTCCGCATCAGGCTGCGGACATGCTTGCGGCCGATGCCGTGGCCCTCGCCGCGCAGCAGATCGCGCAGCAGCCGGCTGCCGGCAAACGGCAGCTCCAGATGCAGCTCGTCGATTCTTCGCATCAGCGCCAGATCGGCGGCCGAGACCGGCACCGGCTGGTAATACAGCGAGGCCCGCGACAGTTCCAACAACTCGGCCTGCCGGGTCAGGCTGAGCTCGTGGTCCGGGTCGATCATCGCTTTGCGCTCGGTCCGGGCAGCCGCCCGAGCGCGCCGGCCAAAAAATCGTTCTCCAAGGCCAGCTGGCCGATCTTGGCGTGCAGCTCTTTAACATCGACCGTATCCCCGGCGTCGTTGCGCTCACCGGCAAACACCTCGGCGGCACGTTCCAGCAACTGCGCCTTCCAGTGCCCGACCTGGTTCGGATGCACGTCAAAGCGCTCGGCCAGCTGCACTACCGTCTGATCGCCCTTGACGGCCGCCAGCGCCACCTTGGCCTTGAACACCGCCGAGTGGTTACGGCGCCCTCGCTTGCTCATGGTTCTCCTCCTTCGGAAGCCCTATCCTCGCTTCCCTCAGGCGGAGTCGCCACTTATCCCAGTGTCTCAATCAGCGGGTCCCCTTCTCTCTCGCAGCCGCAATAGCGACGTGCATGTCGCCTACACAGACCGCCAGCACATCATGCTCGCCGCCGATTAGGCGGAGGCCATGATGTCCAGGCAAGCAGGCTCGATCGTGACCAAGAGTGTCCATGCTTGTCTTGCGTTTCTCGTGCGGCGACCTTTCCGGGTAGATGGCGACGTTGGTGTCGGCGAAGGCCAATGCGGTTGTATAGGTCGTCCCGTTGTGCCTTTACCGCTGCAAACCGACCGCGATACTTCGCGAGCGTAACGAGCGCGGCCTTGCGTCGCGCCTCGTTGTCGGCGTGGCGCTTGGCCTGTCGCGCAACGCAGCTAGAGAACCCCCATGCTGGAGCTGGTCGATCGTCCGCTGCCTACGGCCGAGGCCCGACGGCGTACGTCTCGATTGGCGACTGCACGCCGGCCGGCACGTCGCCGGTTTTGCGCGATCAGTACTTCCCGGTCCCAGCCCATCAAGGAAAGTCCGCCCTCACCGAACGGTCTGTGTTCATGGTCAGGCGGCAGATCCTGGAGTCCCGCACCTCGTCGCAGCCGGCCCAGACGACGTCGCCACTATTCGCGGTCAGGAATACGGTGGCGTCGCGCGGAAGCACCTCGACGCAATCGCCCGTGCCGCCCGTGCCGCAGTCGATGCCCTGGCTGGTCACCCGATCTTCGGGTCCGGTGCTCACAACCAGCACGGTCAGCGTCACCTCCTCCGGCTGCGCCTCGAACGTGGCGCTGACGTCGCGGTCGGCGTTAATGGCGACGATGCACTGAGTGTCGGTGTTGACGCTGTCGCAGCCGTTCCAGCCGCTGAACCGGGAACCGTCGGCGGGGAGGGCGGTGAGCGTCACCGAAGTGTTGTCGGCGTAGCTCTCGCTGCAATCCTCACCGCAGGCGATACCGGGCGGACTGCTCGTGACCTCTCCGCCGCCGTTGCCGCCGCGCGTCACGCGCAGCACGCGCGCGGTTTGCGGATCGGGCGTGAACGTCACCCGCACGGTGCCGGCCGCCCCGAGTCGCACGCGGCATTGCAGACCATCCGCCACGCAGTTGGCCCAGCTCTCCAGCACATAGCCGGGGTCGGGCGTGGCGGTAAGCGTCACGTCCGTGTCGCGCGCGAAATCAGCCTGACAGTCCGCGCGGCAATCGAGGCCCGCAGGCGCGCTCTGCACCCGGCCGATGCCGGACCCGTTGAAGTCCAACGCGAGACTCACGACCGATGGCACTGGCGAAATCGGCGGATTCGCGTCCGCGGCCCCGCCCAGACACTGGCGCGCAGTCACCCCGTCCGACGCCGTACTCAAGGGCGCGGAGGTGTCGTGCAGCACTTGCGGCGGGCCGACTTCGCTGAGCGCCGGCAGCAGTTCCTGGCTCGGTACGGCGCGAGGATCGGCACGGAATTCTTCCGACCGGAAGTTCGCCAGCAGCGCGCTGCAGCCCTCGTTGATCATACCGTCGGGCCCCAGCTTGAGCAGCCAGGCTTCGCGGCGGTCGCCCAGCGAGTCGGAATACCCGCCGGCGAGAATCAGACCGGAGTCCAGCACGCGCAGATCGTTCAATTCCTCGTCGTAGAGCGCGCCGTAGACGCGGCCCCAGAGCGCGTTGGCGGCACGGTCGAGCTTGACCAGCAGCAGATTGCTTTGGCCCAGCGGCAAGGTATTGCCTTGCGGGTCCACGCGCTCCCGCACGCCGACCTCGGTCGCGCCGAGCACATAACCGCCGTCCGGACTCGAACGCAGGCGCCGCGCGGTCAAAGCGAATGCACCAACTTCCGGAATTCGAACGGCGCGCGACCACAGCGGCAAGCCTAGCGCGTCCAGCCGCAGCAGGAGCGCAACGATGCCGGGTTCACCTTCTGCCGGGTCGTCTGCAGCCAGCAGATAGCCGTCGTCGCGCGCACCGTCGCCGTCGTCATCGGCGAGCGCCACCGACTTGTCGCCGAAGACTTCGTACCGGCGCCGCCACTCGACCGCGCCGTCGCCAGCGAGCTTGACGAGTACGCCGTCCGCCAACAGCGCGACAAAGCCGCCGTCGTGAGTCGCATGGAGCTCACGCAGAAACCCGTCGCCCAGAACGGGCGACTGCCACAGCACCAGGCCCTCGGCGTCGAGCTTGACCAGGCGCGACGGCGATCCCCTACCTGCGCCGGGAATAACCGCCGACTCCACGCCGATATTTCCGCCCACCACGACGCTGCCGTCACCGCCCGGCGCAATCGCGACCACCTGGCCGAACGGCGCGGTCCCGTTGACTTCCTGCGCGGGCCCTTCGAAGCGCCGCTGCCAGACGATGCGATCACTGCGCAGGTTGTAGCGCAACACCCAGGCGACACCCTTGCGCGTGCCGGTGGAGCCGAGGCCGTTGGAATCGCCGGCGATGACGAACTCGCCGGGCTCAATCTCCAGCACCGCGAACGCGCGATCGGTGTTGCTCTCGTTGGTCAGCAGCCTGATGGTTTCGAGCGGCGTGTCCTGGGTGTCGTAGCGGGAGATGCCGGGAGACGTCGAAAGATTGTAGAACGCGGCCACGCCGCCGTCGCCGGTGAATTCCACTTCTCCGCTGCTGTTGAGCTGGCGCAGATTGCGGAAGCGCGGTTCGGCTTCGTGCAGCTCGAGCCGGTACGCGCGACCCTCGGGGTCATTGCCGAGGAGCTGCGCCGGCGCACCGCGCGCCGCGTCGCCGATACGACTGATGAAGGTCAGTGGTAGCGGCGCGACCACGCGCTCGATCTCGCTGCCCTGTTCGTCCAGCACCTGCACCACCGCGCGCTGCGGTACGCCGTC
>JBOHZL010000124.1:0-6912 GCA_050738495.1 Steroidobacteraceae bacterium | reverse complement strand
TTGCCCTCGGTGCCGACCTCGCGCGCCACGCGCGTGACTTCGGAGGTGAAGACGCTCAACTGCTGGATCATGGTGTTCACGATCGAGGCGGAACGCAGGAACTCGCCCTCGAGCGGCCGGCCCGCGACTTCGAGCTGCATCTTCCGCGAGAGATCGCCCTTGGCGACGGCAGCGATGGTTCGGGTGACTTCCGTCGTGGGCCAGAGCAGGTCGTCAACCAGCGTGTTGACCGAGGACTCCATCTCCGCCCAGGCGCCGCGGCGCCCGCCGATCGCCATGCGGTGCCGGGTCTTGCCTTCGCGCCCGACGATCTGGCCGCTGCGCTCGAGCTCGCGCGCCAGGATCTGGTTCGAGCTCACGATCTCGTTGAAGGTGTCCGCGATCTTTCCCGCGAGGCCGATCTGATCGCCGGCGAGTCGCACGGAAAAGTCGCCGTCGCGCATGGCCTGCAGCACCCGCAGCAGCTCGCGTTGATCGAGTGGCGTTTCCTGTGGCTTGCCATTGGCAGCCGCCGGCCGCCGGACATGCTCCTGGCTTCGCATTGAGCCCCCCTGGGCCGGTCGGCAAGTAGAACCGATCGAAATTATTGGCAGCTTCCACGCGGGATAGATGTAGGAGGAGTCCTACGAACGACTATTCCGTGATCAGATGCTCGCGGTAGGCGCCGCGCATGCAGTGGTTCGAGGCCGCCGACGCGCCATAGCCGCCGACGTTCAGCAGCGCCAGCAGGTCGCCTTCGGCCAGCGGCGGCAATGACACGTCTTCGGCGAGCAGGTCCATCGCCTCGTTGATGTTGCCGGCGACGGTCACGCGTTCGGGCACGGCAGCTTCTCGAAGCCGCAGCGGCGCGACGATGCACGGCGTGCGGTAGTAGGCAGCGAGATTCAGGATGCCGAGGCCCGCGTCGATGCCGGCGAAGCGCGTGCCGGCCTTGTCCTCCACTGTGTTGACGCGCGCGAGCAGGAGGCCCGCATCCTTGACCAGGTAGTCGCCGGGCTCACCTGGATCCTCAGGCCACGCCGCGTCGCGTGACGCGCGATGATGGCGGCCCAGCGCCCGATGTCGACGGCGACGTCCCGCTCGGTCAAGCGCACTCCCAGGCCACCCCCGACATTCAGCCTGCGGATCGCCGGACAGGAGTCGAGCAATGTGCCGACCCGCTCCAGCACCTGGTCGAGCACCTCGAGTGCGTCGCCGAGATAGCCGCTGCCGAGATGAAAGTGCAGCACTTCGACGCGAAGCCCCTGCTCCCGGGCCACTGCCATCGCTTCCTCGAAGCGATCGCGATAGATGCCGAACTTGGTCGCCTTGTCGCCGGCATAGCGCAGCTTGTCGTTGTAGCCCGCGCCCAGCTCGGGGTTGACGCGTATCCCGATGCGCCTCCCGGGACAGCGACGCCCGAGTCGCCGGATCGTACTGATCGAGTCGCAGTTGACGTGCACGCCGGGATGCCGTTGCAGGCAGTCGAGGTCAGCTTCGGAAACGGAGGTGCCGGTGTAGGAGATTTCGCCTTCCGCGAACCCCATCTCGCGCGCGTACAGGAGCTCGGCGGGGGAGCAGGCGTCGATTCCGCAGGCACCGAGCGATTGCAGGTAGGCGACCAGCGGCCGGTAACGATTGGCCTTGATCGCGAAAAAGACCTCATGGTCCACGCCTTGCGACTCGAGCGCGGTGCGGATCCGCAGCAGGTTGTCCCGCACGCGCGCCGCTCGATAGACGTAGGTGGGTGTGCCCTCCGATGCGGCCAGGGATTCCAGTTCGCGCCCGGCAAAATGCAGGCTGCCTTCGCGATAGCAAAGGTCGTCCCGCTCCCACCACGGCTTCTCGTCAGTCATGCCGCTCCCAGTGCGCGCGTTGACACCCGCGTACCGAGCCCGGATGCTATGAACACGGGAGTCGCGCCGCAACTGCGCCGCGTCACGACCGCCGGTCACGATCGAGATCCCCCATGCGACCTGAAACGCGGTATGTCAGGTCGGCTGGCGGCTACGTCGCCTGTCAGACATTCGGGGAAGGAGCGCGCGACATCCTGTTCGTCCCGAGCTGGGCGACCAATGTCGACGCGATGTGGGACGAGCCTTCCTGCGCCTTCTACTTCGGCAGGCTGGCGAAATTCGGGCGCGTGATCTGCTTCGACAAGCGCGGCAGCGGCGTCTCGGACGGGCCCCGGATTATCCGATCAGCATGCCCGACGTGGCATTCGAGAAGCTCGTGTCGCTGTACGAACAGCACTGGGGCGAGGATCGCGGCGTCGAGACGCTGAAGGGAATTCCCGGAAGCCGGCGCCTGCTCCGCGTCACGGCGACCGCATTGTCCTGCCCGCGACCCGCGCCCTCAGTGAAACTTGCCGAGTCCCTTCAGCCGCTCGTAATGCTCGATGTCCCGGTGACGGAATACCCGGGCGGGATGTCCGCCGGCGATGGCACAGCGCGGAATGTCGCTCACCACGCACGAGCCGGCCTGGACAATGGCGCCCTCTTCGATCCGGACGCCGCCCAGGACGATCACCCGGCTCCCGAGCCAGACATTGTGCCCGATGTAGATCGGCTTGAACTCATAGGTGCCGTCGTACGGGATTGCAGTGCCGTGGTCATAGTTGTGGACCTGCGTGATGAACAGGCAATCGGGACCCGAATGGAAATTGTCTCCAATCCGCACTTCCCCGCCGCCCACGATCCGCAGCCCGTTCATGTTCACGTTGTCGCCGAGGACGGTCCGCGCGTTCACGGACGAATAGCCGTTGACCTTCAGGTCCCGGCCGACGCTGCCAGCACGGTGGCGCACCCACGCCGAAAACACCGCACGCTGAATCCTGCGCACCAACCGGACGAGACCAAGCATGGGCGGCAAGTCTACCTCGCCTGCCAGCATGAAATGATGGTGGTTTAGGCAAGCCTGGAGAAGCCAAATGCTCCATTCGATCGTGCTGTCACTGGCGCTGGCGACGGCGGCAAGTGCGGATACGCTGGCACTGAAAGCCGATGCCTGGATCGACGTCGAAGCCGGCAAGCGGATCGCGCCAGCAATCCTGGTCGTCGAGGGCGAGCGCATCGCCACGCTCAATCCGGCCACGTTGCCGGCCGGGGCGCGCGTCGTCGAGCTGCCGGGCATGCGCGACGGCCGGTGTCATGAGCTTCGAAGGCTCGGTCGGGGCATCCCGGTCGCCGCGCTCGGCACCGATGCCGGCGCCGGTCCGCATGCCAGGAGCGGCAAGGAGTTCACCAGCTACGTCGCGCACGGCATGAGCGCGGCGGATGCGCTGCGCGCGGGCACCGTCAATGCGGCTGCCCTGCTTCGCACCGCCGACCGCGGAAAGCTCGCCCCCGGACTGCTCGCCGACATCGTCGCCGTACCGGGCGATCCGCTGGCGGACATCCGCGTCACCGAGGATGTGCGCTTCGTCATGAAGGGCGGCGGAATCCACCGGGCGCCGTAGCAAATCAGCGGTTCCCACCGCTACCAGCCGTCGTCCTTCGAGTAGCCGAGCTCGACCAGCAGCGGCCCCGCGATCCGCTTGAAGATGCGCCGGTCGTTCGCGTCGAGATCGCGCTGCCAGCGGCCGAGCGGCGCCTTGCTGACGGCGGCGAGCGCCTCGGGATTCTGCGCGAACCGGGTCAGGTCGCGAAACGGCGAGTCCGCCGCCGCGTGCGCGAGCATCGCCTCGTCCCAGGGTTCGCCGAGAAACCTCATCAGGCTTTCCAGCACCGGCCGCGGCTCCTCCACCAGATCCTCGTAACGCACGGTATGGAGCCGCGGATCGCTCCAGTACGGCCGCGACGCCTCGATGTCGTCGCGCCAGCGGCGGGCGCAGCCGGCGATCGGCTTCCAGGTGTAGAGCGGCACGAGCTTGCCGTCCACAACCCGGTGGCGCGGATGCGTCCGCAACGAGCAGGCGACGTCGCGCCCGTCGCGCAGCACGTGCACGAACCGGGCATCGGGGAAGTACCGGAAAATCGCGGCGATGCGGCCGATGTTGCGGGGTGTCTTTTCAGCCCAGCGCGACTTGCCCGCCTTCCGCATGCAGAGCATCGCGAATGCCTCGATGAACTGCGGGCGCGATCGGGCGGAATCGTGAAGCGCCTCCAGCTCCGCGGGCGCGAAGCCGAACTTCGCGGCGAGCGCGGCCGAATCGAGCGCGCGGCGGCGGAACACGCTCGATTCCGGGCCGCAGCAGATGCGGCCGTGCGAATCCAGCATCATGCGCAGCAGCGTCGTGCCGGAACGCCCGCAGCCGCCGAGCACGACCGGCGACAGTCCGGAGCGGTAGTCCGTCGCGAAGGAGTCCGCCGCGTGGCCGAGCCCGATCGCAGCGCCGATCGCCCTGAGGAATCGCGGCTTCGTCATGCCCCCGGTCCGGTCCTGGCCAGACCGGACTGTAGTGCATCGCCCTGCGGCGCGGAATCCGCGCTGGCCGGCGCTACTGGCCGGTAGCTTCCTGGAATTGCTCGATGCTCGCGGTCGTGCCATGCACGGCGGCGATCTTCGCGACCGGCAGGCCGAGTTCCTTCAGCCTGGCGGCGAAGGCGACAGTCGGCGCCTGGGGCGGCCCGAACGGCGCATCGTTGTTCGGCACGAAGAACAGGTCGCCCTGGAACACGACGCGCTCCTTCGGCAGCCAGGCGATCACCATCTCGCGCGCATGCGGATTCGGCCCGATATCGATCAGCTCGAGCCGGCGCGTGCCGTCCTCGAGGACGCGCTTGCCGTTCTCGAGCAGCAGGAACCCGGGGGCGCGTGGGGCGCGTCCCAGACGGTCGTTCTGTTTGGCCGCGGCCATGGCTTCGATGACCGGCCGGTTGGCCGCCGTCGTGATGACGGTCGCGCCTTCGGCGATGAAGCTGCGCATGCCGCCGATGTGATCGCCATGATGGTGGGTCATCGCCACGTAGCGGATCGGCTTGCCGGGCATCAGTTCCTTGATGCGCTTGATCACCGCATCGGCGCCGTCGCTCGAGCCCGGCGCCTCGACCACGGCCACGTGGTCGCTGAAGCCGACGGCGAGCGAGTTCTGGTTCTGGCCCGCCACGTTCTGGATGACGTACACGCCGTCGGCGAGCTTTTCGACATCCTCGTCGAGATTCGCGGGCACCGGCTTGACGGTCGCATAGCCATCGGCGGCGACGCGGAACGAGTCGTCGCTGACGGCCGGATTGATCTCGACCTCGGCAACATAGTCCGCATTGTTCACCCCGAGGATGCGCTGCTGCCACTTGCGGGGAACCTGATAACCGCCGGCCTTCCGGTAGTCGCCGAACACGATCTCGGAGGCTTCCTCGCCCTCCAGCGAATCGACGAAGATCAACTCGTACTTCGACACCAGC
Organism: Steroidobacteraceae bacterium; assembly: GCA_050738495.1. GTDB lineage: Bacteria > Pseudomonadota > Gammaproteobacteria > Steroidobacterales > Steroidobacteraceae > SCUD01. The sequence continues at coordinate 1,591 of JBOHZL010000124.1, read as the reverse complement.
CCGGTCGCGGCGTCGACGTAGAGCGCGACCTGCTGCGTGTCGGGCATCACGAAGGTCACGACCTCGTGACGACGGCCTTCGAACTGGTCCTCGCCCAGGTAACGCAGCGAATTGCTGCGATCGAGTGCCTGGCGCAACAGCAGATTGGGCAGGCGCCGGTGGTACTGGATGAACTGCTGCTGGGTCGCCTGCTCGGCGGGCACTGGCGTGATGGTCCGGACACGATGATCGTAGATGCTGCCCTGGCCGTCGGCGATCGCGACGGTGTTGCTGCCCTCGAAACCGGCGCCGTCGAACTTCTGCTCGAGCCGAAGCCGGTTGTCCTCGAGATCGACCAGCAGGGTTTCCTCGAACCTGCCTGCCTCGAATGGCGGCGCCGGTGTGGTCATCTGCAGCCGCGGATGCGTGGTGCCGGACAGCTTGAGCCGCACGACCTCGACTGCGCGCAGGGCCTCCGCACCGCCGTTCGCCTCGACCGCCCGGTCGAGCACCGCCCTCGCCCGAAGCTGCGAGCGCTCGGCCAGGGTTTCGGGGTTGTCGGCCGCGCTCGCCACGGCCGCGAACAGGGTGAGCGCGATCAGGGGTCGTAGCATGGCGCAGGCTCCATTGATCACGTTCCGGAAGCTAGGGTAGCGTGGCGCGGCATTCAACGCAGATGCGCCGGCCCGTGCGTGTTGCTCGCTGAACCGTGCGGCATGCGTTGCTGCCTGCCGGCGTGACAGGCCGCCGGCCCGATGCCACCATTCGCGCATGCGCCCGATCCCGGTGCCGATTGCAGCCTTGTTGCTGTGCGTGACTCTGGCATCTGCGGCCCGCGCCGCGGACCCCGCGATCCCGTTGCCTGCCGGAGTCGCCACCCACCCGGACGGCCGCGACGCGATCGATTCGCTTTTCCGGACTTACCTGGAGCTGGTCGAGCGGGGCTGGCACGCCGAGGTCGTGGTCTCATCGCAACCCGCCGGAACCACGCGGGCGCTGCCGGTCCTCGCGCTGCGTTCCCCGAAGACCGGGCCGGCGGTCTGGATCTTGGCCGGCATCCACGGCGAGGAGCCTGCGGGGCCCAATGCGATCGCCGCGGCGATCGACGACATCGCGGCACTTGGCGAGGCGCGCCCGGTGGTGTTGTTGCCGCTGCTGAATCCGCAGGGATACGCGCGCAACTGGCGTTACCTGAATGTCGCGACCTACTCCGAAACCGTCGATGGACAGAGCGTCGGTGACTCTTCACACCTGCTGCCGCAGCCGGAAGCGCCCGGCACACCGCGGGCCGCGGCGGCATCGAGCCCCGAGGCGGGCGCAATCACCGCATACATTCTCCGCACCAGCGCCGACTATCCGCCACGCGTCAGCATCGACCTGCACGAGGACAACCTGATCGACCAGGGCTATGTCTATTCGCAGGGCGTGCAGGGCGCCGCCGATCCGCTCGCGATCGCGGCGGTGGGCGTGCTGAAGGAGCACGGCATCGCGCTCAGGATGGCGGGCGAGACGCGTTTCGGCGAAGCGATTGCGGGCGGCATCGTCGGACCCGTGGTCGACGGCTCGATCGACGAATTGATGAGCATCGGCACGGTCATCGGCGACGGCGGTG
>JBOHZL010000123.1:0-7059 GCA_050738495.1 Steroidobacteraceae bacterium | reverse complement strand
AGTTCCGGCGGCGCGAGCGAGGGAGGAATCCCGACGCCGACGGGGTGAATGAAGTCCCGCATGACGCCTCGACTCTTCAGCGCTTGTAGACGACCCCTTCCTTCATGACGAAGCTGACACGCTCGAGCAGCTTGACGTCGGCCAGCGGGTCGCCGGGCACGGCGACGAGGTCGGCGAGCTTGCCGGCCTCCAGACTGCCGAGCTTGCCGTCGATGCCGAGGTACCTGGCCGGGACGATTGTCGCGGACTTGATGGCGGCCATGACCGGCATGCCAGCCTCGTGCATGTACTCGAATTCCCTGGCATTGCTGCCATGCTCGCAGACGCCGCAGTCGGTGCCGAACATGATCGTGACGCCGCCCTTCCAGGCCTTGGCGAAGGTCTGCTGGATCTGCGGCCCCACGGCCAGCGCTTTCGGTCGGACCAGCTCCGGAAAGTAGGTCGGATCCTGGGCCTGGTCAAAGACCCAGCGGCCGGCAGAGATGGTCGGCACGTAGTGCGTGCCCTTTTCCTTCATCAGCGCCAGCGTCTCGTCGTCCATGAACGTGCCGTGCTCGATCGAGTCGATGCCGGCGCGCACGGCACGCTTCATGCCCTCGGCACCGTGGGCATGCGCCGCGACCTTCATGCCGTAGTCGTGGGCGGTCGAAATGACCGCCTCCAGCTCCTGATCGGTGAATTGCGGCGCGGTGCCGGACTTCGCGATCGACAGCACGCCGCCGGTCGCCGTGATCTTGATCGAATCGGAGCCGTCCTGGTAACGCTTGCGCACCGCCTCGCGGCAGTCGTCCGCGCCGTTGCAGACCGTGTCGAGGCGCGGGTCGTCGCTGCCCAGGAACGGACCGAAGGAATTGGTCGCATCGGCGTGGCCACCGCGGGTGCCGATCGAACGGCCGGAGCTGAATACGCGCGGGCCCTTGACCTTGCCGTCCGCGATCGCGCGCCGCAAGGCGATCGAGACGCCGAACTGGTCGCCCAGGTTGCGCACGGTCGTGAAGCCCGCGAGCAGCGTGCGCTCGGCATAGACTACGGAGTCGTAGGCCCGATCAGCCTCGCCCTTCTTGATCGCGTCGAGCTCGCTCCTGCGGCTGTGCTCGGAGGTCAGGTGGACATGCATGTCCATCAGGCCGGGCAGCACCGTGGCGCCGGACAAGTCGATCACTTCGTCGCCGCTGCCTGCCGCGACGAAACCGTTCTCGATCGAGCGGATGCGGTCGCCGTCGACGACCACCGTGACCTTCTCGCGCGGCTCGGCGGACACGCCGTCGATCAGGCGGCCGGCATGAATCAGGGTCGCGGCCCCGGCGCCGGTCGAAAGGACGAACGCGGCCAGCGCCGCAGCCCAGGTGGCGAATCGCATCATCGATCTCCCCTTATTTCGATTGCGGCGTCAGCGTCACGCTCTCGAGCGCCATCAACTCGATCTCGAACAACAGCGTCGAGTTCGGTGGGATCAGCCCATTGCCGATGTTGCGCGCGCCGTAGGCAAGCGCCGGCGAAATCACCAGGCGGCGCTTGCCGCCCACTTTCATGCCGGGCACGCCCTGCTCCCAGCCCCGGATGACGTGGCCGCCACCGAGCGGAAACGAGAACGGCCGGCCACGCTCGCGCGAACTGTCGAACTGCTGGCCGCGCTGCTCGGCCGCGCCGGGATCGTACAGCCAGCCGGTGTAATGCACGACCGCGATCATGCCCGGCCAGGCTTCGTCGCCCAGGCCCACGGCCAGGTCGGTCACGAGCAGGGCTTCTGCGGACGCAGGCGGCGCCGCGGGTTCGGCCGGTGTCGCCGGTTGCTGCCCGATCGCGGCTGGGCCGAGACAGAGGCAGGCAACGGCGGTCAACAGTCGCGGCAGTCGGCGGGTCATGCACCGGGCTCCGGCTCGAAGTCGAGCGCGGCGGAATTGATGCAGTAGCGCTGGCCGGTCGGCTGCGGGCCGTCCTCGAACACGTGCCCGAGATGTGCGCCGCAATTGGCGCAGCGCGCCTCGACGCGCTGCATGCCCTGCGAACGATCGCCCAGTTCCGCCACGCTCGTGGTCGCAACCGGTTGCCAGAATGACGGCCAGCCCGAGCCCGAATCGTATTTCGAGCCCGAATCGAAAAGCCGGGCGCCGCAGACGATGCACAAATACATCCCGGTCTGCTCGTTGTGGTAGTGCTCACCGGTGAACGGCGCCTCGGTGCCCTGCTGCTGGGTCACGCGATACTGTTCGGGCGTCAATCGCGCCCGCAGTTCGGCATCGCTCGACTTGCCACTCATGATCCAAGCTTAGCAGCCTTGGGCCGACGGGCCGAACCGCGGCTCAGGACCGCTTGAGCAGCCAGTCATTCAGGCGGCGCAGGAATCCGGCCGGGTCCGGCAGCGTTCCGCCGTCGGCAATCGTCGCCTGGTCGGCGACGAGCGCGGCGAGCGATTCGAATTCGTCGCCCTCCGGCAATTCGCCGAGCCTTGCGATCAGCGGATGCCCTGCATTGAGCTCGAGCCAGGGGCTCGCCGCGGGCAGCGTCTGTCCGGCAGCCGCGAGCGCGCGGCGCAATTGCGGTCCCGGATCGGCGGGATCGCGCACCAGGCAGGCGGGCGATTCCTGCAGGCGCCGGCTGCTGCGCACCCCGGTCACGCGCCCGGCGAGGCTGGCTGCGACACGCGCGCAAAGCTCCGGCAGTTCCGGCGCGGCGCTGGCGGATTCCGCCGGCTCCGGCAGGCCGTCGAGGTCGAGTTCGCCGCTGCCTGCGTCGCGAAGCGCATGGCCGTCGATACCGTCCAGTGCCGCTACGACCCAGGGGTCAACGTGATCGGTGAACAGCAGCACCTCGACGCCGCGCGCGCGCAGGCCCTCGAGTTGCGGACTCGCCCTGGCGAGCGCCGGTTCCTCGGCCAGCAGGTAGTAGATCTCCTTCTGCCCGGGCTTCATCCGCGACACGACATCGGCCGCCGAATGGACCTGCCCGTCGCCCGCGGTCGAAGCAAAGCGCAGCAGCGGCAGCAGGCGCTCGCGGTTGCCAGCATCCTCGATGACGCCCTCTTTCAGCACGCTGCCGAAGGTGTTCCAGAAGCCCTGGTACTTGTCCGGCTCCTCCTGCGCAAGCTTCGCGAGCATCTCCAGCACGCGGCGGGTGATCGCGCCCTTGATGGCCAGCACCTCGGCGTCCTGCTGCAGGAGCTCGCGCGACACATTGAGCGGCAGGTCGGCCGCGTCGACGACACCCTTGACGAAGCGCAGGTACAGCGGCAGGAACTGCTCGGCGTCGTCCAGAATGAAGACGCGGCGCACGTAAAGCTTCAGCCCGCGCGGCGCGGCGCGATTGTAGAGGTCGTACGGAGGCGACTCCGGCAGGTACAGGAGCGTGGTGTACTCGCGCCGCCCCTCCACCTGGTTGTGGCTCCAGGCGAGCGGCTGGCCCGCGTCATGCGACACGTGGCGATAGAACTCGCGGTAGTCGTCGTCCGTGAGTTCCTGCCGCGGCCGCGTCCACAGGGCCTGGGCCTGGTTGACGCGGTCGTACTCGCGCTTGCCGCCGTCAGGACGCAGCAACACCGGGAATGCGATGTGGTCGGAGTAGCGGCGGATCAGCGCGCGCAACCGGAACGGATCGGCGAACTCCGCCGCATCCTCCTTGAGGTGCAGGGTGACCGCCGTGCCGCGCTCGGCGCGCTCGATCGTCTCGAGCGTGAACTCGCCGTCGCCGGTCGAGCTCCAGCGCACCGCCTCGCCGGGCTCGCAGCCGGCATGGCGCGAACCGACTTCCACCGTCCCTGCGACCATGAATGCAGAGTAGAAGCCGATGCCGAACTGCCCGATCAGCTGGCTGTCCTGTTTCGCGTCACCCGTGAGCTTGGCCAGGAACTCCGCGGTGCCGGACCTGGCGATCGTGCCGAGATGGGATCCGGCCTCCTCGCGCGTCATCCCGATGCCGGTGTCGGACACGGTCAGCGTGCGCCGGGCGCTGTCGAAGTCGATGCGGATTTCCGGGCCTTGTCCGCCGGCAGCGAGCGCAGGGTCGCCGAGCGCCGCGAACCGCAGCCGGTCGCAGGCGTCGGAGGCATTCGATATCAGCTCGCGCAGGAAGATCTCGCGATGGCTGTACATCGAATGCACGACGAGCCGCAGGAGGCGGCTGACTTCGGCCTGGAATCCCCTGGTTTCGGCGGCGTGCTCGCCCATCGGCTCTCTCCACTTCCGGGAGTGCCAATGGTCGCATGTCAGGCGGGATTCAAGCGCGCGGCGCGAGCCTGCGCGGGGATCAGCTGCGGCGCGTGCCCCGGCGGGCGGGCCAGAGGCCCAGGCTGTGGCGCAGGACGGCGACCAGGTCTTCGAGCTCGTCGATCAGCTGCGCGAACCGCTCCATCGCGTCAGCGGTCGAGCGGACGGCGCGCTGCGCCCGTGCCATTGACGCCCGGCGCTTCGCCGGCGTCGGCGGCAAAGGCACCGCGCACCTTGTCGGCCCAGATCTTGTAGCTCGAATACTTGGTGAGCTCGCGCGAGATTGCGCCATGACGGCTGGTCGCCGCGCTCCTGCGCGGCAGCCGCGGCGCGGGCTCCGCGGCGGTACGGCCATCGACGACGATCGGCAGCTCTATGTCACTCACGGGAGCCGCACCTGAACTGGCTTCATGCCATGCAAATTACGCGGCTGCCGGGGACCAAAACAGGAACTGCATCACAGCTCGCAGGGGCTGCGGCCGGGCGTGGCGACTCGATCAGGCGATACGGTAACTCGGGCGGTAGTCACCGACCAGTTTCATGCGGCGCTCCGCCACGAATGCGCGCAGCAGCTCGTCGAGCGGCTTCGCGATCTGCGGGTCGGCATGGATGTCGAAGGGCCCGCCTTCCTCGATCAGGCGGATGCCGTGTTCCTTGACATTGCCGGCGACGATCCCGGAAAACGCCCGGCGCAGGTTGGCGGCGCGCTCATGCACCGGCTGATCGAGCGACAGTGCGAGACCGGCCATCGAGGCGTGGCTGACTTCGAACGGCTGCTGGAATGCCGGCGGGATCCTGAGCAGCCAGTTGAAGTTGTATGCATCGCCGGCGCGGCGACGCGAGCGGCGCACCGCGTCGAAGCCACGCTGCATCTCGCGCGCCACTTCCGGCGGATCGTCGACGATGATCCGGTAGCGCTCGCGCGCCTCGACGCCGAGCGTCAGCCCGATGAAGCGGTCGAGCTGCCTGAAGTAGCCCGCGCTCTCGCGCGGGCCGGTGAACACCAGCGGCAGCTTCTGGTTCGCGTTGGCCGGGTCGAGCAGGATCCCGAGCAGGTAGAGTATTTCCTCCGCCGTGCCGGCGCCGCCCGGGAACACGATGATGCCGTGGCACAGGCGCACGAACGCCTCCAGGCGCTTCTCGATGTCCGGCATGATGATCAGCTGGTTCACGATCGGGTTCGGCGGTTCCGCCGCGATGATCCCGGGCTCGGTGACGCCGATATAGCGGCCGTCGCGGATGCGCTGCTTCGAATGGCCGATGGTCGCGCCCTTCATCGGGCCCTTCATCGCGCCGGGGCCGCAGCCGGTGCAGACCGAGAGCCCGCGCAGGCCGAGCTCGTAGCCGACCTGCTTGGTGTAGTCGTACTCCTCGCGCGGGATCGAGTGCCCGCCCCAGCAGACCACCAGGTCCGGCCGGCCCTTGTACTCGAGCGCGCGGGCATTGCGCAGGATACAGAAGATCGCGTTGGTGACGCTTGCGGCGTCGTCGAGGTCGAAGCGGGCGACGATCTCGTTGTGCGTGTAGACGATGTCGCGGAGCACCGAGAACAGGTGTTCCTTGACGCCGCGGATCATCTCGCCGTCGACGAATGCGCTACCGGGCGCGTGGTGCATCTCGAGCTTGATGCCCCAGGGCTCGCGCACGATCCTGAGCTCGAAGTCCTTGTAGGCCTCGAAGATCAGGCGCGCGTCGTCGATCAGCGTGCCCGAGTTCAGCACCGCGAGCGCGCAGCGGCGGAACAGCGGATAGAGACCGCCCTGGCCGCGGTCCAGCAGCTTGTCGACTTCCTGCTGCGACAGGTTGTCGAGCACCCCCTTCGGCGACACCCGTGCATGCACGACCGCCGACAGGTCGAGTCCTGCGGGGACGCTCACGGCCGGATCTCTATCGGCGTGCCTTGTCCCGTCAGCAGCCAGAAATCGAGCATGTCCTCGTTCGACAGGGCAATGCAGCCGTCGGTCCAGTCGGTGTTGAGGTAACGCTCGCGTGAATACTTGGGCACATTCGGCAGGCCGTGCACCATGATCGAGCCGCCCGGCTGCCAGCCGTTCTTGCGGGCGAGCACGATGTCGATCGGCTCCGGATAAGACACCTGCACCGCCAGGAAGAATTCGCTCTTCGCATTCCTGCGCGTCAGCCGATAGCTGCCCTCCGGCGTGCGGAAATCGCCCTCACGCTGCTTGTGTCCGCCCGGCACGAGTCCGAGCGACACCCGGTAGCTCGCGATCAACTCGCCCTCGCGGAACAGCTCCATCTTGCGGCCGTTCTTGTGCACGACGATGCGGTCGACCGGGCGAAGCTGGGCCGCGGGACTGCCGCCGGCGGCCATCGAATCCGCCCGTGCGCCGGCCGCGGCCAGGGCCAGCAGCATCATCGGAATCAATAGCTTGCGAGTCATGTCGCGCGGGATTATAGCGCCCCGCGCCAGCGCTCGCCGCCTAGCGTCTCGCGAGTTCGACCGCTTCACATTTCCGTGCCGAAGCAACCGCGACGAGGCGGTACTCGGCACCGGCCTCGAGTTCGACCGCCAGCGAGAACCGCCGGAGCGAGCCGCTCTGCTCGACTCGGCAATCGACCAGCAGTTCATGGCTGCCCGGCGGCAGTTCCACGGCGGTCGCGGACAGCGGAATTTCGCGTTCGTCGACGCGCCTCAGGCGCACCGCCACCGGCAGGCCCGCGGACACCGCGGGATCGGCGCGCACGATCGCGCGCTCCGACTTAGGCAGCGCAGGACCATCGTAGACCCGCTCGACGGCGCAGGCGGAAGCAAGTGCTACCGCCAGCAGAGCAAGGAGGTGCCGGGTCGAACATTCGAACATTTGGTGAAGTTCCGTCACCTGAAAATGTTCGAATG
>JBOHZL010000122.1:0-7402 GCA_050738495.1 Steroidobacteraceae bacterium | reverse complement strand
GTATCCGCGTACCGGTGGTCCATTCGGATACAACGGCGCATTCTTCTACGCCCGGGTCGGTTTGAAGTTCTAAGATCGATACCGTTCGAGCTTGCAAGGGGCCGATATCGATCGGCCCTTTTTTTTTTGAGTGCGGCAAGGGATCGCGGGCAGCCGAGTCATGGCCGCTCGTCGTACTGCGGCAGCTCGTCGAGAATCGCGTACCAGTTTGCCTTGGATCCGACGAAGATGTGTCGTGCGGACGAGGGGATCGGCGTGTCCAGGCATCCGAGCCGCAAGCGCATCTGATTGCCCTGGCGAACGAGGAGTGGCGATCCGCAGTCGCCGCAAAAGCTGCGGCTGGTCCCATCAGCGGTCGTGTGCGACCTCAATCGATCGCTGCCTTGCGTGACGACGACGTCGGTGGGCGAGACAATCGCGTTGGCGGTGAACGCGGAGCCGCTCACCTTGCGACAGCGCGAGCAGTGATAGTAATACGCAGGCCCAAGAGTGCGCACGTCGATCCTAACGGCACCGCAAAACAACTGTCGTGATACATCCTGAGCTGCAGGCGATTCGCCTGCGCCTATGACCCCGTTCCAGGAACGCGGTCTGCGGTATTCGCGACATGAAAGCGCAGGTGAGTCACCGATCCCACGACGGGCTTTCCTTCGGAGATCAGCCCGGCCCGCTCCCCGTCGAACAGGGGTGTTCCCTCGCCCAGCAGGAGCGGAACGAGATGGAGGCGTATTTCGTCGAGCAGGTCTGCTCTAATCAAGTTCCGGGCGACATCGGCGCCCAGCACCAGGACGTCCTTGCGCCCCGCAGCCTGCGTGGCGCGCCGTACTGCGCCCTGCAGCCCGTCGAATGCAAACGTCCCGCCGTTCTTGCCGGGGAGGTCCTGCCTGGGCCGATGAGTGACCACGAAGCTGGGAATACCCGGCCATGGCGTGCCACCCCACGGGCCCAGGCCGAGCTCGAACGTGTGCCGTCCGATCACCGCGGCACCCACGTTCGCGTCCATTTCGTGGCGCGCGCCGGCGTCGACCTCGCTGTCGGGCCCTTTGCCGAACATCCATTCGTGCAGGCGTTCGCCCCCATCCCCCATCGGTTCTTCCGGCCGCGCATTCGGACCGGCCGTAAACCCGTCCAGGGACACCGACACGTCCAGCACGACCTTGCTCATCGCCAATCTCCGCAGCTCGGAATGTGAGGCGCTCCGGCTTTACCGGAGGCTCCAATCTGAGAGTGGCCGAGCGGCCTGAAGTTCTGGCAGCGACGCGATTGCGAGTTCATCCTGATTACCGAGGCCTTGGAGCAGAACCCTGTAAAGTTGCTCAGGGACATCATGCGCGAGCGCAATTTGAGCGGTTATCTTACGTATGGCTCACCCCAGGGGTTTGCCTGCTGTAGTCAAAGTCTTGGTGATCAGAGACCCCTGTTGAAAGTTCCACTCATCCGACTCACCTCCGCCCAGGCGCGCAGACGGCAAAAACTTCTGGTGCAGCGATGGAACTGGGTCGGCCGGGGCGCGTCCCACGCCCATCGGCAGCGGGCGGAAGCCGCTTTGCGCAAGTTCGAGCAATTCCAGCTGTGTCGGAGTTAGATCGAGCGCTATCCAGATCTACTCGGTTCGGCTAGCTCCGATTCTGCAAGCAGATCAAATAGCCAAGCCAGTCCCGCGTCCATCATCGCGACCTTCGGAACGATGGCATTGAGCCGGAAGTCGGGCAGCTGCATGGGCGCATCCAGACACAGGACCCCAAAACGCGCCGCGTGCATGGTGACGAACCGTCTCGGCAAAGCGGAGACGAGATCGGTTCCGGCGATGACAGCGAGAGCGAACATGAAGTTCGGCACGGTCAGCGCGATCCGCCGCGCCCGACCTTGCCTCGCAAGACGCTCATCGACAAAGCCGCTGGGATCGCCGCTGTGCGAAACCACCAGATGCTGCATCTTGCAGTATCGCTCCAACGTCGGATCGTCTGCGAACGCATGTCCGACGCGCACGGCAATCACGAAATCCTCTTCGTAGACGCAGCGTTTCTCGAAGCGCGGCGGAATGTCGTTTGACGGTATGACGACGATGTCCATGGCGCGCGCCTCGAGATCGGCGAAGGCCATCCGCCATGCGCGTTCGGGTGAGGTTTCTCCCGGCGTAGGTAACAACTGGCGCACACTGATGTCGATGCCGGGCGCGCGCTCGTGCAGCGTGGCGAGAAGTGGCGGCAGGAACACGGCGGAGACGCCATCCGGCGCGCCGATCGTGAACCGGCGCGTGGACTGCGCCGGATCGAACGGCGCGGCGGTCGAGATGACGCTTCTCACGCGTGTCAAGACGTCCGCGATCGGCGCGGCGAGGTCCGTCGCGCGGGCCGTCGGCACCACGCCCCTGGGCGTCCTCAGGAACAGCGGATCGTTGAGGAGCCGGCGCAGCCGGCCGAGCCCATGGCTGACGGCCGAAGGCGTCAGGTTCAGCCGATCCGCCGCCCGGCCGACATGACGCTCTTCCAGAACGACCTCAAAGAGCACGAGAAGATTGAGGTCGGTGCGCGATAGGTCAGTTTCATTCAGCATGTTGCTGAAATCATATCATTGGATTCAGCAGCCTTGAAGTGAGATCTTTCAACCAGACGAGCGATAGCCAGTGGCTTCGCACCGGTGGAAACACAGTTTGGGGCGAGCAGCATGCCGACTTCACGACGATCAATGCTCACCGCGACAGCTGCCGGCTTCGCATCGATGGGATTCATGAAAGCGACAAGCAATTCAGCCATGGCTCATGCGGGTTCGATCATGGACGATGACGTCACCGACCTCATCCAGCGGTCCGCGGAATCAAACGCAGCGCTCATGCGGGGAGATATCGACAGATACCGTGCCCTGATCACGCTCACCGACGATTTCACGCTGATGTCGCCGTTCGGTGGAACGCCCACCCGCGGCTCGGACATGACGAGCGAACGTTGGGAGGCGATGGGGCGGTTCTTCAGGAACGGCACGTTGGAGCAGGAACTGGTCCAGTCCTACGTCTCGGCTGGCATGGTGGTTCTTGCCATCATCGAACACGGCGGCGGCGAGGTCGGCGGCTTGCCAGCCCAGGAGTGGCCCTTGCGTGTCACCCTGGTCTATCGCCGCGACGGGGCTGAATGGCGGCTGGCGCATCGGCATGCCGACCCCCTCGTCGGGGGCATCAGCATGGCTCATGCTGCCGCGCTCGCGCGCGGCGAAGAATTCTAACGCCACCGCGCGCCGGCGTAGTCGCTCACTGTCCTGCCGATACGAAGTTCATTCGATTGACTCGCCGTCCGTAGCGATTCGAACTCGCACATCGCATTGTCGCGAGGACGCGATCAGGACGAGTCATCCACGGATCGTTTCGGCGCCTCGATCCAATTCCCGTCCCAGTCGGCGGCTTCATAGCGATTCGTGGACGGGAAGCCCGGCGGGCGTTGGCTCTCGAAGCGGCTGTCGTACACGAGTTTCGTGGCGTAGCGCGGCTCGGTCGCGGACAGCGAGCCGGCAGCAAGACTCCCGTAGATGCGCAGCGTTGCGCTGCGCCGGTGGTTGATGTTCGTTACGACGAAGCGACGTCCCGCGAAGATGGCGGCGTGGATCTCGAGATCGCCGGGGCCGGTCACACTGGGCGGCGCCACCTCCACATACCCGTTGCTGACCAGTCCGAGGTAGTCGCCTGAGTCTCGGGAATCGCGCGGATGGTTCGCGTAAGTGAGACTGCCTTCGATCACGATCCGTTGCGGCGAATAAATGAGAACTTTGCCTGCCACGACCCCTTGCACGTACAGCGTCGTATCGCGCGCCGCGACAAAGTACACGGGATGCTCGGATGTCTCGTTGACGTATTGCGGTTCTGGAGACTCGCGAGTGCGCCAGGTGTAGCTGCCGTCGCCAAAGAACCGGATGTGCGCATCGCTCGTGAATTCATGGATCCGGGCGTTCTCGTCTTTGGGCGCCCACTCGAATGGCTGCAGCATTTCGGGCAGTTCGATGCGGCCCGCGCGTGTTTCGACGCCGCCCCGGAAAATTTCCGAATCCCGCCTGCGAGCGCGCGACTCCGTGTCGAAGCCGCGCGCGGCCGTCGTCACCTTGCCGAGAAATTTCGGCGCGGCGCGCGCGTCGTGCATCAGCTTGAGCTGCGAGTTGCTGTGAAAGCGGCCGACGATTTCGTCGTCATGCAGTTGCACCATCGGATCCCAGCGATCCACCACCTGCGTGAACTGCGAGAACGCGAGGCGCCTCAAGTTCACCACGGTCGTCAGCAGCTTGCCGCCATCCGAGGCGCTGACTTGAGCGACGACACGCTCGAGTGCGGTACCATCATTGGCACGCTCGCGGATCAGCACGGCGTTGTACCGCTTGCCATCCTCATCCCAGGAGACTTGCTTTCGAAATGCTTCGCGTGACTCTTCCGCCAGTTGCTCGAGACGCTCCGCCAGTGCCGCCTTTTCGGCGTCCGACATGGCGCGCGTCGCCGGGATCTCGATGGCACGGATTGGGATCGGCTCTACAACCTCAGTCGGCGGCTCTTCGGGCGGCGTGTATTCTGCCGCCTGGGGGGCGATCGCGTCGGTGGGCGAAGGCGCAAGCTCCATGATCGAGGCGTATAGCTCTTCTTCGCTCAAGGGCGCCGACACCGGGGGGTCAAGCAGCGGCAGTTCTTCACCGTCGCTGCGGTCGGCCTCGTAGGCATCCATCAACACCAGCATCGAAGTGGGTTCGTCACGCGATTGCATGCCGTCGTGGCGGCTGCCGGACAAGATCACGAGCAATAGCACCACGTGCAGCGCGGCCGACAGAACGCCTCCGCACACCTTGCGCAAGACTCGCGGGTCGAAACGATCAGACTGCGTCACGACACGACCCCAGTTTGCCCAAGCATAGTCCTGGGGATGGTGAAATGGCTACGCCGCGCGATCCGGAGCTGGCTTACCCCGCCAGCAAGCGCTCGAGCGCATCCGCCGCCGGCCGCCCAAACCGCCGGGTGACACGCCTGACCAGATCCAGGTCGACCGGCGAATCTGCGGCCCCGATCGCTTCCTGTGCGTCCGCGATATCCTGCGGTCCGCCGGCGAAGCACTTCATTGCGATGAAATCCTCTCGCCCGATTATCCGCAGGATCGTCCCGGAAAACGGTACCCCGAGCGTTCGCCCGAATGCGGCGGGGTCGAGGCCGCGAAGACCGCCGAGAAGGTCTGCGCGATTCCCGTACCGATCGCTGATGGCGAGCAGCGCCGGTATGGGATCGTCGGATTCGCCCCGATGGAGCTTCGCGGTCAAACCCGCTTTCCGAAGCTTCTTTTCGAGGCCGGACAGCCTGGATGGCGAAACGGAAACGAGCGCATCCGCGTCGGTTGTGGCGCGCACGGTGCCATACACCGAAGCGGCGAGGGCGCCCACGACTCCATACTCGATGCCCTGCTCGTCGAGGAGTGCGACGACATCAAGTAGCAGAAGCAGCGACTGGCCGGGGCCAGTCGCGCTCACCCGGTGCTCCGGGCCGGAGTTTTGCGGTATCCCATCCCGGCGCGATGCAGTGCAGTGACCAGCTCACTGTGCTTAAGGTGGGCCTCGAGGCGTTGCTCCGGGGTCAAGGAACGCATGCTCTCACTCACCGCGTGGCGTGCTTCTTCGGCAAGACGGGACTTGATGCGTGCGGGTTTTGATCTCGTGATGCCGGAGACATAAACCCCGGCTTCGGCTGGGTCCTTGCCGGTCTGCAGCACGACGGAGAGTCCGGCGCGCACCGCGATCTTCAGCATCAGCTCGAGCGAAACTGCTTCCACCTGCCCACGCATGATCTTGCTCATCGTGGGCTGGGGAATGTGCAGGCGCTTTGCCGTAGCGACCTGGGTCTGTCCGTCGCGGCCGAAGTGACGTGCGATCTGCAGGGCAAGGTCGGTGCGCAGCGCCTGTACCGCGGCCTGGTCTGGGTGGGTCATGACTGCAGCCTCGATGTGAGGGTTTATATGTAATTAACTATAACCTAAGCGAATTGACTATGAACAGCCCCGCATTTTCGCAGTTTCGGGTCTTGGCTGCTCATTACATGAGCCAGCGCTGACTCCCACAACACACTGATACGCAAGACTTTTATTCCACAATCGCAGGCTGCCTGGCCGGTTCACCCAGGGCGCAAGATGCTCTCCGCGGACTGCTCGATGATCCAGCTCTCCGAACCTTGGTCAGGCCGATTGACGCGCGAACGGTCGTCGCCGAGCTCGACCGAACCGGGGTTGCACGGGCGCTGATGCCCGCCACTGCCTATGTCAATGCAACTGACCTGCGTTCCCCCGGCGGCAGAAAACCATCTGCCGATGAATACCGGTATGTGCGGGAAGACAACGACTACACAGCCGCGCAAGCCGCGCTGGCGCCCGCCCGCCTGATTCCATTTGCCGCCTTGATTTCCGCGATCGAACGTCGATCCCATCTCTGGTCGCGCGTCTGGGTCGACTGCTCCGCGATTCTGCTGACCCAGGCAGTCGTGCCGCTCGCGGCGACGTCGAGCGCGGAACTCGCCCAACTGTCGACCCTTTTGAAGGCATGGCCGGCCGATCGGCTGCTGTGGGGGAGCGATACCGTACCGGATGCCCTCGACCAGGCCCGGCGTCTGTGTCTATTGATCTCGAGGCGCTCGTAATCTTCGGCAGCGTCACGGGCCACGATCCGCGCCGCCTGGGATCCAGGGAACAGGCCGCGACGCAACTCGGAATCTCACCCGCCAAGGCGCTCGCGCTTCAGCGCATTGCATTCGAAACGCTCGCGAGCGAACGCGAAAGATGAAAACGGGGTCAGCGAATCACGGTATCTTCCGCGGGAGCTGGCCGCGCACCTCTCCGGCTGGAAACGTCGACGAATGCACGTTGACGTACGTGACTCCCGCGCGTATCGCGGCGATCAGCTCGTCGAACTCGCCAGGCGCGATGCCCTGACCGACGATGCCTCCTTCGATCATGTTCGCCGCCTGCAGCATGCCGGTCACCGTTCCGGAGCGCCGACAGCGCGGTGCCAGCCCGGTTGGATCGGGGCTCGCCTCCGTTTGGCACAGGAAGACGCTGACCGCGCCGTTGACCGAACGCTGACCGAGATGGATGTGTGCCTGCTGCACTTCACCTGTCAGACCCGAATACGACAGCTCATAGGCGATCGTGCGCGCCTTGTCATCGATGGTGGCCCAAAAACGCCCTACAGCCGGCGACGAGATGGCGGGCACTTCCGTGAAGCCCCTGAGCCTGATTTGGACCGTTTCAGCCGACGCGATCGGCATCGCGATCAGGAGCGAGGAGAGCAACATTGAGTGGCCGGACAGTCGCGCAGGTGTCTTCATTTTCGTGAGTCCTGTGGCAGGGATTGGCACCCGTCTACGCTGCCGCCAGATCCCATGTCTGTCGGACTACGCCCC
>JBOHZL010000121.1:0-7453 GCA_050738495.1 Steroidobacteraceae bacterium | reverse complement strand
CGCTCGAGCGCCTCGCGCGCGCGCCGATGGCGCCCGGCCATGCCGATTCCCGCGTACACCAGCGGCATCTCGACGTTCGCGAGCGCGGAGAGCCGCGGCAGCAGCGCGAAGGCCTGGAACACGAAGCCGATCTCGCGGTTCCTGACATGCGCCAGCTCGAGCTGCGACAGCTCCGACACCAGGCGGCCGCCGAGCCAGTAGCGGCCTGTGTCCGGCGTATCGAGGCAGCCGAGCAGGTTCATCAGCGTGGACTTGCCGCAGCCCGACGGGCCCATGATCGCGACGTATTCGCCGCGGCTTACCGTGAGGTCGATACCGCGCAGCGCATGGATCGTCGCATCGCCCATCTCGTAATGGCGGCCGAGACCTTCAGTGCGGATGATGTCCATGCCGCCGGCCGTCAGTTCGTTCGCTGCTTCTTCGCCTCGGCCTCGACCACGCGGTTGATCTTCCACTGCTGCGCGATCGACAGCACGGTGTTCGTGAGCCAGTAGAGCACGAGTCCGGCCGGGAACCACATGAACATGAAGGTCATGATGACCGGCATGAAGGCGAAGACCTTCGCCTGCACCGGGTCGGGCGGCGCCGGGTTCAGCTTGAACTGCCCGTACATCGCGACGCCCATCAGGATTGGCAGCACGAAATACGGGTCGCGCGAGGAGAGGTCCTGGATCCAGCCCATGAACGGGGCCTGGCGCATCTCGACGCTCTCGAGCAGCACCCAGTAGAAGGCGAGGAAGAACGGGATCTGCACCAGCATCGGCAGGCAGCCGGCGACCGGGTTGATCTTCTCGCGCTTGTACAGCTCCATCATCGCGCGCGCCTGCGCCTCGCGGTCGTCCTTGTGCCGCTCCTGCAGCGCCTTGAGCCGCGGCGCGACCGTCTTCATCTTCGCCATCGAGCGCCCGCTCGTCTCCGCCAGCTTGTAGAACACGAGCTTGATGAGGAAGGTGACGATGATGATCGTCCAGCCCCAGTTGCCGACGAAGCCGTAGATCCACGACAGCAGCTTGAAAAACGGCTGCGCGATGATCGTCAGCAGGCCGTAGTCCGCGACCAGCTCGAGCCGCGGGCCCGCCACCTTCAACTGTTTCTGCAGCTTCGGGCCGACGAACAGCGTTTCGGCGACTTCGAGGCTGCCGCCCGCCGGCACGGCGTGCGCGGGCCCGACCGCGCGCAAGAGGTAGTCCATGTCCTCCACGCGCAACTCGAACTGGTAAGGCTGGCCGGCTGCCGGCACGACTGCCGCGACGAAATGGTGCTGCAGCGCCGCGATCCAGCCGCCCGTTGCCGAGAGCGAGAACTGGGCGTCGTCCTCGTCCTCGATGTCGAGCTTGTGGTATGCCTCGCCGTCGTAGTATGCGGGCCCGCGGAACGAATAGGTCTCCGGGTCCCACATCGAGCGCTCGTTGCCGAGCGAATGGCGCAGGAACTGCGCATAGGACGCGAGCTTCACCGGCGCGGGACCCGCGTTCGCGACGCGATAGCGCAGGCCGACCTCGTAGGAGCCGCGGCGGAACACGAACGTCTTCGTCGCCGTGAGGCCGGCGCCGTCCGACCAGGTAAGGGGCACCTCGAGCATGTCGCTGCCTTCGGCCAGCCGGTACTCGCGCGCGGCGCTCGTGAACGTTGCCTTGTGGTTCGGCTCCGCGCGGCCCGCCTCCCCCGTCGTGAGCCCCGACTGGAACAGGAACTGCGTGTCGGGCGAGTCGGTGTTGAAGAGACGCACCGGCGTCGTCGGGTCGTCCTTGTGACGCGGATATTCGAGCAGATCAGCGCGCACCAGCTCGCCGCCGGCAAGGCTCGCGTCGATGTCGAGCACGTCGGTCTGGATGTGGACGAGTCCTGCCTGCGCCGCCTGATTGGACGGCGACGCCGGCACGCCGGGCGCAGGCGTAGCGGGGGATGCTGCCTCGCCCGTCACCGTCGGCAGCTCGGCGGAGAGCCCGGCCTGCGAGTTCGCCGCCGGCGCGGTGGGATCTTCCGTTTGCGCCGCCGGCCTCTCCTTCACGACTGGCGCGTAGTCCTTCAGCCAGGCCTGGACGTTGAGCCAGAGCAGCACGCCGAGCCCAATCCACAGCATCATCCGGATCTGGGAAGTCATGCGCGGCGCCGCTCCGGCACGGGATCGAATCCCGCCGGGCCCCAGGGATGGCAGCGGCCGATGCGCTTCAGCGCGAGCCACCAGCCGCGCGCCGCACCGTGCGCTGCGATCGCCTCGAGCGCGTACTGCGAGCAGGTCGGGTGAAAGCGGCAGCGGCGGCCGAGGAAGGGGCTCAGGAACCACCGGTACAGGTGGATCGGGGTCGCCGCGAAGAGCTTCATTGCGCGGCCCCGATCGATGACCACAGCTTCGCCAGGCTTTCGAAGATCTCGCGGTTCTTCGCCGTCGCGGCCGCTGCGCGCGCCGTCACGAGCACATCCACGGCCGGCATCTCCTGTCGGTGCATCCGGAACGATTCGCGAATCAGGCGCCGCAGGCGGTTGCGGTTGACGGCGTTGCCCGCCACCCGCGCGCCGACGGCCATGCCGAGTCGCGCGGAGGCCGTGTCATTGGCCGCATATTGAACGATGAACAAGGCATCCCCGTGACGCTCGCGGCTGCGTCGCGCGCGATCGAACTCGGCGGCGGTGTGGAGCTTCTGGCCCGCCCGCAGTCCGTGACGCCGGGACGTATGCCACTCGTCAGCGGCGTTCGGTGACGGCGAGACGCTTGCGGCCCTTGGCCCGGCGGCGCTTCAGGACCTGGCGGCCCTTCTTCGTGGCCATGCGGGCGCGAAAACCGTGCGTGCGCTTGCGCTTGATCTTGCTCGGCTGGTAGGTGCGCTTCGTGGCCATGATCCCAAACCTTTGAAATTAAAGGGACAACAGACGCTGCAAAGGGCGGCAAGGTTACGGAGTGGCCGGAAGCCTGTCAACCGCGCACACCTTGTGGATAACTCTGGCGCGCTCCATGCCGCCGCCGTAGACTTCGGCCCTTCCGGCTTCGACAACAACACGCGGGGCATGCTCGTGCAGGGCACGTTGTGGCATCAGTGTCTTCGGCATCTCGAGAGCGAGGTCCCCGAGCAGCAGTTCAACACCTGGGTCCGGCCGCTGCAGGCGGTCGAGCGCGACGGCGCGCTGCAACTCCTCGCGCCGAATCGCTTCGTCGTTTCCTGGATCGAGAAAAATCTCTTCGCGAGAATCGAGGAGCTGGTTGGCCGCAGCGGAAGCGGCGCCGGCGCCCGCGTCACGGTCGAGGTCGGATCCCGCGAAGCGCCCCCGCCAACCCCGGAAACGCAAAATACCAGCGTTTCCGCGGGGAAACCGCGTGAGGCGCAGCTCATAGGCAGCCGATTCAACACCGAATTCACCTTCGCCAGCTTCGTGGAAGG
Organism: Steroidobacteraceae bacterium; assembly: GCA_050738495.1. Lineage (GTDB taxonomy): Bacteria > Pseudomonadota > Gammaproteobacteria > Steroidobacterales > Steroidobacteraceae > SCUD01. The sequence continues at coordinate 4,076 of JBOHZL010000121.1, read as the reverse complement.
CAAGAGCAACCAGCTCGCGCGCGCCGCCGCTTTCCAGGTCGGCGAGAATCCCGGCCGCGCCTACAACCCGCTCTTCATCTACGGCGGCGTCGGCCTCGGCAAGACGCACCTGATGCACGCGGTCGGCAATCTGATGCGCGAGCGCAATCCGTCCGCGCGCATCGCTTACGCGCACAGCGAGCGCTTCGTCAGCGAGATGGTGCGCGCGCTGCAGCACAACACCATCAACGAGTTCAAGCAGACCTACCGCACGCTCGATGCGCTCCTGATCGACGACATCCAGTTCTTCGCCGGCAAGACGCAGTCGCAGGAAGAGTTCTTCCACACCTTCAACGCCCTGCTCGAAGGGCAGCAGCAGATCATCCTGTCCTGCGACCGCTACCCGAAGGAAGTCACCGGACTCGAGGAGCGGCTGAAGTCGCGCTTCGGCTGGGGCCTCACGGTCGCGATCGAACCGCCGGAGCTCGAGACCTGCGTCGCCATCCTGATGGCGAAGGCCCAGGCGACCGGCGGCGACCTGCCGGAAGAAGTCGCTTTCTTCATCGCCAAGCGGATCCGCTCCAATGTCCGCGAGTTGGAGGGCGCGCTGCGGCGCGTGCTCGCGACTTCGCGCTTCACCGGACGTCCGGTCACGCTGGAACTCGCCCGCGAGGCACTGAAGGATCTGCTGGCGGCTCAGGAGCGTCTCGTCACGATCGAGAATATCCAGAAAACGGTCGCCGAATACTTCAAGATCCGCGTCGCGGACCTTCTTTCGAAGCGCCGCAGCCGCTCGATCGCGCGGCCGCGCCAGGTTGCGATGGCACTCGCACGAGAGCTGACCAACCACAGCCTTCCCGAGATTGGCGATGCCTTCGGCGGCCGCGATCACACCACCGTCATGCACGCCTGCGATCGCGTGAAGGACCTGCGCGAGATCGAGCGCCGCGCGAGCGAAGACTACCTCAATCTCTTGCGAATCCTGACGAGCTGATGTGGATAATGTGTGGGGCCGCGGCGGGCATGTTTCGCTCCACAGCGACTCCACAGGGGTAGCATAGGAAGGCCGCGGCCAGTCTACGGGCTTGTGCTTCGCGCAAGCTGTTCACGCCCGTCGCTTTTCCGTGCTTTTCCACCGAAAATGCGCTGCTCTACAGTCACTACAGTCATAAGAAAACATGATTCCTGCAAGATCCGAACAGCACACCCAGCCAGGTGCCAAGATGAAATTCAGCGCTGAACGCGAAAGCCTGCTCGCGGCCCTTCAATCGGTGATCGGCGTCGTGGAGCGCCGGCAGACGATGCCGATTCTTGCGAACCTGCTCCTCTCGGCGGAACAGGGAAAACTCGCGATCACGGCGACGGACCTCGAGGTCGAGCTGGTCGCGAGTGCCGAGATCAAGTCGGGCGCCGACGGCCGCATTACGATCCCCGGCCGGAAGCTGCTCGACATCTGCCGCTCGCTGCCGGAAGGCGTGACGCTCACGTTCAGCCAGGATGGTGACAAAGTGACGGTCAAGGCTGGCAAGAGCCGGTTCGTGCTCGCCACCCTCCCCGCCGGCGATTTCCCGGTCATCGACGAGTTGGCGCAGCAGCAAAGCCTGCAGATCCCGCAGGCGGATCTGCGCCGCCTGCTCGACAAGACGCACTTCTCGATGGCGCAGCAGGACGTGCGGTACTACTTGAATGGCATGTTGCTGGAAACGGATGGGAAAATGCTGCGAACGGTCGCGACTGACGGCCATCGTCTGGCATTGTGCGAAATGGATCTGCCCTCCAAGATCGGCAGCCAGCAAGTCATCGTTCCACGAAAAGGGGTGCTGGAATTGCAGCGTTTGCTGGGTACCGACGGCGACGTGCAGATTACGATCGGTAGTAATCACATTCGCGCCCAGATCGGCGACGTTCGCTTCACATCGAAGCTCATTGACGGCAGGTTCCCGGAATATAGCCGTGTGATTCCGAGCGCACCGGCAAAGGCGATTGTTGCGGACCGCGAGGTGCTCCGTTCGGCCCTGCAGCGCACGGCGATTCTCGCGAACGAGAAGTACCGCGGGATCCGCCTCGCCCTCAAGAAGAACACCGTAACCCTCCAGGCGCACAACCCGGAGCAGGAAGAGGCCGAGGAACAGGTTGAAGTCAACTACAAGGGCGACGAGCTGGAAGTCGGCTTCAACGTCGGCTATCTGCTGGATGCGCTGGCTGCCGTGGACGGCGCCGAGGTGGAAATCGGCGTAACGGACGGGAACTCAAGCTGCCTGGTTCGTGCCCCCGGCACAACGAGCGCCCGCTACGTCGTGATGCCGATGCGCCTCTAAGAATCGGATGCCACTCGGCAGTTTCCGAGCCGAGCGGTTCCGCTGCCTGACTTCGGTCGAGCTGGAACTCGACCCCAGCGCCAATCTCTTCATGGGATCCAATGCCTCCGGCAAGACCAGCCTGCTGGAGGCGGCGTTTTTCCTCAGCCGCGGACGCTCTTTCCGGAGTCGGCGCCGCGAAGCGCTGATCGCTCGTGGCGAAGACTCTTTCCTGCTGACCGGCCAGGCGTTGGGGCCGGCTGGTCTGATCACTCTAGGCGTGCGGGCCACTCGCTCTGGTACGGAGTGGCACGTAGGCGGATTGGTCGCCTCAGGTATTGCAGATCTGGCAGAGCAATTCCCCGCCCAAGTCATCGACCCCGAGGTACACAAGCTCCTCGAGGAAGGTCCCGGCAGGCGTCGCCGGTTTCTGGATTGGGGTGTGTTCCACGTGGAACATGGATTCCTGTCGGCTTGGCGGCGATATCACCAGGCACTGCGGCAGCGGAACGCGGCCCTGAAGCTGGACGCCGGCGATGACGATCTTGCGGCTTGGGAGCAAGAGCTCGCGTCCAGTGGCGAAACCTTGTCCGCTCAGCGAGGCGCTTATCTGGAGAAGGTCCGAGCACCGCTAGCCGCAATCGGAGGTGCGCTCCTGGATGCTCCCATCGCGCTCGCTCATTATCCCGGCTGGGATGCCGATCATCCGCTTCTGGAGGCTCTCGCCGGCAACCGTAAGCGAGATCGGCGCTACCGGGCGACCCAGCTCGGTCCGCACCGTGCCGACATCATCGTCCAGGTCGGCGGTCAGCCGGCAAAGGACCATGTTTCGCGCGGCCAGCAAAAGCTGGTCGCCGCAGGATTGATGCTCGCGCAGCTCCAGGTTCAGGAGGAGGAAAGACCGGGCAGGTCCGCGCTGCTGCTGGACGATCCGGCGGCAGAGCTGGACGGCGAGAATCTCGCGAGGCTGATGAAGCTCGTTCGTGAAGTGCCTGCGCAGTTGTGGGTGACGTCCCTCCGACCCGAAATTGCGGACCTGCTGCGGGTCGCGAAGATGTTCCACGTGAAACAAGGCGATATTCGTGCATGTTAGCGACATGATAGCGACACGTTAGAGGATGATAGGCGCATATAACAGCACGATTGCGACAATACGCCGTTGAACCAGGAGTTTTTCGGGGCCGAAGGTCCCATGGCGCATCGCGAAACTTGGTTTGAGCATGCGCATGCGAGATATCCGCGCCGCTTTGCAGCGACAGGGCGGCGCGATGATCTCGCGCGCAACGAGCAGATAGACTGCAATGTTTTTCGATCGCCTCACCAGGACAACAGCGATGCGCGTGAACGGACTCGCTCTCGCTCTGCTCTGCATTTCGATTGCGGGTTGCGATCACGCCCCCGATGCAGCGACACAATCCGCCGATGCGAAAGCGGCGAACCCCGCGCTAGGCGCGCGCTGGCAATATCCCCGCGAGCGCGAAATCGGCGGGCGCCGCGTCATCGTGCACGCGCCGCAGATCCGGAGCTGGGACGACTTCGAGAATTTCACCGCGCAGGTTGCGGTGGAGTTTCTCGAAGACGATGCGGACGCGCGCTACGCGGTGATCGACCTTGCAGGCAGCACGACCGTCGACAAGACGGCGCGCATCGTGAGCGTGCCGCAGCCCCAAGTCGATCGCGTGAGCTTCTCGGGTGGCGCGGGATCGAAAGGGCAGGAGGAGAGCATTCGCAAAGCCGTCGAGAGCGAGCCGCTCGAAGTTCCGCTCGACGTTTTCCTGTACTACCTGGCCGACGGCGTCC
>JBOHZL010000120.1:0-7559 GCA_050738495.1 Steroidobacteraceae bacterium | reverse complement strand
CGAGCGCCTCCTTAAGCTCCTCCGCCTGGCTGACCGCAAAGTCACCTGCGTTCGACATCTGATTGTACTGCCGCTGCAGCAGCCCCTGGCCGGTCCCCTTCGAGAGAAAGGCGAACGACTGCGTGAACACGAACTCGAACGGCGCGGACAGCAGCGCGTCGAACATTCCGACCGTTGTCGGTGTCGCGTATTCCTTGATGCCGAGCATCGCGCCGAAACGCGTGTGCGTGGGCAAACGGTATTCGATCGTCTCGGTACCGAAAATGACCCGCGTCGTCGCCAGCATTTCGTGGATCGGCGCGCGAGGCAGCGGCACGGCTTGCCACTCTCCATTCAGCAGCAGGCCAAAGACCTCAAGCACTTGGGAGTACGGCCGTCGCCCGGGACCCGAGTAGTCGCGCAACCGTTCGGGCTCGTACCGCGCGAGCGACGAGGCGACGGTTTGTGCCAGCTTCTCGCTCGCCTCGATGGCGTCCGCGCGCTCGACCGCGAGCGCCTGAGGTGCATGCTTCGAAATAATTCGTGATACGAGGCTCGGCGCCGTGCCGGCGACAGGCCGGTACACGACAGACAGGTAAAGTTCATTCACCATCAGGGTTTCGCAGGAAAGGCGCTTGCCGTACTTGGCAGCCAGCGCCGCGGCAAACCCCGCGTCCGCTGGCAATGGCGTCTCGGTCATTGCGCGCCGGCGGACGACATGCACCCAGAGCGCCGTATTCGCGCTCGCGATATTCCGCAACAGGACGTTCAGCCGTTCGTGCCAGTTGCTTACAACGTCATCGTCCACAGTCTCGAAGCTCGCGCCCGCGAGCCTGAAGACTTGGACGTAGTCACCCGCCTCAGTCCGCACGAGATGCGGCGAGACATGGGTGCGGTAAGGGATCCGCGCCGAGACGGGCTGCTCGCGCCGCAGGGCAGCCTGGCGTCTCATGGCGCCCGCACCGTCACGGCCGACCGGCGCTGGCCGCGGGCATCCGGCAAATCGAGGGCGAGTGGGCTGTAGCTCGCCCCCTTCCAGTACCGGATGCTACAGAACCAGGCGATTAGCCGGGTTCTCGCCCACATCAACAAGAGATCGAAGTACCGCGGATCGCGCGCACACAGCAGCATGCACACGCCGTGGACCGGAATGGCCAGAAGCAGCACGAGAAGATTCCTGGTCAGCAGGAACACCTCCATCGTAAACGCAGCGTTTATGAGGATCGCGACGTAGGTCACCCCGAATCGCATGGGTGGCCGAGTCACCGCGACGAAGAGCGGATCGGCCGTTACACCGCCATTCCGGATCTCCACGGCGGCATCCCCTACACGCCGAACATCGACCGGATCCAGGCCACGATCTGCGGGGAGCCAAAGATCGCCGCGATGCCGACAATGGCGCCGATCACCCAGCCCCAGGCGATCCTGCCAACCGCCGCCGCAATCGCGAGGCCGATGACGATCAGGATCGCGATCGGAGTCGCGATCGTGAGCGCGAAGCTCACCAGCGAGCTCGCGCCGGTATCAAAGGGCGATGCCTGAGCGAATGCGATCGACGGTAGAACAAGGATGGCCGCAAACGACGAGATCCGCACCGCGGCGTGACGAAGGCAAGGGAAAGTCACCGAATTATCTCCCTGTAATCAGGGAGGTATCAGATCATCCTGGCGGCAAGCGGAGTACGGAGGGAATCGCGGTAAAAGTGCCGGAATCTCTTGCGCAGTTCGGGTACCCGACTTTTCCACTCATGGAACCATTTGCCAAAGAAGCCTACTTGGTGAACCGACTTGAAACCCAGATTAGGCTCGTCCGCGGAACAGAGTCTGAATTCCCGCCGACTGGATCCCCGAACTCCACTGTTCGATTTCCACCGGTGACGTTGTGACCACCCTGGCCCCGCAATATGCACACTTGCCGTGAAACAACTCGGTCAAGGCAGAGGTCACGGACCGGTCCCGGTACACCTTGAACAAAAACCGCTGCTGTCCCCGAGCTTTCTCCGTTCTCTTGAAAAACGTCGCAGCTTTGGCCCGTTCCCGCGACGCGGGCGAGCTGTGCTCATCGCTTAGGACGGCCGAGCGTGGAACCCGTGAACGAACAACGCGAATCATAGTTTCGCGCCCCTCTCGTCGATCAGATCGAGCGCCTGGCGCAGGGCCGCGATGTGGCTCTCGTCCTTTTTCTTCGACTGCGCCCAGTACAACGTGTGGCTGAAGAGGCCGAAGCGCCGCGAAGTGCGCACCGGAACGTCACGAATGCTCTCGCCCATCACGCCATTCAGCGGGCCGCCGACGAGATCTCCCCAGACCAGTGCACGGCACGGGAAGAACAGGTTCGTCCAGCGCGTCGGCCCGAACACGGCCGCGTGATGGGGGAGCCGGTAACTGGTCTTCACCTTGCGGTCGACCTCGTAAGAGAAGCGTCGCAGCATCACTTTGTCGCGCACCACGTTTTCCAGCGCCGGCAGGCAGCGTGGGAATTCACGATCCTCCTGTTTGTTGCGCAGATCCGCGGCGTCATTCGCGAGCAAGATGGCGGCGTGGGACAGGGGTGAGCCCAGCGTCACGAAATCAGTCACGCGCCAGGAACTGCCGTTGTCCTGCAACTCCTTGAAGTATTTGCGCTGCGCCACCTGCACGGCATCCGCGTACGGCTGATCGGACCTGGCCAGCTCTTCGAGCGCTTTCAGTGCGTCCATCTGCTCCTCGCCTTGCGTGTGCTGCCGATTGAAGTCCAGCCAGGCGTGCGTGAGCATGTCGTAGCCGATAACGGTGCCCAGACTGTGCCCAACGATGATAATCCGGCTGTAATTTCGTTCCGGCTCGTGAAGTTCCTTGAGCAGAGCGATGCCGGCCTCACGGATCTCGTGCCGCCGCTGGATGTTGGTCGGCGCGACGTGCAGATAGCGCGCCGCGTCACCGACGATTTTCAGGACGATGAATCCCGTCAGAGGCAACAGGGCGAGGCTGCTGGCGACGGAAAGCCAAGGCGGTGCGGCAGAGTTGCCGGTTACCTTGGCATACGCCGCCTGCACCGCCAGAACGAGCGCCGCAAAGAGCACGACCCAGAGCAACCAGTAGACGCTCCTGAGTTGGCGCGGAACTTTCGACGGCCGTCGCAGCAGCAGCGAGCGCGCCCACGCCAGAACGTGCCCGTAGGACGTGCCCTCCATCAGGTGGGCCCAGTAGAACTCGAAGAAGTGTGTTTCGATTTCCGCTACGTTCTGCGGAGTGGTGAGGCGCCTGAGCTCGAAGTTGCGCGAGGCGTTGTCCGGCTTGCTCCAGATGCCGCTACCGGCGTACTGGTGGTGGATCGCCTTGTTGCAAGTCCACACGGCGTCGACGAAGCGACGTAGCGTGCTCATCGGCTTCTGTTCCCCGATCCCGTGGATCAGGAGCACGGCTTGTCTGGTGCTCAAGTTATTGCCCTCCCTGCACACCCGCCGAGTTGCATGATAGCGCGTCGGGAAGTCCTCTCGGTCACGCCCCGCAGCATGACAGTGACCGGACTATGGTCCTCACCTGCGCGCGCCCCCGCGGCGATTATGAAGAAGAAAAATCCTCCGCCTCCTCAATCCCTCTCCTCACGTGCCGAGTAGATCTTGAGTACGACAGAAGCGTGCCTCGCGTCGTCAAATGCTCTATAGACACTTGCTGTCCCGCAGGAACCCGCTGTTCGCAAGATCGTAAATTGATCAGCGAATCTATGTCCCTTCGGTAGTTCTTTCGACATAGATCAGCTAACAACAACAAACTGAATATCCAGGGGCGATTACAACGGCTGTTGAAAGCGCTGCAATGTTGACGAAGTGACGTTTCATTTTCGTCCACCTCCTAGAGATGCAGGCTCACAGCTTGACCCCACGAGCGCATCATGCCCCGGTCACGGACGCAATTCGACCGGCTGGGCCGCCAAGGGAGCCCGAAAGACGAGATGAGAGATGGTGGCCAGGGGCGGAATCGAACCACCGACACGCGGATTTTCAGGGCGGTGGGGTACTCGGGGAGCATCAGTCGGCACTATCGAATGTCCTCGGACGCAGGGTTTTCGACCCAAGCAGGCATCACTAACGAATACCGAGTGACACCCGAGTTGTAGCAAAGCCGTGGCAAAAGGCTGGAGAAAAGAGCCTAATTGCACCAAAACAAGTATTGAGTGAAGGGGGATTTTATGTCCAGGTATTCACGCTCGGTGCTCGTTGCCGCGTTCTTTCTCGCCTCAGCACCACCTGCCGCATTCACGGACTCACCACTGGAACCGTGCAAGGGTCAATTCATCGACGGCGACCTGGCAAATGCGCCGGCTATCAGTGAATCGGACGACGCATTTGGTGACACGACTTTGCTTTGTTATCGCGTCAATGACGCAAGCTTCTTTGCGCTGGAGTACTGGCGCGAACAGCTCACGCCGCGATGGGTTGCCTACGAACTTACTCCAATCAACTACGGAACCGATGGGTGTTCCACATATACGAGAGGAACTGGCAATTGCTATGTTCAAGAGGATACGTGGAGTCAATTTCAAGCATGTGAAGATGGAAGTGATCCGTTCCATTCAGATCACATGCTGTCGGAACCAAAACTAAGTGCAGACCCGTTCAGCAATACCGGCCATGATCGCGGACATCTTGCGCCAAGGCAGGCCTTTAGCTGGCATGTTTGTGGCACCTATAAGACGTTTTCGTTAGCGAACATGTCGCCGCAATCCGCCTATCTGAACCAGAACACGTGGCAGGCGTTGGAACAGCAAGAACTGACCTGGGCGTTCGACAGCGGCCCAATGTACATCGTGTCAGGCACGATTTTCACAGAATTCCCGCATACGCACTTTGCAGTGTATGAGGAGGATAATGTTCTGGATGATGACCAAATTTATGCGTCGAACAATAAAATGAAGCAAGTGGTGAAGAAACTTCATGACAACTTCCTAGCCCATCCAAGCGACCACATCTTGCACCCTAAACGCGACGGGAAACCGAATAACATTCGCGCTGAAGCCAAAGAACTACGTCTACCGACCGGCTACTTCAAAGTGATCTACCGACCGGCGATTGATGGCGAGCCAGCACACGCAATTGGCTTCCTATTGCCACACAGCCTCGAGAATTTAGACAAGTTGGTTGAGGGATATCACGGCATGCCGGTCAAACACGCATTCTGGGCATTCGCATCGAAGATCTCGCTAATAGAATCCGAAAGCGGCGTTTCATTTCCTGGGATTCCGGACGACCTGAAGGAAGTCTGGCGTGATGACTGGTTCTTTAGTCGCAAGACCAGTAGAAACATTCGCAAATCCTCGTGTGGCGTAGGCAATCCGCAAGGAGTATTGGTGAATTCCGCACTGGAAGAGCGTCTTCAGGCCTGTACAGACCAACTGCAGTAGCTCGGCATCGAATGAAATTAAGCTTATAACAGACCAGGCCTTTGGACACTCCAATTCTCGTTGATTCCGACAAATATCGAATTCACCTGCCGAGCCACTGCACGCGCATCATGAGAGCGTGAAACAAATACATATCGACACCTTCCGCGCCCTACTTGAGCCCAGTCACGAACTGGCGTGCTGGTGCCCCGGCTGCCGCCGATGGCCGACGGTTGACCTTGCCATGCTGGTGCGGATTGGCCTCGGGGACCGCTGTAGCTAACGGCGTCGGCCACGCTGCCGGAAGTGCTGCCGCATCGGCGAATGGCAGTTGAGGCCGCCCCTCCCAGTCATCGACACTTGTTACTTTGAGTCGAGACTGCCGATGATTTGATTGCAAATCAAACTAATAAGATTAGTTAACAGAGTCTTGCATCTGGAAGTCGGATGCCGCCCTTTTCCATCGGCGGTACGATTCGATCGACTTGGATTCCGGGTGAACAGTCCCGCTGATCCAATAAGTTAACCAATCTACAGTGGCTTCGACTGATGCAACTTGTTCACACGATTTAGCGAGGTTGTGATCTCCGTCGGGAAAGTACTGCAGCTCAACTGGCCGTTCTTGCAGCTTGAGTGCCGCATACATTTCCCACTCGTATAGAAGTGATGCAGGTCCAATTGCTTGCACGAGCAAAGGTGTTTCTATCTTGTCCGCCCGCAGCGCCGGCGCGCGTTCAAACCAGCTTTTCAGACCTGGACCAAATGGAGGTCCCCCATTGACTCTTTCGGCGTCGCGCCGCAATGCACCATTCTCTTGATCAAAGAAGTTGATGTAAAACATGTATCCGAAGTCAAATCCATCCGCCGTGACCGCAGCAACGTAAGGCGTAGTCGCGTGGCTAATGGCGTATTTTACGTGATATGCCGTGCGACTAAATCCAACAAGTCCGACACGTTTCGCATCTACTAGACCCTCCGCAGAAAGTGTACGTATCGCACTTTCGTACGCATCTGTCATCGTTGGGCCTTCAGCCAGTGATGAAATAGTGTCGAATTGGTCTTCCATCTGCAGAACGAACATATTGTTCGCGGCTAGGGCTTGCGCAGCAAATACTGTAGGAGATGGGCCTCTGGAAAGAAACTTCTGGGGATCTAACCCGTGAGTTTGGATAACCAACGGAAATCGCTCACCCACACGATATTCGCGCGGAAATACCAATGCGCCTCGCCACGATCTTCCGCTAGCGGAAGTCCAAGTAAACTCCCGAACTTGGGCGGCTACATAGGAAGTCGCAAGACCCTCAATTTGAGGCGTGAGGTCAAGCTCTCCGGCTACGGAATCAAAGACGAGGCGCGGCGGAGTACCAAGATCTTCAATTAATCGAAGTGGCACCTTCTGACGTCCTGAATGCGTCCGTCTTGGTGGCACCAGCTCCCACGACTTTCCGCGATCAAAAATTAAAGGGTCAAGTGCCCCGTGCGATCCTGCGGTTCTTGTAATCGTCAGTTCATCGCCACGCCACTCGATGTCAGTAAACCTCTCCGGACGGGTATCTTTTGGCCCGCTAAGAGTGGACTGCGGTGTATCAATGATCTTCTTCCAACGTGTGGATACAACATCATATTCAATGATCGCTGGCCGAATAGAGTTATCAGGCACTTCTTCAGCCGCGCTGGTATTCGGTGGAAAGACATTGGAGACGATCGCGACTCGATCGTTAATCCAAACAACTTTTAGAGGCGCCAGGGGATTTCCAACTGGTGTGTTGGTCAGAGACACAACACTGGATGTCTTGAAGTCCACGAGCACATACTCGTGCAGCCAATCAGGTATCTGTCTGTCATCCGATGAAAACGTGACAGGCCCGAATCCAGCGTCGAACTTGCGCCAGCCGGGTTGAATAGCGGACACACGACGCAATGTGATTGCATATCGTGCAGTCGGTGACAGCCAGATCGGAGCGGTCTCAAATCCTTTTGCGACCACTCCGACCTGCACGGTTTTCTGTTGCGCCCCCGTGTCCAATGTAACGCCTACCTCTCGATCGCCTCCTAATTCAGGTAGCAGAAGCTCTAGGAAGGTGCGGTCATTCAGAAAATAGTTTGGCTCGTGTTCGGTGACGGGACCAGACCATTTCAAGACGACTGCCTCGCTTGAAGTGTCGTAAGCGTCCGTCGCGCCATTGGCGGATGCTCTTTCGGTTGTGAGTCCCGTATCC
>JBOHZL010000119.1:0-7574 GCA_050738495.1 Steroidobacteraceae bacterium | reverse complement strand
GCTCGAGACTCCAGAACTCGTGCCGCCCTGTCAGGTAAGCGACCGGCTCGCCGGCGAGGCGGCGCTTCGCGAGCGCGGACAGGATCTCCGCCTGCCGGGAGTCGAGTTCGCGCGCCGGGTCGGCGGCGAGCGCGGCACGGCCGACGCCGAGCACGTGCGACACGAGGATCTCCGCATCGAGACCGGCAGACCCGGACGCGACGGCGAGGCGCTGCCGGAGCGCCGCCAGCGCATCGGTCGCGCGCATCATTCGAGCGCGGCCAGCTCTTCGGCACGCTGCGCGCCCGCGAGCGCGTCGATCACCTCGTCGAGTTCGCCGTCGATGATGGAATCGAGCCGGTAAAGCGTCAGCTCAATGCGGTGCTCGGTCATGCGGCCCTGCGGGAAGTTGTAAGTCCGGATACGCTCGGAACGATCGCCGCTGCCGACCTGGAGACGGCGGGTGCGGGCCTTCTCCGCCGCCGCGCGCTCGGTTTCGGCGGCCAGCAGCCGCGCGCGCAAAAGCGCCATCGCGCGCGCGCGATTCTTGTGTTGCGAGCGCTCGTCCTGGCACTCGACCACGATGCCGCTCGGCAGGTGCGTGATGCGGACCGCGGAGTCGGTCTTGTTGACGTGCTGGCCGCCGGCACCGGAGGAACGATAGGTGTCCACCCTGAGCTCCGCAGGATTGATCTCGACGCTCTCGACCTCGGCGAGTTCCGGGAGCACGGCAACGGTGCAGGTCGAGGTGTGGATGCGGCCCTGCGCCTCGGTCGCAGGCACGCGCTGCACGCGATGCGTGCCGGACTCGAACTTGAGGCGCGCGTACACGCCCCGGCCCGCGACGCGGCTGATGACCTCGCGGAAGCCGCCATGCTCGCCGCGGCTCTGCGTCAGGATCTCGAACGACCAGCCGCGCCGTTCCGCGTGGCGGGCGTACATGCGATGCAGGTCGCCGGCGAAGATCGCGGCCTCGTCGCCGCCTGCCGCGGCCCGGATCTCGAGAAAGACATTGTGGTCGTCGAGCGGATCGGGGGGCACCAGCATCTGCTGCAGGGCGGCCTCGTCGGCCGCGGCGGCCTGCTCGAGCTCGGCGATTTCCTGCTTCGCCATTGCGCGCATCCCGGCATCGGGATCGGCGGCGACGCCGCGCGCCGCCGCGAGCTCGCGCTCGCGCCCGGTGAGGCGCTCGAGTCCGCGCACGATCGGGTCGATGCGCGCGAACTCGACCGACAGGTCGCGGAAACGCCCGGATTGCGCCTGAACGCCCGGGTCGGCGAGCAACCGCTCGATCTCGGCGTGCCGGTCGGCGACGCGCTCGAGGCGGCGACGGATCGCGTCCTTCACTGCGGATCGCGCCCGGTGCGGAACAACTGCGCCGCCGCCTCGGCGAGCGTCGTGTCGCCTTGCTCGGCCGCCTCGCGAAGGGCCGCGGAGGGCGCGTGCAGGAGCCGGTTCGTCAGCGTTCCGGCGAGCTGTTCGATGACCTCGTCCGGCGCGTGCCCGGCGGCCAGCATCCGGCGCGCCTGTTCGAGCGCATGCAGGCGCGCGGAGTCGGCCTGGCTGCGCAGCTCGCGGATCATCGGCACCGCATCCAGCACCTTGAGCCCGGCCATGAACGCGGCGACCTCGTCGTCGATGATATGCCGTGCCGCGCCGGCTTCCTCCTGGCGCGCCTTGACGTTCTCGTCGACCACCATCCGCAGGTCGTCGATCGTGTAGAGATAGACGTCCTCGAGGCCGCCGATCGCGGGGTCGATGTCGCGCGGCACGGCGAGATCGAGCATGAACATCGGGCGATGACGGCGCGCGGCGAGGCTCTTGCGCACCATGCCGTGATCGATGACGTGGCCCGGCCGCGAAGTCGAGGAGACGACGATGTCCGCCTGCGGCAGGTGCGACTCGAGCGCGTCAAGCAGGATTGCCGAGGCCTGCAGCCCTTCCGCGATGCGCTGCGCGCGGTTCAGGCTGCGGTTGGCGATGATCAGACGCCCGATCTTCTGCGCGTGCAGGTGCCGCGCCGCAAGCTCGATCATGTCGCCGGCGCCGACCAACAGCGCCGTGTGCCGCTCGAAGCCGGCAAAGACGCGGCGCGCGAGCTGGATGCCGGCGGAGGCGACCGAAACGGCGCTCGCGCCGATCGCGGTTTCGCTGCGCACGCGCTTTGCAACAGAGAAGGTTGTCTGGAACAGGCGATTCAGCAGCGGGCCGGCAGTTGATGCCTGCTGCGCCGCGCGGTACGCGTCCTTCAACTGGCCGAGGATCTGCGGTTCGCCGAGGACCAGCGAATCGAGGCCCGCCGCGACCGAGAATGCGTGGCGCACGGCTTCCGCATCCTCGATGCGGTACAGGCAGTCGGCGAGGTCGGCATCGCCATCAGCCGCATTGGCCAGCCATTCCGCGAGCGGGGCTGCGCCGCCTTCGCCAACGCCGTAGACCTCGGTCCGGTTGCAGGTCGAGACGATCAGCGCTTCCCGCAGTCCGGGCAGCCGTTGCAGCGAGGCGAGCGCGGACGGCAGGCTCTCCGCATCGAACACGATGCGCTCGCGCACCTCGATCGGCGCGGTCCGGTGATTCAATCCGAGGACGACGAGCGACATGATGTGCCGGCTGCAGGAACCCGGCGGATTGTCCGGTAACGATCCCGGCAGCACAAGCGCTGGGCTATAGTGACGAGATGTCCGCCCGGTTGCATTACATCGCGACGCTGTCGTTCCTGGCCGTGGCCGCGGAAGCAGGCGCTGCCTGCCCGCGTGGCGACTCCTGGAAGCTCACGATCGAAGCCGAGCGCTCGATCGCGCGCGCCGAGTGGCCGCGCGCCGCGGAGCTTTACGGCTGCGCCGCGCATTCGAGCGACGACGTGGCACTCGCCGAACGCGCGACGCGCACCGCCTTCGATCACCACCAGCTCGAGCAGTCGGTCGCGTCGGCGAGGCGCTGGCTGGAACTCGCGCCCACCAGCGAAGTCGCGCGCCGCTATCTCGCGACCGGCCTGCTCAGGCAATACGACCACGAGGCGGCGGCCGAGCAGTTCGCCGAGTTGCTGAAGACCTCCTATCCGGACCGCGCGCGCGGCTACATGACGCTCCTCGGCATCCTCGCCGAGGAGGAGAACGACTCCGGCGCCGCCCGCGTCATCGAAATGCTCGCGGCGTCCGATCCGGAGCTGCCCGAGGCGCACTACGCCGCGAGCGCGCTCTGGCAGCGTTCCGAAAACGGCAGCAAGGCGCTGGCGGCCGCGGAACGCGCTACCGGCCTGCGCCGGGACTGGCGCCAGGCGGAGCTGGCCCGTGTGCGCGCGCTCGCGATCATGGGGCGCACCGAGGATGCGCTGAAGGAATCCGCGGCGCTCGCTGCCGACGGCGATCTCTTCACGCGCATCAGCCACGCCTGGCTCCTGGTGGGCAACGACCAGCTCGACGAGGCGGCGGGGCTTTTCGAGGCATTGCGCAAGGGCGGCGGGGCCGTCGCCGGCGACGCGCTCGCGGGCCTTGCGGCCATCGCGATCGACCGGAAGCGTTTCGACGAGGCCATCGCGCTGGTGAACGAGGCGGCGCGAGATCCGGAGCAGGCCGAAACCGCGCAGTGGAACCTCGGGCGCATCGCCGAGGAGCGCGGCGAGTCGGCGAATGCGGCATTGCGCTACCAGGACATCACCGCCGGCCCGCGGGCAGCGACCGCGCAACTGCGCGCCTACCGGCTGTGGCGCGAGCTCGGCGCCCAGGAACGCGCCGAATTGCTGATCGACGACCTGCTTGCCTCGTCGCCGGCGGCCACGCGGGATGCGGTTGCCGGCGTCGCGGCGATACTGGCCGAGGAAGGGCGCGGAGAAGATGCGATCGCACTCGTGGATCGGGCGCTCGGGTTCCTTCCCGACGATTCCATGTTGCTCGCGCGCGGCTTCCTGCTGGAACGGCTCGACCGGGTGCCGGAAGCGATCAAGGACATGCGCGCGGTCGTGGCGCGGCGCCCGGACGACCCGATGGCGCAGAATGCGCTGGGCTATACGCTGGTCGACCGCACCAAGTCGATCAAGGAAGGCCGTCTCCTGATCGAGCGCGCGCTCGCGGCGAAACCCGACAGCTACGCGATCCAGGATTCGATGGGCTGGGCGCTGGTGCGGTCGGGCGAGCTCGAAGAAGGCAGGACCTGGCTGCAGAATGCCTGGGACCGTTCGGAGGATCCGGAAGTCGCCGCCCACCTGGGCGAGACTTTCTGGCTGATGGGTCGCGAAGACGACGCGCGGCGAATCTGGGACGAGGCGCTCGCCGCGAATCCTGAAAGCCGCCCCCTGCTGAAGGCGATCGAGCGCCATCCGCGGTGAATCCGCGCCTGTCCGCCGCCTGCGCGATCAGTTTGCTGGCCGCTGGTTGCGCGACATTGCCGGTGGCGGGTGTCGAGAGTGACTGGCCGGCTCGCCGGTCCGAATTGCAGGCGCTCGATCACTGGATGCTGAATGGCCGCATCGCCGTCGCGGCGGGATCCGAGGGTTTCAGCGGCGGAGTCAACTGGCGCCAGGATGCCGACCGGGCGGTGATCGAATTGCGCGGCCCGATGGGCGGCACGGCGATGTCGATCCGCGTCGACGGCCAGGCGGTCGCGATCACGGACGATCACGGGCGCGTGATCGACGGCGAAGCCGCGCAGGACCGGATTGCCGAGGACATCGGCACGACGCTGCCGGTCGCGGAAATGCGCTACTGGCTGGTGGGTGTGCCCGCGCCCGGAGCCGCGCATCGCGAGACTCTCGGTGCCGATCATCGCCTCGCAGCACTCGAACAGGGCGGCTGGCAGGTGCGTTACCTGCGTTATGAGACCATCGGATCGCAGGTGCTTCCCGCACGCATGGAGATCACGACCGAAAGCCTGCGCCTTCGCGTGGCGGTCGCGGACTGGCGCCTGCCGCCGTGACGACGCTCGCCTGGCCGGCGCCGGCCAAGCTCAACCTGTTCCTGCATGTGCTGGGGCGCCGCCCCGATGGTCACCATGAAATCCAGACCTGCTATCGCCTGGTCGATCTCTGCGACAGCCTTTCATTCGAGCCGCGCGCGGACGGCGAAATCCACCGCCTCGAGGGACCCGCCGCAGTGCCGGAGTCGCAGGATCTCTGCCTGCGCGCGGCCCGACGATTGCAGTCGGAAGCCGGCATCCGGGCGGGGGCCGCAATCCGGCTCTCCAAGCGCATCCCCATACAGGGCGGGCTTGGCGGGGGCAGCTCCGATGCGGCAACCACGCTGGTCGCGCTCAACGAAATCTGGGGTGCCGGCCTCGAGACCGGACGGCTGGCCGGGATCGGTCGCGAGCTGGGAGCCGACGTGCCGCTTTTCATTCAGGGACATAGCGCCTGGGGCGAGGGCGTCGGCGAGCGCCTGACCCCCCTGGAATTGCCCCCCCGGCATTACGCCATCGTTCATCCCGGTGTCGGCGTCAGCACGGCCGAGGTATTTCAGGCGCCTGAATTGACAAGAAAAAGTCCCAAGACCACAATTCGCGCCTTCCTGAAGGCAGGCGGACGCAACGATTGCGAGCCGGTGGTATCCGGACGCAGTCCGGAAGTCGCCGGGGCGCTGGCCTGGCTCGCGGCGCGCGGCAGGGCGCGCCTGACCGGTACCGGCAGTTGCGTGTTCGCGGAATTCGCCGATCGCAGAGCGGCAGAAGCGGCGCTCGATGGCCTGCCTGCGGGGTGGAGCGGTTTCGTCGCCCGCGGACTTGACCGGTCGCCCCTGATGGAACGCCTGGCGGCGGAGCGAACCCGCGGAAGCGGAAGGTTTGATTAGTGGGGTGTCGCCAAGTGGCAAGGCAACGGGTTTTGATCCCGTCATACGAAGGTTCGAATCCTTCCACCCCAGCCAGATGACATGCGGCGCAGTAGGGAGAGTCGCGTGGACCAGTCCACGATGGCGGTGTTCACCGGCAATGCCAATCCGGTGCTCGCGCAGGAGATCGCGCGGCACCTGATGCAGCCGCTGGGCCGTGCGCTGGTGGGGCGGTTCAGCGACGGCGAGATCCAGGTCGAGATCATGGAGAACGTCCGCGGCAAGGACGTTTACCTGGTGCAGTCGACCTGCCCGCCGGCGAATGAGCACCTGATGGAGCTCTTGGTGATGGCGGACGCCTGCCGGCGCGCCTCGGCCGGGCGGATCACCGCGGTGATTCCGTATCTCGGCTATGCGCGCCAGGACCGGCGGCAGCGGGCGATGCGGGTGCCGATCACCGCGAAGCTGGTCGCGGACATGATCGGCTGCGCCGGCGTGAATCGCGTGCTGACGGTGGATCTGCACGCGGACCAGATACAGGGCTTCTTCGGCGTGCCGGTGGACAACGTGTATGCGTCGCCCGTGCTGCTGGGCGAGGTATGGAAGCAGAAGTACGACCGGATGATCGTGGTGTCGCCGGATGTCGGCGGCGTGGTGCGCGCGCGGGCGCTGGCGCGGCGTCTCGACAACGCGGACCTCGCGATCATCGACAAGCGGCGCCAGCGCGCGAACGAGTCGCAGGTGATGAACATCATCGGTGACGTGCGCGGCAGGTCCTGCGTGCTGGTGGACGACATGGTCGACACCGCGGGCACGCTGTGCCAGGCCGCGCAGGCGCTGAAGGACGAGGGCGCGGAGCGCGTGATCGCCTACATCACGCACCCGGTGCTGTCGGGCAGCGCGGTGGAGAAGATTTCCGCCTCCGCGCTCGACGAGCTGGTCGTGACGGACACGATCCCGCTCGGCGAGGCGGCGAGGAAATGCCGGCGCATCCGCGTCCTTTCGGTCGCGGAGCTCCTGGCCGAGACGATGCGGCGGATTCGCGACGAGGAATCCGTCAGCTCGCTGTACGTGGATTAGGAGGGGACGGCCCCTTCGAAGGGCAGCCGCCGGGTGGTCCGGCGGCGCCGCAAACGGGAAGCCGGTGCCTGGTCGCGGGCCGGCGGACCATCGATTCAGGAGAATCCAGATGAAGATTTCGTTCGAACTCGACGCCGAGTTCCGCAACGACCAGGGCAAGGGTGCGAGCCGCCGCCTGCGTCGTGTCGGAAAGGTCCCGGCGATCCTCTATGGCGGGCGCCGCGATGCGCGCGCGCTGCTGCTCGATCACACCAGGCTCGCCCAGCTCATGGACAACGAGCGCTTCTATTCGACGATCGTCGCACTGAAGGTCGGTGACCAGAGCCAGGCCGCCGTGCTCAAGGACGTGCAGCGCCATCCGTACAAGAACCAGATCATGCACATCGACTTCCAGCGCGTGCTGGAGGACGAGAAGATCCGCATGCTGATCCCGCTGCATTTCAAGGGCGGCGCCGAGGCTAGGGGCGTCAAGGAACAGGGCGGCGTGCTCTCGCACGTGAAAAACGACGTCGAGGTGACCTGCCTGCCGAAGGACCTGCCCGAGTTCGTCGAGGTGGACGTCTCCGGTCTCGAGATCAACCAGGTCATCAAGCTGTCGGAGCTCAAGCTTCCGGCGAACGTGGAGGTCGTGGACCTGCTGGCCGGGCGCGATGCGCCGGTCGCATCGATCCACATGCCGCGCGTCGAGGAGGAAGAGGCTCCGGTGGTCGACGAGGCCGCTGCGGCTGCAGCCGCCGCCGGCGTGCCGGCCGCACCGGG
>JBOHZL010000118.1:0-7628 GCA_050738495.1 Steroidobacteraceae bacterium | reverse complement strand
ATGCAGCTTCGCGATGCTGCCCGCTGCGGATGAAGGCACGTCCATCGTGGCCTTCTCGGTCTCCAGCGTGATCAGCGGCGACTCGAGCGCGACCGTATCGCCCTCCGCGACCAGGATCTCGATGACCTCGACATCCTTGAAGTCGCCGAGGTCCGGCACGCGCACTTCCAATGCCGTCTCCGCGGCCGGCGCGGCCTGCGGTTTCGCGGCGCCGGCTTCCTGCGGGCCGCCTGCCTGCGCGGCCTCGAGCTCGAGGATTGCATCGCCCTTCGACACGCGATCGCCCTTCTTCACGGCGAGACTGGCAACGCGCCCGGCGGCGGTGGACGGCACGTCCATCGTGGCCTTGTCCGTTTCCAGCGTGATCAATGGCGTTTCCGGCTCGACGGAATCGCCGTCGCGGACCAGGATCTCGATGACCTCGACGTCGTGGAAATCGCCGAGGTCCGGCACGGTGATGGTGATTCGCCCGGCCATCGATGCGATCAGCTCACGACCGGGTCGGGCTTGGCCAGGTCGATGCCGAATTTCCCGGCTGCGAGCTTCACGCTCGTGACGTCGATCTTGCCGTCGTCGGCGAGCGCCTTCATGGCGGCGTAGGCGATCCAGTTGCGGCTGACCTCGAAGTGCTCGCGCAACGCCGCCCGCGAGTCGCTGCGCCCGAAGCCATCCGTGCCGAGCGTGACATAGCGTCCGGGCACCCACTGCCGGATCTGATCGGCCACGGTTTTCATGTAGTCGGTCGCGGCGATGACCGGACCTTCGCGCCCGCCGAGGCATTCCCGGACCCAGGGCTTGCGCAGCTTCTCCCCGGGCGACAGCATCGCCCGGCGCTCAGCGGCGAGCGCGTCGCGCCGCAGCTCGGAGAAGCTGGTGACGCTGAACACGTCCGCCGGGATGCCGAACTCGGACTCGAGCAGTTCCGCCGCAGCGAGCGCCTCGCGCAGGATCGTTCCGGAACCAAGGATCGTCGCCCGGACGGTGCCGCGGCCGCCGATGTGCAGCAGGTACATGCCCCGCAGCACGCCCTGCTCGACGCCTTTTGGCATGGCCGGCTGGGCGTAGTTCTCGTTCATGCAGGTGATGTAGTAGAAGACGCTTTCCTGCTCCGCGTACATGCGGCGCAGCCCGTCCTGCATGATGATCGCGAGCTCGTAGGCGAAGCAGGGATCGTAGGCGACGCAGTTCGGGATCGTGGATGCCAGCAGGTGGCTGTGGCCGTCCTGGTGCTGCAGGCCCTCGCCGGCAAGCGTGGTGCGCCCCGCGGTCGCGCCGATCAGGAAGCCGCGGGCCTGCATGTCCCCCGCGGCCCAGGCGAAATCGCCGATGCGCTGAAAGCCGAACATCGAATAGAAGATGTACAGCGGGATCATGTTGATGCCGTGATTCGCGTAGGCGGTGCCCGCGGCCATCCACGAGCAGAACGAGCCGGCCTCGTTGATGCCTTCCTCGAGGATCTGGCCTTTCTTGTCCTCGCGGTAGTAAACCAGCTGGTCGGCGTCCTGCGGCGTATAGAGCTGGCCCACCGAGGAATAGATGCCGACCTGGCGGAACAGGCCCTCCATGCCGAAGGTGCGCGCCTCGTCCGGCACGATCGGCACGACGTGCGGGCCGATATTCTTGTCCTTGAGCCATTGCGTCAGGATCCGTACGCAGGCCATGGTCGTCGAGATCTCGCGGCCCTCGCTGCCGTCGAGCAGGTTCCGGAACGCCTCGAGTGGCGGCACGGTGAGCGGCGGCGCGGTCGCGTGCCGCACCGGCAGGAATCCGCCGAGCGCCTTGCGATGGCCCTTCAGGTACTGCATCTCCGGGCTGTCTTCCGCCGGGCGGAAGAACGGCAGGCGCGCGATCTCCTCGTCCGAAACCGGGATGTTGAAACGGTCGCGGAATGTCTTCAGCGCCGCGTCGTCGAGCTTCTTCTGCTGGTGGGTGATGTTGAGCGCCTCGCCCGCCTTGCCCATGCCGTAGCCCTTGACGGTCTTGGCGAGGATCACGGTCGGATGCCCCTTGTGTGCAACCGCCGCGGCGTAGGCATTCCAGACCTTCTGCGCATCATGGCCGCCGCGGTTCAAGAGCGCGATCTCGTCGTCCGACAGGTTTGCGACCAGTTCCAGCAGCTCCGGGCGCTTGCCGAAGAAATGCTCGCGCGTGTAGGCGCCGCCCTTGGCCTTGAAGTTCTGGTACTCGCCGTCGACCGCCTCCTCCATGCGCTTGCGCAGCAGGCCCTCGGTGTCGCGCGCGAGCAGCGGGTCCCAGCGCTGGCCCCAGACGACCTTGATGACGTTCCAGCCCGCGCCGAGGAAGGCGGACTCGAGCTCCTGGATGATCTTGCCGTTGCCGCGCACCGGTCCGTCGAGGCGCTGCAGGTTGCAGTTGATCACGAACACCAGGTTGTCGAGCTTCTCGCGCACCGGCAGGGTCAGCGCGCCCATCGATTCGGGCTCGTCCATCTCGCCGTCGCCGAGGAAGCACCAGACCTTCTGGTCGGACGGCTCGACCAGGCCGCGGTGCTCGAGATAGCGGGTGAAGCGGGCCTGCATGATGGCCTGCAGGGGTCCGAGCCCCATCGACACGGTAGGGAACTGCCAGAAGTCCGGCATCAGCCAGGGATGCGGGTAGGACGACAGGCCCTCGCCGCCGACTTCCTGCCGGAAGCGGCGCAGTTGTTCCTCCGTGAGCCGGCCCTCGAGGTAGGCGCGCGCGTACAGCCCGGGACTCGAGTGTCCCTGGGCAAAGATCATGTCGCCGCGGTGCTGATCCGACGGCGCGCGCCAGAAATGGTTGAATCCGACCTCGTAGAGCGTCGCCGAGGAGGCGTAGGTGGCGATATGGCCGCCATACTCGGAGCTGACGCGGTTCGCATGCAACACCATCGCGACCGCGTTCCAGCGGATCAGCGACTCGATGCGCCGCTCGAGCGCGCGATCGCCCGGATATGGCTGCTCGCGCGAGACATGGATCGTGTTCACGTAGGCGGTATTCGCCTTGAACGGCAGCCACGCGCCCGAGCGGCGCGCGTGATCGATCAGGCAGTCGAGCAGAAAATGGGCGCGCACGGGACCGTGCACCTTCAGCACCGAGTCGATCGACTCGAGCCACTCGCGTGTCTCCAGAGGATCAATGTCTTCGGTGTTCGGGCCGTCAGCCATCATCGGTCTCCCATGCCGGCGGCCGGACCGATATGATCCTGTCTGCGGTGCCCGCCGGTCAAGAATGAGTTCCCTTGCCGAGCCCGACTCCGAAACTGACGATCGCACGGCCGGACGACTGGCACCTGCACCTGCGGGACGGCCCTGAGCTCGCATCGATCGTCGGCCACAGCGCGCGCGCTTTTGCGCGAGCCGTCGTCATGCCGAATCTGGTCCCGCCGGTCACGACCGTCGAGGCCGCACGCCTCTATCGCGAGCGTATTCGTGCCGCATTGCCCGTGGGCGCGGCCTTCGAGCCGCTGATGACGCTGTACCTGACCGAGGCCATGGAGCCGGCGGAGATCGACCGCGCGGCTGCCAGCGGATTCGTCGCCGGCGTCAAGTGCTATCCGGCGCATGCGACCACGAATTCCGCCGCCGGGGTCGCCTCGCTCGCAAGCTGCGAAGCGGTCTTCGCGCGCATGGAAGAGCGGGACGTCGTGCTGCAACTGCACGGCGAGTCGATCGGCAACGACGTCGATCCCTATGACCGCGAGAGCATCTTCATCGAACGCGAGCTCGCTCCGCTGCTGCGGCGCCATCCTCGGCTGCGGGTCGTGCTCGAGCACGTGACGACCGCCGCCGGCGTGGCATTCGTGAAGTCGCAGCCGCGGGGCCTCGGCGCGACGCTGACACCTCAGCACCTGCTGCTGAATCGCGGCGCGATGTTCGCGGGCGGCCTGCGCCCGCACCTGTACTGCCTGCCGCTGCTGAAGCGCGAGCGCGACCGCGAGGCGCTGCTGCAGGCCGCGACCGGGGCGGACCCGCGCTTCTTCCTGGGCACGGACAGCGCGCCGCACTCGCGCACCGCCAAGGAATCCGGCTGCGGCTGTGCCGGCGTGTTCTCCGCCCACGCGGCGCTCGAGCTCTACACGATGGCCTTCGAGCAGGCGGGAGCGCTCGATCGCCTCGCGACATTCGCGAACGAGCACGGCGCCGATTTCTACCGGCTTCCGCGCAACACCGGAACCGTCACGCTCGCGCGCAGCGAATGGACGGTGCCGGAACGCTACGCATTCGGCGCCGGTGAGGTCGTGCCGATATTCGCCGGCGCCAGCCTGGCCTGGAAGCTGCAGCAGCCGGACCTGCCCGCGTGAGCGCCTTGCCCGCGGTCATGCGCGATCGCTTTCGCGGCTTCCTCCCCGTCGCGATCGATGTCGAGACCGGCGGATTCAATTCGACTACCGACGCGCTGCTCGAGATCGCCGCCGTGATGCTCACCATCGACGACGGCGGACGCCTGGTGCGCGGCGCGACCATTCGCGAGCATGTCCAGCCGTTCGAGGGCGCGCGCCTGGATCCGGCGTCGCTGGCGGTCAACGGCATCGACCCCTGGCATCCACTGCGCATCGCGCTGCCCGAGGGCGACGCGCTCGGCGCCATCTTCGCGGAGGTGCGCCGCGCCGTCCGCGAGCAGGCCTGCACGCGCGCCATCCTGGTCGGCCACAACGCATCGTTCGACCTGGGCTTCCTGAATGCGGCCGTCGCGCGCGCCGGGATCCGGCGCAATCCGTTCCATCCGTTCTCGTGTTTCGACACCGCGACGCTCGCCGGTGTCGCCTACGGCCAGACCGTGCTGTCACGCGCGACCCAGGCGGCGGGGCTCGAGTGGGACACGCAGCAGGCGCATTCGGCCGCGTACGACGCCGAGCGCACCGCGGATCTGTTCTGCATCGTCTGCAACCAGTTCCAGCCGCTGTATGAAGTTGCGGCCGCGCGGCTCGAGGGGGCGCCGCCGGCCGAGCCGCCCGATCCGCTGCTCGAGCCTGCACCGGAGTAGGCCGGTGCGGCCAGGAATCCGGTGCCGAACGGTATCGGCGGCGCTCCTGCTGGCGGTATCGCTGATTGCAACTACAGCTGCAGAACGGCCCCTCGTCCTGACGGGCGGAACGCTCGTCGGCATCCCGGAAAGAGGCACTCGATCGGAAGACTTGCGCGAAGCCGTGATTGTGATCCGGGGCGATCGAATCGTCGCTGCCGGTGTTCACGGCTCGATCCCCATCCCCACAGCCGCGCAGGTCGTGAACTTGGCCGGCTGCTATGTCATTCCGGGACTTCACGACGTATTCGCCGGCATGAACTCCCAGGCGCAGGCCAACGCCTATCTCTTCATGGGCGTGACCTCGATCGTCGGCTCGGACGAACCGCAGGGCCGTCGTGGCGCATTGTTCCGCGAAGCCGCTCCTGCGCCGCGGGTTTACCCGCTCGCCACGATCGACGGCGTTCGCTCCGGTGAGGACATCGCCGCTGAGCTCGCGACCCGAGAAGTGCTCGCGCAGGTGGACGATGCCGCACGCAACGGCGCTCGCGTGCTGCTCCTCCTTTACCGGCTGACGCTGCCCCAGGTTCAAGCGGTCGTTCGTCGCGCGCGCCAGAAGGGCCTGGTCACCATCGGCGAGCTTGGAGCGACCCGTTACGGTGACGCCATCGACGCCGGAGTCGATGCATTCGTCCATTCGAGCCGGTACTCCCTCGAGCTCGCAACCGAGAAATTGCGGGGCGAGCTCGCGCTCAATCCCTTCGGGCCGCCGCGCACGCGCTTCTACGAATACCTTGCGCAGCTCGATCCCGACTCGCCGGCCGTTGCCGCCTGGGGCGCGCGGCTGAATCGAGCGAAAGTGGCCCTTATCCCGACGCTAAGTCTCTATTACCTCGACCTGCCGGGCCACGCAAACCCCTGGGCCGAGCCGATCGCGCGCATTCTCGACCCGAATGACATTCATCTGCCGGCGGATCCGCTGACCGGCGATCCGCCGCCGGCACCCGGCGTTCCAGCAGGATTGTCGCGGAACGTGTTGCAGATCGAGCAGCGCTACCAGCGCGCCGGTGCCCGCTATCTTGCGGGGAGTGGAACGAGCGCATTCGGCACCCTGCCGGGGATCTCGCTGCACAACGAGCTCGCGATGCTGGTCGACCTCGGCCTCGAGCCGCGGCAGGCGCTCGCCGCCGCGACCCGCGACGTCGGCGAGGCCTTCGGCTGGCGGCGGACGGGGCTCGTGCAGGCCGGCTTTGATGCCGACCTCGTTGTGCTCGATGCGGATCCGGCGAGAGACATCCGCAACCTGAAGCGCATCCGGATGGTCATCGCGCGCGGTGTGCCGATCGATCGTGAAGCGCTGCTCGCCGCAACCTCGGAGGCGAAGCGCGGCGCGGCAATCTTGCCGGCGGCTGGCGAGTCGGCCTGCTCCGTCGCTTTGCAGAACGATCGCTGACGCCGCGAGCCGGCGAGGTCACACGATCGCGCCGGCCTGCTCTAGCAGCGTCTTAAGTTCGCCGGAGCGGTACATTTCGACCACGATGTCGCAGCCGCCGACCAGCTCGCCATTGACGTAGAGCTGCGGATAGGTCGGCCAATGCGAGTATGCCTTCAGCGCCTCGCGCAGCTCGGGTTCCTCGAAGATGTTGACGTGGCGGTAGCTCGCATTGAGCGCGCCGAGCGCCCTCGCGGTCTGCGCCGAGAACCCGCACTGAGGGAAGTCCGGCGTGCCCTTCATGAACAGCACCACGGGCGCCGAATCGAGCTGCTCGCGGATCCGCTGTGTCATTGCCTGGTCGGTCATCGCTGTCCATGCTCCTGTTCGTAGGCCCGCCGCCGCTCTCCGAGGCGCTCCACCACTGCCCAGCGCTGATTCGCGCTCATCCGCGTCCACTCCGCGATTTCCGCCAGCGTCCGGAAGCAGCCCCGGCACACGCCGCCTTCATCCAGCGAGCAGATATTCAGACACGGGGAACTGGGGCCGGGTTCATCCATCGGCTGGTCGCGCTAACGCGTTGAATTATGGGGTGCGCTGGCCTATTCTTCAATGAATCCAGGGGAGAAATGCCATGAATCCACTGACCAGCGTCAAGGGTTCGCTCATCACCGGTTTCGTGCTCGCCATCCTGTTCGCGGTGCTGGCGGTCGACGGCGGCTGGAACGAGCTCGGGCTCGCCCGCTGGCTGCACATCATCGCCGGCATCACCTGGATCGGATTGCTCTATTACTTCAACGCGGTGCAGACGCCGGCGCTCGCCGACGCGGCCGCGGACAAGGGCGGACCGGGCGGTGCGGGCATCTCCAAGTACGTCGCGCCACGCGCGCTGGCCTGGTTCCGCTGGTCCGCGGTCGTGACCTGGCTGACGGGATTCTGGTACCTCGCCCGCGCGGGCGCGCTCGGTGCCTTCGCGCTCGGATACGGCGGCGAGGAGTTCAATTCCTACCAGTTCGTGATCGGCGTCGGCGCCTGGCTCGGCACGATCATGCTGTTCAACGTGTGGGTCCTCATCTGGCCGAACCAGAAGAAGATCCTGGGCCTCGCTCCCGCGACCGACGAGCAGAAGGCCGCGGCGCGTAAGACCGCGCTCTACGCCTCGCGCATCAATTACGTGCTCTCGATCCCGATGCTGCTGTGCATGGCGGGCGCTACGCACGGCCTGCCTTTCTAGAGGCTGCCGGGGGAC
>JBOHZL010000117.1:0-8024 GCA_050738495.1 Steroidobacteraceae bacterium | reverse complement strand
ATTCCCGACTCTGTCGGACGGATTGCCGACCGCCGATCCCCAGCACCCGCTGCGCCAGGCGCTCAAGGCGAACGACCAGCGCACCTGGACGCCGACGTCGCCGATGCTGCTTTGCGCAGGCAACGGCGATCCCACGGTTCTCTATCTCAACACCGAGCTCATGCAGAACTACTGGTCAACGACGTCGGCGGTCACCGTGCTCGACATCGATTCCGATGTCACGGCCGACGACCCGTTCGAGGCACAGAAGACCCGGTTCGCCGCTGCGAAAGAGCTCGTCGAGCTCGTCGGCGGCGATAGCGAGGTGCTGGAGATCTATCACGCCGGCCTCGTGGCGCCCTTCTGCCTGAGCGCGGTCAAGTCGTACTTCGACGGGTTTTAGCTCGCTCGCGAAATTCCCCGCGCGCTTATGTCAATACGGCGCGGAATCCGTGATGCATTCGATAAATTCCGCCTCGGCGCGCGAATGTGTTTCCCGCTCGCGTCCCGCGCGCGCGCCAAGGATAAGGATGTCCGCACTCCAGGCCACTCGCATCTCGCCGAACCCGAACGCGCACGCCGGTGTGCGCGCGGGACCGCCGCCCGCGGACGGGTGGGCACGCCACGGCGCCGGCGAACCGCCGGCCATCGCGCTCATCAAGGACCACCTCAACTCCGCCGTGGTCGCGGGCACGCTGCTGCTGATCGCACTCGGGCAGCGCGAGCGCATCGACGGGCCGCTGCTCGCGCTCGCCGTCATCGCCTATGCGATGGCACTCGCGTTCATGACGAAACCCCGGCTCGACCGCGTCGACGGTGGCACGGACTGGGGCCGCTCCCTGCGCCACCGTGCGATCGAGTGGGCCTGCCTGGCCGCACTGCTCCTGCTGGCCGGGCACCTGCTCCGGGTCGCCGGCCACTTCCCGCAGAAGGTGATACTCAGCTGGTTCATCGCGTGCCCATTCACACTCGCGGGTGCCCATGCCGCGGCGCGCAAGGCAACGGGCATGCTGATGCAGCGCGCATCGACCGCGCGCCGGCAGGTCATCGTCGGCGCGAACCGCGTCGGCTGCGAGCTCGCCGCGCGCCTCGCGGAGGAGCCATGGCTCGGCGGGCTCGCGGGGTACTTCGACGACCGCCGCCCGGAGCGGTTGCCGCGCGAATGCCGGGCGAGGCTGCTCGGCCGCTGCATGGACCTGCCGGATTACGCGCGGCGGAACACGGTGCATGTCATTTACGTCTGCCTGCCGATCTCGCGCCATCCCCGTATCCGCGGACTGATCGACGCGCTGGGCGACACGACGGCTTCGATCTACTTCGTGCCAGACCTGTCTGCTTTCGACCTCATGCAGGCGCGCTTCGGGGAGATCCGGGGCATGCCCTTCGTCGCCGTCCGGGAGACGCCGTTTTGCGGCATGGCAGGCGTGCTGAAGCGCGCGAGCGATCTCGTCCTCGCATCGGCGGCGCTGCTGCTGGTCCTGCCCGTGTCGGTGGCAGTCGCGGTCCTCGTCAGCCACTCGTCGCCGGGGCCGGTGCTGTTCCGGCAGCGCCGCTTCGGGCTCGACGGCCGCGAGTTCACGGTCTTCAAGTTCCGGACGATGACCGTGTGCGAGGACGGCGACGTGCGTCAGGCGACGCGCGACGACCCGCGCGTCACGCGCGTCGGGCGCTTCCTGCGGCGGACGTCGCTCGACGAACTGCCTCAGCTGCTCAACGTGCTGGAAGGAAGCATGAGCTTCGTCGGTCCGAGGCCGCACGCGGTTGCGCACAACGAGCATTATCGCAAGCTCGTCAGCGGCTACATGCTGCGCCACAAGGTGCGACCGGGCATCACGGGGCTTGCCCAGGTCAACGGGCTGCGCGGTGAGACCCGGGAAGTCGAGAAGATGAGCCAGCGCGTCCGCTACGACCTCGAGTACCTCAAGAGCTGGTCGCTCGGGCTCGACATCCGCATCCTGATCAAGACCGCGCGGATCGTCCTGACGGATCGAAGCGCCTACTGACCGCCGGCGTCGGGACGCCCGGATTCCCGCTGCCGAAAAAGAGCCGGAACTCGAGTACGCCGCGCGGCGTATGCAGGTACTTGCCGGAGGTCACGCGCGAGACGGCGGACTCGTGCATGTCGACCGCTTCGGCCACCTCCTGCAGGATCAGCGGCCGCATGGTCTCCTCGCTCCGGTCGAGGAAGGCTTTCTGCCGTTCGACGATCGTGCGGGCGATCCGCAGCACCGTGTCGTCGCGGATCTCGA
The DNA here is from genome assembly GCA_050738495.1 of Steroidobacteraceae bacterium. Classification (GTDB taxonomy): domain Bacteria; phylum Pseudomonadota; class Gammaproteobacteria; order Steroidobacterales; family Steroidobacteraceae; genus SCUD01. The sequence continues at coordinate 5,796 of JBOHZL010000117.1, read as the reverse complement.
GGCTTCGCACCAGCCAACGGGCCTCCTGCAGCTGGGCACGCAGCATCGCATGGTCTGCCGAGCCCGTGATCATGGCGGCGTACCGCTCGTTCAGGCGCACCCGCGGGGTGGCGGCCTGGTTCAGTTCGACCGTCCAGCCCTCGGGCGTTCGCTGGGCGAACACGTCCGGCACGACGTACTCGGCATGCAGCGACTGGAACGCGACTCCCGGCCGCCGATGGCAGCTGCGCAGGAGCGCGAGAGCAGCCTCCAGCTCGGGACCGCTGCAGCCCGTCAGCCGCTGCAGGTCCTTGAGCTTCTGGCCCTCCGCCAGCTCGAGGTGGTGACGGGCAATCATCCGCGCCGTTTCGAGGCCGGGCGTACCCGGCTCGAGCTGCGCGAGCTGCAACCCGATGCATTCGGAGACGGAACGCGCGCCGACACCAGCAGGATCGAACTTCTGGATGATCGCGAGCACGCTCTCGACGACGCCGGCATCGGCGCGAACCGCGCCGGACACCGCCCCGGCGATTGCCAGGGTCGTCTCGGTCAGGTAACCGTCGTCGTTGATCGCGTCGATCAGCGCCCGCCCGATCGCCCGCGGCCCGTTGGGCAGGGGCTCGAGCTCGAGCTGCCAGGCGAGGTGATCGTGCAGCGTGCCCGACGGATCGTCCCGCAGCTCCGGCCCGCCATCGGCCGCGCGTGAGGAGGGCGTGTCGTGCTCGAATGCGTTGGGCTCGCTTTCGAGCGCCCACGTCGCGTCGAACGCCTCGTCCGTCTCCAGCATGACGTTGGAGTCGAGTACCTGCTGGATGTGGGACTGGAGCTCGAGTGCATGCAGTTGCAGCAACCGGAACGCCTGCTGCATCTGTGGCGTCATCGCCGGCTGCTGACCGATCCCGGATTGTTGACCGCACTTCGACATGGGCCGTCCTTGCCGCGGACTGGCGGGCGGCGCGTGCCGCCTGGCCAGGCCCGGAGATCCTGCGCCAAGTAAACCTCGCAGGCTTCCGGATTGGCAAGCATCGCGTGCGCGGTTTCAGCCGATCAGCAGGGTTTCGCTTGCGTTATGGTCAATGATCAGGGCGCGGCGCGCATTCCCGCGCCGATCGTCACTTTCGTGCCTGCTTCCAGGCCCTCGATCTCGAGGTCGAGCCGCGCCTGCTCCGCGCGCGAACGCATGTTGCGCAGGCCGTCGCCGCCCTCCTGTTCCGGCCGCGCCGCGATACCGATGCCGTCGTCCTCGACAGAGAGGCTCCAGCCTCCCGTGCCGGCACCGTCCCGGAACCTGATGCGCAGCCGGCTCGGACGGGCGTGCTTCAGCGCATTGGTAACGGCTTCCTGGACGATGCGCAGCGCATGCAACACCTGTTCGGCGCTCAGTTCCGGTGAGCGCGCTTCCGGTCGCACCATCCACTCGAGGCGGACCCCGGCGTTTGAGAGCCGTGGCTCCATCCGATAGCGGAAGTTGCCGAGGACCACCAGCAGGTCGTTGCCCGCCGGCTTCAGGGAATCGATTGCGAGGCGCAGGTCATCGACGCACTCGCGCAGCAGCATCGCCACGCCGGCGGGCTCGAGGGTTCCGCCTTCCACCAGGTGGATGGAGCTGATGAGCTGGGAACCCAGCCCGTCGTGCATGTCGCGCAGGATTCGCTGGCGCTCATGCGCGGTCGCCCGCTCGGTCTCGAGCCTCAGCAACGCCTCGTGCTGTTCCCCGAGCTGGCGCTCGCGTACCGCGAGACGCGCGTCGAGCTCCCGGTTGATCTGGTCCTGCCGGACGCGGGCCCTGGCGAATGCGTCGACCAGCACGGCGCCCATGACGAGCGAAATGAAGAGCGTGCTGTACGGCAGCAGGTATACCCGCCAGGCGCTGTCGCGCAGGCCGAGGAGCAGCGTCAAGTCCATCGCGCCGAAGGCCAACGAGACGAGCACGGCCACCAGCAGCAGGATGCGGTCGACTTTCGGACGTTTCAGGCATCGCGCCAGGACGTAGGCCAGGATGCCAACATTGACGAGGAAGAGCCAGAGGTAACCGAGGTCGACCGCAACCCTCGTGTAGCGCGTGCCCGCGAGGGCGATGGCGATGCTCCAGCCGAGCGCCGCCCACAGCAGCGTCGCCTCGATCCGCGGGTAGCGCTGTCCGCACAACCGCAGCGAAAAAAGCGCGAGCGCGGCCGACATCCAGTGCAGCGGCACCGCCGCCCAGACTTCATACCATCGCTCGGTGATGGGTGCTGCCACGTAGAAATGCGCATTGCGGATCGCCGCCATCAGGCAGGTGAGTGCGAACCAGGCGAAGACCGTCTCGGTGCGGCGCCTGAACCAGACCAGCAGGGCGACCGCCGCGGTCAATACGGCGATCAGGCTCGTAATCTGCGGACCGGTGACCCGCCAGAACAGCACCCGGTCATACAGCGGCTTGAGCGTCGCGTGCGCCCCGAGTTCGACGTCGCGCAGGCTGCCCCAGCCATTCGTCGTCAGGGCCAGGTGCAGGTCGAGCGTGTTGCGCCCGGCGTGCAGCAGCGCGGGCGGAATGGTGAAGAACAGCGGGTAATTCCAGCCGAAGCGTTCTGCGTCCGAGATGCTGGTGCTGCCGATCTCGACGCCGTTGACGAAGGCGCGCACGCCGCGATTGGCGGCCGACACATAGAGCGTCTGCACGCTGTCCGGCCGGGCGTCGAGCTCGAAGCGCCCGCGCAGCCAGCGCGCTTCGCGCCCCGCGCCCGGCACGTGGATCACACCACTGCTGCGCTCCGGGCCGATCGCTTCGAGTGGCGGCGGCTGATCCGCAACGTGCCCGGGAAAATACTCGAACTCGGGGATCGCGAGGCGCGAACCGGCGCCGGCGTTTGCCGCGGCGCATAGGGTCATCAGGGCGCAGGCGAGCGCGGTTCTACAGCTCGATGAGTCCCAACCGCGTGGCTTCATAGACCGCTTGCCCGCGTGAGTGCACGGCCAGCTTACGATAGATGCGGTTGACGTGGGTCTTGACCGTGTTCTGGGTGATCGAGAGCAGCGAACAGACGTCGCCGAAGCTGAATCCCTTGGCCACCAGCGTGAGAATCTCGGCCTCCCGGTCGCTCAGCTCGATGCCATCGTCATTGCCTCCGCGGGGCGTGGCGGGCCCGGGCTGTTTGCGCAGCCGGTTCAGCACCAGGCGCGCCACCATGGGACTCACCGGCGATCCACCGGCCAGCAGATCCCGGATCGCGCCCATGAACTCCCCGGCGTCGCAATCCTTCAGCAGGTAACCCCCCGCTCCTGCCTCGATCGCGCTGACCACATGGTCCTCGTCGCCGAACACCGAGACGACCATGACGGCGCACGCCGGGTGGCGCGCCACGGCCTCCCGGATCACGGCGATCCCGTCGCCGTCCGGCAGGCCGAGATCCGCGACCAGCAGATCGATGCGGTGTTGCTTCACGGCGGCGATGCCGTCGGCGACAGTCGCCACCGCCGCCGGCACGCGGAAAGCGCCGTCCCGGGAAAGGATTTCCGCGAAGCGCGCGCGGAACGACGGGTCGTCTTCGACGATGACCACGGCAACCGGTTCGCGCTCAGCCATCGCCCGACCTCCGCGGGCAGTGTATCCCGCCGAAGTCCGGCCGCTGTCGCCTGTTCGGGCGATACCGTCTGGCGAATGCTCCGGCTAGCGTTCGTCGGCAGCGAACCCCGGATCCCCGGCGGCGGAAGGGAGAATGATCATGCGCAGGAAGCGTTCATGGACCCGATCGGTCCTGCTCACGGCGGCCGCCCTCGCGGCAGGCTGCGGCGGTGGTGGCGGTGGCGATGGCGTCGGCAATCCGCCGCCGCCCGTGGATCCGCCCGGTGCTGCCGTGCTATCGCTCGAGATCGGCCTCAAGCAACTGCGCTTCACCTGGCCGGCGGTCAGCGGCGCCACCAGCTATCAGCTCCTCGCCAACCCGGATGGCGGCTCTGGATTCACGCAGCTCGGCGCGGACATCCCCGGTGGCGACACCGGCGTCGACGTCGACGTTTCGGTGCACCAGCACGACTGGCCGAATGCGCGCTATGTGCTCGACGCCTGCAACGCGGGCGGCTGCACCGGCTCGAACGAGGTGGGTACGGCACCGGGTGATGCGCTCGAGGCCATCGGTTACTTCAAGAATTCCAACCACGAGGCCGGCGACAACATCGGCGCGGTCGCGCTCTCCGCCGACGGCATGACGATGGCAATCGGCGCGCCGAGCGAAGACAGCGCTGCAACGGGAGTCAACGGCGATCAGCTCGACGACAGCGCCAGTGCTGCCGGCGCCGTCTATGTGTTCCACCGCATTGACGGCGAGTGGGCGCAACAGGCTTATCTCAAAGCCTCCAATACCGGCACGAACGACAACTTCGGTGTCAGCGTCGCAGTCAGCGCAGACGGGAGCACGCTGGCAGTCGGAGCAATGGGTGAAAGCAGCGGCGCGACCGGTGTCGGAGGCGGCCAGGCTGACAACTCCGTGACCTTTTCCGGCGCCGTGTACGTTTTCGTGCAGGACGAAGCCGGCTCCTGGACCCAGCAGGCCTACGTCAAGGCGTCGAATCCGGACCCCAGCGATTTCTTCGGATCCCGGGTCGCACTGAGTGGGGACGGCGGCACGCTGGCCGTCAGTGCCGACGAAGAGGACAGCGCTGCGACCGGGTTCGGCGGCATGGAATCGGACAACAGCGCCGCCGGCGCCGGCGCGGTCTATGTATTTGCGCGCGATCCGGCCGGCGACTGGAGCCAGCAGGCCTATGTCAAGGCTTCCAATACCGACGCCACCGACGGTTTTGGAGACAACCTGGCGCTCGACGGAAGCGGAAACACGCTGGTCGTCGCCGCCATCAACGAAGACAGCGCCGCGACCGGCATCGACGGCGATCAGGACGACGACAGCTCGCTCAATGCGGGCGCAGCCTACGTATTGACCCGGGACGCGGGCGGATCCTGGAGTCAGCAGGCTTATGTGAAGGCACCCAACACCGATAGCGCCGACAGTTTTGGCTGGGCCGTAGCGCTCAGTGACGATGGCAACACCTTGCTGGTTGCCGCACCAGGGGAAGACAGCTCCGCAACCGGCGTGAACGGGAATCAGGCGAACAATAGCGTCGGCAACGCGGGCGCGGCCTATGTATATGCTCGCGTCGGGGAAACCTGGACCTTCCAGTCGTATTTCAAGGCATCCAATCCGGAAGTGGGCGATCTGTTCGGATTCGGGCTCGCCCTGAGTCACGATGGCAACACGATCGCAGTCAACGCAGGCAACGAGGACAGCGGCGCGAGCGGCATCGACGGCAATCAGGCCGACAACAACGTCGATGCGGCCGGAGCGGTCTACGTGTTTCGCCGCGATGACGGTCTGGCTCCCTGGAGCCAGCGCGCCTATGTGAAGGCATCGAACCCCGACGACAGCGATTTTTTCGGATCCGAACTGGCCCTGAGCGCCGACGGCAGCACGCTCGCCGCGCTGTCGCGCACCGAGGAAAGCGCTGCGACCGGCATCGGCGGCAACCAGAACGACAACACCGCGCCGTTCGCCGGGGCGGTGTGGCTGTATTGAAGCGGCGCCCGCGCGGCCTCAGCAGGCGTGGTTGACGCCAACTCGAAGTCGGAAAGGAGAGCGTGCATGCGCAGGAAGCGTCGATGGGTCCTGGTGCTGGCGGTTTCGGCGGCGGCGCTTGCAGCGGGCTGCGGCGGTGGCGGCGGTGGCGATGGCGTCGGCAATCCGCCGCCGCCCGTGGATCCGCCCGGTGCTGCCGTGCTATCGCTCGAGATCGGCCTCAAGCAACTGCGCTTCACCTGGCCGGCGGTCAGCGGCGCCACCAGCT
>JBOHZL010000116.1:0-8132 GCA_050738495.1 Steroidobacteraceae bacterium | reverse complement strand
GATCACGGCGCTCGCGCCGCTGGCGGCCGGCGCGAGCGCGGCGCCCGCCGCCTCGAGGCGCGCGGCCAGCGCCGAGTACAGGGGCGTGTAGCGGTCTTCGGTCTCCAGATAGGGTCGCAGCAGCGCCGCCGGCAGCGGTGTCTGCCCGCGGAGCTGGAAACCACAGCCGGCGGCCAGCGCAGCGGACAGCAGGCCGGCTCCCATCAGCAACCGGCGCATCAGACGACCACGTTGACGAGCTTGCCGGGCACGTAGATGAGCTTGCGGACCGGCTGGCCAGCGACGAAGCGCGCGACGCCGGGATCGGCGAGCGCCGCATCGCGCGCAGTCGCCTCGTCCGCCCCGGCCGGCACCGGCACGCGCGCGCGCAGCCGGCCATTGACCTGCACCACGATCTCGATCGTGTCCTGCGCGAGCGCGGCCTCGTCGACCGCGGGCCAGCGCTCGTCGATCGCCAGTGTCGAATGGCCGAGCGCCCGCCACATCGCCTGCGAAGCATGCGGCACGAAGGGCGACAGCATCAGCACCACGGTGTCGAGTGCCTCCTGCATCACCGCGCGGCCCTGCGACGATGCATCGCTGAACTTCGCGATCGAGTTCAGGAGCTCCATCACGGCCGCGATCGCGGTATTGAAGGTGCGGCGCCGGCCGATGTCGTCGCCGACCTTGGCGAGCGCCTGGTGCAGTTGCCTGCGCAGCGTGCGCTGGGCGCCGTCGAGCGCCGGGCCATCCGGCTTGCCCGCGGTCCCGCCCCGCACGTGCGCGTGCACGATTTTCCACAGGCGCTTCATGAACCGGAATGCGCCCTCCACGCCCTCGTCGGACCACTCGAAGGTGTGCTCGGGCGGCACGTTCGACATCGTGAACAGGCGCGCCGTGTCCGCGCCGTAGCGGTCCACGAGCTGCTGGGGGTCGACCCCGTTCCTGCGCGACTTCGACATCGTGCCGATGCCGCCGAACTGGACGGGCTGGCCGTCCGACTTCAGCACGCCGGTCCTTGCGCCGCCCTCCTCATGCGAGGCGACTTCCGCAGGATCGTGGTAGACGATCCGGCCCGACGACGGCTTCCGGAACCAGATTTCGTTCAGCACCATGCCCTGGGTCAACAGGCGGCGGAATGGCTCGTCGATCGCAGTCAGTCCGCAGTCGCGCATCACGCGGGTCCAGAAGCGCGCATACAGCAGGTGCAGGATCGCGTGCTCGATCCCGCCGATGTACTGGTCGACCGGCAGCCAGTAGGCCGCGCGCCCGTCCACCATCGCGCGCTCGTTGCCGGCACTCGCGAAACGGAAGAAGTACCAGGACGAATCCACGAAGGTGTCCATCGTGTCGGTTTCGCGCCGCGCGGGCGCGCCGCACTTCGGGCAGCGGCATTCGTAGAACGACGGCGTCTTCGCCAGCGGATTGCCGGAGCCGTCCGGCACCAGGTCTTCCGGCAGCCGCACCGGCAACTGCTCGTCAGGCACCGGCACGTCACCACAATCCGGGCAGTGGATGATCGGGATCGGGCAGCCCCAGTAGCGCTGCCGCGAGATGCCCCAGTCGCGGAGCCGCCAGACCACCTTCCTGCGGCCGAGACCCTTCGCCTCGAGGTCGCGCGCAATCGCATCGGTGGCCGCGTCGTAGTCCAGCCCGTCATACGCGCCGGAGTTCACGCAGCGGCCGCGCTCCGCGTACCAGTCCTGCCAGGCGTCGGTCGAGTACGGCCGGCCGTCGACGTCGATGACCGGCAGGATCGGCAGCCCATGCTGCTTCGCGAAAGCGAAGTCGCGCTGGTCGTGTCCCGGGACGCCCATCACCGCGCCTTCGCCATAGGCCATCAGCACGTAATTGCCGACCCACACCGGCAGGTCGGCACCGGTCAGCGGATGCCGCACGGCGAATCCGGTCGCCATGCCCTTCTTCTCGAGGGTCGCGAGGTCGGCCTCCATGACTGCGCCGCGACGGCACTCGTCGACGAAGGCTCGGACCCGCGCATCGCGCGAGGCCGCCAGTTCCGCCAACGGATGCTCGGCGGCGACCGCGACGAAAGTCGTGCCCATGATGGTATCGGCGCGCGTCGTGAAAACCTTCAGCTCGCCTTCGCGCGACCCGACCCGGTAGGGAAAGGTCACGTTGACGCCGTCGCTGCGCCCGATCCAGTTCGCCTGCATCACGCGCACGCGCTCGGGCCATTCCGGCATGTCGTCGAGCGCTGCCAGCAGTTCCTCTGCATAGCGCGTGATGCCGAGGTAATACATCGGGATCTCGCGCTTCTCGACCGGCGCGCCGGTGCGCCAGCCGCGCCCGTCGATGACCTGCTCGTTTGCGAGCACGGTCTGGTCGACCGGGTCCCAGTTGACGACGCCGGTGGTCTTGTAGGCAATGCCGCGCTCCAGCATGCGCAGGAACAGCCACTGGTTCCAGCGGTAGTAATCGGCGTCGCAGGTCGCGAGCTCGCGCGTCCAGTCGATGCCGAAACCGAGCGACCTGAGCTGGCTCTTCATGTGCGCGATGTTGTCGCGGGTCCAGCGCGCCGGCGGCACGCCGTTCTCGATCGCCGCATTCTCCGCCGGCAGCCCGAAGGCGTCCCAGCCCATCGGCTGCAGCACGTTGAAACCCTGCATGCGCATGTAGCGGGCGAGCGCGTCGCCGATCGTGTAGTTGCGGACGTGGCCCATGTGCAGGTGGCCGCTGGGATACGGGAACATGCAGAGGCAGTAGTACTTTGGCTTCAGGGTGCTTTCGCGCGCGACGAAGCTGCTGGCGGCGTCCCAGGCGGCCTGGGCGGCAGCCTCGACTTCCGCGGGTTCGTAGCGTTCTTTCATGGTATCTACGGTCTGAACGGGAAAGGATACCGCAGGCTGGCCGGCCGGACGGACGTTCTCGGGACCGCTGTGAATCCGTCCCTGGACGCTTCGGGCTCGCCATCCCTGGCTCGCACGATCCCGAGAACATCCGTCCGTCCGGCCAGATTCAGACGGTCCTTCGCTGCCGCAACCTTAGTCCGAGAAAAATCGCGAGCAGCAGGCCGCAGGCCGACAGGACGGGCCAGTTGCCGATGCGGGCGTAGGGCGTGAGCCCGGTGCGGGGCTGGACCGTGGATTTCAGGACGTCGGGCTCGAACTGCGGAATGCGGGCGGTGACACGGCCGTCGGGCGCGATCACGGCCGTGATGCCGTTGCTCGTTGCGCGCATCAGCCAGCGCCCCGCCTCGCGCGCGCGAAAGCGCGCCATCTGCAACTGCTGGTGCGGTGCCGCCGAGTCGCCGAACCAGGCGTTGTTGGTGACGTTGACCAGGAGCGTCGCGCCGGCGAGCGTCGCGAGCTGGTCCGAGCCGTAGGCGTCCTCGTAGCAGATCGTCGCCTGCAGCCGCTCGCCGCCCGCAGCCAGCGGCGGCTGGCGATCGGCGCCGGGCGTCATGTCGTAGTAAGGCAGGGTCATCAGCCGCATCCAGCGGCGCACGTTTTCCGGCACCGGAAAGAACTCGCCGAACGGCACGAGGCGGCGCTTGAAGTACCAGCCGTCGCCGGCCGCACTCATGGCATAGAGACCGTTCCGGATCTCTGCCGTGTCGAAGTCGAAGCGCAGCAGGCCGATCATCACGTCCGAGCCCCGGGCGCGCGATTCCCGGCGGATCGACTCGAGGTAGACCTCCGCGTCGTGTGCCAGCAGCGGAATGGCCGACTCCGGCCAGACGATGATGCGCGCGCCGAGCGCCTCGCGATTGAGCCCGCGGTAGCGCCGGAGCGTCTCCGCACGATTCTCGGCCTGCCACTTTTCGTCCTGCGGGATCGCGCCCTGCAGGAGCGCTATCGCCATCGGTTCGCCCGACGCCCGGGTCCACTCGCGGCCGGCGAAGGCGAATCCGCCGCCCCAGAACAGGACCACGAGCATGAGCGCCGCGATGCGCGCCCTCGGCGTGCCGCGCAGCAGCACGACCAGCGCGCCCGCGGTCACGGCGTTCGCGAAGGTGACGAGATGGATGCCGGCGAGCGGCGCGAGCGCCGCGAGCGGACTGTCGCTGTGCGCGTAGCCGAGCTGCAGCCACGGGAAGCCGGTGAACAGCCAGCCGCGCAGCCATTCCAGCAGCGCCCAACCCGCCGGGAACAGCAGCAGCAGCCGCGGCGCGGAAGGATCGCGCGCGACGCGGACCATCAGCCAGCCGAGCAACGCATAGTAGGCGCCCTTGATCGCGAGCAGCGCCAGCAGCAGGAAACCCGCGAGCCAGACCGGGGCGCCGCCGAATTCGTGGATCGCCGTGTAGATCCACCAGGTGCCGGCACCGAACAGCGCTGCGCCGAAAAAAAACCCCGCACGCGCGGCTTCGCGCGGCGATGCGTATTCCCACAGCAGGAACAGCAGGGCCGGCCCGAGGATCGCGAGCGGATAGATCCCGTAGGGCGCGAATGCGAACGTGGTCGCAGCGCCGGCGGCAGCCGCGATCCACTCGCGGTGACGCAGCAGGAACGAGACGGGTCCCCGGGTGGCCGCCACTCAGGACCCAGGCGTCTCGCCGGGGCGCGCGGTCACCGGCTCCGCAGTCGTCACGCGCAACTGGTCGACGCGCCGCCGGTCGGCGCGCAGCACCTTGAATTCGAGCCCGTCCATGGTCACCGCCTCGCCTCGCCGCGGCAGGCGCCCGAACTGGTGCATCACCAGCCCGCCGATGGTGTCGTACTCCTCGTCGCTGAAGCGCGTCGAAAAGTAGTCATTGAACTCCTGAACGCGGGTCAATGCCTGGACGACGAACTGCCGCTCGCCATCCTGGCGGATGGTCTGGTCCTCGTCGGTGTCGTATTCGTCGGCGATCTCGCCGACGATCTCCTCGATCACGTCCTCGATCGTCACCAGCCCGGAGACGCCGCCGTACTCGTCGACGACGATCGCCATGTGGTTGCGGCTGGCGCGGAACTCCTTCAGCAGCACGTTCAGACGCTTGCTCTCGGGCACGAACGCCGCCGGGCGCAGCACCTCGCGGATGTCGAATGCGGCTGTCGCTCCCTCGGCGTAATAGCGCAGCAGGTCCTTCGCCAGCAGGATGCCGATCACCTGGTCGCGGTCGTCGCCGATGACCGGAAACCTCGAGTGTCCCGACTCGATCACCGCCGGCAGCAGACGCTGCGGTCCGGCATCGCGCTCGAGCACGACCATCTGCGAGCGCGGGACCATGATGTCGCGCACTTGCAGGTCCGACACCCGCAGCACGCCCTGGAACATCGCCATCGCATCGGCGTCGAGGACACCGCCGCGCGTCGCGGCCCTGAGCATTTCGACCAGCTCGGCGCGATCGCGCGGGCCGTCGCGCGTCAGGCGGCGCAGCCAGTCGCGGGGCTTGCGCCTGCGCTCAGTCGCCATAAGGGTCCGCGATGCCGAGGTGCGCGAGCAGCGCGCGCTCGCGCCCTTCCATGCGCCGCGCATCGGCGGGCCTGGCGTGATCGAAGCCGAGCAGGTGCAGGGTGCCGTGCACGATCATGTGCGCCCAATGCGCGGCCAGGGGCTTGCCCTGCGCGCGCGCCTCGCGCGCGACGAGCGGCGCGCAGACGACGATGTCGCCGATCAGCCGGCCGCGCGGTGCATCGGAGGGAAACGACAGCACGTTGGTGGGCCCCGGCCTGCCGCGCCAGCGCTGGTTCAATGCGCGGCTCTCGCGATCGTCCACCACGCGGATGGCGAGTTCGCCATCGCGGCCGCCGGCCGCGAGCCGCGCCCACTGGCGAAGCGTCGTCGGGCCCGGCGCCCAGGGCCGGCGCGTGCGGTAGCGGAGCACGATGTCGAGCGTCATCTGCCGTTGCCGTCCTCGCGCCCGGGCTCGCGTTCGTAGGCCTCGACGATGCGCTGCACCAGCGGATGCCGCACCACGTCCTTCGCCGTGAAGCGCGTCACGGCGATGCCGGAGACGCCGTCCAGCACTTCGAGAGCATGGCGCAGGCCGGACTGGCGATGCGCAGGCAGGTCGGTCTGGGTGATGTCGCCGGTCACGACCGCGCGCGACCCGAAGCCGATGCGGGTCAGGAACATCTTGATCTGCTCGACCGTCGTGTTCTGGGCCTCGTCGAGGATGATGAAGGCTTCGTTCAGCGTGCGGCCGCGCATGAAGGCGAGCGGCGCGACCTCGATGACGTTCCGTTCGATCAGGCGCGCGACCCGATCGAAGCCGATCATCTCGTACAGCGCGTCGTACATCGGGCGCAGGTAGGGATCGATCTTCTGGCTCATGTCGCCGGGCAGGAAACCGAGCCGTTCACCGGCTTCGACCGCCGGCCGCACCAGCACCAGGCGCCGCACGGTTTCGCGCTGCATCGCCTCGACCGCGCAGGCGACCGCGAGATAGGTCTTGCCGGTGCCCGCCGGGCCGATGCCGAAGGTCAGGTCGTGCGAGCGGATCGCCTGCAGGTAATGCTGCTGGTTCGCGCCGCGGCCGTGGATGCGCCCGCGCAAGGTCGCGACCGCAAGCTCGTCGTCGGCCGGCGGCGCCCCCATGCCGCTCTCCTGGATGGCGAGATGCACGTCCTCGGGCATCACGGGCTGGCTCCCGGCCCGTTCGTACAGCCGCCGCAGCACGGCGGCGCCGGTTTCGGCATTCGCGCCGCGCAACGAAAATCGCCCCGAACGACGGCGGATCTCGACGCCCAGGCGATTCTCGAGCTGGTGCAGGTTCTCGTCGAGCGGCCCGCAGACCGCGGCCAGGCGGATGTTGTCCTCGGCGCCGAAGTCGACGCTCGATTCCGGGGCTGCGTTCAAGCGACCAGCCGGCCGCGCAGGGAATTCGGCATCGCTTCCGTGATGCGGACCTCGGCGAAGCGATCGACGAGCGTGGCGGGCCCGTCGAAATTGACCCAGCGCATGTTCTCGGTGCGCCCGGCGAGCTGGCGCGGATCGCGGCGCGAAGGCCGCTCGACCAGCACGCGCTGCGTGCTGCCGACCATGGCTGCGCTGATGCGCCGCGACTGGGCGTCGACCTGCGCCTGCAGCATCGCGAGGCGCTGCTGCTTCACGTCATGCGTGATCTCATCGGGCAGCGCGGCGGCCGGCGTGCCGGGCCGGCGACTGTAGATGAAGCTGAATGACTGGTCGAAACCCACTTCGGCGATGAGGTCCAGCGTCTGGCGGAAGTCAGCCTCGGTTTCGCCCGGGAAACCCACGATGAAGTCCGAGGACAGGCTCAGCTCCGGCCGCACGGCGCGCAGCCGCCGGATCTTCTGCTTGTACTCGAGCCGGGTGTAACCGCGCTTCATCAGCGCCAGGATGCGGTCCGAGCCGCTCTGCACCGGCAGGTGCAGGTAATTCGCGAGCTTCGGCACTTCGGCGTAGGCCGCCACCAGCGCGTCGGTGAACTCGACCGGGTGCGAGGTCGTGAAGCGGATGCGCTCAAGCCCATCGAGGCGCGCGATGTGCCGGATGAGCGTCGCCAGATCGATGAGCGCTCCATCCGCCGTGGGCCCGCGATAGGCATTGACGTTCTGGCCAAGCAGCGTGACCTCGCGCACGCCCTGCTCCAGCAGGGCCCGTATCTCGGCCACGACCTGCGCGAACGGGCGGCTCATCTCTTCGCCGCGGGTATAGGGCACGACACAGAATGTGCAGTACTTGCTGCAGCCTTCCATGATCGAGACGAATGCGGTCGCGCCCGCGGCGCGCGGCGCCGGCAGACGGTCGAACTTCTCGATCTCCGGGAACGACACGTCCACCTGCGGCCGGCGCGTCGCGCGCAACTCGGCGATCATCGCCGGCAGCCGATGGATGGTCTGCGGGCCGAACACCAGGTCCACGAATGGCGCGCGCTCGACGATGCCCTCGCCCTCCTGGCTCGCGACACAGCCGCCGACGCCGATGACGAGATCTGGTTTGCGGTCTTTCAGCGGCCGCAGTCTGCCCAGCTGGGAAAAGACTTTCTCCTGGGCCTTCTCGCGCACCGAGCAGGTGTTCAGCAGCACCACGTCGGCCTGCTCGGGATCGCCGGTCAGCTCGAGGCCGGCGGATTCGCGCAATACATCCGCCATCCGCGCCGAGTCGTATTCGTTCATCTGGCAGCCGAAGGTCGATATATAGAGCCGGCCGCTCATGTGGTCGGGAAGGCGCTCCGCACGGAAAAAGGGGCGCCTAGGGTACCGGTTTTGCCGCTTCCGATGAAGTAGGGCGGTGCCTGGGGC
>JBOHZL010000115.1:0-8637 GCA_050738495.1 Steroidobacteraceae bacterium | reverse complement strand
GAACGGGGCCGGCACCCGCATGCGATGCGCGCGCACCGCGGCGGCCTGGCGCCGCAATAGCCACAGGCGGAACGCGTGGCCGAGTGCGAGCAGGATGAGAAACGCGGCGGTGAACGGATGCATGGCGTGCGGCGAGCGGCACTCTAGCCTCTGCTAAGATCTGCAGCAACATGGAGCGGGACGACCGGCTGATCTGGATCGACCTCGAGATGACGGGACTCGCACCCGGCACCGACCGCATCATCGAGATCGCGACCGTCGTCACCGACGCCGAACTTGCAGTCATCGCCGAAGGACCGGTGATCGCCGTTCGCCAGGCCGACGACGTGCTCGCCGGCATGGATGAATGGAACACCCGCACCCATGGCGCCTCGGGCCTGGTCGCGCGCGTGCGCGCGAGCCGGATCGACGAGGAGGGCGCCGAGTCCGAGACGCTCGCGTTCCTCACCCGGCACGCGGCTGCGGGCAAGTCGCCGATGTGCGGCAACAGCGTCTGCCAGGACCGGCGCTTTCTCGCCCACTGGATGCCCGCGCTCGAGCGCTATTTCCACTACCGCAACCTCGACGTGAGCACGATCAAGGAGCTCGCGCGGCGTTGGGCGCCCGAGGTGCTCGCGGGCGTCGCCAAGGAGTCGCGGCACACGGCGCTTGCGGATGTCCACGAATCGATCGACGAGTTGCGGCACTACCGCGCGAAATTGCTGGCGGCGCCGTGGAACGCTCCGCGCACCTGAGTCCCGCCTCCGGCGATACTCTCCACGCCGGTGGCTGCCATTGCGGCAGGGTGCGCTTCGAAGTTCTCGCGCTCCCCGGTCTCGAACTGCTCGAGTGCAACTGCTCGATGTGCAATCGGTCCGGCTACCTGCACCTGATCGTCACGAAAGACCGTTTCCGCCTTCTGTCCGGCGCCGACGACCTCGTCGAATACACCTTCGGCACCGGCGTCGCGAAACACCGCTTTTGCCGCCATTGCGGCGTCAAGTCTTTTTATGTGCCGCGCTCGCACCCCGACGGCTACAGCGTTAACGCCCGCTGCCTCGACCGCTCAACGATCACCTCAATGCGGATCCGCCCCTTCGACGGCCGTCACTGGGAAGCGGCGCGACAGGAACTTGCGGCTCCGTGAGCGGCGGGCCGGGGTCCGAAGCGAGCGAATAGGTTCGGGCTGAGCGAGCGAAGGAACCCCGGCCCGCCGCTCACAGGACCCGCTATTTCTTCTTCGCCCCGTTCGCCAGGAACACCCAGGTCTCGACCACGGTATCCGGATTGAGCGACAGGCTGTCGATGCCCTGGTCGACGAGCCAGCGCGCGAGGTCCGGGTGATCCGACGGGCCCTGGCCGCAGATGCCGATGTACTTGCCGGCCTCGCGACAGGCCCGGATCGCCATCGCGAGCAGCGCCTTGACCGCGGCGTCGCGCTCGTCGAACAGGCCCGCGATGATCGCGGAGTCGCGATCGAGGCCGAGCGTGAGCTGGGTCATGTCGTTCGAGCCGATCGACATGCCGTCGAAGTGCTCGAGGTACTCGCGGGCGAGCAGGGCATTGGTCGGCAGCTCGCACATCATGATGACTTTCAGCCCATTCTCGCCGCGCCGCAGGCCGTGCCGCGCGAGCAACTCGACCACGCGGCGGCCCTCGTCGACGGTACGCACGAACGGCACCATGACCTGGACGTTCGCGAGACCCATCTCGTCACGCACCCGGCGCAGCGCCCTGCACTCGAGCTCGAAACAGGGCGCGAAATGCGGGTCCGTGTAGCGCGAGGCGCCGCGGAAGCCGAGCATCGGGTTCTCTTCGTGGGGCTCGTACTGACGTCCGCCGATCAGGTTTGCGTATTCGTTCGACTTGAAGTCGGACAGGCGAACGATCACGGGGTTGGGCGCGAAGGCGGCCGCGATGCTCGCAACGCCCTCGGCGAGCTTCTCGACGAAGAACCCGACCGGATCGTCGTAGCCCGCCATCTGCCGCCGGACCTGTTCCTGCACGGCCGGCTCGAGCGTGGCGAACTCGAGCAGTGCGCGCGGATGCACGCCGATCATACGGTTGATGATGAACTCGAGGCGCGCCAGGCCGACCCCGTGATTCGGGATCGCCGCGAAGTCGAAGGCGCGGTCCGGGTTGCCGACATTCATCAGGATGCGGACCGGCGGCTCCGGCAGCGCGTCGAGCTCGATCTGCTGCTGCTCGAAATCGAGCCTGCCCTCGTAGACCGTGCCGGTGTCGCCTTCAGCGCAGGACACCGTCACCGTATCGCCGTCCCTGATCTTCGTCGTCGCGTCGCCGCAGCCGACGACAGCGGGTATGCCGAGCTCGCGGGCGATGATCGCCGCGTGGCAGGTCCGGCCGCCGCGATTCGTCACGACTGCCGCCGCCCGCTTCATGACCGGCTCCCAGTCCGGGTCGGTCATGTCCGACACCAGCACGTCGCCGGGTTGCACGCGGGACATCTGCCGCGCGTTGCCGACGATGCGCGCGGTGCCCGCGCCGATGCGCTGTCCGATCGCGCGGCCCTGGGCCAGCGTGCGGGAACGCTGCTTCAGCGTGTAACGCTGGATCGAGCGGCCGGCGCGGCTCTGCACCGTTTCCGGGCGCGCCTGCAGCACGTAGATCTCGCCGGTCTCGCCGTCCTTGCCCCACTCGATGTCCATCGGCGACCCGTAGTGCGCCTCGATGACGAGCGCCTGGCGCGCCAGTTCCTGCACGTCGTCGTCGCCGATGCAGAATCGGGCGCGATCGGCGGCAGCAACGTCGACGGTCTCGACCCAGTTGCCGGGACCCGGTTCCTTCGCATACACCATCCGCGAAGCCTTGGAGCCGAGATTCCGCCGGATGATGGCGTGCTTGCCGGCTCTCAGTGCAGGCTTGTAGACGTAGAACTCGTCCGGATTGACTGCGCCCTGGACCACCAGCTCGCCGAGACCCCAGGAGGCCGTGATGAACACGGCATCGCGGAACCCGGACTCCGTGTCGAGCGTGAACATCACCCCGCTCGCGCCGATGTCGCTGCGCACCATGTGCTGGACGCCAACCGAGATGGCGACCTGCCGGTGATCGAAGCCCTGGTGCACGCGGTAGGCGATTGCGCGGTCGTTGTAGAGCGAGGCATACACCTGGTGCATCGCCGCCAGAACTTCCGGCGGGCCGCGGACATTCAGGATCGTTTCCTGCTGCCCGGCGAACGAGGCGCCCGGCAGGTCCTCGGCAGTGGCGGACGAGCGCACCGCGACCGCCGGCTTGCCGCCGTCCGCGAGCGACACGGTCGCCGTCAGCACTTCGCGCTCGAGGCGCTGCTGGAACGGGGTCGCCAGGATCCAGCCGCGGATCCGGCTTCCCGAGTCGGCGAGACGCGTGACATTGTCGACGTCAAGGCCGTCGAGTTCTGCCGCGATGCGCGCGCCGAGATCGTCCTGGGCGAGAAAATCGCGGTACGCCTGCGCGGTCGTGGCGAATCCGTCGGGTACGCGAACGCCGGCGCCGGCGAGCCGGCCGATCATCTCTCCAAGCGAGGCGTTCTTGCCGCCGACGGACTCGACGTCGCGCATGCCGAGGCGGCCGAATGGAACGATGTAGTCCGTCACGCCAGGTCCTCGCTCAGTCCGCACCTGATACGATCTGCCGCGCGGCGCCGTCCCCGCGGGGCGTCACGGCCAACGGAATTCACGCCATGAAGCAGCGACGAACCGTCTTTTTCGTGTCCGACCAGACCGGCGTCACCGCCGAGACGATGGGGCACAGCCTGCTGACGCAGTTCGACGGCATGGATTTCAGGCCGGTCACTTTGCCATTCATCACCACGGTTGACAAGGCGCGCGAGGCGGTTGCGAAGATCGACCTGACGGGCAAGGAAGAAGGCGCCCGGCCGATCGTCTTTGCGACGCTCGTCGACAACGACGTGCGCGACGCCCTGCAGCGGGCGCAGTGCCTGTTCCTCGATTTCTTCGACGTATTTCTCGGTCCGCTGGAGCGTGAACTGGGCGAGCATTCGGCGCACGTGCTCGGGCGCGCGCACGGCATGGCCGACATCAACGCCTACACGATGCGGATAAATGCGACGAACTTCGCACTTGCCAATGACGACGGCGCGCAGACCCGCGATTACGAACGCGCGGACGTGATCCTGATCGGGGTTTCGCGCTCCGGCAAGACGCCGACCTGCGTGTACATGGCGCTCCAGTACGGCGCATTCGCCGCCAATTACCCGCTGACCGAGGACGACCTCGACGGCGCGCGCCTGCCGGCGGTGGTGGAGCCGTATCGCCGCAAGCTGTTCGGCCTGACGATCGAGCCCGGACGCCTGCAGCAGATCCGGCAGGAACGGCGGCCGGACAGCCGTTATGCGTCGGCGCAGCAATGCGCCTTCGAAGTACGCGCCGCCGAGCAGCTTTTCGGGCGCCAGGACATTCCGTACCTCGAAACGACCGACACTTCAATCGAGGAGATCGCGAGTCGCGTGCTCGAGCGGCTCGCAATCCCGCGCCGCGTACGGCCGTGACGGATTCGTGACCAGCAGCACGATTCGTGCGGGATTTGGCCGAATATCCCTGTGATATAGTCAAATCCATGGTGACGGACGACCTCTGCACTGTCTCCTGGCGCGCACGGCCGCGATCGTTCGTGAGCCTGATGACGCTCTACGAGAGCAACTACATCCGCCTCGGGTGGCTGGTGCCCGACTTGCGGCGCATGAACGGTTGCCTGACTTCGTCCGTGGCCGGCGAACCTGCGCTCGAGTTATCGGTGCTGAAGCAGTGCCGCTACACGACGACGCTGGCGCTCAGCTATCTGTTCGGCGACGGCGCGCAGGCTGCGCGGGAGCCGGAGCTGGAGATCCGCGTGTATCACGACGCGCGCCTCGCGGAGGCCTGCGGCACGGCGGCCGACCCTGCGCATCCGCGCCTGCAGCGCCTGGCAGCCGACGTTGCGCGCGAGCACGGGCGACGCTGGTCCTGCAACATGCTGCTGAACAAGTGGCTGGAATACTGCGCCGACAACGGCCATCGATTCGCGCTGCCAGCAACCTGAGCGACCGACATGGCCGTCATGCTTCCGGACAAGTGGCCGCAGCTCAAGCTGCCGTCGATCGGCAAGAACGATCCGGCGGAGCAGGAGCGGCTGTTGAAGCTGTTCTGGAACCGGGCCGAGCTCAAGAAGGAGCTCCAGGGCCTCGATGACCAGCTCCATAACCTGCGCAACAAGCTCAAGCAGCAGGAAAACGCCAACAACCGGCTGCAGCAGCAGCTCGAGCAGCTCGAGATCCTGCTCGGCAATCCCGAGCGCGGGTTCGACGCGCTGGTGCACTTCGGCCTGAAGGCGCTGTGGCGCGCCTGCCGCGAGCAGCTCGACAAATTCGCCGACGAACTCAAGCGCGATCGCCAGGACGCGCAGCGCAAGCAGCAGCTCGCCGAGTTCCAGCAGGACCGCGCGGAGCGCCTGAAGGTCGCAGACGAGCGGCTGCGCCAGGCCCAGGAAGTGGCAGACTCCGAGCGCGAGCGCCTGCGCCAGCAGGAAGAGCGCCTGTCGCAATTGCGGAAGTTCTGGCATTACTTCAAGCGTCGCGAGCTCGCGGCCGAGATCGTGACCCAGCAGCAACGCTGCGTGGCCGCCGAGCGGCAGCTCGACGACATGCGCGAGTCCCACCGCACGATCGAAAAAGAGCCCTGGCCGGAATTCCCGGGCCTGACGATCGACGGGCGCCGGTCGGTCAACCTGGCGGTGATCGCCTATGCGCAGCTATTGTTCGCGAAGCTCGCGGTATCCGGGCTCGCGATGGATGCGCGGCTCGCGAACAACCGCAGCGTCGAGAGCGCGAAGCACGGCAGCCTGGACGCCTGCCTGACGCGCATCCGCGAGATCGCCGCGGCGCTCGCGGGAGTCAATGCGCAGAACGGCGTGATCGCGGAAGTGAAGCGGCGCGGCGAGAAGATGGCGGCGACAGCGACCTGGCGCAATGCCACCGAGACCGTGCCGCAACCGGCCTCATTGCCGCCGGCGGCCACCGGCGGCGTGCCGGACGCGAACGTGCTGGTCGACGACTACTGGGACGTCTACAAGGTCCTGCTGCGCTGATCGCGGCGTCGCGGCCCCGCCTCAGGGCGTTCCGGCCGCCGGCACGCCACCCCGGGCCAGCAGCTTGACGCGCTGGCGCCAGTTGTTCAGGTCGTCCAGCCAGACATAGAACAGCGGCACGAAAAACAACGACGTGACGCTCCCGAAAAAGAGCCCCGACATCAGCGCGCGCGCCATCGGATAGTAGGCGGGACCATCTCCGCCGATCTGCGTGTCGCCGACGGATATCGGCAGCATCGCCAGCAGGGTGACCGTGCTCGTCATCAGGATCGGCCGCAGCCGGTGGCGCGCGGCCTCCAGGATCGCATTGTCGCGGCGCATGCCCTCCATGCGCAGGTCGATCACGTGCGCGATCAGCACGATGCCGATGTTCACGATCACGCCGATCAGGATCATGATCCCGAGCATCGCCATGAAGGACACGGGCGTGCGGCTGATCGCCAGGCCCCAGAATACGCCGACGATCGCGAAGATGATCGAGGTGATGATCGAGACCGGATACAGCAGCGACTCGAACAGCGAAGCCATGACCAGGAAGATCAGGGCGATCGCCAGCAGGATGTTCATCTGCATCGTCGCAGCGGTGTCGTCGCTGTCCTCGACGCTGCGGCCGTATTTCCAGCCGACGCCCGCGGGCAGCGGAAACTGGTCCATGGCCGCCTCGACGCCCTCCTTGACGGCGTCCAGCGAGGAATCTTCCGATACCATCCCCTCGATCACGACCGAAGTCAGCCGGTCGACACGCTCGACCGTGCGCGCGCTCTGGTCGATCCGGAAGCTGGCAACCGCTCCCAGGGTGCTGCGCGTGCCATCGGGCAGGTACAGCGGCGTGGCGGCCAGGTCCTCGAGGGTCTGGCGGTCGTCGGCCCGGAACGCGAGCCGCATCTCGATTTCGCGGTCGTCCGCGCGGAATTCCTTGAGCGGGTCGCCGCGCATCGCGACCGCGAGCGTCTGCGCGACCGCCTGTGGCGACAGGCCGAGCCGGGCCGCGCGCTCGCGGTCCACCAGCACCTGGATCTCGTGTTCACCGGCCTTGGCGGTCGAGCGCACCGACTCGAGCCCCGGCACGTCGCGCAGGCGCTGGACCATGACGTGCGACAGGGCAACCAGCTCTTCGGTCGATTCCCCGGTGAGGCGCATGCTGAATCCGTCGCCGCTGCCGGCCTCGTCGTCGTCGAACCGGAAGCTCGGCTTGCCGATGATGATCTCGGGCAGTCCCTGCTCGATTTCGGCCATCAGCTCGCGCGGTTCCATCGGCAGCTCGTCGCGCGGCTTCAGCCGGATCACGCTGGAGGCGTCGTTGGGCAGGAAATGGCTGTAGACAAGCTCGATGCCGAAGCGCTCCTTGTTCGCCTCGAGGTAGGCCTCGACGCGGGAGACCGCCTGCTCGACGCGGGCGAGCGGGTAGGTACCCTCGATGTGGAACGGCAGGTAGAGGCGGTCCGACGCGTCCTGCGGGAACATGTCCATCTTCACGAGACCGGTCGCGAACAGCGGGACGGGCGAGGCGACCGTCAGCAGGACGAAGAGCGCCGCCCACCACTGGTGGCGGAACAGCCAGTCGAGCCGGCCGAGGTACCAGTCCTGCACCCGCGCGAACAGCGACCCGGCCCTGATCGCCGGCGGGGACGGAAACCGGGCAGTCAGCGTCGGGATGATGGTCTGGGCCACCAGCAGCGAGGCGAGCATTGCGACCACGATCGGCACCGCGACGTGCACCATGAAGACGGAGATCTCGCTTTCCTCGCCGAAGATGATCGGCAGGAACACGATCACCGTCGACAGCGTGCCGGCAAGCACCGCGAGCCCGACCTCGCTGACGCCGGAAAGCGTCGATGCCAGCGCTTCGGCGCCGGCCATCTGCCGGTGGCGGAAGATGCTTTCGGTCACGACCACCGCGTTGTCGACCAGGAGACCGACCGCGAGCAGCATGCCCATCATCGTCAGGATGTTCAGCGAGAAGCCGAGGAAGTACAGCGCCGCGACGGTGATCAGCAGCGAGAACGGCACGGCGAGCGCGACGATCAGCGTCGTGGGCCAGTGGCGCAGGAACAGGAACAGCACGACCAGCGCGAGCCCGGCGCCGATCAGCCCGGCATTGCGCAGCTCGTCCAGCGAGCTCCGGATGTTCTCGGACTGGTTCGCCAGCACGATGACATGGATGCCCTGCAGCTGCGGCAACTTGATCTGCTCGTCCACGACCGCCATTACGCGGTCGGCCACGTCGACGATATTCGCGCCGGTCGACTTGAACACGTCGAGCCCGACGCCGGGCCGGCCGTTCAGGTGCCGCCCGACCGTCAGGTCCGGTGTGACCATGCGGACGTCGGCAATGTCGCGCAGGCGGACATTGCCGGTGACGATGAAGTTGCGCACGTCGTCGAGCGTGCGGAACTCGCCGATCGGGCGTACCAGGAAGCGCTGCATGCCGCCGGTCACTTCGCCGGCGCTGACCGAGAAGTTGGCGCCCTCCAGCGCATCGCGCAGCCGCGCGATGTCGACGCCGTGGGCTGCGAGCCGCACCGGGTCGATCAGGATCCTGAGCTCGAGCGGCTCGACGCCCTCGAGCGA
>JBOHZL010000114.1:0-8803 GCA_050738495.1 Steroidobacteraceae bacterium | reverse complement strand
CATCCGCACCGCATCGCGATTGAGCACGGGCAGCACGCCGGGGTAGCCCAGGTCAACCAGGTTCGCCTGCACGTTCGGCATCGCTCCGTAGGCGGTCGGCGAGCCCGAGAAGATCTTGGAGCGCGTCGCGAGCTGCGCGTGGATCTCGAGGCCGATGACGGTTTCCCACTCGATGCTCATGACGCGTTCACGAGTACAGCGGCGGAAGCCGCCGGTGCCAGTCGGTCCCGGCCTGCCAGGCATGCGCCGCGGCGAGCAGCCGGTCCTCCGAGAAATGAGGGCCGATGACCTGCAATCCGACCGGCAGTCCGTCGACCATGCCGCAGGGCACGGAGACCGCCGGCAGGCCGGCGAGGTTGGCGCCGATCGTGTAGATGTCGTTCAGATACATGGTGATCGGGTCGTTCGTCTTGGCGCCGATCGGAAACGCGGCCGTCGGCGTGGTCGGTCCCATCAGCACGTCCACCGCTTCGAATGCGCGCCGGAAATCGGCGTTGATCAGGTTCCTGACCTTCTGCGCCTTGAGGTAATAGGCGTCGTAGTAGCCGGCGGAGAGCACGTAGGTGCCGGTCATGATGCGGCGCTTGACCTCGGCGCCGAAGCCCTCGCCACGCGTGCGGCGATAGAGATCGGTGAGATCGCGCGGGTCGGCGCAGCGGTGGCCGAATCGCACGCCGTCGAAGCGCGAGAGGTTCGACGAGCACTCCGCCGGCGCCACCACGTAGTAGGTCGGGACCGACAGCGGCAGGTTGGGCAGGCTTACCTCGGCGAGCGTCGCGCCCAGCGCCTGGAAACCGTCCAGTGCCGTGCGCACTGCGGCGGCGACGCCGCTATCGAGCCCCTCGCCGAAAAACTCGCGGATGATCCCGATGCGCAGCCCCTTCATCGAACGCCCGAGCCCGGACGCATAGTCCGGGACCGGGGCGTCGATGCAGGTCGAGTCGCGCGCGTCGTGACCCGCCATCGCCGCGAGCACCTGCGCTGCATCCTCCGCGGACTGCGCAAGCACGCCGGCCTGGTCGAGGCTGGAGGCGAAGGCCACCATGCCATAGCGCGAAACGCGACCGTAGGTCGGCTTGAAACCGGTGAGACCGGACAGCGCCGCCGGCTGGCGGATCGATCCGCCGGTGTCGGTGCCGGTCGCGACCGGCACGAGTCTGGCCGCGACCGCAGCAGCCGAGCCACCGGACGATCCGCCGGGCACGCGGGTTCCGTCCCAGGGATTGCGCACCGGGCCGTAGAAGCTGGTCTCGTTGGACGAGCCCATCGCAAACTCGTCCATGTTGGTCTTGCCGAGCATGACCATGCCCGCGGCAGCGAGGCGCTGCACGACGGTGGCGTCGTAGGGCGCGACGAAGTTCGACAGCATGCGCGAGCCGCAGGTGGTGAGCACGCCGTCGGTGCAGAAGATGTCCTTGTGCGCGAGCGGCACGCCGGTGAGCAATCCGCCCTCGCCGCGCGCGATCTGGACGTCGGCGCGGCGCGCCGCATCCATCGCGCGCTCGGGCGTCACGGTGATGAAGGCGTTGAGCGCGCGGTTCGCGCGGTCGATCCGCTCGAGGAAGTGGCGCGTGACCTCGACGCTCGAAACCCTGCCCGCGCGCAGCTCGCGGCCGATCGCCGAGGCGGTTTCGTGATGCAGATTCACTCGATCACCTTCGGCACCAGGTACAGGCCGGCCTCGACCGCCGGGGCATTCGCCTGGTAGCGGTCGCGATGGTCGGATTCTGTGACGCGGTCGTCCCTCAGAGGCTGGACTTGGCCCTCGAGCGGGTGCGCCATCGGCAGCACGCCGTCGGTCGCGGCGCCCGATAGCTGCTCCACGAACGCGAGGATTGCGGACAGGCTCTCGACGTAGACCGGCAGCTCCGCGTCCGTGATCTCCAGACGGGCCAGGTGCGCGATGTTCTCGACGTCGCGGCGGGTCAGCGTCACGAGCGCTCCAGAGCGGAAAATATGGGAAAAACTTGACGGAAATCATACACGTCGCCTTGTGGAAAGTCGCGCTCACGGCTACACTCCCGGCCCTCATTTGCACGCCATTCCGGTCGTGAAACACTCATGTTCAAGAGCCTCCGGGGTTACTTCTCCAGCGATATTTCGATCGATCTCGGCACGGCCAATACACTGATCTATGTGCGGGATCGCGGCATCGTGCTGAACGAGCCGTCGGTGGTCGCGATCCAGGACGAGCCGGGTCGCGGCGGCAAGACGATCGTCGCGGTCGGCGCCGAAGCCAAGGGCATGATCGGCCGCACACCGGGCCACATCACCGCCGTGCGCCCGATGAAGGACGGCGTGATCGCCGACTTCACCTACACCGAGCGCATGCTGCAGTACTTCATCGGCAAGGTGCACGGCAACCGCTGGCTGCGGCCTTCGCCGCGCGTGCTGATCTGCGTGCCGTTCGGCTCCACGCAGGTGGAACGCCGCGCGATCCAGGAATCGGCCGAGGGCGCCGGCGCGCGCCGTGTCGACGTCATCCCGGAGCCGATGGCGGCTGCGGTCGGCGCCGGGCTGCCGGTCAACGAAGCGCGCGGATCGATGGTGCTCGACGTCGGCGGCGGCACCTCGGAAGTCGCGGTGATCTCGCTGAACGGCATCGTCTATGCCGAGTCGGTACGTGTCGGCGGCGATCGCTTCGACGAGGCGATCACGAACTACGTCCGGCGCAACTACGGCATCCTGATCGGCGAGGCCACGGCGGAGCGCATCAAGATCGAGATCGGCTCGGCCTACCCCGGCCAGCAGGTGCGCGAGATGTCGGTCAAGGGCCGCAACCTCTCCGAGGGCGTGCCGCGCAGCTTCACCCTGAACTCGAACGAGATCCTCGAAGCGCTGCAGGAGCCGTTGCAGGGCATCGTCCAGGCAGTCAAGAAGGCGCTCGAACAGACACCACCCGAACTCGGCGCCGACGTCGCGGAGCGCGGCATCGTGCTGACCGGCGGCGGCGCGCTCCTGAAGGACATCGACAAGCTGCTGATGGAAGAAACCGGCTTGCCGGTGCTCGTCGCCGAAGACCCGATGACCTGCGTCGCGCGCGGCGGCGGCCGAATCCTCGAACTGTCCGAGGAGCATCCGGGGCTGTTCGGCCTCGGTTAGAGGCCTCCTTGGCAACACACGAGCCCGACTCTCGGCCGCTGCTGCTGGGCGGACCCGCGCTCGGCTTGCGCCTCATCGTCTTCGCGGCGATGGCGGCGGGACTCATGGTCGCCGATCACCGTCACCACCATCTGGCCCGGGCCCGCGACTGGATGTCGGCGGCGGTGTTCCCGCTGCAATGGGCGGTGCAGGCGCCGGTGCAGGCCTGGGTCGCGGCGCGCGAGTCCTTTGCGACGCGCACCCGCGTCGAGGCGGAGAACGTGAAGCTCGCCGCCGACAACCTGGTGCTCCGCCTCAAGCTGATGCGCTTCGACTCGCTCGAGCAGGAGAACAGGCGGCTGCGCGAAGCGCGCGAGAGCTCCTCGCGCGTGGTCCAGCGGACCATGGTCGCCGAGATCGTGCGGGTGGACCTGGACCCGATCCGCCAGCGCGTGCTCATCAACAAGGGCACCCGCGACGGCGTGTTCCGCGGCCAGGCGGCCCTCGATGCGAACGGCATCTTTGGCCAGGTCACCCGCGCCGGACCGGTATCGGCCGAGGTGATCCTGATCACCGACCCGGAGCATGCCATTCCGGTGCAGATCAATCGCACCGGTGCGCGCAGCATCGCGTTCGGCACCGGCCTCTCGGGGCTCCTGTCGCTGCCGTACCTGCCGCAGAACGCCGACGTCATTGCGGGCGACCTGCTGGTCAGCTCCGGGCTGGGCGGCGTCTATCCGCCGGGATACCCGGTCGGCAAGGTGACGAACGTCGTGCGCGACACCGGCCAGCCGCTGCTCGCGGTCGAAGCCGAGCCGCTAGCCGCGCTCGACCGCGATCCCGAGGTGCTGCTCGCCTGGTTCGACCGCGAGATCGTCGAGCCCGAGTCCGAGGCCGACGCGGCAGAGGCACTCGCGCCGGCATCGGCATCGACGCCTTCGACGTCGCGCGGATCGACGCCGCTGCTCGCGCCTGCATCGACGCCGGCATCGGCGGACAAGCCGGCGCTCGAGCAGGAACCGGCACCGGTTCCGGACACGACTCCGCTTCCGGTGGAAGAATCACCGCCACCCGCGACTGAATCCCCGGGCCAGTCACCATGATGTTTCACACCGGAACCAGGCTCGGCTGGCCACGGATCGTCGCGATGACGGTCGCCGCCCTGGCCGCGTCCATCGCCCCGCTGCCGGAGTGGCTGGAACTCCTGCGGCCCGACTTCGTCGCCTTGACCGTGCTGTGGTTCAGCCTGCTGTCACCGCGCCTGACCGGGCTGGCGTATGCCTGGGGCGCCGGACTCGCACTCGACGCATTTCGCGGTGTGCTGTTCGGGCAGCATGCGCTGACGCTGACCGTCATCACCTATGTCGCGATGAAGCTCAGGCTGCAGATCCGCGCCTTTCCTCCCCTGCAGCAATCGGCGGTGATCCTCGCGCTCCTGTGGCTGAACGAGTTCCTGTTGTTCTGGCTGGACGGGGTCGCCGGCCACCCGGTCACCGACTGGCAGCGCTGGCTCGCCGTTCCGGTCGGCGCTGCCTGCTGGCCGCTGATCACCGCCCTCTACGCGCGGCTCGCCGCGAGGCGCTGATCGATGCGACGGGTACGCATCAAGGACGACGCCCTCGAACAGCGCCTGTTCCTGCAACGCGTGGCATTCGCGGCCGGTATCGTCGCCGTGCTGGTGCTGTTGCTGTCCGGCCGCGCCTTCTGGCTGCAGGTGCTGCAGTACGAGCGCTATTTCGAGCTGTCCCAGGGCAACCGCGCGCGCATCGAGCCGCTGCCGCCGAACCGAGGGCTCATATTCGACCGCGCCGGCCGCGTCATCGCGGAGAACACGCCCGCCTACCAGCTCGAGCTGGTGCGCGAGCAGGCTCTCGACCTCGATCTGACGCTCGCCCGCCTCGGCCGCTTCGGGCTGCTCGATGCGGACGACGTCGATCGCGTGCGCCAGCTCGTGCTATCGCGGCGTTCGTTCGAGGCCGTGCCGATCCTCCTGCAGCTCGACGACGAGGAGATCGCGCGCTATGCCGTGCACCGCCACGAACTGCCGGGCGTGCTGCTCGAGACCCGCATGGCGCGGCATTACCCCTACGGTCCGGTCGGCGCGCACGCGCTGGGCTATGTCGGCACGATCAGCGAGAGCGACCTCGAGCGCGTGGATGAAGGGCGGTATTTCGGCACCGGCGTGATCGGCAAGACCGGCATCGAGCGGGCCTATGAGGACGTGCTGCTGGGCACCAGCGGGCATCGCGAGGTGCTGGTCAATGCCGAGGGCCGCCCGGTCGAGGAATTCGAGGACGCCGACCTGCAATCGCAGACCATCGAGCCGAAGGCCGGCCGTGAGCTGCGCCTGACCATCGACATCGAGCTGCAGCGCGTCGCCGAGGAGGCGATGGCGGGTCGCCGCGGCGCGGTGGTCGCTATCGACCCCTCGAATGGGGACGTGCTGGTATTCGCGAGCCTTCCCTCATTCGATCCGAATGGATTCGCGCGCGGCATCTCCCGCAGCGACTATGTCGCGCTGACCGAGAATCCCGATCAGCCGCTGTTCAACCGGGCATTGCGCGGCACCTATCCGCCCGGCTCGACCATCAAGCCGCTGATGGCACTGGCCGGCCTCGAGTACGGGGCCATCCGGCCCGAAGACACGGTCTACTGCCCGGGACATTATTCGCTGCCGAATTCGCGGCATCGCTTCCGCGACTTCAAGCGCGAAGGCCACGGCACCATGGACATGATGAACGCCGTGATGCAATCCTGCGACGTCTACTTCTACCGCCTTGCGAACACGCTCGGCATCGATCGCATCCACGAGTCGATGACCCGCATCGGCTTCGGCGCACCGACCGGCATCGACATACCCGGCGAGCGCGGCGGAATCATGCCGTCCACGCAATGGAAGAAGTCGGCCTTCGCGCGCCGCGAGCAGCAGGTCTGGTTTCCCGGCGAGACGGTGATCGTCGGCATCGGCCAGGGCTACTGGACCGCGACGATACTGCAGCTCGCCAAGGCCACCGCGACCCTCGGCTCGCGCGGCCGGAATTTCCGCCCCCGGCTGGTGAAGGCGCTGGTGGATCCGGAGACCGGCGAGGTCGAGCAACGCGCGCCCGAGGCGCTGCCGCCGGTCAAGCTCAGGGACGACGCGAACTGGGAGACCATCGTCGACGCGATGGTCGCAGTGACCAGCGGGCCCCGCGGCACGGCGCTGCGCGCCGGGCGCGGGGCGGAATATTCGATCGCAGGCAAGACCGGGACCGCGCAGGTCTTCACGGTCGGCCAGACCGAGCGCTACAACGAAAAGGAGGTCGCCGAGCGGCTCCGCGATCACGCGCTGTTCGTCGCGTTCGCGCCAGCCCGGTCCCCGAAGCTCGCAATCGCGGTACTGGTCGAGAACGGCGGATTCGGCAGTGCAGCGGCGGCGCCGATCGCGCGGGCGATGTTCGACGCCTACCTGCTCGGGAAGGTACCGGCAGGCACGCCGGCAGCGAAGGCTCCGCCATGATGTACGGGGAATTGGGCGCATCGCGCACGCGCCGGACGATGACCGCGGGCGCGCGGCTGCTGCGGGCCCTGCACCTGGACGGCATGCTGCTGTCGGCGCTCGCCGCCGTCAGCATCTTCGGCATGTTCGTGCTGTACAGCGCGGCCGGCGACAACCTGTCGCTGTGGCTCAGCCAGCTCGCGCGGCTCGGCATCGGCTTCGCGGTCCTGGTCGCGCTCGCGCAGGTACCCGACCATTTCCTGCGCATGCTCGCGCCCGCGGCCTACGTCCTCGGCCTGGTGCTGCTGGTGCTGGTCGCCGTCGTGGGCGACATCGGCAAGGGCGCCCAGCGCTGGCTCGACCTCGGCTTCGTCCGGTTCCAGCCGTCCGAGATCATGAAGCTCGGCGTGCCGATGATGTGCGCCTGGTACCTGCACCAGCGTCCGCTGCCGCCGTCGCTGCGCGACGTGATCGCGGTGCTGGTCGCGGTGATCCTGCCGGTCCTGCTGATCGCCGAGCAGCCGGACCTCGGCACCGCGCTGCTGGTCGCCGCCGCCGGGATGATCGTGCTGGTGCTCGGCGGCCTGTCGACGCCCTTCCTGCTGGGCGGTGTCGCGCTCCTGGGCGCTGCCGTACCGCTGGTCTGGCACCTGATGCACGACTACCAGCGCCAGCGCGTGCTGACGCTGCTCGATCCGCAGAGCGACGCGCTGGGCGCGGGCTACCACATTATCCAGTCGCAGATCGCCATCGGTTCGGGCGGCGTGTTCGGCAAGGGCTGGACCAACGGCAGCCAGGCGCAACTCGAGTTCCTGCCGGAGCGCTCGACCGACTTCATCTTCGCGGTGATCGGCGAGGAACTCGGCCTGCTCGGCCTGGTCGCGCTGCTCGCCGGCTACGTCTTCATCGTCGGCCGCGGGCTGTACATGGCGACCCAGTGCCGCGACGCGTTCGCGCGGCTGCTCGCCGGCAGCATCGCGCTCACGTTCTTCGTCTACGCATTCGTGAATGCCGGCATGGTCACCGGCCTCCTGCCGGTCGTCGGCGTGCCGCTGCCGCTCGTCAGCTACGGCGGCACGTCGTTCGTGACGCTGATGGCCGGCTTCGGTATCCTGATGTCGCTGTATTCCAGCAGAAAGCTAGTGGGCTGACGATGACTCACGCGACAGGGATGCTGCGGACACTGGCCTGCGCCCTCGCCCTCGCCGTTCAGGCGGCGCCGTCCCTGGCGCTCGACGTCGCGCGCGCGGACGTGCGCGCGTTCGCGGACGAGATGCGGCGCAAGCACCAGTTCGACCAGGCCTGGCTCGATCGCGTGCTCGCCGCGGCCGAGAGCCAGCCGCGCATCATCGAGCTGATGAGCAAGCCGGCCGAGTCGGTGATGCCCTGGCACAAGTACCGCGACCATTTCCTGACGGCCGAGCGCATCGCGGCCGGCGTGGAGTTCTGGATCGAGCACCGCTCGGAGCTCGCGGCGATCGAGCGGTCGACCGGCGTGTCGGCGCATGCGATCGTCGGAATCCTCGGCGCGGAAACCTTCTTCGGCAGGATCACCGGGCGCTTCAGGGTAGTGGATGCGCTGTCGACGCTCGCCTTCGACTATCCGCCGCGCGCAAGCTACTTCCGCGCGGAACTCGAGCAGTTCCTGTTGCTCGCGCGCGAGGAAGGCCTCGAAATCCCGGCTGTGCTCGGCTCCTACGCCGGCGCGATGGGATCGGCGCAGTTCATGCCGCGCAGCTACCGCGCCTACGCAGTGGACGGCGACGGCGACGACAAGCGCGATCTCTGGGCAAGCTGGGACGACGTCATCGCGAGCGTCGCGAACTACCTCGCGGAACATGGCTGGCGCGCCGGCGAACCGGTGGTCGCACCCGCGGCACTGTGGTTCCCGCGCGCGGAGGCCCTGGCGGCGGGCAAGCTCTCGCCCGACACGACGGTCAAGGCGCTGCGTGACTACGGGCTCGCCTTCGAAACGGCGCTCGGCGACGATGCGGCGGCGCTCTTCATCCGGGTCGACGGCAGGTCGGCGCCGGAACTTCGCGCCGGGTTCCACAACTTCGGCGTCATCACCCGCTACAACCGCAGTGTCCTCTATGCGCTCGCCGTGAACGACCTCGGCCGGCGCATCGAGTCGCTGCTGCCGGCTGCGACATGAACGAAATGCGCGCGCTTGGCCTGGTCCTCGTGCTGCTGGCGGCTGCCGGCTGCGCGCGTCAGCCCGAGCGGCCGGCGCCGGCTCGCGAG
>JBOHZL010000113.1:0-8858 GCA_050738495.1 Steroidobacteraceae bacterium | reverse complement strand
CCACTCGGGATCCTTCGGCATCGCCTCGACCCGCCGCCGGGTCGTCTCGGCGACGTCGCCGATCGCGGCCGCCAGTTCCGCGGCAAGACCCTCCAGCTCCGGGATGCCGCGCGCGGCGACGATGGTTTCCGCCATTCGGGCGAACAGTTCCTTCAGGGCTGCGCCATCCTGCATCGGGACCTTTCGGCCGAGGAGGTCGAGCCCGTGTATGCCGTGCGTCCCCTCGTGGATGTGATTGAGGCGGTTGTCGCGATACAGGCGCTCGACCGGGTAATCCCGCGTATAGCCGTAGCCGCCCAGCACCTGGATCGCGAGCTTGTTGGCTTCGAGGCAATACTCGGCTGGCCAGGATTTCGCGATCGGCGTCAGGAATTCCAGCAACGCATTCAGGCGTCCGCGCTCGCCGTCGTCCGCGGCGCAACGCTCCAGGTCGGCGAGCCGTGCGCAGTAAAGCACCAGCGCGAGCCCGCCCTCGACCCAGCATTTCTGCGCGAGCAGCATGCGGCGCACGTCCGCATGGCGCAGGATTGCGACCGGCGGCGACGCCGGGTCCTTGGCGCCGGGCGGCCGACCTTGCGGCCGTTCGCGCGCGTAGGCCAGCGCTTCCCCGTAGGCTGCATAGCCCAGCGCGACGGCATTCGTGCCGACGCCGATGCGCGCCGCATTCATCATCTGGAACATGTAGCGGAGGCCCTGGTGCTCCTCGCCGACCAGCTCCGCCCGGCAATCGCCCTGTTCGCCGAAAGAAAGCACCGCATTGGTCGTTCCGCGCCAGCCCATCTTGTGGTTGAGTCCCGCGAGCCCCACGTCGTTCGCCGGCCCGACCGAACCATCGGCCTCGACCCGGTCACGGGGCACGACGAACAGCGAGATGCCGCGAATGCCGGGCGGACCGCCCGGCAGCTTGGCGAGCACGAGGTGGACGATCGTCTCCGCAAGCTCATGGTCGCCGCCGGAGATCCACATCTTGGCGCCGCTCAGCCGGTAGCTGCCGTCCGGCTGGCGCACGGCCTGGCAACGGATGTCGGCAAGCGACGAACCTGCGTGCGGTTCGGACAGGCACATGGTCCCGGTGAAACGACCTGCCAGCATCGGCCGCACGAATCGCTCGCGTTGCCCGGGGCTTCCGAATGTCGCCAGCAGGTTGGCGGCACCGGCTGTCAACGCCGCATAGGAGTGAAAGGCGACGTTCGCGCTCGAGAACACCGCCGTTGCGGCCTTCGCGATCAAAAGCGGAAGCTGCAGGCCGCCGTCGGCCGCGTCGAAGCTCGCGGCGGTGAAACCGGCCTCGTTGTATGCGGCGAGCGCCGCGCGTGTCTCGGGAATCGTCCAGGCACGGCCGTCGACGATTCGCGGCTCCTCCATGTCGCTGGCGGCGGCGTAAGGGGCGAATCGCTCGGCGGCAATCCGGTATGCGGCATCGATGACGCCGTCGAACACCGCGCGGTCATGCTCGGCATAGCGCGGCAGGCGGCACAACGCCACAGCATCCAGCACCTCGAACAACTGGAACTCGAGGTCGCGGCGCGGTATCAGCATCGGCTGCCTCGCAGGCGGCGCGGTTTCGCGTCCCCTCGATTGTACCGGCCGGCACGCTCGGGCCGGAGTGCTAGGATGCTGGAAAAAAGGGGACGCACCCCTTAGCAGGAGCGGTAGTTGGCAGGCGACGAATTCGACTTGAGCGGCCGCGTCGCGCTCGTCACCGGCGCAAGCCGCGGCATCGGCCGTGCGATCGCGCGCATGCTCGCGCGTCACGGCGCGGCAGTTGCGGTCGCGAGCCGGAAGCTCGAGGGCTGCGAGGCGGTCGCCGCCGAAATTCGCGCGGCGGGGGGCAACGCGGCGGCGATCGCCTGCCACATCGGCGACCCCGCGCAGATCACGGCGGCGCTCGCCGCCATCGACCGGCAATTCGGCCGCCTCGACATCCTGGTCAACAACGCGGCCACCAATCCGTATTTCGGCCCGGCGCTCGGCATGGACCTCGCGGCGTACCAGAAGACCGTGGATGTCAACATGCGCGGCTACTTCTGGACCTCGGTCGAGGCGGCGCGCCGCATGATCGCCCGGGGCAAGGGCACCATCGTCAATGTCGCCTCGGTCAATGCCTTCCGGCCGATGGACGGCCAGGCGGTCTATTCCATGACCAAGGCGGCCATCGTCAACATGACGCAGGGCCTCGCCAAGGAATGGGCGCGCCAGGGCGTGCGCGTGAATGCGCTGGTGCCCGGCGTCGTGGAAACCCGCTTTGCCGCGGCGATGCACCAGGACCCGGCGCGGCGAGCCGCGATCGAGCGCTCGGTTCCGGTCGGCCGCGTGGCACAGCCGGAGGAGATGGCCGGCGCCGTGCTCTACCTCGTGTCCGACGCCGCCTCGTATACGACCGGCAGCTGCCTGACGGCAGACGGCGGCTGGCTCGCCTGATGGACTTCAATCTGGAGCCCGCCAGGCAGGTGATCGTGAATCGCGTTCGCGAGTACGTCGACCGCGAAATCGTGCCGCTCGAACCGGCATTCCTGGAGTCCGGTTTCGCGGCGCTGCTGCCGGTGCTGCGCACGCGCCGCGCGGACGTCAAGAAACAGGGCCTGTGGGGACCGGTCTATCCGCGCGAGCACGGCGGGCTCGGGCTCGATCTCCTGACCTACGGCCTGGTTTCCGAGGCGCTCGGCCGCAGTCCGCTGGCGCACTACGTTTTCGGCGCCAACGCGCCGGATGCCGGCAATGTCGAGTTGCTGCACGAGGCGGCGACACCGCCACAGAAGAAGCAATGGCTCGACCCATTGGTCTCCGGCGAAATCCGCAGCTGCTTCGCGATGACCGAGCCGGACAGCAGCGGCGCGAATCCGCTGATGATGACCACGCGCGCGCAGTGCGACGGCGACGGCTGGGTCCTCGATGGCCGCAAATGGTTCGCCACCGGTGCCGACGGCGCGAGTCTCTGCATCGTCATGGCGGTGAGCGATCCCGGGGCGGCACCGCGCGAACGCACCAGCCTGTTCCTGGTGCCGACGGACGCGCCCGGCTACCGCCTGCTGCGCAATATTCCGGTCATGGGGCATACGGGCGCGGACCTGTTCTCGCACGGCGAGGTCGCATTCGAACATTGCCGCGTGCCGGCCACCGCGCTCCTGGGAAAGCGGGGGGAGGGGTTCCGACTGGCGCAGGCGCGCCTCGGCCCCGGTCGCATTCATCACTGCATGCGCTGGCTCGGCATCTGCGATCGCGCCCAGGAGATGATGATCGCGCGTGCCGCGACCCGCGTGATCGGCCCGGATGCGCGCCGGCTGGGCGACAGCGACATCGTCCGTGCCTGGATCGCCGAATGCGCGGCCGAGATCAGCGCCGCCAGGCTGCTCGTGCTGCACACCGCCTGGCGCATCCTGCACGCGGGTGCGAGGGCGGTGCGCGCCGACATTTCGATGATCAAGTTCCACGTCGCGGCGGTGCTGCAGCGCGTCCTCGATCGGGCCTTGCAGGTGCACGGCGGCCTCGGTGTCACCGACGACACGCTGCTCGCCTGGTTCTATCGGGAAGAGCGCGCAGCGCGCATCTACGACGGACCCGACGAAGTGCACAAGATCGCCGTGGCGAAGCGACTGCTCGAGCCGCGGAGCGGATGACCCGGGCGGACGAGCCGATGGCCGTGCGTCCGGGCGAGGCGCTCGACGCCGGCCCGCTCGGGGACTATCTCTCCCGCCAGCTGCCGAGGCTGTCGCTCCCGATCTCGGTGTCGCAGTTTCCTGCCGGCTTCTCGAACCTGACCTACCTGCTGTCGTCCGGTGAATCCGAGTTCGTGCTGCGCCGGCCGCCATTCGGGACGCGGCCGCGTTCCGGTCACGACATGGGTCGCGAATTCCGTGTGCTGTCGGCACTAGCGCCGCGCTTCGCGGAGTGCCCCAGGCCGCTGCACTACTGTGCGGACGAATCGGTGATCGGCGCGCCGTTCTATCTGGTCGAGCGGATACGCGGCATCATCCTGCGCCGCGATTACCCGGCGGGCCTTACGCCGACGCCGGCGCTGGTGCGCGCGCAGCAATTCGCGCTGGTGGACACGCTCGCGCGGCTGCACCGCATCGACTGGCGCGACTGCGGGCTCGCGGATTTCGGCCGCCCGGAGCGTTACGCCGAGCGGCAGGTGGAAGGCTGGGCGGGGCGCTATGCGCGCGCGCTTACCGCCGACGCGGCGCCGGCCGCGCCCGTGACCAACTGGTTGGCGGCAAACCTGCCGCCGGATCCGCCGCTCGTGGCGCTGATCCACAACGACTTCAAACTCGACAACGTCGTGTTCGATGCAACGAGACCCGAGCGTTTGATCGGCGTGCTGGACTGGGAGATGGCGACGGTCGGGGATTCGGCGATGGATCTTGGTTGTGCGCTGGCCTACTGGGTCGAGCCGGGCGACGACGCGAAACTCCTCGAGACGCGCATGCTGCCGACCCAGCTACCGGGCGCGCTGTCGCGCGCCGAGGTGCTGGCGCGCTATGCCGTCCAGTCCGGCCGGTCGTTTCCCGACTTCCGCTTCTACCGGGTATTCGGCTTGTTCCGGCTGGCAGTCATCGTGCAGCAGATCTACCGTCGTTTCGAGCGGGGGGAAACCAGCGACCCGCGGTTCGCAACGCTCGGCGACATGGCGCGAGTCCTGGTCGCCCGTGCGGAGCTCGAAATCCACGGCTGATCCCCGCATTCCGGCCGTTCAGCCGGCATTCAGCACGCTTGCCCGATGCTCCGGGCCGGAATTTGCGGACCGGCGCGTCCTGCCGTATAGATACGGTGTCCTTCGAGGAGCGATTGGCAATGACAAGGCGCAACGGCTATTGGTGGACCGCGGTGCTGGCATCCTTGCTGGCGGGCTCGGCGGCAATGGCTGACGACATTCGTCCCGAGGCCGATCAGGATGATGCGCGCCCCTTTGCCGACGAGAAATGCATCGAGCAGTGCGACACCCAGTCGGACAAGTGCATGCAGGACTCCATGGGCGACTCCGCCAAGCAGCAAGTCTGCGACGACCAGTACAGCGAGTGCCTGCAAGCCTGCGAAGCGCCCTGAAGCCCCCGGCCCGGACGGGCGGTTGATTAACGCGACTTTTCGTATATATTGCGCAGCCCGACGACTGTCGGGTTTGCTATGGATATCATTGATTTCTCTAGGAATTCGAAGGAATGAAAGAGCGCAATGATGAGTCCTTTGACCTCGGGGACGAGTTTCTCGGCGAGACCACCACCGAGCAGGACGGCGATCTCGACCGCCTGATCGTCGTCGAGCGGCGGCCCAAGGGCCAGCGCCGGCCGGTGCAGCAATCCGCCTGGAGCAAGGTGGAAGATGTGCTCGCCGAGAAACGCCTGCAACGCGAACTCGAGGAGTTCAACGACGTCGACGAAGCCTGAGTTCGTCGCGCCGCTGCCGGCGGTGTCGATGAAAGGCCGCAGTCCACCGGGAGTGCGGCCTTTTGTTTGTCCGCTTCGCAGGCGCGGGACCGACGAATGAGCCTGCCGGTCGCGGCGGACTGGTGGCGCGGCCGGCGCACCGAGCTCATCTCGCTGCTGGGCGAGCGCGATTGCGCTTACGTCTATGACGTCGCGACCATCGAGGCGCATGCCGATGCACTGAAGGCGATGCCCTCGGTGTCCCGGCTCTTTTACGCCATCAAGGCCAACCCACATCCGGCCGTGCTCCGTGCGATCGCGGGCCGCGGACTGGGTTTCGAGTGCGTATCGCGCGCCGAGCTCGAGCACGTGCTTGCGGCGGTGCCGGGAATCGCGCTGGAGCGCCTGTTGTTCACGGCCAACTTTGCGCCGCGCGCCGAGTATCGGTTCGCCCTGGAGCGTGGTCTGCTGGTCACGGTCGACAACCTGTACGTGCTGCGGCACTGGGCCGCCTTGTTTGCCGGACGGAAGATCTTGCTGCGGCTCGACGCCGGCCGCGGTCACGGCCATCACGAGAAGGTGCGCACCGCCGGCGCAGATTCCAAGTTCGGCGTGCCGCCGGAGGAATTTGACGAAATGCCGGGAGCCGTGGCCGGCGCGGGTGCCGAAGTCGTCGGCCTGCATGCTCACGGTGGCAGCGGCAGTTTCTCGATCGACAGCTGGGTCGAGGCCGGCCAGTTGCTCGCAGCCATGGCGGGGCGATTTCCGGCGGTGCGCGCGCTCAACCTGGGCGGCGGCCTGGGCGTGCCGGAGCGTCCCGGCGCGCCATCGATCGATCTCGTGGCGTTCGATCGGCAACTCGCCGTGCTCCGTGCGCGTCACTCCAGGTTTGAATTGTGGCTCGAGCCGGGCCGCTTCCTGGTCGCCGCCGCGGGCGTGTTGCTCGCGCGCGTGACGCAGACCAAGGGTAAAGCGGCCAGACGCTATGTGGGCGTTGCCACCGGCATGAATTCGCTGATCAGGCCGGCGCTGTACGGCGCCTGGCATGAGATCGTCAATCTGACCAGGCTCGACCAGCCTGCCAGTGCGTCCTGCACGGTGGTCGGCCCGATCTGCGAGAGCGGCGATGTGCTGGGCACGGACCGCATGCTGCCGGCCTGCGAGGAAGGCGACGTGCTCTTGATCGCGAATGCCGGCGCCTACGGGCACGCGATGGCATCCCACTACAACCTGCGCCCGCCGGCCACCGAGTTGCTGATCCCTGCGTGAAGGACATTTCCCTCTCGCATCTCTGGCAGCTCGCCCTGATCAATTCGATCTGGGGCTTCAACATTGTCGTGATCAAGCTGAGCGTGGACCGATTTCCGCCGGTTTTCCTGAGTTTCCTCCGCTTCCTGATCGTCGGCTTGCTGGCCTGGCCCTGGCTCCGCCTGCGTCGCGGCGAGATGGGCTGGCTCCTGACCGCAGCGATCTGCAGCGGCGGCCTGCACTTCGCGCTCCTGTTCAGCGGCGTCTCGCTGTCCGGCAACATGTCGTCGGTTGCAATCGCCGGACAGCTCGGCGTGCCCTTCGCGACGCTCCTGTCCGTGGCAATGCTCGGGGAGCACATCCGCTGGCGGCGCCGGCTCGGCATCGGCCTGTCGTTCATCGGCATCGTCGTGCTCGGCTTCAACCCCGACGTGCTCGCGTCGTGGCAGGGCCTGGTGCTGCTCGTGATCGCCGCGTTCATCGGAGCGGTCGGGCTGGTCGCGATCAAGCGCGTGCATCGGCTGGAGCCGCTCGAACTGCAGGCCTGGCTCGCCTGGGCCAGCCTGCCGCTGCTGCTGCCCTTGTCGCTCGCGCTCGAAGACGGGCAGTTTGCCAGCCTGCGGAGTGCAGGAACCATCGGTTGGGCGGCGCTGCTGTACTCGGCATTGCTATCCAGCCTGTTCGCGCATACCGCCTATTTCGCGCTGATCCGCCGCTACCCGGTCTCGAGCGTGGCGCCGGTCACGGTGCTGACGCCCTTGCTCGGCGTGCTGTTCTCCGTGCTGCTCCTCGGCGACCGGCTGGACTGGCGCATGGTCGTCGGCGGCCTGACGACACTGTCGGGCGTCGTCGTGATCGTCGCGCGCGAGGGCAAGCCGGCGGCGGCCGCGACCTGAATCCACAGTCGACGCAACCCGAAAAGCTGCTTCCCGGCGTTTGCAGTACCAGATTCGCAGGCCAGGCCGCGCCTGTCTGGCGGTGCTTGCGGCGAGGAGCGCTTCGGCCTGCCTTGGAATGCGATCGGCCATGAATGGAGGCGTGTCATGACACAGTCCTATTCGGCAGGCGGATCCCGTCAGGCAGCGGTGCTCACGGCCATCGTTGGATTCCACTTCGGCATGTTCCTTTTGATTGCCGCCGGGCTTGGACCACGGATCATCGACGTGCTCCGGAATCCCGACCCGCCGCCGGTCAAGCTGTTGCCACCCGAAAAGCAGCCGCTCGAGCAATCGATTCCCGGGGAGCCGCGACCACTGGAAGTTGTCGTCGAGCCGCTCCCGAAACCGGATGTCGAAATCCCGGTCATCCCGAACGAGAGCGTCATCCCGCCGCCACAAGGCCCTGCAAGTATGGACGTGGCCGGTGGATCCGGTTCGGTGCCGGCGGCAAGCGAGATGATTGCGCCGCGGCTCAAGAGTCGCGGCGACCGGCTGGCTGCCTTGATCGATTCCTGTTATCCGGCCGCATCGCGGCGAGCCGCGGAGGAAGGCCGGACCGTCGTGCGACTCATGATTGACGGCAGAGGCCGGGCGGCTTCCTGGAAAGTGACGGCGAGCAGCGGCTTTCCGCGCCTGGATGCGGCGGTGAGCTGCATTATCGAGCGGCTGGAATTCATTCCAGGCCGGCAGGACGGGCGCGCAGTGGAGGCCGAGGCGGAATTGCCGGTCGTATTCCGACTGCACTGACCGGGGTGTGGACGGGCCGGCGTTTGCCATGCTGGCTCGAGGCCGAGCGTAAACCGGCAACGGCCTGCGCTTGCAGTCGAAACGGGCAAACGCTAAGGTGGCTTTGGCCGGGTTGGGGGCGCGCTGGCCAGCGTGCAGACAAATAATTCAGCGGGGCCGCAGACCGGTTGACGGTGCCTGCGACCGGCTCGAACGTTGAGGGGTTGAGCAGGGTCCGGTATGGCGACCACCTATTCGTCGGGGACATCGCGCACGACTGCCGTATTCATCGGCATCATCATCCTGCACCTGGGTTTCTTCTGGGCGCTGAAGCAAGGGTTGGTGCGCAGCGGCCTCAACCTGATCATGGACACGGCGATCATGGACCTGCCTCCGCCGCCGCCGCCGCCGGAGGACCTGGACGAGCCGCCGCCGCCGCCGCCGGTCGACGTGCCGCCGCCCACGGTGCCGCCACCGCTGATCGAGCTGCCGTCATTCGAGGGACCGAGCACCGCGATCCAGGCGCAGGTCCGGGAGACGCCGCGCGCCGCGCCGCCGGCGCCGCCGCGCCAGGTCGCGATCACGC
>JBOHZL010000112.1:0-8884 GCA_050738495.1 Steroidobacteraceae bacterium | reverse complement strand
CTTTTCCGGCCGCCGGAAAAGGGAAGCGTCCCCTTTTAGAGCAGCCGCCTGAAGGGAAGCGTCCCCTTCAGCGTCCCCTTCAGCGGTTCGGTATGTCGATCGCGCGCTTGTCGGCGGCGAGCGCGGCTTCGTGCAGCGCCTCGGAAAGCGTCGGATGTGCATGGATCGTCCGTTGCAGATCCTCGCTGCTCGCGGAGTACTCCATCGCGAGCACGGCTTCGGCGATCAGTTCGCCGGCCATCGGCCCGATGATGTGGATGCCGAGTATCTCGTCGCTACCGCTGTCGGCCACGATCTTGCAGAAGCCTGCGCCGGCTTCCATCGCCCGGGCGCGGCCGCTCGCCGCGAACGGGAAACTGCCGATCTTGTAGGCACGACCGGATTCCTTGACCTGTTGCTCGGTGAGGCCGACCCAGGCGATTTCGGGGGCCGTATATATGACCGAGGGAATCGTCTTGTAGTTGACCTCGCCGTAATGTCCCGCGATCCGGTCCGCGACCGCGATGCCCTCCTCCTTTCCCTTGTGCGCCAGCATCGGCCCGCGCACGCAATCGCCCACCGCCCAGACGTCGGCCGCCGCGGTCCGGCAATGCTCGTCGACTTCGATGAAGCCATGCTGATCGAGCTTCACGCCGGCGCCGTCGCCCAGAAGCCCCGCGGTGTATGGCCGCCGGCCGATCGCAACGACCAGGCGATCGACCACCAGCGATTGCGAACCCTTGCCATCGGTGTACTGGACGTGGACACCGTCCTTCTTCACTTCCGCGCCGCTGACCTTGGCGCCAAGCCGGATGTCGAGACCCTGCTTCTTGAAGTGGCGCTGCGCTTCCTTCGCGAGTTGCGCATCGGTCATGGGCAGGAACTCCTCGAGCGCCTCGAGCACGACCGTCTCCGACCCGAGCCGCCGCCACACACTGCCCAGTTCGAGCCCGATCACGCCGGCACCGATCACGCACAAGCGCTTCGGCACCTCGCTGAACTCGAGCGCGCCCCAGGAATCCACGACGCGTTCGCCGTCGAAGGCCACGCCGCGCAACGGCGTCGGCTCCGACCCCGACGCGAGAACGACGTGCTTTGCCTGCAGCGTGCGCGCGGCCCCGTCGTGGCCCTTGAATTCGACCTTGCGGCCGGCGAGCAGCTTGCCGTGACCGTTGAGCGGCGTCACTGCGGCCGATTTCAGCAGCGACAGGATTCCTTGCGTCATCCCTTTCACGATCGTGCCCTTGCGCTTCTGCATGACTGCGACGTCGAACCCGACGCCGTCCAGCTTGACGCCGTGAACCGCGAACTCGTGCAGCGCCCGGTGGTAGAGCTCCGAGGACTCGAGCAGTGCCTTGGACGGAATGCAGCCCGCATTGAGGCAGGTGCCGCCAAAGGCGCTGCTGCCGTCGCGGTTCTTCCACTCGTCGATGCAGGCGACCGAGAGCTTGTTCTGGGCGGCGCGTATCGCGGCAGGATATCCCGCCGGCCCGCCGCCGATCACGATCACGTCGAAGCTGTCGCTCATCTTTTCACCCCGTCATACCTGCAGCAGCAAGCGCGCCGGTTCCTCGATCGCTTCCTTCACCGCGACCAGGAACTGGACGGCCTCGCGCCCGTCGATGATCCGGTGATCGTAGGTCAGCGCGACGTACATCATCGGTCGCACCACGACCTGCTCGTCCACTGCGACCGGCCGCTGCTGGATCCGGTGCATGCCGAGGATGGCGCTCTGCGGCGAGTTGACGATCGGCGTGGACATCAGCGAGCCGAACACGCCGCCGTTGGTGATCGAGAAGGTGCCGCCGGTCAGCTCCTCGATCGTGATCGAGCCCTTGCGGGCGCGCTCGGCGAAGCCGGCAACCGCCTTCTCGATGTCGGCGAACGCCATGCCGTCGGCGTCGCGCATCACCGGCACGATCAGCCCGCGGTCGGTCGAGACGGCGACGCCGATGTCGAAATAGTCGTGATAGACGATGTCGCTGCCTTCGACCGAGGCGTTCACGACTGGGAAGCGCCGGAGCGCTTCGACACAGGCCTTGACGAAGAACGACATGAAGCCGAGCCGCACGCCGTGACGTTCTTCGAACGACTCCTTATACTTCGCGCGCAGCGCCAGCAGCGCCTGCATGTCGATCTCGTTGAACGTCGTCAGCAGGGCCTGGGTTGCCTGGGCCTCGACCAGCCGCTCGGCGATGCGCGCGCGCAGCCGCGACATCGGTACCCGCTGGTCCGTCCGCGCGCCCGCCGCCGGCGGCGTTGCCTCGCCCTCGAGGTGATGCGTGACATCGCTCTTGGTGATCCGGCCGTCACGGCCGCTGCCGGCGATCCGGTCCGCCGAAAGCCGGTTCTCTTCGACCAGCCGGCGCGCAGCCGGCGACAGCTTGCCCCCGGCTTCCTCGCGCGGCACGGCCGATGCCCCGGGGCTGGCCGGCCGGGCGCCCTGGGTTTCGGTCGGCTTCGCCGGTTCCGGTGCCTTCTTCGCTTCGGCCTTCTTCGCTTCCGCAGGTTTCCTGGCATCGGATTTCGGCGCCGCTTTCGACGGCGCTTCGAGTTTTGGCGGAGCCTTTGCCGCCGCCGCGGCAGTCGCTTCGGCATCGATGACGGCGAGCAGCTCACCGCTGGTGACGGTCGCCCCCGCGGCCTTGTCGAGCGACTTGAGGACGCCCGCGACCGGCGCCGGCACTTCGAGCACGACCTTGTCGGTCTCCAGGTCGGCAAGGTTCTCGTCGCGCGCGACGGTATCGCCGACCTGCTTGTGCCAGTTGACCAGGGTGGCATCGGCCACCGATTCGGGCAGTTGTGGAACGCGGACTTCGGTACTCATGAATGCTTCCTGCCGGACGCGGCGGTCAAGCGATGCGTGCTGTCATGCGGTGCCTCGGCGGCAGCGGAATAAAGGGCGGCCTGAACCAGCGCCTCCTGCTCGCGCTGGTGCAATGCATGGATACCGGTCGCGGGCGCTGCGGCACTTTCACGCCCGGCATACAACAGCTGGCGGTCGTCTCCCAGGCCGGCTTGCAGTCGATGGCGGATCTGGTACCAGGCACCCTGGTTCTGGGGCTCTTCCTGGCACCAGACGACATCGCGGGCCTTGGCATAGCGTTCGAGCACGGCCTGATGATCCTCGGCTGGAAACGGATAGAGCTGCTCGAGGCGCACCAGCGCGATGTCCTTCGCCTGGT
Source organism: Steroidobacteraceae bacterium (assembly GCA_050738495.1). Taxonomy (GTDB): domain Bacteria; phylum Pseudomonadota; class Gammaproteobacteria; order Steroidobacterales; family Steroidobacteraceae; genus SCUD01. The sequence goes on along the minus strand of JBOHZL010000112.1, from coordinate 5,720 downwards.
CGGCGCGCCGCCGCTCCAGCAGGTCGTAATACACCTTGCCGCTGCACAGCACGAGCCTCTTCACCTTGCCAGGCTCGATCGGGTCGATCTCGTCGATCACGTCGTGGAAGTAGCCGTCCTCGAGATCCTTCATGGTCGATGTCGATTGCTTGTGGCGCAGCAGGCTCTTCGGGGTCATCACGACCAGCGGCTTGCGCAGCGCCCGCAGCATCTGCCGGCGCAGCAGGTGGAACATCTGCGCCGGGGTCGAAGGCATGCAGACCTGGCCATTCATTTCGGCCGACAACTGCAGGAATCGCTCGAGCCTCGCGGAGCTGTGCTCGGGCCCTTGACCTTCGTAGCCGTGCGGCAGGAACAGCGTGATTCCCGAGAGCCGTCCCCACTTGGCCTCGCCCGACGTAATGAACTGGTCGACGATCACCTGCGCGCCATTCACGAAGTCGCCGAACTGGCCCTCCCAGATCACCAGGGTTCCCGGGTCGGTCGTGGAGTATCCGTACTCGAAGCCGAGTACGGCCTCCTCGGACAAGGTCGAGTCGATTACCTCGAATCGCGCGTGGTCTCGGGCGATCTGCGCGAGCGGGACGTGAGTGCGGCCGCTCGCCTGGTCGTGGAGCACCGCGTGCCGATGGAAGAAGGTGCCCCGCGCCGTGTCCTGGCCGGTCAGGCGAACGTCGTAGCGGTCGGTCAACAGCGTCGCATAGGCGAGTGTCTCGGCAGCCCCCCAGTCCAGCGGCGCTTCTCCGGCGTACATTTTCTTCCGGTCGTCGACGATCCTCGCGACCCGTGGGTGCAGGGCGAACCCTTCCGGGAGGCGCGTCAGGGATTCCGCCAGCGCATCCAGTCGTTCGCGATCCACTGCCGTGCGCGGCTTCTCCGACCAGTCGGCCTGAAGGTGGCGGCTCCAGTCCACCGTGTAGCGATTGCCGCTCGTGCCCGCGAACGCGCGTGCCTGCGGCCGCCCTTCGTCCAGGCCGCGGCGGTAATCCTCGCTCATCGCGGCGGCCTGGCCCTCTTCGATCAGGCCGTCCTGTTCGAGTCGCTGTCCATAGAGCTGCCGCGCCGTCGGATGCTTGCGGATCGCCTGATACATCAGCGGCTGTGTCGCAGCGGGCTCGTCCGCCTCGTTGTGGCCGTGGCGGCGGTAGCAGACCAGGTCGATGACGACGTCCTTGCGAAACTTGATCCGGTACTCGAGCGCGAGCCGCGCCGCGAACACGACCGCCTCGGGATCGTCCGCGTTGACGTGCAGTATCGGCGCCTCGATCATCTTGGCGACGTCGCTGCAGTAGAGCGTCGAGCGCGCGTCTTTCGGCTCGCTGGTCGTGAAGCCGAGCTGGTTGTTGACGACGACGTGCAGGGTTCCGCCGGTCGCGAAACCGCGGGCCTGCGACAGCTGCAAGGTTTCCATCACGACGCCCTGCCCCGCGAAGGCCGCGTCGCCGTGAATCAGCAGTGGCACGATCTTCGCGCCGGTCGCATCCCCCCGGCAGTCCTGCCGCGCGCGCACCGAACCTTCGACCACGGCGTCGACCACCTCGAGATGGGACGGGTTGAAGGCCAGCACCACGTGGACATTCCCGCCCGCCGTGCGCAGGTCCGTCGAAAAGCCCTTGTGGTACTTGACGTCCCCGGAACCCTGGTGCGGCTCGGGCTCCGACTTGCCCTCGAACTCCGAGAACAGCATCGACGGGGCCTTTCCGAGCACGTTGACGAGGACGTTGAGACGGCCGCGATGCGCCATGCCGATCACGACCTCCTCGACGCCGTTCGCGCCGCAACTCTGCACGACATCGTCGAGCAAGGGTATCAATGCGTCGCCGCCCTCCAGCGAGAATCGCTTCTGCCCGACATAGCGCGTGTGCAGATAGCGTTCCAGCCCCTCGGCAGCCGTCAGTTGCCACAGCAGGTTCAGGCGCTCGTCGCGGCTGAAACGATGGTGCAACCGGCCTTCCTGGAAGCGGTCCTGGAGCCACAGGCGCTCGTCGCCGGTCGAGACATGCGCGAACTCCGCGCCGATGCGCCCCGCGTAGATGTGCCGGAGTTGCGTCAGGATCTCGGACAGGCGCATCTGCTTTTCGACGCCAGCCGTGCGGCTGCCGGTATGGAACTCGCTGTCCATGTCGGCGTCGCCGAGCCCCACATAGGAAGGTTCCAGCACGCCCGGCATCGGCCGCTCCATCAGGCCGAGCGGATCGATGTCGGCGATCAGGTGGCCGCGGTTCGCATAGAACTGGATCAGCCGGGATACCGCTGACTGCTTCTCGCCGTCGACCGTGGCAGCGGACGGCGCGGGCATTGTGCGGCCGGGAGCACCGCGGCTCGCGCCGCCGGAACTTACGCGCTCGCCCGCGGCGCTCCCGGCCGCCCTCGCGCCGCGTGCATCGCCGCCAAGCGTCGCGAAGAAATCGCGCCATTCCGGGGTAAGAGCGGCCGGATCGGACAGGTATAGCTCGTACTGCGCTTCAAGATAGGGTGCTTGGGCGCTCGAAAACGGACTCGATTCGTAGAGTTCGCGGAGGGAACGGCTCATGATCAGCGGAATTATACCGGGCCAATTCAGTACGGAAAGGAAGACTGTTCAGTGGTGATGTGGCGTACCTATCATTGAGGCGGTACCAGTGGAAGGACCACGCCGATGTCACCGGACTCGATAATCGCCCGCAAATCCGGCATCACGCCGATTGGCTCATTGACAGGATCATCGGACGGCGTCCCATGACTCGCAAGGACGGCCCGCAAATCGACCGCATCGAGGCGACCGCCCAGGCTCCCTTTCATTGCCATTCCCTGCACGAGCAAGGCCACACCAGCAATGATCGCTGCAGCACTCGAGGTCCCGTCGAAGTCCAGCCTGTACCCGTCCGTGGAAAAGGGCGTGTTCGCCGTTGAAGTCGCAGTACTGACATTTTCTCCCCAGGCGCAACAATCAATGCGGCTTCCGTAGTTGCTTGAATCGATCCGCGAGTACTTGTTGGTTCCCGGAGTCAGCCTTGACTTTGCGGCTGCAACCATGATGGCGCCAGAGTCCCTGAACGCACGACTCAATATCCGCTCTCCATTCGCATTCTCGAAATTGTCGAGGTTCACACCGTTTACGCCCCCGTTTCCGGCGGCTTCAACTACGGTGATTCCGCGCTCGACGGCCAACTCGACGGCATCGAAGGTGTCATCAACAAACTCGGCCGGAAGCCCAAACCGTTGAACCTCAAGTAGCAGGACGGCGCCTGAGTCCAAAGGGAGACTATTGATCACCGCGAGCACTGCGCTGGAAATTGAGGCGGGCTTCCCATTGCACGTCCCAAAGTGCGAAATGACTTTGACAGAGCCAACATTTGGTGCAATTCCGAGACCCCCAATGTGCCCGTGCGCAGCACAAACTACGCCGAGCACGCTGGTGCCGTGTGGACGTGACGATTCGATATTGGCGCCACACATTTTTATGACGCCGTGCCCCACAATATCCTGGTGATCAAGCGTCCAGCCTTTCTCGAGATCGACTATACGCTGACCCGCCCCATCGCCGCCCTGATGCTCCCAAGCAAATCTGGCGTCGATTCCGTCTGGTGCGCGATCAACATGACCGGGATTGCGCAGGACTCGATCGCTGGCGCTCACGCCTCCGGGATCCTCGCCAGGCGGATCGAAATATGCAGTCTCGATGGACTCCCACTTCGAAAGGACCCGAACGAGATCCTCGATTTCAGTCTCGGCCGGAACGTCAATGACAAAGTAAGAGAAGAAGTCAGGCGCCCGATAAGAATCATTCCGATTTACCGCCTCGGCAACCAGTTCCCGAATACGGTCAGGCTCGACCGAGCTGAACAACGTTCGGATTGAAATTCCCGGAAAACGGTCGGTGAGCCTCCGCCACGGACCAATATTTCGTTCCTCGAGATGCCGGGCCACGTCGTCGTCGTCATACGGGAGCCCGATGTTGTCGCGAAACTTCACGACGACCCGAGGGCTGTATCCAGGCTCCTCCCGGGGCAGATCCGTTCGCATTTCGGTACTTCGATCCGATCGTCTCACGTGACCCCCGAATTCCCTTGCCGTTGCTGCCGACCGTGTGCACGCAAGCAACTCTCCTGCACGCCAAACCGGCTCAAGCCAATGCGTTGGCTCTCACCGCAGATTGGAGTCCATCAATCAGCATCGCATGCAATAGGTCTTGCCCATAAGCAGCCGCTGGCAATACCCGATCGGGCATATACCGGGATCGTCCGTCGGAGTTGGACACATCATCTTCGTGCTGGTGCCTTTCAGGTCCTCGGCCGCCCCCATTGGAGCCGAGCCACCCACCGGATTCCCATCCTCGTCCAAGTAAATCGCGTATGCAGCAGTGCTGTCCACGGCCATGCGCTCGATTTCCGGACAGGAATCAGCTCCGAATTCGCCCCTGTTCGCGACTGCTGCTGCTCCTGGTGGTTCTTGAGCTTTGTCAGTTGCTTGCTCTTGTGAGCACCCAATCATGATCAGGCCACCAACCAACACTGTCAGTGCTCGTGTCATCAATAGAGTTCTCACTTCGCACCCCCTGTAGTTACACCCTTGTTGACCAATACTGCGCAAGGAAATCGCGCCAGTTCAGAAGCTTGCCGATATTCGCAGAAAGTATTGCGACTCCGGTATGTAGCGTTGCGCCACCACTTGATCGATTTCCTGAAACTGGAACTTCTCATTGAAAATATTATCCGCCTGAAGGCTGATCGTCCCCCTGCGCCCCGGCAAGCGATAGGCCACGATCGCATCGACGAGCAGGAAGCTGTCCGAGCCTGCGGCAACTACTCCGCCAGGACCGTCGAATATGCCGCTTTGTTCAACACCTGTGATGGCGACTCCCAGCCACAGCCCAGACGGCGAAATGAACTTTACGGACAACGGGATCTCGGTGAGATCCATCTTCGCAAAAGTGTCGCCACGATGAATGTCCTGATACTGTGGTTCCAACGACACGGAAATTTGATCGCTCGGCAGCCAGTATAAGTATCCACTGCTGCTTACTTCCCTCTTGTCCTGGAAGAACACGACGCCACCGATTGAGGCGGGGACCCGGACATTCCTGCGCGCGATCTGCAGTCCGGCAGAGATTGCTGCCGAAATCCTGAAGTCCGCCGCCAGCCCGCCGCCTTCCGATAGCGCTCCGTTCCGGTCGTCAACGAACTGATTGAAGCCCGCGAGCTGTGTCGGTTCGAGCCCCTGATCCGAGTTGATCCTGCGTTTCAGGACGCGGTAGCCAGCGGCACGCAGCGATACTCTATCCGTGGCTTGCCAGAGCAACCCGATCTTGGGATTCACTTCAGACTGCTCTCCGACATCGGAGTCCAGGTCGTCATAGGAAACCCCAAGCTGCACCTGCAGTCGATTGCCGGGCGCCGGAATCGAAAGGTAACCATAGGCGTTGATGTGGCGAGGCGTGGATGGCGTAACGAGCGGGTCGGGAGAAACGATAATTTCTTCCCGGCCTTCTCCATCGAAATAGCTGGCGCCGAGAATCACATCGATGCCATTGCGGCTTGCAATGTACTGCGCCTCGGCTTTCCAGCTTTCCTGGTCGCTGAGAATCGTCGCGGGAAAAATTGGATCCGGAAAGTCCAATGATCCATGGCGATCTTGCCGGATCACTGACAGCAGTACGTCCGAGCGGGCGTCAATGACATGTCTTAGACCTAACCGCTGCGTGTCGAGCTCATCCTCAATCCGCATGATGTCACTGAAGA
>JBOHZL010000111.1:0-8959 GCA_050738495.1 Steroidobacteraceae bacterium | reverse complement strand
CCGTAAAGGGAAGCGTCCCCTCTATTCAGTCCTGGCCGAGCAGCTCCGGCGACCGCGCCGGGCGTATGTCGAGCGCGAGTGACTCGCCGTCCTCGGCCACCGAAACATTGACGCTGCCGCCACCCGCCAGGCGGCCGAACAGCAGCTCTTCCGCGAGCGGGCGCTTGATGTGTTCCTGCAGCACGCGCGCCATCGGCCGCGCGCCCATCCTGGCGTCGTAGCCGCGGGTCGCGATCCAGCGCCGCGCACCATCGTCCACGTGCAGTGACACGGCCTTCTGCTCGAGCTGGGCTTCGACTTCGATGACGAGCTTCTCGACCACGCGCTCGATCGTCGGCCCATCGAGCGAAGCGAACTGGATGATCGCGTCGAGACGGTTCCTGAACTCCGGCGCAAAGATGCGGCGCACCGCTTCCATCCCGTCGGGGGCGTGATCCTGCTGCGTGAAGCCGATGCTCGCGCGGCTCATTTCGGCCGCGCCCGCGTTGGTGGTCATGACGATGATCACGTGGCGGAAATCCGCCTTGCGGCCGTTGTTGTCGGTCAGCGTGCCGTGGTCCATGACCTGCAGCAACAGGTTGAATACGTCGGGGTGCGCCTTCTCGATCTCGTCGAGCAGCAAGACGCAGTGTGGCTGCTTGGCGATGGCCTCGGTGAGCAGTCCGCCCTGATCGAATCCGACGTAACCCGGCGGCGCGCCGATCAGGCGCGACACCGTGTGGCGCTCCATGTACTCCGACATGTCGAAGCGCAGGAACTCGACGCCGAGCGCGATGGCGAGCTGGCGCGTGACCTCGGTCTTGCCGACGCCGGTCGGGCCGGCGAACAGGAAGCTGCCGACCGGGCGCCGCTCGTTGCCGAGACCGGCGCGTGACATCTTGATCGCGGCGGCGAGCGCGTCGATCGCGGCATCCTGGCCGAAGATCACGAGCTTCAGGTTGCGTTGCAGATTGGCGAGCACCTCACGGTCCGAGGTGGAGACATTCTTGGGCGGAATGCGCGCGATGCGCGCGACCACCGCCTCGATGTGCGCAACGGTTACCGTGGTTTCGCGCTCGGCCTCGGGCTTCAGGCGCAGCGACGCGCCGGCTTCGTCGACGACGTCGATCGCCTTGTCCGGCAGGTGGCGGTCATTGATGTGCCGCGTCGCGAGCTCGGCGGCCGCGATCAGCGCATCGTCCGCGTAGGCGACGCCGTGATGCTCCTCGAAGCGCGACTTCAGGCCGCGCAGGATATCGATCGTTTCGGCGACCGTCGGCTCGATCACGTCGATCTTCTGGAATCGCCGTGCCAGCGCATGGTCCTTTTCGAAGATGCCGCGGTACTCCTGGTAGGTGGTCGAACCGATGCAGCGCAGCTCGCCGCTCGCCAGCACCGGCTTGATCAGGTTGGACGCGTCCATCACGCCGCCGGAGGCCGCGCCCGCGCCGATCACGGTGTGGATCTCGTCGATGAACAGGATTGCGCCCGGTCGCTTCTTGAGCTCGGCCACCACGCCCTTGAGGCGCTTCTCGAAGTCGCCGCGATACTTGGTGCCGGCAATCAGTGCGCCCATGTCGAGCGCGTAGATGGTGCAGTCGGCCAGTACCTCCGGCACCTTGCGCTCGACCACCAGCCGTGCGAGGCCCTCGGCGATCGCGGTCTTGCCGACCCCGGCCTCGCCGACATAGAGCGGATTGTTCTTGCGCCGGCGGCACAGGATCTCGATCGTGCGCTGCACCTCGAGCTGACGCCCGATCAGCGGATCAACGCGGCCGGCCGCAGCCTGGGCATTGAGGTTGATGGTGAACTTCTCGAGCACCGCGGCGCCGCCGTCCTCGCCCGGCTCCTGTCCGGTTGCTGCGCCTTCGTCGCGCGCCGGTTCGCGCGCCTCCCCGCTCGAAGGCAGGCCGTGGGAGATGAAGTTGACCACGTCGAGCCGCGCCACGTCCTGCAGCGACAGCAGATAGGCGGCGTGCGACTGCTTCTCGCTGAAGATCGCGACCAGCACGTTGGCGACCGTGACTTCCTTCTTGCCGCTGGACTGCACGTTGAACACGGCGCGCTGCAGCACGCGCTGGAAGCCGAGTGTCGGCTGCACTTCGCGGTCGTCGTCGGCCGCGAGCGCCGGCGTCGTCTCGTCGATGAACTTCTGCAGATCGACCTGCAGTCGCGCAAGGTCGGCGCCGCAGGCCTTGAGGATCTCGCGCACCCGCGGCGCGTCGAGAATCGACAGCAGCAGGTGCTCGACCGTCATGTACTCGTGACGCGCGTCGCGAGCCTTCTGATAGGCCTCGTTCAGGCAGTACTCGAGTTCACTCGACAGCACTCAGGTTTCCTCCATCGTGCACAGCAGCGGGTGCTGATGCTGCCGCGCGTAAGTCATCACCTGCGCCACCTTCGTCTCCGCAATCTCGAAGGTGAATACGCCGCAGACGCCCTTGCCGTGCGTGTGCACCTGGAGCATGACACGCGTGGCCCGCGTACGGTCGAGGCTGAAGATCCGTTCCAGCACGTCGACCACGAATTCCATCGGCGTGTAGTCGTCGTTCAGCAGCACGACCTGGTACAGCGGCGGCGGCTTGAGCTGCGGCTGGGCTTCCTCGACCACCAGGTTGAGGCCGCCTTGCCCGATGTCCTGCTCCTCGTCTCCGCCCACGACCGTCGCTCGTCCTTGCCGTCGGTTCAGTTATAGGGTTCGCCAGCCGGTCGCACAAGAGAGGGGTGCTGCATTCGCCAAATGGCGACAGAACTGCAAGCCCGGTTTGAGAAGTGTCGCACAAGTGCCCGCCGTTACTTCGATTTCCGGACCCTAATCGCCTTGTGGCCCTGAGCCGCCAACCCGTATCATGGCGCGGTTTCCGCCCGGTCAGGCCCGGCACAGGACTGCATGCAGCTAGTCGACCGCATCGTCGCGCCATTGCGCCGCCCAGCCGGCGGCCCCGGAGCGGGGATCGCCGCGGCCGCGCCGTCGCTGGTGACGCTGCTGCTGGTCGTATTGATCGCGGCCCAGCTCGCGGCGCTCCTGTGGCGCGCACTCGGCTCAACCGGCGCCGACGACGCCGCGCCGGCAGAGGCGGACACGGGCGAAGCGCCCCAGGTCGACCTCGCCGCGATCGTCAACGCCCATCTGTTCGGTGTCGCGAATACCACCGGCGACCCGTCCGCGGTGCCGGCGACATCCGCGAACCTGACGCTCGCCGGCACGCTCGCGGGTCTCGAGCCGGAGTCCGGCTGGGCGATCATCGGCGCGAGCGGCCAGTCGGCCCGCGTCTATGCGACGGGTGCTTCGCTGCCCGGCGGCGCGAAGCTGGTCGAGGTTCATCCGGACCGCGTGATCCTCGATCGCGGCGGCGCGCGCGAATCCCTCATGCTGCCGCGCATGAGCGTCGGCGCGGGCCAGATGCCGGTCGCCATGGTGCCGGGCCAGGGCGCACAGCCGGCGTCGATTGCCGACAGCGTGCGCCAGCTGATCCAGCAGGCCCCGCCCACCGCCAGCGAACTGCTGCGGCCGCAACCGGTCTTCGCCGGCGGGTCCCTGCGCGGCTACCGGGTCTACCCCGGCCGGAATCGCGCGCAATTCGCCAAGCTGGGGCTCCAACCTGGGGACCTCGTCACGGCGGTCAACGGCGCCGCGCTCGATGATCCCAATCGAGGCCTGGAGATCCTCCGTGGAATCGGCCAGGGCGGAGCGGTTACGCTCACGGTCGATCGCAACGGCCAGCAGCAGCAGCTCAGCCTCGATCCCGCCGCGATCGCACAGGACCTGGAACCGGTCGACGATCTGGAAGAGACGCAGGAAGCGACCGAATGAGGTCGTGCCTGCAGGGAAACCACCCATGACGCGATTCATCCGCCTTCGCCTTGTAGTGCTCGCCGCGCTCGCGCTGCCGCTCGCCGCGGCCGCCCAGCAGGGCGCCCAGATCACACCGAACTACAAGGACGCCGACCTCGGGCAGGTCATCGAGGCAGTGAGCCAGGTCACCGGCAAGAACTTCATCGTCGATCCGCGGGTGCGCGCACAGGTGACGATGCTCTCGACCGAGCCGATGAGCCCGGATGCGTTCTACGAGGCCTTCCTTGCGATCCTCCAGGTTCACGGCTTCATCGCGGTGCCATCGGGGTCGGTGATCAAGATCCTGCCGGACGTGACGGCACGTCAGGTGCCGGCCAACGACCTGCCGGAGCGCATCAGCGCGACTTCCGACGAGATCGTGACCCAGGTGGTGCAGGTCCGGAATGTCTCGGCCGCGCAGCTCGTGCCGATCCTGCGGCCGATGATGCCGCAGGCCGCGCACCTCGCGGCTTACCCCAGCGCCAACATGCTGATCCTCTCGGATCGCGCTTCGAACGTGAACCGGATGATGCGCATCATCAGCCGCATCGACCGCAGCGGCGACGGCGACTTCGAGGTGATCCGCCTCGAGCACGCCTCGGCCACCGAAATCGTCCGGGTCATCAATTCGCTGAGCGGCGCACAGGGCGCCGAGGGCGGCGGCGGTGCACGCGTGGTCGCCGATGAGCGCACCAACAGCGTGCTGATCAGCGGCGAGGCCTCGCAGCGGCTGCGCTTCCGCACCGTGATCACCCACCTCGACACGCCGCTCGAGGCCGGCGGCGACACCCAGGTCCGCTATCTGAACTACGCCGACGCCGAGAAGCTCGCGGCCAAGCTCAAGGAGCAGTCGACCGCAACGGCGGCAGCCGCGGGCGGGCAACCGGCGGCGGGGGCTCCTGCCGCGGGCGGCGGCGACAAGTCGGTGACCATCTGGGCCGAGCCCGAGACCAACGCGCTGATCATAACGGCGCCGCCGAAGACGATGCGCTCGCTGATGCAGGTGATCGACAAGGTCGACGTGCGGCGCGCCCAGGTCATCATCGAGGCGATGCTGGTCGAGGTGTCGGCGGATGCCTCGCGCGACCTCGGCGTCAACTGGATCGTGGACGGCTCCGGCGACAACTTCCTGGTGGGGCTGTTCAACCAGCCGATCGCGGGCATCGACCTCGGCGACATCGCGGCGGGCGTCGGCCAGGCGCTCGACGATCCGAGCGGCATCACCAATGCGCCCGGCGGGCTGACGATCGGCGGCGGCCGCCAGAAGGATAGCGGCACGAACTTCGCCGCGATCCTGCGCGCGCTGGCCAGCGAAGGCGACACCAACGTCGTGTCGATGCCGTCGGTGATCACGCTCGACAACGAGGAAGCCCAGATCAAGGTCGCGCAGGAAGTGCCATTCCTGACGGGGCAGTTCACCAATACCGGCGCGGCACAGGGCCAGGTGACGCCGTTTCAGACCATCGAGCGCAAGGAAGTCGGCAACATCCTCAAGATCACGCCGCAGATCACCGACGAGAACACGATCCTCCTCAAGATCGAGCAGGAGGCCTCCGGCATCGCGGCCGCCGCCGCGCAGGTGTCGGATACCGACCTGGTCACCAACAAGCGCACGATCACGACTCGCGTGCTCGTCGACGACGGCGGCATGATCGTGCTGGGCGGCCTGATCGAGGACCGGCTCACCGAGAGCGAGAGCCGGGTGCCCTTCCTCGGCAGGATCCCGATCATCGGCAACCTGTTTCGCGTGCGCAATACGCAAAAGACCAAGACCAACCTGATGGTCTTCATCCGCCCGCGCGTGCTCAGGACCGCCGAGCAGGCCGCGATCGAGACCAACTCGAAGTACAACTACCTGCGGAACCTGCAGCTCGAGAAGAACGACGGCAAGGTCAAGCTGATTCCGGGCGCGAAACAGCCGACGCTGCCGCCGCTCGTGGTCCCGTCGGCGCCGCCGGTCGCCCCGGCACCCGCCGCTCCTCCAGCGGAAGATGCGCCCGCGGATGCGGCCCCGCCGCCGCCGGATACCGAAGAACCGCCGGAGAACCCCGGCGAGTGACGAGACGCGGCCGATGATTGCCGGCACACCACCGAAACCGATCGCCCCCGTCGGCCGGCTGCCATTCGCATTCGCGAAGCGCCACGGCGTGCTGGTGCGCGCGGTCATCGATGGCAAGGCCCAGATCGTCTATCGCGAGGGCGCGCGCCCGTCGGCGGTCGCCGAGCTCAGGCGCTTCCTCGGCATTCCACTCGTCATCGAACGGGTCGGGGAAGCGGCCTTCGATGAGCTCCTGCGCAAGGCTTACGAAGGCGGCAGCGGCGAAGCCGGGCAGATCGTCGAGGGAATCGAGGGCGAAACGGATCTCGCCGGACTGGCCGAGGGCCTGCCCGAACCGTCCGACCTGATGGAGAGCGAGGATGACGCGCCGGTCATCCGCCTGATCAACGCGGTGCTCACCCAGGCGATCAAGGAAAACGCCTCCGATATCCACATCGAGCCGTACGAGAACCGCCTCGTCGTGCGCTTCCGCGTCGACGGCGTGCTGCGCGAGGTGCTGCAGACCAAACGGGCAGTCGCGCCGCTGCTGATTTCCCGGGTCAAGGTCATGTCACGGCTCGACATCGCCGAAAAGCGGCTGCCCCAGGACGGGCGCATTTCGTTGCGCATCGCGGGCCGCGCGGTCGACGTGCGCGTCTCGACGCTGCCCTCCGGGCACGGCGAGCGCGTCGTGCTCCGACTGCTCGACAAGCAGGCAGGGCGGCTCGACCTCGCCTCGCTCGGCATGGAGCCGCGCGTCCAGGGCATGATCGACGACCTGATCCACAAGCCGCACGGCATCATCCTGGTCACCGGACCGACCGGTTCCGGCAAGACCACCACGCTGTATGCGGCGCTCGAGCGGATCAACGACCGTACCCGCAACATCATGACGGTCGAGGATCCGATCGAGTATTACATCGACGGCATCGGCCAGACCCAGGTCAATACCAAGGTCGAGATGACCTTCGCTCGCGGGTTGCGCGCGATCCTGCGCCAGGACCCGGACGTGGTGATGGTGGGCGAGATCCGCGACACCGAGACGGCCCAGATCGCGGTGCAAGCCTCGCTGACCGGCCACCTGGTGCTGTCGACCCTGCACACCAATACCGCCGTCGGTGCGGTGACGCGGCTCCGGGACATGGGCGTCGAGCCGTTCCTGCTGGCGTCGACGCTGCTCGGCGTGGTCGCGCAACGGCTGGTGCGGGTGCTGAATCCCGATACCCGCATCGGCTACCCGGCCGGCGACTACGAGGCGCGGCTGGTCGGGCTGTCGGCCGCCGACGCCGGCCGCGCCACGCTCTATCGTCCGGGCGTCGACGCCGGCGGCGGCTACCGCGGCCGCACCGGCATCTACGAGCTGGTCATCATCAACGACCGCATGCGCGTCATGATCCACGACGGCGCCGGCGAGCACGAGCTCGAGCGGCAGGCGCGCGAAGCGACGCCGGGCATCCGCGACGACGGGCGCGCCAAGGTGCTCTCGGGCGCGACTTCGCTGGAGGAACTGCTGCGCGTCACCCGTGAGGAGTGATGGCCGCCTACGAGTACACCGCGTTCGACACCGCGGGCCGGGAAATGCACGGTGTGCTGGAAGGGGACAGCCCGCGCCAGGTACGTCAGCTGCTGCGTGACCAGTCGCTGTTGCCGGTCAGCGTGACCGAAGTCAGCGACACCAAGCCCGAGACGAAACTCCAGTTCTCGTTCAGCAACCGGATTGGCTCCAACGACCTGGCCCTGCTGACACGCCAGCTATCCACCCTGGTGCGGTCCGGCATCCCGCTCGAGGAAGCGCTGCTGGCGGTTTCGCAGCAGAGCGAGAAGGCCCGGGTGAGGAGCGTCGTCGCCGGTGTGCGGGCGCGGGTCATGGAGGGGCGTACGCTGGCCGAGGGGCTGGGCGCCTTCCCGACCGTGTTCCCGGAAATTTACCGCGCCACGGTTTCCGCGGGCGAGCAGTCCGGGCACCTCGACGCGGTGCTCGAGCGCATGGCGGACTACACCGAGAACCGCCAGATCCTGCAGCAGAAGATCCGCAACGCGATGATCTACCCGGTGCTGCTGACGGTCATCTGCCTGGGCATCGTCGGGCTCTTGCTCGGCTACGTGGTGCCGGAGGTCGTGCGTGTATTCGAGGCCGGCGAGCGCGAGTTGCCGATCCTGACCCGGATGCTGATCGCGACGTCGGATTTCCTGCGCGCCTGGTGGTGGCTGCTGCTGGCGGTGATCGTCGCCACGGTCTGGGGCTTCCGCCGCTGGCTGAAAGAGCCTGCCGCCCGCCGTCGCTACGATTCGTTCAAGCTGCGCCTGCCCCTGGTCGGGCGCATCACGCGCGGTAACAACGCGGCCCGGTTCGCACGCACCTTCTCGATCCTGGCGGCGAGCGCGGTACCGGTGCTGGAGGCGCTCAGGATCGCCGCCGAGGTGGTCACCAACACGACCATGCGCCAGGCGGTGCAGAACGCCGCGGTGCGGGTGCGCGAGGGTGCCCCGATTGCGCGCTCGATCGGTGCCAGCAAGCTGTTCCCGCCGATGCTGGTGCACCTGGTTGCGAGCGGCGAGACCAGCGGCGAGCTCGAGTCGATGCTGGAGCGCGCCGCGGACAACCAGGAGCGCGAGCTCGACGGCATCGTCAACACGGCGGTCGGCATCCTGGGGCCGATGATGATCCTGGTGATGGGCGTGTTCGTTTTCATGATCGTCATCGCGCTTCTGCTGCCGATCTTCCAGTTGAACCAGCTGGTGCGCTGACACCCCCTTGCGGACGCGCCCGCCGCGTCTTATAAGTCGGCCCGCATGGACCCTGGACTTGTCGCATGAGCGAGAAGCCGAAAGAGGAATTCGAGGACGAGGAGCCGGACGAGCTCGAGGAAGCCGCGGAGGACCTCGACGTCGACCAGCTGATGCGGGATTTCGACACCCGCAAGCGCCGCGGTGCGCGGGTTGCGGGCGAGCCTGCCTGGCGCAAGCTCGAGCGTATCCGGGAAGACAAGCGCACTGCCGGGCTGCTGTCGGACTTCGATGACTACGATGTCGACGACGCCGGCTCGGGCGGCGGCAAGCGGTCGCGGCAGGCGCCGGGCCGCCGGCGTTAGAGGGGACGCTTCCCT
>JBOHZL010000110.1:0-9024 GCA_050738495.1 Steroidobacteraceae bacterium | reverse complement strand
CGTACTCGCCCGCGATGATGGCTTTGAAGCCACGGATCGTGTCCTTGAGCGCCACGTACTTGCCGGGGCTGCCGGTGAACACTTCCGCGACATGAAACGGCTGAGAAAGAAAACGCTGGATCTTGCGCGCGCGGGTCACGGTCAGTTTGTCTTCTTCCGACAGCTCATCCATGCCGAGGATCGCGATGATGTCCTGCAGCTCCTTGTAGCGCTGGAGGATCGCCTGCACGCCGCGCGCGGTGTCGTAGTGCTCCTCGCCGATCACCAGCGGGTCGAGCTGGCGGCTGGCGGAATCGAGTGGGTCCACCGCCGGATAGATGCCGAGCGAGGCGATCTGCCGCGAGAGCACGACGGTCGCATCCAGATGCGCAAAGGTTGTCGCAGGGGAAGGATCGGTCAGGTCGTCCGCGGGCACGTAGATCGCCTGCACGGAGGTGATCGAGCCGGTCTTGGTCGAGGTGATGCGCTCCTGGAGTACGCCCATCTCTTCCGCGAGTGTCGGCTGGTAGCCCACCGCCGACGGCATGCGGCCGAGCAGCGCGGAAACCTCGGTTCCTGCCAGCGTGTAGCGGTAGATGTTGTCGATGAAAAGCAGCACGTCGCGACCCTTGCCGCCGGCTTGCTTCTCGTCGCGGAAGTATTCCGCCATCGTGAGGCCGGTCAGGCCGACTCGCAGGCGGTTGCCCGGCGGTTCGTTCATCTGACCGTACACCATCGCGACCTTGGAATTCGTCAGGTCCTTTTTGTCGATGACGCCCGACTCCATCATCTCGTGATAGAAGTCGTTGCCCTCGCGGGTGCGTTCGCCGACGCCGGCGAACACGGATAGACCGGAGTGCGCCTTCGCGATGTTATTGATGAGCTCCAGCATGTTGACGGTCTTGCCGACGCCGGCGCCGCCGAACAGGCCGATCTTGCCGCCCTTGGCGAACGGCACCAGCAAATCGATGACCTTGATGCCGGTTTCGAGCAGGTCCTGGCCGCCGGTCTGCTCGTCGTACGAAGGCGCGGGGCGATGGATCGGCAGGAAATCCTTGGTCTTGATCGGGCCGCCCTCGTCCTGCGGCTTGCCGAGCACGTCCATGATGCGCCCCAGCGTGCCGGTGCCGACCGGGACCGTGATCGGCGCACCGGTCGTCTTGACGCCGAGCCCGCGCTTCAGGCCCTCGGAGGAACCCATCGCGATCGTGCGGACGATGCCGTCGCCGAGCTGCTGCTGCACCTCGAGCGTCAGGTCCTGGTCGGTGAGCTTGAGCGCCTCGTAAACCTGCGGGATTCCCTCGCGCGGGAACTCCACGTCGATCACCGAGCCGATGATCTGGACGATCTTGCCATCAGCCGCTTCTGCCTTCGCCATCTGTCTTTCCTCCCGTCTTAGACCGCTGCCGCGCCGCCGACGATCTCCGAAATTTCCTTCGTGATCGCAGCCTGGCGGGCCTTGTTGTAGATGATCTGCAGCTCGTCGATGATCTTGCCGGCGTTGTCGGTCGCGCTCTTCATCGCGACCATGCGCGCTGCCATCTCGCAGGCCAGGTTCTCGACCGCCGCACGGTAAACCTGCGATTCGATGTAGCGCATCATGTAGCTGGAGATGAGCTCGTCCGGAGCGGGCTCGTAGATGTAGTCCCACTTCTCCTGGAGGTCCGCCGCGTCCACGGTCTCCGCCGGCAAGAGCTGGAGCAGGGTCGGCTTCTGGACCATGGAGTTCACGAAGCGGTTGCTGACCAGGTAGAGCCGGTCGATCTTGCCTTCCTCGTAGAGATCCAGCATCGCCTTGACCGTGCCGATCAGGTCCGCGATGTGCGGCGTGTCGCCGAGATGGGTGATCGAGGCGGTGATCGGCAGCTTCAGGCGGCGGAAATATCGCAGGGCCTTGCTGCCGATCAGGCACAGATGCAGGTCGACGCCCTTCTCCTGCCAGTCACGCGCCGCCGCCAGCACCTGCTTGAACACGTTGATGTTGAGCGAGCCGCAGAATCCGCGGTCGGAGCTGACCACGATCAGGCCGACGGATTTGATCTCGCGCTCGACCAGGTACGGATGGCGGTGGTTCGGGTTGGCGACGCGCAAGTGCCCGATCACGCTCCGGATCTTGTCGGCATAGGGCTGTGCGGCGCGCATCCGCTCCTGGGCCTTGCGCATCTTGCTGACCGCGACCATCTCGAGCGCCTTGGTGATCTTCTGAGTGCTCTTGATGCTCGCGATCTTGACGCGGATTTCCTTGGTGCCGGCCATCGCTGCTTACCAGGCTCCGGTCGCGGCAAAGTCGGCGCAGATCTTCTTGTAGCCAGCCTCGACTTCCTTGCTGAGCTCGGGTTTGTCGTTGACCTGCTTGAGGAAGGTCGCATGACCGGTCTTGGCGAAGGCCTGGAGCGCCTCCTCGAATTCCACGATCTTCTTGCGGTCGACCTTGTCCATGTAGCCGTTGTTGACCGCGAAGATGGAGAGCGCCTGCTCGGCGACCGACATCGGCGAGTACTGCTTCTGCTTCATGAGCTCGGTCACGCGCTGGCCGCGCTCGAGCTGCTTGCGGGTCGCCTCGTCGAGGTCGGAGGCGAACTGCGAAAAGGCCGCCAGTTCGCGGTACTGCGCGAGTGCGAGGCGGATGCCGCCGCCCAGCTTCTTGATGACGCCGGTCTGGGCCGCACCGCCGACGCGCGAGACCGAGATGCCGGCGTTCATGGCGGGCCGGATGCCGGCGTTGAACAGATCGGTCTCGAGGAAGATCTGGCCGTCGGTGATCGAGATGACGTTGGTCGGCACGAACGCCGTCACGTCGCCGGCCTGGGTCTCGATGATGGGAAGCCCGGTCAGCGAGCCGGTCTTGCCCTTGATCTTGCCGTTGCTGATCTTCTCGACGTACTCGGTCGAGACGCGAGCCGAGCGCTCGAGCAGGCGCGAGTGCAGGTAGAACACGTCGCCCGGATAGGCCTCGCGGCCCGGCGGGCGGCGGAGAAGGAGCGATATCTGCCGATAGGCCCAGGCCTGCTTGGTCAGGTCGTCATAGACGATCAGCGCGTCCTCGCCGTTGTCCATGAAGTATTCACCCATCGCGCAGCCCGAATAGGGCGCGATGTACTGCATCGAGGCCGGCGTCGAGGCGCTCGCCGACACGATGATCGTGTGCGCCATGGCGCCGTGCTCTTCGAGCTTCCTCACCACATTCGCGATCGAGCTCTGCTTCTGGCCGATCGCGACGTAGATGCACTTAACGCCGGTGCCCTTCTGGTTGATGATCGTGTCGATCGCGAGCGCGGTCTTGCCAGTCTGGCGGTCGCCGATGATCAGCTCGCGCTGGCCGCGGCCGATCGGCACCATCGAGTCGATGGCCTTCAACCCGGTCTGCACCGGCTGGGAGACACTCTTCCTCCAGATCACGCCCGGGGCCACGCGCTCGATCGGCGAGCGCTTCGCGGCCTTGATCGGGCCCTTGCCGTCGAGCGGCATGCCGAGTGCATCCACCACGCGGCCGAGCATCTCGGGACCGACCGGCACTTCCAGGATGCGGCCGGTCGTCTTAACGGTCGCGCCCTCGCCGATGTGGCGGTACTCGCCGAGCACTACCGCGCCGACCGAGTCCTGCTCCAGGTTCAGCGCCAGGCCGAAGGTGTTGTCGGGGAACTCGAGCATTTCGCCGTAGGCGGCGTCCGCCAGGCCGTGAACGCGGCAGATGCCGTCGGTCACGGAAACCACTGTTCCGACGTTGCGTGCCTCCGTGGCGGCGTCGAAGTTCTTGATCCGTGCCTGGATCAGATCGCTGATTTCAGATGCCTTGATGGACATGTCTCTTTCCTTGCCTAATTCGTCAGCGCCGAGCCGAGCCGTTCGAGGCGGCCCTTCAGCGATCCGTCGATCACGAGGTCGCCTGCGCGCACGATCGCGCCGCCGACCAGGGACTCATCGATGCGCACCTGCATGCGCACCTCGCGCCCGAGGCGCTTCGCGAGCGCCGCTTCGAGCCTTTTCTTCTGCGGCGCCGCGATCTCGCGCGCCGCGATCACTTCGACGTCGACCACGTTCTCAATCTCGGCGCGGAGCGCCTCGTACTGCGCGGCGATCTCGGGGAGATGCCCGAGCCGGCGGTTATCCGCCAGCGTGCGCAGGAAGTTCTGCCCGCTTTCTTTCGCGGCCTTGCCCGCAATACCAGTCAGGAACTCGACGAGATTCTCGTCCGTCACGTGCGGATGGTTCAGGAGACGCTCCACCCGCGGGTCGGCGACGGCGACGGCGGCCGAGCCCAGGAGCTTCGACCAGCCGGCGAGATCCTTCGCCTCGCGCGCATGTGCGAAAGCGGCTCTCGCATAGGGCCTGGCGACGGTGGCGCGCTCAGCCATGCTGCGGCGCCTGCTTCTCGAGTTCCGCGGCCAGCTCGTCGATGAGCGCGGCATGCGTCTTCGCATCGACCTCGCGGCCGAGCACGCGCGACGCGCCGGCGACCACGTGGCTTGCCAGCTCGCGCTTCAGCGCATCGCGCGCCTTGGTCTGGCTGGTCGTGATCTCGGTGCGCGCGGCCACAACCAGCCGTTCGCCCTCATTGATCGCGACGTTCTTGGCCTCCGCGATCACGTCGGCCGAGCGCTTGTGCGCCATCGCGTCCACCTGGGTCGCCTTCTGGCGGGCATCCTGAAGGATCGCCTCGGCGCCGTGTCTCGCCTCGGCCAGCTCGCGCTGGCCCTTCTCGCCCGCGGCGATGCCGTCGGCGATTTCCTTCCGGCGCTGCTCGATCGCCTTCATCATCGGCGGCCAGATGTAGCGCATGCAGATCCAGACGAAGACGATCATCGAGATCGTCTGGCCGATCAGGGTCAGATTGAAGTCCATCGAACCTCTCCCGCCGGGATCAGCCGGCGCCGGTCGCCTGCTGCAACTGCCCGACGAACGGGTTGGCGAAGGCGAAGAAGAGCGCCACGCCGACGCCGATCATCGCGACCGCGTCCAAGAGCGCGACGACGATGAACATCTTCACCTGCAGCATCGGAGCCAGCTCCGGCTGGCGCGCCGCGCCTTCGAGGAAGCGGCCGCCCAGCAGGCCCATGCCGATGCCGACGCCGAGGGCGCCGAGCCCGATCAAGATCGCCACGGCGATCGCGGTAAATCCAATCACAGTTTCCATCGCAGTCTCCTGGTCGAAAAGCGGTCAGTGATGCTCGTGCGCCATGCTGAGGTACACGATCGTCAACATCATGAAAATGAAGGCCTGCAGCACGATGATCAGCACGTGGAAAATCGCCCACGCGAGATGCAGCGGCAGCTGCCAGATCCCGAGCAGCGCGATCAACAGGAAGATCAGCTCGCCCGCGTAGAGGTTGCCGAAGAGCCGAAGCGACAGCGACAGCGGCTTGGCGATCAGCGAAACGCCCTCGAGCACGAAATTGAAGGGAATCGCCGCCCAGTGGTTGAACGGCGTCAGCGTCAGTTCCCTGGTGAACCCGCCGATGCCCTTCATCCGGATGCTGTAGTAGATCGTCAGGATGAAGACGCCGATGGCCATCGCGAAGGTCACGTTGACGTCCGTCGTCGGCACGACGCGCAGGTACGGGATGCCGATGCTCTGGCCGATCCACGGCAGCCAGTCCACCGGGATCAGGTCCATGAGGTTCATGAGGAAGATCCACATGAACAGGGTGAGGGCCAGCGGCGCGATCAGGCGGCTGGTGCCGTGGAAGGTCTCGCGGACGCTCTGGTCCACGAAGCCGACGATCATCTCGACCGCGGCCTGGGTGCGGTTCGGCGTGCCGGTGGTCGCTTTCTTCGCGACCCGACTGAAGAGAAAGGTCAGAAGGAAGCCGAGGAGGATCGCGAAGAACATCGAATCGACGTTCACCGCATAGAAATTACCGTGGCATTGATTCCAGACCCACTCGCCGTCGACCTTGCAGACGGTCAGGTTCTGGAGATGGTGGGTGATGTACTCGCCAGCCGAATGACCCGCTTCCGCCATGATTCTCTAACGTCCACCCTGCGCGTCTGTGCGCTCATCCCTGTCGAACAGCAGTCCCACCGGCAAGGCCAGGAGCGTCACGATGTACCCGGCGAACAGGAACCCCGGGTGCAGCGGCTTCAAGGTCGCGAACACCGCGGCGAACAAGAGCGCCGCAATCGCGAGCTTGCCGACCTCGCCCAACCATCCCGCCCGCAGCAGGCTCTTCGCGCTGCTGCCGGCGCGCGGCGACATCAACCTCGCCGCCAGAAATGCGTTCGGCACGACGCCGATCAATCCACCCAACAAGGTGGGGACGGCGCGATCGGAACCCAACCCGATCCAGACGATGGCCGCGAGCAACAGGCCGGCCCCGAGCTGCGCGAGCAGGATGTTGCGGACGGTTTTCATTCACCCGGCTCCGGCAACAAAAAAGCCACGTGGCCCACCCGCGCGGTCCGTGGCGTTTTCACGCATCGCTGCAAGCCGCAGAGGCGGCCAAAACCGCGGCATTATAAGGGCTTGCGCCGGGACGGCACAACCTTGAAACGGCTTATGTTTTCAGCGGTTTGGGCGTATCGAGGGCCTGCTCCGGACGGGCCAGGCTATAGACATAACAATCGTCGTCGCCGAACTGCCGGCGGGCCTTGAACTTGAATCCCAGACGCTCGTAGAAACGATGCGAGCGCGTGTTGCTGGCGAGCGGGTCGACCAGCACGCTTCCGATCGACGGATCGGCGAAGCAGCGCTCGATCGCGAGCCGCATCATGGCCGTGCCATAGCCTCTGTCGAGGTCCGACGATTCGCCGATCCAGATGTCGACGGCGCGGCGGCCCTCCTTCATGCAGCCCCAGTACTGGCTGTCCTCGCGGCAGGGGTCAATGATCTGGATGAAGCCGATCGGGCGCCCGCCCGACTCTGCGATCAGTTGTTCGCGCCAGTCGGGCGAGCGGCCGAGCTCCTTTTCCCAGTTCCAGTCGTCGTTGGGGTCCGAGGCGATGACATGGGGCTGCTCGTCCCAATGTCGAAGGAGGTCCAGGTCGCCCGGCGTCGCCGGACGAAGATTCACCTCGGGCCCCGCGGACACGGCTTTCAAGTGGTCAGCTCGGAGCCTTCGACTCACGGTTGCCGTCGCCGCCGTTCGGCCGCGGCGCGCGCATTGATTGGTTGCCGGGTTCGTTCTCATGCAGAGGCCATGGAACGATCTGCCAGAACTCGCGCGCCTGCGGATCGAAGGCAAATTGCTCGGAATCGAGCCAGTGCTTGAAGATGACGTGCAGTGGATGACGCATGGCTCATGCCCCCGCCTGACGGCTGGCGCCAGCAAGGCGCTTCGCCGTCACTACGATTTCAGGGAGCGCCGCGACGCGCGGCAGCACGTCCGTCGGGGCGAGCGCAATCGCGACGTCCGCTCCGCTTGCGCTTGAAACCGTGTGACCGCGATCCAGCGCGAGCCCGCTGACGCCGACGATGGCCGCCGCGATGACCGCGCTGACGGCTCCGTGTCCATTCCAGATGTTCGATATGTTCATGACCCGATCCTTTCTCTTTGTGCCCATCGATGAAGATTTCGATGGGGCAATCTTGAAAGGACCCGGGCTTGCGAACAAATCGCCTTAGTAAATCTCGGTTAAGCGATTCTAAAGTGGCTGTTTTGAGCGGTTTTTCTCGGGAATTGCGGCGGTTTTATTGCGGGTTGTCGCAGGTGCCGATCTTCTTGCCGGTCATGTTCACTTCCATGTTCATCTGATCGGTCTGGAACCGGAGTACACCCGCGTAGGCATCCGGGCCGTTGAAAGTGAGCTCGCCCTGGCCGGTCATCGGCGGGTTGTCGCAAACCACGCTCCAGGTCGCCTTGTCGCCGCTACGGTTGAAATCGGTGTTCTTGCAATGCTGCGACGGATCGCCACTCGCGGGCGCCTGGGTCCAATCCTTCTTCGCGCAATGCTGCCCGAAGATGGCCGGCATCTGCATGGGCGAGCCCTTGATCTGAGCCTGGGAAGTCGTTTCCCAAAGCTCGCCTTTTTCCTGGGCCTGGGCGGGCGCGATGACGAGGCAAAGCAGCGATGCAGCGGCCGCCAGGCGGCCGAACCAGGATTTGCTCATGTTTCTGACTCCATTCAGTGAATGTGAGCGAGAATTCCGTCCAGTTCATCGAGGCTGTGGTAGCTGATCACGAGCTTGCCCTTGCCCGTGGTCCCGTGCTGCAGCTCGACCGTGGCACCCAGCTTGTCGGCCAGGTCGTTCTCGAGCCGCTGGATGTCCGGGTCCTTCGAGTGTGACCGGCCAGCCTTGCCGTCCTTGCCGCCGCCGGCGCGAGAGACGATCCGCCGCACCAATGCTTCGGTCTCGCGGACGGAGAGTCCTTTCTTGGCGACCAGCGCGCCGACTTCCGCCTGCTGGCGCGAATTCGAAAGCCCCAGGAGCGCGCGGGCGTGGCCCATCTCCAGCTCGCGCTTTTCAATCAGCGGCCGGATGGCCTGCGGCAATTCGAGCAGGCGCAGCAGGTTCGACACCGCCACGCGCGAGCGGCCGACGGCCTGTGCCGCCTGCTGGTGCGTCAGCTTGAACTCGTTGATGAGGCGCGAAAGCGCGAGCGCCTCTTCGAGCGGGTTCAGGTTCTCGCGCTGAATGTTCTCGATCAGGGCGAGCGCGACGGCGACCTCGTCCTCCACGCGGCGCACGATCGCAGGAATATCCTGCAGGCCCGCCATCTGCGCCGCGCGCCAGCGGCGCTCGCCTGCGACGATCTCGTAGCGCTGTGGCTCACCCGGCACCTGGGTCCCGACGGGGCGAACGACGATCGGCTGGACCACGCCCTGGGCCTTGATCGAATCGGCGAGCTCGGCGAGGGATTCCTCGCGCATGTCCACGCGCGGCTGGTACTTGCCGCGCGAGAGCAGGTCCAAAGGCAGGTGCAGCAGCTGCTCGCGCGCCGGCGGCGGCGTATCGGACAGCGGCCGCGCCGGCGCCGTGCCGAGCAGGGCTTCGAGTCCGCGGCCGAGGCCGCGCTTCTTGTCGGTCATCAGGCTCATCCCGGTTCTCCGTGGCCGCTGCCGAGTCTAGCAGCGTGGTGCCGGGTCAAACATTCGAACTTATTACTG
>JBOHZL010000109.1:0-9274 GCA_050738495.1 Steroidobacteraceae bacterium | reverse complement strand
CGCGGCTTGCTGTTCTACCGCCTGTTGGCGCAAGCCGTGGCGGCCGCGCCGGTGACCTACCGCGGCATCATCAAGCCCCCACCTTGACCACAACCTGTGGGGCTCGGTTGAGCTAAGTGGATAGCCCTTTGTTATATACAGTAGCCTACCAGAAAACCCCGATAAAGCAAGCACTTAAGCTGATTTTTTGGGCCTCAGCAGCCACGCCCCCAGCGCCGGCAGCAACAGCATCGCCCCCAGCATGTTGACCAGGAACATGAAGGTGAGCATCAGGCCGACGTCGGCCTGGAACTTGAGCGGCGAAAACACCCAGGTCGCCACGCCGATCGCAAGTGTCACGCCGGTGAAGAAGATTGCGGCGCCGGTGACGCGCAGCGCCCCCAGGTAAGCCTGCTGGACCGACTCCCCGCGGCGCAGGAACTCCTGCATCCGGCTGAAAAGATAGATGCCGTAGTCCACGCCGATGCCGGCGCCGAGCGCGACCATCGGCAGCGTGTTGACCTTGAGTCCGATGTCGACGAAGGCCATGACCGCGTACACCAGCACCGACACCAGCAGCAACGGCAGGATCACCATGACCGTGCCGGTCACCGAACGGAAATTCACCAGGCACATGACCGTCACGGCCGCGAACACCCAGCCGAGTATCACGAACTCCTTGGCCTTCACTTCCTCGTTCTGCGCCGCCATCACGCCGACATTGCCCGTCGCGAGGCGATAGGTCACCCCATCCGTGGGCATGCGCTCGCGGTAATCCTTGACCGCCGCGACGACGCGCTCGATCGTCTCGGCGCGGTGGTCGGCGAGAAACAGCATCACCGGCATCACGCTGCAGTCCCGGTTCAGGAGTCCGGTGCTGGTCTCGATGTAATTCTGCGCCTGCACGAGCTGGCGCTCGTCGCGCGGCAGGTTGCGCCACTTCAGGCTGCCCTCGCTCCAGCCGGCGCTGACCACCTTGGACACGCCGGCGAGCGACATGACGCTGCGCACGCCCTGGACATTCGCCATGCGCCAGGCGAAGCGATCGATCGCGTCGATGATGCCGAAGTCGATGCAGCCGTCCGGCCCGGTTTCGACGATCACGTTGATGATGTCGGTGCCGATCGAGAAGCGCCGGCTGATCAGGCTGCTGTCGCGGTTGTAGCGCGAATCCTCCCGCAACTCGGGCACGCCGGCCTGGGTGTCGCCGATCGGCGTTTCGAGCCCCTTGATCAGGCCGGCCGCACCCAGCGCCAACGCGACCACGATGATCACCGCGGCCGGGCCGCGATTGGTGATCCGCGCGAGCCCGTTCCAGAGCGACTGCAACAGCCGCTGGCGGCGCGCCACGCGCGCGCGGAAGCCCTCGCTGATCGGCATGTATGAAACCAGGATCGGCAGCAGGACCAGGTCGGTCAGGATCACCACGCCGATGCCGAGGCTCGCCGTGACCGCCATCTCGCGGATCACCTGCACCGGGATCAGCAATATCGTGATGAACCCGACCAGATTCGCGAGCAGCGCGACGATCGCCGGCAGGAACAGCAGCCGGAACGTGCGCCGCGCGGCCTCGTCGCTGCCGGCGCCGCTCATCGCGGCATCGCTGACGGCGCTGATCTTCTGCACGCCGTGGCTGGTGCCGATCGCAAAGATGATGAACGGCACCAGGATGCCGAGCGGGTCCACGCCGTAGCCCAGGACCACCAGCAGGCCCATCATCCAGACCATGGCGACCAGCGACGCGATGACCGGCAGCAGCGCAATCCGCAGCGACTGGATGTAGATCCACACCAGCAGAATGGTCAGCGCGATGGTAACGACGGCGAAGGTGACCACCGACAGCGCGCCGTCGGCGACGTCGCCCACGACCTTGGCGAAGCCGATCATGTGCACCGACACGGGCACGTCGATTGCGACTTCGAGGTCCGCGCCCTCGATGCGCGCGCGGACTTTCTCCTCGAGCTCCCGCGAGATCTCAATGTAGTCCACAGGCTCGCCGGTCTCGGGATCGGCGTCGAGCAGCTGCGCGCTGATCATCGCGCCGGAGAAATCGTTCGCTACCAGGCGGCCGACGATGCCGGCCTTCAGGATATTCTCCTTGACGCGCGCGAGCCCGGACGCATCCGGCTGGAAATCGGACGGGATCACGTCGCCCGCCTCGATGCCGCCCTCGACGACTTCCGTGTACCGTGTGTTCGGCGTCCACAGCGACTGCACGCGCGCGCGATCGACGCCCTCGATGAAGAACACCTCGTCGGTGGCGATCTTGAGGGCCTCGAAGAAGCCCGGCGTGAACATGTTGCCGTCGCGCGCGACCAGCGCGATCAGCAGGCGATTGGCTCCGCCGAACTCCTCCTTGTGGTCGAGATAGGTGCGGATGTACTCGTGCTCGAGCGGCAACTGCTTGTTGAAGTTGGTGTCGAGCCGGAGCCCGGTTATCGATACCCACGCGAGCCCCGCGGTGACCAGGGCGAAAAACGCGAGGATCAGTCCGCGGTGGCCGAATACGCGGGGCTCCAGCCAGGTCGCGATCCGGCTTTCACCGGCTTCCTTCACGGCGGCGCCACGCCGGGCAGCGGCAGCCGCCGCACGCCGTCCTCTCCGGCAACGATCAGCGCGCCGTCGCCGGACGGCAGCACCGCGGAAATCGCGCGGCGATCGTCCTGCTGGTTCAGCGCGAAAGTCCTGCCGCCGTCATGGCTCACCAGCATCACGCCGGCCATGCCGACGATGACCACCGTGTCCGCGTCGATCCGTGCCCCGGAATTGAGCAAGGCCGTCGTGCCGGTCTCGATCGCGCTCCAGTTCATGCCGCCGTCCTCGGAGCGGAACAGGTTTCCGCGCAGGCCGAAAGCGAGCAGTACTTCGCCGTCGAGCGCCAGCACGCCGTGGAACGAGCCGTCGTAGGGCGAAGGCAGCTCGCGCCAGCTCACGCCGTCGTCGTCCGAGCGGAACAAGCGTCCGGCCTCGGCAGCCAGGTACAGAGCCTTTCCTGGTCCACCGGCGAGCGCGTTCAGATGGAACTCGAAGCCGAGGTCGATCTCGGCCTCCAGCTCGTCCGCGTCCGCCTCGATCTCGGCCGCGCCGGGCAAGGGCGCCGGCTCGAATGGCACCTGGCTCCAGACGCGCCCGCCGTCGGACGTCAGGTAAACGACGCCATACGCGCCGACCGCGACGCCGCGCTCGGCATCGGCGAACCAGACGTCGAGCAGGGGTTGCGGATTGCCGGGATCGAAATGGGCGAGCTGCCAGGTCCTGCCGCCGTCTCCGGTGCGCAGAATCGTCTCGACATGCCCGACTGCCCAGCCGTGACGGTCGTCGGCGAAATAGATCGCGGTCAGGTTGGCACTTGCCGGCACCTGGACCTGGGTCCACGAACCGCCGGCATCGTCGGAGTACAGCACGTGGCCGCGCTCGCCCGCCGCGAACACGCGCTTGCCAGCGAGGGCCAGGTTGATCAGCAGGGAGCTGGCCGCGAGCGGCGCAATGATCGACGGGCGCTCGGCGGGATCCTGCGCCTGCTCAAACTGCTGCGCCGGTGCCGCCTGCAGCGCCTGCGGCGCCGCCGCAAGCGCAAGCCAGAGCAGCAGCCGGCTCACGTCAGCGCGTGCCGCGCCTGGCGATCGCGGCCGGGGTGAAGTCCGCGTCGGTGCGCTTCACGCTGAAGTTGACGGTGCGCGGTTCCTCGTTGTCGAGCCCGAGCGCGAGATAGCGGCCCGCCTGCAGGTCGTAAGTCAGCTCGAGCGTCGTCCAGAAGGTCGGGACATCGTAGAAATTGATCGAATGCGCTTCCTGCACCCGCCAGAGCTTGTCGCGAGTGTCGTAGCAGTCCACCACCAGGATCTGCCACGAGTCCTCGTCGACGTAGAAGGTACGACGCTTGTAAAGGTGCCGCTGGCCGGCTTTCAGCGTCGCATCGACCACCCAGACGCGATGCAGTTCGTAACGCGCATGGTCCTGGTTGATGTGCAGCGGCTTGATGATGTCCGAATTCCCGAGCTTGTCGCTGTGCAGCGCATAGGAGTTGTACGGGACGATGATTTCCTGCTTGCCGACCAGCTTCCAGTCGTAGCGTTCCGGGCTGCCATTGAAGATGTCGAACTGGTCCGAGGTGCGCAGCCCGTCCGATGCGGTCCCGGGGTTGTCGAACGCGACATTGGGCGCGCGCCGCACGCGCCGCTGCCCCGGGTTGTAGAGCCACGCGCGACGCTGCTCCTTCGTCTGGTCGAGTGTCTCGTGCACCAGCAGGATCTCGCCCGCGAGCCTTGCCGGCGAGATCGTCTCCTGGATGAAGTACAGCACGGTGTTGTCGAGGCCGGCCTCGGTGGCGCCGGACAGGCTGTAGCCGACCATGGTCTCGTCGTGCAGGCGCACCAGGTTGTAGCCGCCGGTGCGGCTCACCGCGGCCTGGCCGATGGTGCGCTCGGCGATGTCGACGCGGTAGCGCAGGATGTGGTTCCAGATCACTTCCAGCCCCGAGGCCGGTATCGGGAAGGGCACGCCGATGATCGCGCCGGTGACGCCATTGCCGCCGCCGGTCAGCTTCGCCGTGGTCGCATTCGCCTTGGTCGCCTCATAGATGCGCGCCGGAAACGCCGCGCTGCGGTGCGACGGATAGACATTCATGAAGTAGCTGCCCTTGTAAGTGGACAGCAGCGCCTTGTGGCCTGCGGTCAGCTGGTCCGCGTACCGCGACATGTTCGATGCATCGATCTTGTAGAGCGGCTTGTCGCTCGCGTAGGGATCCGGGTGGTGGCCGCCGCTCTTGAAGCCCGGCGCGCCGGCCTTGGCCGGCGTCGTGATGCCGCCGTCCCAGGCGGGTATCGTGCCGGCGGCATTGCCCGCTTTTTCGGCGCCCATCGGCGTGAGCTCCGCGCCGAGCCGCGCAGCCTGCTGTGCGCTGACCCCGGCGGCCGCGACCGCCGCCGCGCCCGCGATGACCAGCACTGCGGAACCCACGACGTGCTTGAGTTTCATCGCGCCTTGCCTCCTGCCGGATTCAGAACGAGTACTTCACGGTCGCCGCGATGAAGTCGCGGTCGGTCAGTTCGTTGTAGCGGCTCGCGCCCTCGAACAGCGTGTAGCTGAGATCGACCTCGAACTGCGACTGATAGCTCGCCGTCACGCCGAGCGTCGCTCCGATGCGGTCCTCGACGAAATTGCCGCCGGGTCCCGGCGTCGTCCCGGACACGTCATGCGCCCAGACAAAGCGCGGCGAGAAATTCCACGCACCGATCAGGCCGAGGTAATCGAGACGCAGTGCCGCCCTGTAGCCCCAGGAATCGGCGTCCGCAAAGCGGTCGAGCGGCTCGAGTTCGCCGAAGTGACGGCCGGCAAGCTCCTGGTTCCCGGACACGGAAGTTCCCGGTCCGTTCAAGCGCAAGCCGCGGCCATTGGGACCGCCCGTCAGCTTGTCCGGCATGCTCTCGACGTGCGTGACGCCCGCCTCCACCACGGCGATCAGCTGCGACGCACCCAGCATCGGTGGAAACGCCCTGGTCGCCGTCAACTGACCCTGCCATACGTCGAACAGTCCCCAGCCGCGCACCACTTCGTCGAGGCCGTAGCTGCCGTCGTTCCGGCTGCCATTGAATTGACCGCAGCGCGCCAATGTCGGATCGAGTGCCGTGCAGCTGCCGGGGTCGCCCCGACCCTGGGCAGCGCGCGCCACGGCCTCGAACGGCGTGAGCGCTGCGAACAGGAGTTCGACGTCGTCGAACTGGAGCGGCGCGTCACGCCGATAGGAAACCTCGCCCTGAAGCGCCACGCCGGTCGTGCCGACCTGCGTGTTGAACGAGAGTCCGAATAGCTGGATGTCTTCCGGGTACTCGGTGAAGTAGCCGGCCGTCTGCGCGTACTCATGGGTTGCGAGCGCGGTTGCCTGCGAGACCAGGTTGCCGCCGCCAAGCACGGTGTTGCCCGCGATCGTCGCATAGCCTGCCGCGGTCGCAACCGACAGGTCGCCGCCGTTCGCTGCGGCCGCCTGGGCGCCGGCATTGGCGGCGAGCGCGACTGCCGTCTCGAGAGGCAGGCCCGATGCGAGCCCCTGCGCGGTTCCGATGGCCGCCGTCAGCGTGCCGAGCGAATTGCCGATGCCCTGCTGCGATCCGGTGCGTCCGCTGATCAGCGGCAGCTTGCTGTGATAATTGACGAAGAACAGGCCGAACTCGGTGCCCTGGCTGAAATCCGGCATGAACCAGCGTAGCGACAGGCCGTACTGGCCGGAATCGTCGGGCTCGATCGTCGGCCCGCGGTCGACCGCCTGGAAGTCCTCGATGAACGGACCGCCGAGCGGCGTGAAATCGACGCCCTGGTCGGAGAACGCGCCGAAGCCGAGGAACACCTGCTCGCCGCCGCGCGGCACGAAGTCGTTCGACGCGAAATAGGAACCGACCGGCTCGGGCTCGGTCTTGTCCCAGTCGAAGATGCCGATCGCCTCGGCCGTGAGATTCTCGGTGAGCGCGAAAGAAACCTTCAGCATTTCCTGCGGCAGATAGGCCTCGCGCAGTTCCGAGCCGGGCACGCGCAGGGCCGACACGTCGAAATGGTTGATGGCGTTGTTGATGCCACCCTGGATGAAGGTGCTCTCGCCCCAGTTGACGACCTGGCGCCCGGCGCGAATGTCGAGCTCATGGCCGGCGAGGTCCCAGCGGCCATAGACGAAGGCATCCAGCAGCCGCAGATAGCCGCCGGCGAGGTTCTTGCCGGACTCGGAGATCGGCGTGCGCTCGGTTTCCGAATCCTCGACCAGGTCGTCGTAAAGCGCGGAGCCGCGGATGAACAGGCCGATATTGCCGCGGTCGAGCGCAAACTCGCTGACCGCTTTGTAAGCGCTCGACACGCGGCCCTTGCCGTAGTTGAGATCGCCGTCGTCGATGTTCGGCGAGCGACCGGTGCCGCCGTTGGCGGTGCCGATCAGGCGAGGATCCCGGTTCTCTTCGCGCCACAACTGCCCGAACGTGACCGTCGTGTTGAAACTGCCGTTCCAGCTGCCGGCATCGAAGTCGATGGCAACGGCGGCACCCGGCGCACACAGCGCAGCGATCAGGGTCGACAGACGGATCGGAATCTTGGTCATGAAATACCCCAGGACAGGACCGATCGGCGTTTTCGGCAAGGATATAACAGGGTCCCCGCTTTGCAGTGCAAAACGGCGCCCGATTCAACTGTGTGTGACCTGCAGGATGCTGTTGCGAATCTGCTCCGACAACACGACGCGCGCGTCTTCCGCCACCGCCAGCAACGCATCGTCATACTGAAGGCGCCCCTCGCCGTCCTGGCGGATCACGCCGCGGCTTCTCAGCAGGTCGATGAAGTCGCGGAACATCGCGCGGTCGAAGAATTCCGGCGCCGCCAGACCGTAGAGCATCGACATGCGCTGCGCCATCGCGACGCAGCGTTGCTCGAGCGCATCGGGCGTCAGGCTCGAATGCCCGGCACGCAGCAGGAGCGCGATCGCGAGATAGTAACGCTCGACGGTCTGGATCGTGGCCTGTGCCAGTACTGACAGGCGCACGGCCTCGGCGCTGCCTGTCGTCGGCCGCCGCCAGACCGCGCCATCCGGGCTGCGCTCGAGCAGGCCCTGGCCCGCGAGCGCTGCCAGCACGCCATCCACCACGCCCGGCAGTTCCTCCTCCCGCCAGCGCAGGTTGAGCTCCGCGCGGATGTACGGATACACGCGCCACACCAGCCGCTGGATGTCTTCGTGGCGCATCGCCGGGTTGTTGAGGAACGCGCAGGCGACCAGCGACGGCATGACGAACAGGTGCAGTACGTTGTTGCGGTAGTAGGTCGCAAGCACGGCGTTCTGCTCCGCCATGCGGAGCACGTCGCCGAGCGGGTGCGAGCGACGCTCGAGCAGTCCCATCTGCTCGCCGCGCTTGATGATCTCGGCGCCGTCGGCGGCGGCGATCGAAACGTCGGGCGAATAGGGAAACGCGCGCAACAGTTCGATGTAGAGCTGGAGCTGGCGCTCCAGGTCGTTCTCGAGCATCGCCTGCCGGGGCGCGGCGAGCAGCGCAATCGACAGCAGGTTGGCCGGCGTGACCGCGGCCGCGGCGTTGATCCGCCGCATGATCTCCCCGGCCACGGCATCGACCGCGTCACCGAACCATGCCGGGCGGGCATCCTCGTCGGCGGCGCCTGCGCGCCAGTCCGGATTCACCTGGTCGAGAACGCTGTCGAGCAGCAACGGCTCGCCGAACGAGACGTAGACACGCCCGAATTGCTTGCGAAGCTGCGGCAGCACGCGCAGCAGTCCGCCGACGGACTCCTTCTGCTTGGGCCGCCCCAGCAGTTCGTCGATGTAGGTGTCGCCCTCCAGCAGCCGCTCGTAGCCGAAGTAGGCCGGCACGTATGCGACCTGGCGGCGGGTATCGCGCAGGTAGCTTCGCATCGTCATGCTGAGCATGCCGGTGCGGGGCCGCAACAGGCGCCCGGTACGGCTGCGGCCCCCCTCGATGAAGAACTCGATTGGATGACCGCGATTCATCATCACGTCGACGTATTTCATGAACACGATCGGGTAGAGCCCCGACCCGCGGAAGCTGCGCCGGATGAAGAACGCGCCGCCCTTCCGGAGGAAGCGCCCGATCACCGGGAGATTCAGGTTGACGCCCGCAGCGACGTACGGCACGGCGTAGCCGCGCTGGTAGATCACGTAGGAAAGCAGCACGTAATCGGCGTGGCTGCGATGGCAGGGGACATAGACGATCTCGCAAGCCGGCGGCAAGCGGTCGAGGTACTCGGCGTTCCTGACTTCGAGCCCGTCGAACACCCGGTTCAACAGCCGGTTCAGCACGCGCTCGGCAAACCACACGAATGCATGCGAATAATTGGCCGCGATTTCGAGTGCGTGACGGCGCGCGACGCGCAGGCCGTCGCGGCGCGTGTGCCGCGTGTCGCGGATCTCCTGGCGCACCGCCTGGCGCACCGCACGGGTGCGCAGCACCTGGGCGATGATCGCGCGCCTGCGCGACAGGTCCGGGCCCAGCGTGTCGGTCCGCATGTGACGGAACTCGGCGCGCGTTTCCTTCAACAGCCGCCTCGCCCCGCGCGCGCCGTCGGGACCGGCCACGCCGAAGCTCCTGAGCGCACGCGGCTCGCCGAACCGGATCAGCGTGCTGCGGCCGTTGAAGACGATCGAGAGCATGCGGCGGAACGGCCCGACCAGCGCCCAGTTCTCCGACAGGATCAGCCTGAGCCAGGACTTCTCGCGCTGCGGCGCGCGGCCCCAGTACACCGCGACCGGAACGATGTCGAGCTCGAGCGCCTCGTCCGCGCCCACGGCCGCGAC
>JBOHZL010000108.1:0-9319 GCA_050738495.1 Steroidobacteraceae bacterium | reverse complement strand
GCATGCGGGTGCCGGCCGCGTTCGCCGCGGCGATCAGCGCCGAGCAGCACGCGCGCGCGGCAGATTACACGATCGCCCGCGCCGGCCTCGACACCGCCAGCCTGGCCGCCGGCGCCGTCCTGTTGCTCGCCCTCACGCTCGGTGGCGGCATTGCGGCGATCGACGCCTGGGCGGCGCAAGCCGGACTCAGCGGGATCGTGCACCAGGTCGCCACGGTCGGCGCAGTCGCGCTCGCACTGATGCTGGCCGGTCTGCCATTCGACCTCTGGGCCACGTTCAGGATCGAATCACGGTTCGGATTCAACCGCACGACACCGGCGTTGTTCGCCATCGACATGCTGAAGGGCCTGGCGATCTCGGCGGCCTTGTTCGTCCCGCTGCTCGCGCTGCTGTTCTGGTCGCTTCCAAGACTCGGTGCGCGCTGGTGGCTTTGGGCCTGGGCCGGCTGGGCAATTTTCTCGGTGCTGCTCGGCTGGGCCTGGCCGCGACTGATCGCACCCCTCTTCAACCGCTTCCACGAGCTCGAGCAGGGGCCGATGCGGGACGCGGTCGAGACGCTCGCACGGCGCTGCGGTTTCGAGCCGCGCGGCGTCAAGGTCATGGACGGCTCGCGCCGCAGCACGCATGGCAATGCGTATTTCACCGGCCTCGGCCGCAACAAGCGGATCGTGTTCTTCGACACGCTGCTGGAGTCGCTGGCGCCCGTCGAGGTGCAGGCGGTGCTGGCTCACGAGCTGGGCCATTTCCGGCTGCGTCACGTCGCCTGGCGTATCGCCGGCTCGCTCGCGGCCGCATTCGCCGGTTTCGCCGTGCTGGCATGGCTCGCCCGACAGCCGTGGTTCCAGCCGGCGCTCGGCGTCGCGCGTGGCGGCCCGCACACACTGCTGCTGCTGTTCGCGCTGGTCGCGCCCGTCTTCCTGCTGCCGGTACGCCCGTTCTTCGCGTGGCTGTCGCGCCGCCACGAATACGCGGCAGACGACTATGCGAGCGCGCATGCCGGCTCCGCGCCGCTCGCCGACGCGCTGGTGAAGCTCTACCGCGACAACGCCACGACCCTGACGCCGGATCGCCTGTACGCTGCGTTCCACGCCTCGCATCCGCCCGCGCTCGCGCGCATCGCGCGCCTTGCCGCCGCCCGGAACGGATGAAGTCACGCCAGTCCGCCACCGGTTCGAACGTGGGCCGGGTCGTCGCGAGCCATGGCCGGGATGCGCTGGTCGCGGATGCCGCGGGCGGGCGACTGCGATGCAGGCTCCGGAGCCGCCGCCTCGCGGTCGTCTGCGGCGATCGCGTGCGCTGGATCGCCGAGCACACGGAAGGCGCAGCCGGTCTGATCACGGAAGTGCTGCCGCGCACGAGCCTGCTCTCGCGTCTCAGCCAGCGTGGCGACAGCGAGCCGGTCGCCGCGAACCTGACCCAGCTCGCGGTGGTCGTCGCGCCGGTGCCGGCTCCCGACTTCGGGCTCTGCGACCGCTACCTCGCGGCCGCCGAATGGGCGGGCCTCAAGGCCTGCATCGTCGCCAACAAATGTGATCTCGGCGACGGTCATGCGGTGCTCGCGGCCGCGCTCGGGGAGTTCGCGGAGCTCGGCTATCCGGTGGTGCCGGCGAGCAAGCGCATCGCGGGCGGTGGCGACGCGCTGGCGGCACAGCTCGCCGCGGAAACCAGCGTCCTGGTCGGCCAATCGGGAGCCGGCAAGAGCTCGCTCACCAACCTGCTGGTGCCAGGGGTCGATGCGGTGATCGCGGAGTTGTCGCAAGACGGCCGCAGCGGCCGGCACACGACGACCTGCGCGGCGCTCGCGAGCCTGCCGGGCGGCGGCGAGCTGATCGACTCGCCGGGGGTGCGCGATTTCGCTCCCCCGTTGCCGCCGCCGCGCGACGTCGCCGGCGGATTCCGCGAAATCGCGGCGCTTGCGCCGCATTGCCGCTTCAAGGATTGCCGTCACGGCCGGGAACCCGGCTGCGCGGTCGCCGCCGCCGCGGGCGGCATCGCCGCGAGGCGGATAGCCAGCTACCGCCGGCTGCTGCAGCAGGCGGAGGAGATGGCGCGGCGCGAGCCGCGGCTCAGGCGATGAGCTGGCGGCCGGCCAGCGCGTGCGCGAGCGTGCCGCCGTCGACGTATTCGAGCTCGCCGCCGACCGGCACGCCGTGGGCGATGCGCGAAGCGCGGATGCCGCGGCGCGTCACCAGCTCGCCGATGAAATGGGCGGTGGCCTCACCTTCGACGGTCGGATTGGTCGCGAGAATCACCTCGCTGACCTCGCCTTCGTCGAGCAGCGCCTCCAGCTTCGACAATCCGAGCTGTTCCGGTCCGATCCCGTCCAGTGGCGACAGGTGTCCCATCAGCACGAAGTAGCGGCCGCGAAAGCCGCCGGATTGCTCCACCGCGACCACGTCGGCCGGCGATTCGACGATACACAGTGCGGTCGCATCGCGCTTCGGCGCCGCACAGATCTCGCACAGTTCGCCGTCCGTCAGCATGCGGCAGCGCCGGCAGTGCACGACGTTGGCAACCGCCGCTTCGAGCGCGCGCGCGAGCGCCCGCCCGCCATCCCGGTTGCGCTCCAGCAGGTGGAAGGCCATGCGCTGGGCCGACTTCGGACCGACGCCCGGTAGGACACGCAGCGCCTCGATCAGATGGGACAGGCCGGGTGAGTACTTCACGGACCGGCGCGGTCAGAACGGCAGCTTCATGCCCGGCGGCAGCTGCATGCCGCCCATCGCACCGGCCATGTGCTGTTGCACCGCCTCGGCGACGCGACGCGTCGCATCGTTGCAGGCTGCGGCGACCAGGTCCTCGAGCATCTCCCGGTCCGACGCATCCACCGACGGGTCGATCTGCACGCGCCTGACTTCGTGACGCCCGTTCATGATGACTTTGACCATGCCGCCGCCGGCTTCGCCGGTGACCTCGAGCGCGCCGAGCTGCTCCTGGGCCTTCTGCATGTTGGCCTGCATCTGCTGCGCCTGGCGCATCAGTTGCCCGAGATTCGGTTTCATCCCTGGATTCTACCCGACCGGCTTGATCGAGTCCGGCTGGAGCGTGGCGCCGAACCGGTCGCGCAGGGCTTTGACGTTGGGATCGCTCTCCAGCGCCGCGCGGGCCTGTTCGAGGCGCTCGTCGCGTGCCAGTTCCGCGCGGCGCGCCGGCGTGTCGTCCGCACCGCCGCGCTCGATCTCGACCGTGACCGGTCCGCCGACCAGGCGGCCGAGTGCCCGAGCCAGGCGTTCTTCCTGCTGGCGCGTGTGCATCGATTGCGCGCGCGCGTCAAGCAGGAACCGGAACCGGTTGCCGTCCCGCTCGAGCAACTGACAATGCCCGGCAAGCTGTCGGGCGGCGCCCTGCAGCTCCAGTTGCGCCAGGAGCTCAGGCCAATCCGCACCCGGCATCGCGGTGCGCGGTGGCGGAGGCGGTGGCGTTGTCGACACGTCGCGCTTTCCGGGCTCGGCCGCGGCCGCCAGCCGGACCCGTCCGGGATCCGCAGTCTTCACGTTGCCGGTGGCATCGGCCGGGCGAAACGCGAGCATGCGCAGCAGGGTCATCTCCACACCGGTGCGCGGGTCGGGCGCCAGTTCGAGGTCACGGCGGCCGAGGATCGCGATCTGGAATCCGAGCTGAATCTCCTCCGCAGGCATCTTCGCGGCCAGCGCCGCCAGCAACCCGGGGTCATGGACTTCGTCCCCGGGCAGGTCCGGCACCGCCTGATGCAACGCGATCTTCTGGAGCAGCGCGGCGATCTCGTCTAAGAGCTGCGCGTAGTCCGGCGCGAACTCGTCGATGGCGGCGATCGTCGTGAACAGCCCACGCGCGTCGCGCTCCGCAAGGCGCTGGACGAGCTCAACGACATGCCGGCGATCCACGGTGCCGAGCATGGCGCGCGCATCCGCCTCGCTCACCCGCCCGCCGCCGAATGCCAGCATCTGGTCGAGCAATGACAGCCCGTCCCGCAGGCTGCCGTCGGCCGCGCGCGCGAGCAGCGTCAGCGCCGCCGGCTCGGGTTCGACACCCTCGGCCTTCAGGATCTGCTGCAGGCGGCTCGCGATCAGCGCGGCCGGCAGCCGTTTCAGGTTGAATTGCAGGCAGCGCGACAGGACCGTCACCGGCAGTTTCTGCGGGTCCGTCGTCGCGAGCAGGAATTTGACGTGCGGCGGCGGCTCTTCCAGTGTCTTCAGCAGCGCATTGAACGAGTGCGCCGACAGCATGTGCACCTCGTCGATCAGGTACACCTTGTAGCGCCCGCGCGTGGGCAGATACTGGACGTTGTCCAGGAGCTCCCGCGTGTCGTCGACCTTGGTGCGCGATGCGGCGTCGACTTCGATCAGGTCCACGAAACGGCCCTCGTCGACTTCGCGGCAGCTGCTGCATTCCCCGCAAGGCGTCGAGCCGACCCCGCGCTCGCAGTTCAGCGATTTCGCGAGGATGCGCGCGATCGTCGTCTTGCCGACGCCGCGCGTGCCGGTGAAAAGAAAGGCATGGTGGATGCGCCCGGAATCGAGCGCATTGACCAGCGCCTGGCGCACGTGCTCCTGACCGACCAGTTCGGCGAAATTGCGGGGACGCCATTTTCGCGCCAGGACCAGGTAGCTCATCGGTGTCGTTTCCAGCGGCCTGCGATCATCGGGCATCCTGTACTTTCATGGAGGCGGCCCGCGCCAGCACCCCTCCGGCACCCGATGCTGCCGCTACCGTTGCTCCCTTCCGGGCCTGGCGGGGTTCACGGCCGATCGTCGCGGAGGAACCGACGCGAGCCACCATGGATGTCGCCGGGCCCGGCATCGTAAGGTCGCCTCCCGGGGGCGTCAACCGCGCGCCGAGGCGCCCGGCAGCCACAATGTCACCGTCGTGCCGCGCCCGCGTTCGCTCGCGATTTCGACGCGGCCACCGTGGATCTCGATGATCTCCTTGACGATGCTCATGCCGAGTCGACATGCCTCTGGAGCGGCCAGGCATGGCTCGCCAGGTAGACCGCGACCAGCAGCAGCTCGACCAGCAATGGCGGGATCAGCGCATTGCGCACGTAGGAACGCCAGATCCAGCGCAGCAGCGCCATGTCGCCGGGCCGCGTGCTGGCCTGCGCCGGCTGCGTGGCGCGACCGTCGTCCATGGCAGCTAGTCTAGCGGGCAGAATCTGGCGGAGAGAGAGATTCATATCGCAACGGCATCTTGTTGTTTGTGAATCACTTTCACAGTCATGCTCGAATTTTCATACCATCAGAAATAACTACGGAGATCCAGCCTTGGGAACGCAGCTACCTGGCAGCCTCCAGATCACCCGTCTCAAATCCTTCCGTGTAGCGAGCGTGGAGATAGGACAGCAATTGTCGGGCTTCGTGGCCGCGGCCCTGCCTCGCTCGAAGCCGAGTGAGCGTCATTGGGGCGCGCAGTTGCCACGCCAATGCGGACGGCGTCCGAGACGAACGCGGACAGAGTAGCTGCGCTCAACGCGCATCTTCTGCCTTCGGCGCGACTTTCGGAGCGCGTCGCAGATACTTCAGCATGTCCTTGGGCTTTGCCGGTCCGGCGCGGTTCCGCAGAAAGTCTCGCGCAGTGCGCAGCGACCCGACCTTTTCGGCAACCGCTGCCGCGATGAACTGGTTCAAAGACACCCCATCGGACGCGGCCAATTCCACTGCCGCCTTCTTGACAGAGGTCGGAAGCTTCAACGGATAAGTGTTCTTGCTCATTCCTTCATCCTCGCCAACAGTTCCGCGGGTGTGATCACCTGCACGCCGAGTTCGCGCGCTGCCGGCAGAAAGTGTCGAACATTGTGAGTGACAATAGCCTGTGCGCGGCCGTTCACGGCGGCCTCTAGTACCAGTTCATCGGCAGGATCGGTCAATTGCGGCCGCCACAAAAAATGAACGTCAACCGGTTCCGCCGCACTGGCGAACGCGGCCAGGAATCCTGCAACGTCATCCTCGCTCATGTGCGTCGCCAATCGCTGCTCCGGTCGGCTCAGAACATCTTCGTACTCCAGGAACAACGCCGTTGTCACGATTGGCACCAGACGCCTCTCGGCAACCAAAGCCAGGATCCGATTACTGGCGCCCAGCCGGCTGCGAAATCCGGCCACGATTACCGATGTGTCCAGGACGAACCGCTGCTGCCTCATGACAATGTGACATCCTATAGGATGTCACATCAATTTGTAAGATCCTGTTCACAATTGGCCGCCCCTCGCGGCATCCTGTGAGTTGGCTGCTCCCAATAGTTGTCCATGGTAGCGATACTATGAATGCATGATGCGTTCGAGAGACACATCCTCCAGGAGCTCGCCCGGGAAGAGGCGAGGCTGACAGACCTTGAGCGTGCACGTGAAGGCGCGTACGCAAAGATCGAGTCGCTTCACGCGGAGCCTTTGTGCCTGTCAGCGACCAAGTCGTGACTGATCACCTGCAGGGCCGTCACGTGATGGGGCTCTACCCGCTCCTCGAAGACGAGACCTGCTGGTTTCTCGCGGTCGATTTCGACGAGAGGTCGTGGCAGGAAGATGTAGCTGCATTTGGCGAGACTTGCCGATCCTTCGCCACTCCCGTCGCGATTGAGCGCTCGCGCTTGGGTAACGGCGCGCACGAGTGATCCGGCCCGCTTCCGCTCGCGCCGCCTGCGTCAGATGAGCGAGTTCCAGTACTACGAGTTCGTCGCGATCGATCGCCCGCTCAGCGCAACCGCTCAAAAGCGCCTCCGCGCGATCACCAGTCGGTCGACGATCACGTCCACACGGCTTGTCAATACGTATGAGTGGGGCGATTTCAAGGCGGACCCGCACGAACTCGTCGCGAAGTACTTCGATGCGTTCTTCTACTACTCGAACTGGGGCACGCGTCGACTCATGTTGCGCATCCCGAGCAACCGGCTCGATCCGAAGATCGCAAGACAATACTGCGCGGTTCGTACTGGCAGGTCCCGCGGCAATTCGAGCGTCGCGACCGTCACGACGCTCGACGCTCATCTCGTGATCGATTTGTGGTCAGAGGACGAATCCGATGAAGACTGGGAAGGTCTTGAGCCCGGGGTGCTCAGCACGCTCGTACCGATCCGCAACGAGCTGATGGCGGGTGACCACCGCGCACTCTACCTGGCGTGGCGCCTTCGCGGTCAAGCAGGCGAGATCAAAGATCGCGCCCGCACTCCGCCTGTTCCTCGCGATTCAGACCGGCCGACCGGCTCGCAAACGGCGCTGGTGGAGTTCCTTCGCATCGACATGGCATGACGGGCGGACGCGCGGGATTTGGAGTTGCCCCGGTTTTGTGGACACGTCATGTTCACAAATGGAGGGTCAACCTATGGGTCAGAGAGTCAAGCGCCACACGCCGGAGTTTCGGCGGCAGAGGGTCGAGTTATTCCGCGCCGGCCGCTCGTACGACGTGCTCGCGAAGGAGTTTGGCTGCACCAGCTGGTCGATCCGGCAGTGGGTCAAGCAGGCGGAGCGGGATCGGGGCCGGGGCGATGGCGGCCTGACGACGGCGGAGCGCGAAGAGCTCACCCGGCTCAGGCGTGAGAACCGCAAGCTGCTGCAGGAACGGGACATCCTGGCAAAAGCCGCGGCCTGGTTTGCGAACGAGAAGCCCGCGACACCGAAGCGCTGTTCGGGTTCGTGAAGGCAAATCAGGCCACCCAACCGGTACGGGTCATGTGCCGATTGCTTCAAGTCTCCGCCAGTGGATTCTATGCGTGGCGGGATCGTCCGCGGTCGAGCCGGCGCCGGGCCGACATCGGTTTGGCGGCCAAGATCCCTGCGATCTACCGGCGCTCCCAAGGTCGTTATGGCTCGCCGAACAGCCATGCCGAGCGTGCGGACGATCACGATATCCATGTTGGCTGCAAGCGCGTGGCGCGATGGATGCGGGAAAACGGGCTCAGAAGCATCGTCGCGCCGAACTACGTGGTGACCACCACGCCGGGTGGCGCTCCGACCGCGAACGCGGACCTGTTGAACCGGCAGTTCAAGGCGGCAGGCCCCAACCAGCTGTGGGTGGCCGATGCGACCTCCATCCCGATCTGGGCGGGGATGATTTATCTGGCCATCGTGCCGGATGTCTGGTCGCACAAGATCGTGGGCTGGGCGATCGACGATCACTTGCGGACGCAGCTGATGCTCGATGCCTTGAACATGGCGTTGGTGCAACGGCGTCCGAAGAACGTCATTCAGCCGAGAGTGTGTTCGCCACGCTCGAAAAGGAACTGCTCAAGCATCGGCGGTTCAAATCGAAAGCCGAGGCCAGGATGGCCCTGTTCGAATGGCTCGAAGGTTGGTACAACCCGCATCGGCGCCATTCATCGATTGGCCGCTGGTCGCCGAACAACTTTGAGAGGAGATTATCGGCCGGACAGGAAGTGAGAATCCAGGAAACTACCCGTCCACGAAAGCGGGTGAACTCCAGACTTCGATGCTCGCGAGCACCACAAGCCGCCCGCCGCAGCGCCGGCAGGTCTCGATGTCGATCGCAAACACGCGCTTCACGCGCTGCATCCAGGTTATCCCCGCCGGCCTGGCCCCGGCGCCGGCTGTGATTGACGGGGGTGCATACGCGGCATACATTCGACAAGGACAACTGAGTTCCAGTCCGGAGGTCGGTCGATGGGAAGTCTACCTATGTACGCCGGGCGCCAGATCATTAAGGCAACCTTCTACTTATTCTTGTTGTGGCCGTTGGCGTTTGCACATGCGGAAGAGCCGCCGCCTGCACTTCAGCTTCCCACCAGCT
Source organism: Steroidobacteraceae bacterium (assembly GCA_050738495.1). Taxonomy (GTDB): domain Bacteria; phylum Pseudomonadota; class Gammaproteobacteria; order Steroidobacterales; family Steroidobacteraceae; genus SCUD01. The sequence continues at coordinate 608 of JBOHZL010000108.1, read as the reverse complement.
TCATAGACAACAAGGAAATTTCGCTCGAGAATTTGGCGCATTCTTTCTTTTATCATCTCTCCACGTCTTCGGAAATTCTAGAGCAGCTACTCAGCGCGGAAGGCGTCAATCGGATAAAGCCGGAGATTGCTGAGCACGGGCGCGACATGAACGACGCCCGCAAGATTGCCCGGAATGTGCGGCAGATGTGCGCAGAGTTGCAGAACGCCCGGAGCGGCTTGGAGTTCGCAGCCGTATTGGAAAGTCTGGAGCAAAGCGAGCGGAATGGCCAGGAGGAGGCCGCTCGGCGCATTCTGTCAAGACTTGATGTCCATGACAGAAAGACCCTGGAAGAATACTTGGACACGGAATTCCGTGCAGGCATGGTTGAAGGCAGGTTTGACTATAAGGCGATGTTCGCATCCAACCCGTTCCCTTCCACTAGAACTTCAGCCATCACATGGCGGGCATGTGATTCCGCCACAAAGGCGGAGGCGAAGATGGTGATTTCCAGCGGTCGTCGCAACATCTCGTCAATGGAGGTGTTGTATGGGACGGCCACCAGGGTGGGTTAAGGAACGGACGGGCCGGGCGCCGATGCGGTCGCCGGGTCGGCCAGGTGTCAACCA
>JBOHZL010000107.1:0-9323 GCA_050738495.1 Steroidobacteraceae bacterium | reverse complement strand
GCCTGGGGCACGGCGCGGAGGTCCCGCGCCGTGCCCGGGTCGTCTACAGCCCCGCCGGACGCCACAGGCGCGGCGACACCAGCCTGTCGCGCGCAAGCTCCAGGCGCCGCTGCCGCATGGCCGCGGCGCTGCCTGCCGTCCCGGCAGTCTTCGCCAGCGCGACGTCGCCCTGGGTTCCGGCGCCGTCGCCGAGCTGGAGCGAGCGGCGGAAACGCGGCCGGCGACGGATGCCGGCCGCCGCTTCGAAGCCGGACGCGAGCTTGATCAACGCAGGCTCGCTCCACGCCGAGGCCATGAACGTGATGCCGATCGGCAGGCCGAACGAGTAGCCGCCGGTGACGCTCACGAGCGGATAACCCGCGACCGCTGCGAACCCCGAGCTGCCGAACAGGAAGGCGTCGCCGTTGACGAGATCGGTGGGCCATGCCGGGGAGTTCGTGGGCGCCACGATGGTGTCGACGCCGAAATTCGCCAGCGTCGCATCGATGCCGTCTGCACCGCCCTGGCGTCTCGCGTCCGCGAGTGCCTGCAGGTAGGTGGCCTCGTCAAAAACTTCAGACTCCGCCAGCTCCATCAGTTCCTGACCGAAGAACTGCAGCTCACGGTCCGCATTGTCGAGGTTGAACTGGATCACGTCCGCGAGCGACCCGGCGGGAATGCCGGTGCGCGTGGCGAGATAGGCGTTGAGGTCGCGCTTGAACTCGAAGATCAGCACGATGATCTCGGCCTGGCTCGCGTTGTACTCGTCGAAGGACGGAATCTCCACGTCGACGAGATTGGCGCCCGCGCTGCTCATGATCCCGAGCGCCTCTTCGAACACGGCGTCGATCTCGGTCGTCACCCCGAGGAACTGGCGCGCCACGCCGATGTTCGCGCCGGCGAGCCCGTTCTGATCGATGAATTGCGAGTAATTGCGGTGGAACCGCCCCGCGCTGGCGGCGGTCGCCGGATCGCGCGGATCCACGCCGGTCAATGCGCCGAGCACCGCGGCGCAGTCGGCGAGGCTGCGGCCGTGCGGGCCAATGGTGTCCTGCGCGGCCGCGATCGGGACGACGCCCGCGCGGCTGGTGAGGCCGACCGTGGGCTTGATTCCCGCCACTCCCGACTGTCCCGAAGGGCACACGATCGAGCCGTCGGTCTCGGTCCCGAGTGAAACGGAAGTGAGCGCAGCGGAAACGGCCGCCGCGGACCCGGAGCTCGAGCCGCAGGGATTGCGATCGAGAACGTAGGGATTGCGGCACTGCCCGCCGACGCCGCTCCACCCGCTCGAGCTGCCGAACCCGCGGAAGTTGGCGAACTCGCTGAGATTCGCCTTGCCCAGGATCACGGCACCGGCCTGGCGCAGCCGCCTCGCCACCGTCGCGTCCCGCGGCGCGGGACGACCCACGAGCGCGAGCGAACCCGCGCGGGTGCCCAGCCGGTCGGCCGTGTCGATGTTGTCCTTGAGAAGGATCGGTATGCCGTGCAGCGGCCCGCGCGCTCCCCGGGAGTGGCGCTCGCGGTCGAGCGCATCGGCGATGTGGCGCGCGTCCGGGTTCAGCTCGAGCACGCTCGACAGGTCAAGGCCCCTGTCGATCGCGCGAATGCGCCGCAGGTAGATGTCGACGAGCTCTTTCGACGACAGGCTTCCCGAGCCCATCAACCGCTGGAGCCGCGCGATGGAGGCGTTCGCGACATCATCATCGGGGCCCTGGCCGGACTGAGGTGCCGCGTCTTCGGCGCCGGCGCTGGTCATCGCCGCGAATGCCGCGCCGGTGCCGGCGATGGCGCCGGCCTGCAGGAACGAACGTCGACTGATGCCTTCGGTCTTTGGTGATTGAATCTTGTCCATGACCCTTCTCCAGTTGGTGTTGTTCCCCCTTTACCCGTCGGCACGGAATCGCACCGCGGCATTGCGCTTATACACCCGCATGCACCGCGGACTCATCATGGAAATTGCCCGGGTAGCTGCCGGGCATCCGGCCTTGCCGGATAAGCGATTGTTTTGGCTGTTATTTGCGCGAGATCTCGCGACCGAACGTGCCGGTCGCGACAAAATCGGCGGGGCGCAGGTCGCCGATCACGAACCGCCCGGTGGCGGTGAAGCGCGCGCCCTGCGGCAGCGTGTCGGCCATGCTGCGCCGGCGCATCATGTGCACCGAGTACTCGAGCTCGTGCAGCAACGCCGGTTTCGAGTAGAAGTAGCCCTGTCCCGCGACGCAGCCGAGTTCGATCAGCTCGCGCTGCTGGTGCTCGAGCTCGATGCCCTCGGCGACCACCTCGAGGCCGAGCGTCTCGCCGAGCGTGATGATCGCGCGCGCCAGGCCCTCGCCGTTTTCCATGCTGCCGAGCTGCTCGACGAATGAGCGGTCGATCTTCAGGATGTCGATCGGAAAGCGGTGCAGGTAGGAAAGCGACGAGTAACCGGTGCCGAAGTCGTCGATCGCGATGCGCACGCCCTGTTTCTTGAGCTCGGCGAGCTTGCCGAGCATGTGCTCGGTGTTCTGCATCAGCACGCTCTCGGTCAGCTCGATCACCAGACAACCCGGATCGATCTCGGACAGCCTGAGGGCCTTCGCGACGTCGGCGCAGATGTCGGACTGCGCGAGCTGCACGGCCGATACATTGACTCCGACGCGCACCTGCCGCCCCTCCGGCAGGCGTCCCTGCCAGACCCGGACTTCGCGGCAGGCCTGGGCCAGCACCCAGCGGCCAAGCGTGACGATCTGCCCGGTCTCCTCGGCGACACCGATGAACTCCGCCGGACCCAGCAGGCCGCGCTCTGGATGGCGCCAGCGGATCAGCGCCTCGACGCCGGTGAGGTAGCCGGAATGGAGCTCCACGATCGGCTGGTAATGAATCAGGAACTGGCTCTCCTCGAGCGCCGTCGCGAGCTCGGCTTCGAGTTCCTGGCGTTTGCTCGCGGCGCGCTGCATCGCCGGCTGGTAAATCGCGTAACGGCCCTTGCCCTGTGACTTGGCTGAATACATGGCGACATCGGCGTTGCGCATCAGCTCCTCGACGCCGTCTTCCGCGGTCGCAAATGCGACGCCGACGGAAGCCGTGACACGGATATCGGGTCCCGGCAACTCGAGCGACTCCTGCAGCGCTTCCACGATCCGCGCGGCGATCTCGATCACCTGGTCCTTGCCGGTCAGGTTCTCGAGCAGCACCGCGAACTCGTCGCCGCCGAGGCGCGCCACCGTATCGCCATTTCTCGTCGCCTTGACGAGGCGCTGGGCGCTCTTGTGCAGCACGCGGTCGCCCTGCGGGTGGCCGAATGAATCGTTGATCTTCTTGAAATTGTCGAGGTCCACGAACATCACCGCGACGCCGCGCCCATTGCGCCGGCTGACCGTGACCGCATGCTCGACCCGGTCGCGGAACAGCGAGCGGTTCGCAAGCAGCGTCAGCGGGTCGTGGAACGCAAGCCGCTTGAAGTGCTCCTCCATGCCCTTGCGGTCGGTCATGTCGCGCAGGTTCAGGAGCCGGCCGCCGATCGCCGGCTCCGCATCCATGTTGCTGCCGTGGATCTCGACCACGCGATATTTGTCCTCGCCGCGTGGAATGCGGGCCTCGACATTGGCATTCACGCCACGCGGCGCCAGGTCGCCCTCCAGGAACTCGCGGATCCGCGCCCGATCCTCGTAGGCGACCAGCTCGATGAACGGCCGGCCGATCAATTCATGTGCCGGCAGCCCGAAAATGCGCTCGGCCGCCGGCGTCAGGTAGTCGATCTTGCCGTTGGTCGAGACGATCGCGATGACGTCGACGGTGTTGCGGATCAGGGCCGCAAACCGTGCTTCCGCCGAGCGCGTGGCGACGCCGGTTGGGTGCGTGATCGCGATCAGAGCCAGCGCCGCGGCGATGCCGGCGAAGAAACCGACAACGGCGCCACCGGAAACCCCAGTGACTTGGCCGGTGACGGCCGCGGCGGCGAACACGGCGGACAGCAGCACGAGGCGGCTCGATGCCCGGCCGAACCATGGCGCCAGGGCCTCGCGCAGCCCAGTCCCGGGTCGCTGATTTGGGTCCAGCTCCATCAGGCCCGATCTCCCTGCAGGGAATCGGCACGATGGTGACTTAATGCGGCGCCGGCCGGACGCCAAGCCGGTCACACAAAATCGGTATTCGTGATACCCGGCAGCCGCTTGGGCGGCTTTCCCAGCGGAATTGCGTGACGCCTGTCGCCCTAGAACGGGATGTCGTCGTCGAACGATTCGGCCACCCCGGCAGGTTCGCCGCGGGTCGCCGGTTCCTCGCTGCGCTGCGCTGCGCGATCGGCGGCAGCCTGCCCCCCACCGCCGCCGGACGGGCCGCGTCCCCCGAGCATCTGCATCTCGTTGGCGACGATTTCCGTGGTGTAGCGATCCTGGCCTTCCCGGTCCTGCCACTTGCGCGTCCGGATGCGCCCCTCCACGTAGACGTGGGAGCCCTTGCGCAGGTACTCGGCGGCGATTTCCGCCAGGCGGTCGAACATCACGACGTTGTGCCACTCCGTCGCTTCCTTGCTCTCGCCGGTCTGCTTGTCGCGCCACTGGTCCGAGGTGGCGAGGCGCAGATTGACCACGGCCTTGCCGGACGGCATGGCGCGCGACTGCGGATCCTGCCCCAGGTGGCCGATCAGGATGACCTTGTTGACGCCGCGTGCCATGGCTTTACCCGTCCGTCGCTAGGATTCGCACATTGTAGTCATTCGCCCGGCGCCGGCACATCGGCTTTTGGCCCCATCCGCCGCAATTCGGATCGGCCGGCCTGTGGCAGCCACGCGGCGCTCGCCAGGGCCGCGAACGCGAATATGCCGGACAGCGCCAGCGGGCTGCCCAGCAAGGCGCCGCCGATCGCGCCGCCCGCGAATGCCCCGGCGAACTGGCAGGTCGAAAACACGCCCATCGCCGCGCCGCGCGCGGACTCGCCGGCGGCGTCCGCGAGCGAGGCCGGCAGCCGTGCCTCGAGGAAGTTGAAGGCTCCGAAGTAGAACGTGAGCGAGACCGCCAGCAATCGCAGGTCCGCATGGGTCCAGGCAAGCGCCGACAGTGCGGCCGCGAGCAGCAGGCCACCGGCCAGCATCACGCGGTCGGGCCGCCGCGCGCGCTCGGACCACAGGATCAGCGGGATCGTCAGCGCAAAGGAAGCCGCGAACACCGCGAGATAAACCTGCCAGTGGCTGGCAACCGGTATGCCGTGCAGGTCTCGGAGCGCGAATGGCACGGCAATGAAGCAGGCGGTCAACGACAGGTGCAGCACGAAGACACCCGCGTATTGCGGCAGCAGCCGGCGGGTCATGGCAGCCCGCCAGCTACGCGCCCGCAGCCTGCGAGGTGTTTCCGCCGGCACGGCAAACCGGACCAGCGCCAGCGCCGCCGCACCCATGACGCCGATCAGCAGGAACAGGCCGTCGACGCCGATCACGCCCGCGATCAGCGGACCGCCGATCAGCGACAGCACGAAAGAAGCGCCGATGCCGATGCCGATCGCCGCCATGGCGCGGGTGCGCGACCCCGGGCGTGTCTGGTCGGCCAGCAGCGCCATCACCGGCCCCGAAACCGCACCGAGTCCCTGCAAGGCTCGCGCCCAGACCAGCGCCAGCGCGGTCGTGGCGTAAGCACCCGACAGGGAACCCGCGATGTGCAGGACGAGTCCGACGACGATCAACGGCTTGCGACCGTAGCGATCCGACCAGGCGCCAAATGGGATTTGCATGACGGCCTGGGCGAGCCCGTAAGCGCCGACGGCAAGGCCGGCCAGGAGCGGCGTGCCGCCGGGCAAGGATCCCGCGTGCAGCGCGAGTACCGGCAGCAGCAGGAACAGCCCGAACATGCGCGTGGCATAGATCGCGGCGAGTGCAGCGACGGATCGCCGCTCGGTCGAAGACAGCGCGGCGCCGGTGGAAAACCCCACGGGAAATCCCTTTGCGGTGCCCGGAAAGGGCCGGTTATTCTATCAGGCTCGCCTCATGACCCAGACCATCCACATCCGCGGCGCGCGTACGCACAACCTGCGGGGTTTCGACCTCGAGCTGCCGCGCGACCGGCTGATCGTGTTCACCGGGCTTTCGGGTTCCGGCAAGTCTTCGCTCGCCTTCGACACGATCTACGCCGAAGGCCAGCGCCGCTATGTCGAGTCGCTGTCGGCCTATGCGCGGCAGTTCCTGTCGATGATGGAGAAGCCGGATGTCGACTCGATCGAGGGCCTGTCGCCGGCCATCTCGATCGAACAGAAGTCCACCTCGCACAATCCGCGCTCGACCGTCGGCACGGTGACCGAGATTTACGACTACCTGCGCCTGCTGTACGCCCGCGCCGGCATCCCGCGCTGCCCCGACCACGGCCTCGACCTGACCGCGCAGACCGTGAGCCAGATGGTGGACCAGGTGCTGGCGCTGCCCGGGGGCACGCCGATCGCCCTGCTGGCCCCGGTCATCTCGGCACGCAAGGGCGAGCACCTGCAGGTGATCGAGGAATTGCGCGGCAAGGGCTTCGTGCGGGCGCGCGTGGACCGGCACCATGTGGAGCTCGACGCGACGCCGAAGCTCGACCCGAAGCGCAAGCATTCGATCGAGGCCGTCGTGGACCGGCTGAAAGTGCGGCCGGACCTCCAGCAACGCCTGGCCGAGTCCTTCGAGACCGCGCTCCGGCTCGGCGATGGCACGGCCCGCGTCGCGTTCCTCGACGAGCCGAAGCGCGAGGAACTGGTTTTCTCCGACAAATTCGCCTGCCGGATCTGCGGCTACTCGCTGCCCGAGCTGGAACCGCGGCTGTTTTCGTTCAACAACCCGCACGGCGCCTGCCCGGGCTGCGACGGATTGGGCGTCAAGCAGTTCTTCGACCCGGACCGGGTCGTCACCCAGCCTCAACTCTCGCTCGCGGCTGGCGCGGTGCGCGGCTGGGACCGGCGCAATGCCTACTACTATCAGATGGTGCAGGCGCTCGCGGATCATTACCGCTTCGATCCGGAGACCCCGTACGGCCAGCTGCCCGCCCGCGCGCGCGAGGTGCTGATGCAGGGGAGCGGCGGCGAGGAGATCGAGTTCCGGTACTTCGACTCGCGCGGCCGCACCATCAGGCGCAAGCACAAGTTCGAGGGTGTCCTCCCCAATCTCGATCGGCGTTACCAGGAAACGGAGTCGCTCGCCGTGCGCGAGGAGCTCGCCCGCTACCTGGGCACGCGCCGCTGCCCCGAGTGCGACGGCGCGCGACTCACCAGGGCCGCACGCTTCGTATTCGTCGGTGGCGCGTCGCTGCCCTCGATCTCGGCGCTGCCGGTGCGTCGCGCCCTCGCTTTCTTCGCCGAGCTGAAGCTCGAGGGCTGGCGTGCCGATATCGCCGCCAAGATCGTCAAGGAGATCACCGACCGGCTCGGCTTCCTGGTGGACGTGGGACTCGACTACCTGACGCTCGACCGCAGCGCCGAGACGCTGTCCGGCGGCGAGGCGCAGCGCATCCGGCTCGCGAGCCAGATCGGCTCGGGGCTGGTGGGCGTCATGTACATCCTGGACGAGCCGTCGATCGGCCTGCACCAGCGCGACAACCAGCGCCTGCTCGACACGCTGCACCGGCTCCGCGATCTCGGCAACACCGTGATCGTGGTCGAGCACGACGAGGACGCGATCCGCCAGGCGGACCACGTGGTGGATCTCGGCCCGGGCGCCGGCGTGCACGGCGGCCAGGTCGTCGCGCAGGGCACGCCGGCGCAGATCGAGGCAAGCCCGGCTTCGCTGACCGGCCAGTACCTGTCGGGCCGCAAGCGCATCGAGATCCCCGACCAGCGGCGCACACGCGACCCGAAACAGCAATTGAAGCTGCGCCAGGCGAGCGGCAACAACCTGAAGCAGATCGACGTGGCATTCCCGGTCGGGCTCCTGACCTGCGTCACCGGTGTTTCCGGGTCGGGCAAGTCCACGCTGGTCAACGACACGCTGTACCGGGCCATGGCGCGGGCGCTGGACCTGGTGGCGGAACAGCCGGCGCCCTGTACGGGCGTCGACGGACTGGGCGCGATCGATCGCGTGATCGACATCGACCAGAGCCCGATCGGCCGCACGCCGCGCTCGAATCCGGCGACCTACACCGGCCTCTTCACGCCGATCCGCGAGCTGTTCGCGGGCACGCCGGAGGCGCGCTCGCGCGGCTATCAGCCGGGCCGCTTCAGCTTCAACGTCAAGGGCGGGCGCTGCGCGGCCTGCGAGGGCGACGGCGTCATCAAGGTCGAGATGCACTTCCTGCCCGATGTCTACGTCGCCTGCGACGTCTGCAAGGGCCGGCGCTACAACCGCGAGACGCTCGACGTGCACTACAAGGGCAGGACTATCCACGAAGTGCTCGACCTGACGGTCGAGGACGCCAGCGTCTTCTTCCAGGCCGTGCCGGTGATCGCGAGCAAGCTCCAGACCCTGCTCGACGTCGGCCTCTCCTACATTCGGCTCGGCCAGAACGCGACCACGCTCTCCGGCGGCGAGGCGCAGCGCGTCAAGCTCGCCAAGGAGCTGTCCAAGCGCGCCACCGGCCGGACACTTTATATACTGGACGAGCCGACGACCGGTCTGCACTTCGAGGACGTCAAGCACCTGCTCGCGGTGCTGCATCGCCTGCGCGACGAAGGCAATACGGTCATCGTGATCGAGCACAATCTCGACGTCATCAAGACCGCCGATTGGGTGATCGACCTCGGCCCCGAGGGCGGCGACGGCGGTGGATCGATCGTCGCCGAGGGCACGCCCGAACAGCTCGCGCGGGCGAGCGGCTCCTTTACCGGACGCTATCTGAAGCGCGTGCTGGCGCGCGGGAGAAAAGCCGCATGAGTATTCGTCGAGTACTGCCGCTGGTGACGCTCGCTCTCGGCGCCGCGCCGGCGCTGGCCGGCGGGCTCACGGTCGGAGATGCCTGGGCTCGCACGACTCCGCCCGGCATTCCGACGGGCGTCGTGTACCTGAAGATCCACAACGACACGACAAAATCGGATCGCCTGCTGAAGCTGAAGACGGCAGTCGCCGCCAGCGCCGAAGTTCACGAAACCAAGGTCGTCGAAGGCGTCGCGCGCATGCGTGAAATCTCGGTGCTGCACGTCGCGGCCGGGGAGCGCGTCGAATTCTCGCCGGGCGGCAAGCACATCATGCTGATGGGACTCAAGCAGCCGCTGGTCGAGGGACAGGCGTTCGAGCTGGAGTTCCTGTTCGAGGTCGCGGGGCCGCGGAAAGTCAAAGTCGCGGTGCGAAAGCACTAGAACCTATCTCAAAATTGCCTGAGCAGGATGCATAGGGCCGCGAGCTGCACGAAGCCGAGGAAGTTGGTCGAATGATACTCCCAGCGAACCAGCAGCCGCCGTTGCCATTGCATCCAGGCAAA
>JBOHZL010000106.1:0-9783 GCA_050738495.1 Steroidobacteraceae bacterium | reverse complement strand
GGCACGAGCGTCTCCGGGACGTATCGACCACCGAAGGCGCCGAACCGGCCGCGCTTGTCGGGCACTGCCGCGTCGTTCACGCAGCCGCCTCATCGCGCCATGCCAGCGCATTGGCCAGCAGGCGCGACGCGCGGCCGTCCTCGATGGCGGAGGTCATCAGAGCTGCACCGGAAATCGGGTCCCGCACGACGCCCGTCACCTCGGCAACCAGGGCCGCGCCCATCACCAGTGCATCGCGGTGCGCGCCCTTCTCTTCGTTGCGAAGCACGGCTGCGAGCCTAACGGCGTTGTGTTCGGCGTCACCACCGCGCAGGTCGTCGTCGCGCCATGTCACGAGCCCGAAATCGGCGGCCGCCCGCTTCACCTCCCGCACGCTTCCCGGCCGCACGTCGAAGAGGGTAAATGGTGTCGTGGGCGTGGGTTCGTCCCAGCCGCCATCGCCGTGCACGACGAACATGCGCGCGATCTCCATCCCCGAGAGCGTGTCCGCCATCAGCCGGGCGACTTCGAGGCTCCAGGCACCGATCACTGCATACGGGACGCCCGCGGGATTCGCGAGCGGACCGAGCAGGTTGAACACCGTCCGCACGCCGAGCGCGGTGCGCACCGGTGCGACCGCCTTCATGGCCGGGTGATAGTACGGCGCGAACAGGAATGTGAATCCGACCCGTTCCAGGCATTGAATCGCATCCAATTCGCTCGACGGCAGGGTAAAGCCGAGCGCTTCCAGCACGTCGGCGCTGCCGCAGCGCGACGACACCGAGCGATTGCCGTGCTTGGCAATACGGATGCCGGCCGCGGCGGCGAGCAGAGCCGCGCCCGTCGATAAATTGAGGCTGTGCGATCCGTCGCCGCCGGTGCCGACGACGTCCGCCACCGGCCCACCGTCCGGAATCGCCGGCTTGCGCGCGAGCGCGCGCATGGCGCGGGCGAACCCGCGCACTTCGTCCGCCGTGACGCCCCGCACCCGCAGCGCAGACAGAATGGCGCCCGCCATGGCAGGCGCCATCGAGGAGTCGGTCAAAGCGACTAGCAGGTCGTAGGCCGCGGGCTCGGCAAGCACGTGCCGATCCAGCAGCGCTTCGAGCATCGCCTTGCCGAACACGCTCATGTCGAAAGGCCCGGCATCAGAAAATTCGCGAGCATTTGCGGGCCGAGCGGCGTCAGGACGCTCTCGGGATGAAACTGCACGCCTTCCATCGGCAGCGTTCGGTGGCGGACGCCCATGATCTCCCCTTCGGCGGTCCACGCCGTCACCATGAGGTCGGACGGCAGGTTCTCGCGCTCGGCGATCAACGAGTGATAGCGGCCGGCATCGAATGGGCTCGGCAACTCCTCGAAGATGCCGCGCCGGTCGTGCAGTACGGGTGAGGCCTTGCCATGCATGAGCCGTGGCGCCCGGATCACGCGCCCGTCACAGGCCTCGACCATCGCCTGATGGCCCAGGCACACGCCAAGGATCGGGATCCTGCCCGCAAATGCCTTGATCATGGGCACGGAAATTCTGGCGTCCGCCGGAGTGCCGGGACCGGGCGAGACACAAAGATGCGTCGGCTGCAACGCCTCTGCGTCGTCGACCGTGATGGCGTCGTTGCGGCGCACTTCGACCTGTGCCCCCAGCATCAGGAACGCCTGCACCAGGTTGTAGGTGAAGGAATCGTAGTTGTCGATCAGCAACAGGCGCACAGTCATGGCATTTCCTCCGCCAGCTCGAGCGCGCGCCTGAGCGCCGCGCTCTTCGCCGCGACTTCCTCGTATTCCTTGTCCGCATGGCTGTCGGCGACGATGCCGGCGCCCGCCTGGTACCGGTAGCTGCCGTTCGAAAATACGATCGTGCGAATGGTGATCGCCTGATCCATGCCGCCATTGCTGCCGAAATAGCCGACGGCGCCGCCATACAGCCCGCGGCCGACCGGTTCGATCTCGTCGATGATCTGCATTGCTCGCACTTTCGGCGCACCAACCAGCGTGCCGGCCGGGAAGGCCGCGGCAAACAGATCGAACGCGTCGCGCCCCGGCGCCAGCTCGCCGGTCACGCCACTCACCAGGTGCATCACGTGGCTGTAACGCTCGATCTCGCGATCCGGATTCACGCGAATCGAGCCCGCCCGCGCCACGCGACCAAGATCGCTGCGCGCGAGATCGACCAGCATGATGTGTTCCGCGTTCTCCTTGGGATCGGCCAGCAGGCGCTGCGCCAGCGTCTCGTCCTCGGCCGAATTGGTACCCCGCGGATGGGTACCGGCGATGGGCCGAAGCTCCGCGCGCGAGCCTGAGAGCCGCACGAGTGCCTCCGGCGAGGAGCCGACGACGGTGATGCCGTCACCCTCGCAGAAGTACATATAGGGCGAGGGATTGAGGAGACGCAGCGCGCGGTAAACAGCGAAGGGTTCTCCTTCGCAGTCGCCATCGAACCGCACGGACAGGACCAGCTGATAGACGTCGCCTGCCCTGATGTGAGCGCTCACGCGCTCCACTCCGTCCGCGAACTCTTCCCGCTTCAGGCTCGCCGTTACGGCGCCGTGACGGTTGCGGCGCTGCGCCCGCGGCACCGGGCCTGCGAGCAAGCGCGCGACCTCCCGTCTCAGCGACTGGCGCTCCGCTTCGTTGCCGGCGTGCAGCAGGGTCACGCCGCGCGTCAGGTGATCGAAGACCAACAGCGACCGCGGCGCGACGAACCAGGCTTCAGGCGTGGTCGGATCCGCGCCCTGGGGAAGAGCAGCAGGCTCGAAATGCCGCGCGAATTCGTAAGAAGTGAATCCGACGAGTCCACCCGACAATGGCAGTTGGCCGTTGCCAGGCGCAAGCATTGGCGAGCGCGTCAGTGCATCGCGCAGTGCGGTCAGGAGCGACGCTTTTCCGTTCAGGTGGCCGTGGACTCGGCCGTCGACCGTGAGGCCGCGTTCATCGACCCGGATCTCCTGACATGCATCCAGTCCGATGAAAGAGTAGCGCGCGACGCGAAATCCCCGCTCGACGCTTTCGAGCAGGAAGCGGGGCCGCAGCGGCCGCAGCTTGAGATAGGCCGAGACCGGCGTGTCGAGGTCCGCTGCGATGTCGTATGACAAGGTTTCGGGCATGCGTAATTGCCCATCTCCGGCTTGTCCGGAGAGGGGTCCTGGTTGCTCGTGTGCTTCGGGAGAACTAGATCAGAACGATACGACCAGCGCCCACTCCGGAGAGCGGTGCCACCACCAACCTGTGAAGAAATACGTGGTGTGTGCGGTCATACGATTGTCAGTATTGCCTTGCTGCGATCTCTCGGTCAAGTTGCGCGTCTGCGGCCTCCGGCGAGACGGGCATTCGCAATCGCGTACCCGCCATGGCCAGACTGGTAGAACTTGGCAACGCGCCCGACCGTCGTGACGCTGACACCCGTTTCCTGCTGAATCCTGCGATACGGAAGGCGCTCTCCGAGCATCGAAGCGACCGCCCAACGGTCCGCCATGGCCTGAATCTCGGCCGGCGTGCACAAGTCCCGGAAAAAGGCGCGGAGTTCATCCTTCGTTTTGAGGGTCAGGATCGCGTTGTAGAGTGCTCGCTCGTTGAGGGCTTCCTGTCGGGGGCTAAGGGTCCGATGCTCCTTCATGGCTGGCTCCAGGATCAGCGTGTATTAGTACGCTAATACATTAAGGCGTCTGCTGCAACTTGTGGCTCATGCCGCATCCCCCGAGGCCGTTAACGGATCGTGCCATCAGGTATTGCCGTGGCGCGCGATTGCCGAGTCCAATGCATGCGAAGTCAGCGGTCGGCCGCTCTCGCGGCAAATAGCCTTTATGCGAAATCTCGCACACTGAAACGCGCCGGCGTCTCCGGAGACTACTCTGTGTGAGGCGCGCCACTTCAGCCATCACTCACTTGTCACGAAGCGTGACGGGTTGATCGAGTACGCGGCTCATCCGGCGGTTCTGGTGCGTTTGCGGACTCAAAAGCGCTTGAATGAAGGTCACTGCAAGTCTTAGGGAAGATCTGATTTACCCACACATGATGATGCATGATCGAGTCTCACGGTGGAGGCACGATGAAGCAGCAGACGCTGGCGGGATTGGAGAAGTACGGCAAGACCACGCGCCGGGCGCAGTTCCTGGCGGACATGGACCAGATCATTCCGTGGCCGGAGCTGGCGGCGGCGGTGCAGACGGCGTACCCGCAGGTCAGCGCGCACGGCGGCCGGCCGCCGATGCCGCTGGAGCGGATGCTGCGGATCTACTTTCTGCAACTGTGGTTCAATCTGTCGGACCCGGCGGTGGAGGAAGCGTTGTACGACTCGGTGGCGATGCGCAGCTTTGCCGGCATTGACCTTGGCGTCGAAGGTGTCCCGGACGAGACCACGGTGTGCAAGTTCCGGCACCTGCTGGAGCGCAATAAGCTCGGCAAGGTGCTGCTGACGGCGGTCAACGACCATCTGCATCGCAGCGGCATCAAGATTACGAAGGGCACCATCGTCGACGCCACCATCATCGGCGCGCCGAGCTCGACCAAGAACCGGGACGGCCAGCGCGATCCGGAGATGCACCAGACCGCGAAGGGCCGGCAGTGGTATTTCGGGATGAAGGCGCATGTCGGCGTCGACAGCCGGACCAAGCTGGTGCATACGGTGCTGGCGTCGCCCGCCAATATCCACGATCGCGAGGCGCTGCCCTATTTGCTGCACGGCCAGGAGACGCGGGTCTGGGGCGACCAGGGTTATCAGGGCCAGACCGCCGTCATTCGCCAGCGCGCCCCGCGAGCCAAGGACTTCACCAATCGCCGGTATCGCTGCCACGGCAAGATCAACGAGCTTGAGAAGGCCAAGAACCGCAACAAGTCGCGGGTCCGTGCCAAGGTCGAACACGTGTTTGGGGTCATCAAGAACATCTTCGGGTTCCGCAAGGTCCGCTATCGGGGTCTGGCGAAAAACCTGCACCGGCTGGAGGTGACGGCGGCGCTGACCAATCTGTACCTGGTCCGACGACGATTGCTCAATGCGTAGCAGACGTGTCGGTGAAATTCCGGAACAGCCCAAAGTCGATGCAGAAACCGCCGTGCCGACGGTCGAAATCCATGACTTCGGCTGCGCCTCTCGGAACCTCACACTCGCGGCCGATTTCATGACCGGTTTTTCAGACATTCCCTAGCCCGCGTTGAGAAGTTTAGGACAGTGATCTTCGACTTCGTGGATGTGCCATCTATTGGCCAAGCGTTTGCTGATGAAATATTTCGAGTCTTCGCGGAAAGGCACCCGGAAATTGAACTAATTCCGGTGAAATTCAATGCCGAAGTGAAACAAATGGTCGATAGGGCGAGAGTTCAAATGACACCGGACGAGTCCTGACTGGTCCCGGCAGCCTTTTCGTAAGGCCCAAACTGAGACACTTCCCGGCTTATGTTTATCCTGACAGCACCTGCTCCAGCACATCCGCCGCCGGCCGTCCAAACCGCCGGGTGATTCGCCGCACGAGATCCAGGTCAATCGGCGGATCCGCCGATCTCATTGCTTCCTGCGCATCTGCAATATCTTGCGCCCCGCCGGCGAAGCACTTCATCGCAATGAAATCTTCCCGGCCGATGATCCGCAATATCGACCCGGAGAATTCGACCGGGAAGTTGCGTGAAAATGCTTCAGGGTAGCGCCTGCGACAACACGGGCACTGGAACCAAGGTAACCTTAGCGGCTTAGCTGAGTAACCCTGATGCGCATCTGGTCATGCGCTGCGCACCTGCATTCCCGAAAGCCTGGCACCCAATTCTCGATCGACTGCAAGGGACCGAGCCTTAGCCTAGAACTTTTGAGGCGACGTGTCGATTTCGCGTGTCAACAGCATCCATTCAAGCGCTGGCCGCATCGGAACCAAACCGGCGGCGTTTGCGTTGCAGCTAATGTCCATCGAGCGAGCCCCGCTTCATAATGAGCGTGCCGCCAGCGGCTTGTTACTCAGCAGTCACGAATATAGGCTACGGAAGGAGCCTGAAAGAATGAGCGGATCAGCTTCGGATTATCACGCACGGTGGCGAGCTCCGAGTCGATGCGCCCAGCCAGCTGCTCGAACTATCTGGCGGTCAATTGCAGCGAGTGGCGTTGGCGCGCGCATTGGTGATAGATCCACAACTCCTGATTCTCGATGAACCAACTTCTGCGCTGGACATGACAGTTCAGGCTCAAGTATTGGCGTTGTTGTTGAACGTGAAGCGTTCCCGCGGACTCGGATGTTTGTTGATCACGCATGACATCGGTATTGTGCGTTGTATTGCGGACTTTGTTGTCGTCCTGAAGGATGGGATGATTGCAGAACAAGGCGCGGTGGCGTCCGTCCTCGATTATCCGCAGCATGCGTTCACACGGGCGCTACTGGGAGCGTCGTTGCTTCAACTCTCGGACGTCGGTTGACAATCTGCCTGTTCGTCTCGATCCGCGCCATCTCTTGGGTGCTCGGACAATTAATTTTTGTTCATGCCAGGCCGTCGATCACGGTGGCGAGCGCGCGATCGTGTCGCCCGTGATCCTCATCAACAGTCCCTTTTCGAAAGGATAGGAATTCCAAACGGCCATTCTCGCCCTAACGATGGGGTGCAGGACCTCGCCGCGGCGGGCGGGTGGTGATCGAGACGCGAGCCAAGTGGTGAGTGGGACAGTGCCGGCGATGGGTCGCGGGCCGCATAGGGCGGCGAATCGTTAAGAAATGCAGTGGTGCGCAGGGTGCCGGTTTGCGAGCGCGCAGGGGGCGAGAACGCTGCCGACAGCTGGACCGACGGCGCGGGTGATCAGTGCCGGGTCTGGTCGAAGGTGAAGCCGGGATCGAGTGGCGGTGCGGTGTGATCGAGAGGCGGGGACTGATCGAACGCGAACTCGAAAGCGACGCCGGCTTCGAGGGTGGGCGGTGCGCGGGCGCGCGGGGCGAGCGGCGGCGGGGTGGTGGGCTCACCGAGATGGGCGAGGATGGTGCGGATCGAATTGGGTTCGGTGAGGAAGGCGATGAGGCGCATCTCACCGTGGCAGCGTGGGCAGGCGAGGGGACGGACCTCGTAGATGCGGGCGAGCAGGCGGGCCCAGTGGCGGGAGGCGCGACAGCGCGTGGCTGCGGGCAGCGAGGAACCGGAATGCGGCGCTATCACGGGCGCAATTGCTGCCACGGGCTGGCCGGCGCAGGCGGTGGCGCGCGCACGCAAGCGCGCATGCGGGGCGAACACGCCGAAGTAATGATGCCGATGCCGCCGGGGCGGCGGGATCAGGGCGGCGAGGCGATCGAGCAGCTCGAGCGGGGTCAGCGTCAGTTCGGTTGCACCGCTGGGCAGCGGCTTCGCCAGCGTATACCGCACGGATTGCTCGGGGCCGTCCCAGGTGAGGCGTTCACTCGGGAACGCGGGTCGGGCGCAGTAGCGCAGCAGGCGCTCGAGGCCGGCGCGGTTCTCGGCCTCGATTACGACGCCGGCATGCAGCGAGAAGCCGCCGCCGTGAGCCCAGGCGGCGAGGGCCGTGGCCACTTCAGGGCTGATCGCACCTTGGCGTGTACACAGACGTAGCACGCGCCCCCGGATCTGGCGCTGCACGACCTGCGCCGACCGCGCGTCGAGAGCGGCGCGATGGAAGCGCAATGCGCCCTCGGGATCGAGCGCGAACACGCCGTCCGTGACGCACAGGTGCAGGTGGGTGTGGGCGTTGAGGGCGGAGCCGGAGCGCTGCACGAACGCGACGCCGCCGCAGTGCGCGGCCCGCGGCGCATCGAGGCAAGCTCGTCGCACGGCGGTCTCGATCGTGCGCAGCACGCACCGCCGCACCCGGCCGAGCAGCACCGGGTCGCGGTGCAGGAAGTAGCGCAGCCGCTTTGGGAAGGTCACGACCCACTGGCGTATGGGTACTTGTGGGAACACGTGCTCGACCAGGTGGGCGGCGGTCTCGGCCATGCGCCGCGTGGTGCAAGAGGGGCATAGGCCGCGGCCCTTGCAGGAGAAGGCGACCAGGAAGTCGTGGCCGCAGTCGCCACAGCGAACGCGGGCGAAGCCGCAGGCGAGGAGGCCGCACTCAAGGTAGCCGCGCAGTTCGCGCTCGATGTGGGACGGGATGGGATCGCCGTCGGGGTCGGCGTCCCGGCTGCGGGCTAGCCAGGTCTCGAGGTGCTGCTGCACGAGCCGGTAGAGCACGGTGCGCTCGGGACGGCGGCGGCGATAGACGCGCGTCGCGGCAGAGCCGGTGGTCGGAGGGAGGTGGCAGGGGACTCCGACATCCGTGTCGGGCCATGAGCAGTAGATCAGCCGAGAATAGCCCCGGTCGGAAGTGCAGACTCGTCAGGAAACGAGGCTGGGATCCGGTCGTGACGCCGTGTAAGGCGATTCAAGCGCGGCATTCTCTCCGACCTGTGCGACGGGGTAGCGCTCCTTCGTAGCGCAGTCCGTGAACCAGCGCCCGCCATCGCGTCCTTCAGGTTCCGACCGGACATGAGCGACTGCACGACACGATCGAGGGCAGGTCTGCGCCGCAGCGGAGCCACGCCGCCGCGCTGATAGCCGCAGCCCTGCGCGCGAATCTGGTTGATCGTCGCCATGAGATCCGCATGTGCTGGCGTGGCCAGCACTGCGAGCGCCGCGAGGGTTTGAGAGACGAGCACGTCAATGCGTCTACGGCACGCGGGCGGCCCGACCTGACCGGCGAGTCGCTCAGTCTTTCAGTGTCTGCGCGATGATTCCGCAGGCCCAGTCCACCACTTCGCGCGTGATGATGAGCGGCGGCGCGATCCGAATGGTGTGCCCGTGCGTATCCTTCGCGAGCACACCGGCGTCGCGCAGCTTCTCGCAGTAGCGCCGCGCGCCGCCGGCCTCGGGATGCAGCTCGACGGCGAGCATTAGGCCCCGCCCGCGAACCTCGCGCACCACTGGGCTGCGGATGCTCTCCAGCTGCGAGCGGAAATGCTCACCCTGCCGCTCGGCGTTTTCGATCATGCCTTCTTCGATCAGGACCTTGAGCGCCGCACGCGCAATCGCGCAGGCGAGCGGATTGCCGCCGAACGTACTGCCGTGCTGGCCGGGCTTGAGCACGCCCAGTACCTCGGTATTCGAAAGCACGGCCGATACCGGGTAATAGCCGCCGGACAGCGCCTTTCCGATCAGCGTCACGTCCGCCTCGATGCCCTCGTGCTCCTCGGCCAGTAGCTTTCCCGTGCGGCCGAGGCCGGTCTGGATCTCGTCGAGGGTCAGCGTCACTTGCCGCTCGGTGCAGAGTTTCCGCACGCGCGCAAAATAACCCGGCGGCGGGATGATGACGCCGGCCTCGCCCTGGATCGGCTCGACGAGGAAGGCGACCGTGTTCTCGTTGATGGCCGCTGCGAGCGCGTCGAAGTCGCCGAACGGGATGACGCGAAAGCCTGGCGCGAACGGGCCGAAGCCGCCGCGTGCGTCGGGATCGGTGCTGAAGCCGACGATGGCAAGCGTGCGGCCGTGGAAGTTGTTCGCGCATACGATGATCTCGGCGCGGTCGGTGGGCACGCCCTTCACCTCGTAGCCCCACTTGCGCACCGCCTTGAGCGCCGACTCGACCGCTTCCGCGCCGCTGTTCATCGGCAGGATCTTGTGCGAGCGGGTGAGCTTCGCGAGATCCTCGTAGAGGAGGGCGAGCTGATCGTTGCGGAAGGCGCGCGAGGTGAGCGTCACCCGCTGCGCCTGCTGCTGCAGCGCGGCGAGGATGCGCGGGTGGCAGTGCCCCTGGTTAAGCGCCGAGTAGGCCGATAGGCAATCGAGATAACGCTTGCCGTCGCTGTCCCAGACCCAGACACCCTCGCCGCGGGTCAGGACGACGTCGAGCGGCTCGTAGTT
>JBOHZL010000105.1:0-9904 GCA_050738495.1 Steroidobacteraceae bacterium | reverse complement strand
GCGTCACACATTGCGCGCCGTATTGACATAAGCGCGCGCAAAATTTTTGAGCGAAGGAACTAAGGGGACGCGCCCCTTTAGCGAAACCGGTCGCCAGCTGAATCGTAAACAGGTCGCTAAAGGGGCGCGTCCCCTTCGTCGCCTTCGTCATGCGCCGCGCTCAGCCGAGTACGACTTCCTCGGGCGCGTTGATGAAGTAGCCCTGGATGAACTCGACGCCGAGTTGCCACAGCACCGCCATCGTGTTGGCGTCCTGCACGCGCTCGCCGATCGTCACTGTCTTGCACTTGCGCGCGAGCTCGACCATCGTCTTCACGCGTGCCTGCTTGTCCTGGTCCGCAGACAGGCCCTGCATCAGGGCGCCGTGGATCTTGACGAAATCCGGCTTCAGGTGGCCGAGCAGCTGCTCCGTGTCACGGCCGAGTCCGAAGCCCTCGATCGCGAACCGGAAACCGCGCTTGCTGAGCGCCTGGTGCAGCGCGACCGCATCCTTGATCTGCTGCGCGGCGACTTCCTCGCGCACCTGGAACACGATGCGCGCCGGCTCGATCCGGACCGACTTGAGCTGGTTGTCCAGCCAGGCCGGCAGCGACGGATCGGATAGCGTTTCGCGCGACAACCGGACGAACAGGGCGCCTGGCTTGCGGGAGGCGCAAAAGGACGTCGCCGCGCCGATGACCCAGCGGTCGATGTTCTTCATCAGGTCATTGCGCTCGGCCGCCGGCATGAACACCGACGGCAGCACTTCCTGGCCATGCTCGTCGAGCATGCGCAGCAGCACGTCGTACATGCCGAGGTCTTCGCCGACCAGGCTCGCGATCGGCTGCTGCACGAGCCGGAAGCGGTTCTCCATCAGCGCCGCCTTGATCTGCTTGACCCAGTTGCGGTCCTGGTCCTGCAGCCGGAGCATGGCGCCGGTGTGCTCGAGGAGCTGTACGCGGTTGCCGCCCATCTCGCGCCCCTGGCGGTGCGCCATGTAGGCGTCGTTCGCCGGACCCTCGGGTGTGCGAACCTCCGCGGGCACCGGGCCAAGGCCCACCGTGCAGGTGGTCGACAGCGACTTTGCGCCCGCCTGGAACACCTCGGTCGCCACCTTGTGGACGACGTGCTCGGACCAGGCCTCGACGTCCTGGGTATTGCCGCGCTCGAGCAGCAACATGAATCCGTGACCCCCGAACCGGCCCGCGATGTCGCCGGGCTGGACCTGCTCGCGCAGCAGGCGGGCGAAGTCCGTGAGGAAATCCTCGCCGACCAGCACGCCGAGTTCCTCGTGCACCGCGTCGTACTTGTCCGGCTCGATGTAGGCAAGGCAGCGCACGCCGGCCTTGGCCGGTTCGGCGAGGCGCGCGCGGAGCTTCTCGACGAAATAGCGCCGGTGCATGAAGCCCGTGGCCGGGTCGGACTGCATCGCATCCTCGAGCTTGCGCTCGTATTCGCTGGCGTCGCCGACCCGCGCCGGCACGCAGACCTGGACACAGGGCTCGCCGTCGAACTCGGCTCGCGTGAGCTGGAATTCGAGCGACGGCGTATGGCCGCTCACGACCAGCGCGGAGGCGTGCAGTGTGTGACCGGACCACTTGCCCTGCATGCAGGCGACCAGCGCGCCCTTGATCGCCGCATGGTCGTCCGGGTCGAACGCGTCCATCAGCGGCGTTCCGACCACTTCGTCGGGATTCGAATAGCCGAACAGCGCGAGCCAGGCCGGGTTGGCGTCGACCAGGATGCCCTCCTGCACCCCTGCGATCGCGTCGGTCGAGCCCGCTACGATGTGCTGAAGCTGCTTCTTGTACTCGCGCGCCGACGCGAGGGTCGTCGACAGCGCGCGGTCGAGACGGTAGGTACGCAGCTCGCGGCTGACCACGAGCTGCAGGCGCGGCACATTGCCGAGCGTCACCGCATCCTGCGCGCCGAGCGCAAGTGCCTGCGCAATCGAATTCTCGTCGAGCTTGTCGCGCACGATCAGCACCGGCACCTCGGGGGCGAAGCGCGCGCGGAAGTCCATCGCGCTCGAGAGATCGACGATGCCCTCGTCGGCGAACAGCATCAGCATCTCGGCCGATGCCTGGGTCAGCACGTCGCCGAGATCGCGTGCGTCGGGAAGCCAGGTCACATGAACCGGATGGCCCGCGTTCCTGAGCGCCTTGTTGATCGCCTCGACGTTATCCTGGCTGCGCGTCAGCGCAATCATCGGAATGGCGGCGGGTTGCTTCAATTCCGGCTCCGGGGCGGACTGCCAGCGCTTGGAGGCCGGATACTAGCACCCTGAAAAGACCCAATTTCGCGACCGGCGTCATGCTCCGGACCGGGGTGGCCGGTGAACCGGGCAGCGGCTATGATACGCGCCCTTTTTCCGGCTCCTCGCAGAACCGTCCGGCGACAACCGATGTCCAGCTACAGCACCAATGAATTCCGGTCGGGCCTCAAGATCCTGCTCGACAGCGATCCGTGCACGATCGTCGAGAACGAGTTCGTGAAGCCGGGCAAGGGTCAGGCGTTCAATCGCGTCCGCATCCGCAACCTCCGCACCGGGCGCGTCATCGAGCGCACGTTCAAGTCGGGAGAGTCGGTGCAAGCCGCGGACGTGGTCGACGTCGACATGCAGTACCTGTACTCGGACGGACAGTTCTGGCATTTCATGCAGCCGGAATCGTTCGAGCAGTTCGCCGCGGGCGAGACGGCGGTCGGCGACGCCGCGCAGTGGCTCAAGGAAGGCACGGTCTGCATCATCACACTGTGGAACGGCCAGCCGCTGACCGTGACACCGCCCGCGCATGTCGAGCTCAAGATCGTCGAGACCGACCCCGGCATGCGCGGCGACACCGTCACCGGCGGCACCAAGATCGCCAAGCTCGAGACCGGCGCCGTGGTCAAGGTTCCCTTGTTCGTCAACCAGGGCGAAAGCGTGCGCGTCGACACCCGGAGCGCCGCCTACATCGCGCGCGCGAAGTAGCGCGTCAGAAACCGTCGATACCGGCGAGTCGCCAGTCACAGGCCGCGACCAGCTTGGCGGCGAACGCCTCGAGAAGTGTCGCGTCGTCCGGCCCGAAGCGCCCGAAGCCCGGGCTGTCGAGATCGAGCACGCCCACCAGTTTTCCGTGCGCGACGAGCGGCACGACGATTTCCGAGTTCGAGGCCGCGTCGCAGGCGATGTGGCCGGGGAACGCATGCACGTCTTCGACGACCTGAGTCTCGCGCCGCGCTGCCGCCGTGCCGCAGACGCCGACGCCGAGCGGGAGGCGCACGCAGGCGATGCGGCCCTGGAACGGCCCGACCACCAGCTCGCCGCCGCGCAGGAAGTAGAACCCCGCCCAATTGACGCCGGGCAGCCGCTCGAACAGGAGTGACGCCGCATTGGCGGCGTTGGCCCAGGGATCGCGTTCCTTGTCGAACAGGCCGGCCGCCTGCTGCAGCAGGTCTGCGTCGACGTCTGGTACGGGATGCATGCATTCTCCTCAGGCACGGTCGGCGGCAAACGGCATCGCCGCCGCGATCAACGGCAGGCCGAATGCAACCATCACCAGCCGGTCGAATCCGAGTGCCACGCCGGCGCAGTCCGGCAATCCGTGCCCAAGTGCCGCGAGCAGGCGCTCGTCCAGCGGATGCCGGCCCTGTCCGCGTCGCTCGCGAACCTGCAGATCCTGCTCGAACCGCCGTCGTTGTTCCAGTGCGTCGCCGAGCTCGTGATATCCGTTCGCCAGTTCCACGCCGTCGACGTAGAGCTCGAAGCGCTCCGCGACGCTCGATCCGTCGGGATCCCGCCGCAGGCGGGCGAGAGCAGCCTGCGACGGCGGGTAGTCCCGCACGAAAACCGGTGCGTCGTGGCCGAGCCCTGGACCGACGAGGGCGCCCACCAGCAGGTCGAGCCAGGCGTCGCGATCCCAGTTGGTCGCAGCCGCGGGCGCGATGCCGCGCGCGGCCAGCACGGACCGGATCTCAGGCACGCCGGCGGTCCGGCAATCGATGCCGCAGGCGCCGGCGATGGCCTCGCGGTAGGTGACCGAGCGCGCGGCGGCGAATTCCCGCATCCCGGAGCAGGCGGCGCGGAGCAGCCCATCGACGTCCCGCTGCAGGCGCAGGACATCGAAACCCAGCCGGTACCATTCGATCATCGTGAACTCGGGATTGTGCAGCCTCCCCGATTCGCCGTCGCGAAACACCGGGCAGACCTGAAAGCAGTCGCCGACGCCGGTCGCGAGCAGGCGCTTCATCGGATATTCCGGCGATGTCTGCAGGTATCGGCCTTGCCCGGACACGGGCTGCGCGGCGATCGACTCGATCTGGGGATCGCTCGCCGCCGCCAGGGACAGGACCGGAGTCTGCACTTCGAGCAGCTGCTGGTCGGCGAAATACTTTCGTGCCCGGGCGAGCATCGCTGCGCGCCCGCGGATGACGGCGAGGCTTGCGCCCGGCCGCCAGTCGCCGGCGCTCATGGCTGCATCGCGAGTCGGCCTCCGAGTCGCACCGCCCGGCCGGGAACGATGCCTTCGGCAAGCCGGGGTCCACCGGAGGCGAACATCACCACGACCGTCGAACCCATGTTGAACCAGCCGAGCTCCGCGCCCCGATCGAGCGCGACCTGGGGGTCGCGCGCCGGCAGCGCCTCGGGCCCGCGGCGCGACCGCGACCGGATCACGCCGCTCCACGACAGGCTCATGCTGCCGACGAACAGTGCGCCGACCAGCACCACGGCCATCGGACCGGCTGCGGTGTCGAATACGCAGGCGATGCGTTCGTTGCGGGAGAACAGGCGTGGCACGGCATCGGCGGTTGCAGCGTTCACGCTGAACAGATCGCCCGGCACGATCTGCGCAGAGCGCAACGTGCCCGCGAGCGGCATGTGGACCCGGTGATAATTGTGCGGGGCGAGGTACAGCGTGGCAAACATGCCGCCCGCGAATTCCGAGGCCAGCGCCGCATCGGCGGCGAGCAACTCGGACACCGAGTAGCGCAGGCCCTTGGCCTGAACTAACGCATCGCCCTCGATCGCCCCGGCCTGGCTGACCAAGCCGTCGACCGGGCACAGGGCCGCTCGCGGCTCCGGGTCGAATGGCCGCACGCCGGCGCGCAGGCGCCGCGTGAAGAATTCGTTGAAACTGGCGTAGGCCCCGGGTTCGCGATGCACCGCTTCCGACAGGTCGACCGGAAAACGGCCGAGGAAGGCGCGTATCAGGGCGGTCCTGACGAGGCCGATCCGGGATCGCGCGACGAAACCGACGACGCGCGACAGGAAATGCTGAGGCAGCAGGTACTGTATGCCGATGAAGACGCGGTCGGCGAGTGGCCCCATGGTCGTCCGCGCCTAGCGTGCGTCGGCAGCGACGATGCTGCGGAAGTCGCGCGCGATGGTGTCCGCCTCGTGCGGCGTCCCGAACACGGCCGTGTATCCGGCATCGGGATCGATCAGGAAGATCGCCGCGGTGTGGTCGACGGTGTAGCTGCCGTCGGGAGCCGGCGGGCCGATCATCACGGCGACGCCGAGATCGCGCGCCAACTGGTCGATCGCCGCCTGGTCGCCGGTGACTCCGACGAACGCCGGGTCGAAATGCGCGACGTACCGGGCCAGCGCCTCCGGCGTGTCGCGCCGCGGATCGACGCTCACGAGCACCACCTGCGGGATTTCCCCGCGCGGCAGGTCCGCAAGCTGCCGGCGCGCATCGGCAAGCGTCGCGAGCGTCAGCGGGCACACGTCGGGGCAATGCGTGAAACCGAAGAACAGCAGGGTCCACCGGCCGGCCAGCCGGGAACGATCGAAGCACTTGCCTGACTGATCGACCAGCGCGAAGGCGGGCAGCGGTCGCGGCGCCTGGAAATACGTCGCCTGTTCGAGCGCAGGCGGCGCGCCATCAGCGCGCGTGAGCAACCAGGATACCGCGACGCCCGCGAGGGCGGCGGCTACGACGACGGCGGCGATCAGGGAACGATTCATCGGTCGCTGGAATTATCCCACATCGTTCCGCGTGCCTTGCAGGCCGCCGGTTAGACTTCGGCCATGACAGGCAAGTCGCGCAGCCGCGATGCCGGCAGGCAGACGGTCGGCGAGCTGCTCGATCGCGCGAGCCGGCGCCTGGCGCGCGCCCGGCTGCATTATGGGCACGGCACCGGCAATCCGCGCGACGATGCGGCGGCGCTCGTCTTCCATGCGCTGCGCTTACCGCACGATTCCGCGCCGGCGAGCTATCGCCTCGAGGTGCCCGCGCGCAAGGCGGCGCTCGCCGAGGCCCTGGTCGAGCGGCGGATCGTCGAGCGCCTGCCGTCGGCTTACCTGACGGGGGTCACATGGTTCGCGGGGCAGGAGATCCGGGTGACCCGCGACGTGCTGGTGCCCCGTTCCGGGATCGCGGAGCTGTGCGGGCGCGGATTCGCGCCATGGGTGGACCCGCTGCAGGTGCGGCGCGTGCTCGACATCGGCACGGGTTCCGGCTGCATCGCGATCGCGGCCGCGCGCGCCCTGCCGCGGGCGCGGGTCGACGCGACCGACATATCGGCGCCCGCGCTGGCGGTGGCTCGCGCCAATGTCCGGCGCCACCGGCTCGAGCGACGCGTGCGCGTGCTGCGCTCCGATGTCTATGCCGGCCTGCGCGGCCGGCGCTACGATATTGTGGTGAGCAATCCGCCCTATGTGTCCGCCGCCGAAATGCGCCGGCTGCCGGCCGAATTTCGCGCCGAGCCCGCAATCGCGCTCGCGGCCCGCCGGAACGGCATGGCGGTCATCGAGCGGATCCTGCAGGGAGCACGCAGACATCTGACCGACGGCGGCATCCTGGTCGTCGAAGCCGGCGACACCGAGGTCGCTGTCCGACGCCGCTTCCCGGCGCTGCCATTCACCTGGCTCGAGTTCGAACAGGGCGGCGGCGGCGTATTCCTGTTGCGCGCCGGCGAATTGCCTGCCTGACGCATGTCCGGCAACACCATCGGCCGCTCGTTCTGCGTCACGACCTTCGGCGAAAGCCATGGCCCGGCGCTCGGCGCGATCGTCGACGGCTGTCCACCGGGCCTCGAATTGACGGCGCAGGACCTGCAGGCGGACCTCGAGCCGCGGCGCACCGGCACATCGCGTCATACCAGCCAGCGCAAGGAACCCGACCAGGTACGAATCCTCTCCGGCGTGTTCGAAGGCCGAACCACCGGCACACCCATCGGGCTGGTCGTTGACAATGTGGATGCGCGCTCGCGCGACTACGACAAGATCAAGGACCGATTCCGTCCCGGCCACGCGGACTATGCGTACCAGCAGAAATACGGCCTGCGCGATCATCGCGGAGGCGGGCGCGCTTCGGCGCGCATCACGGTCGCGACCGTCGCCGCCGGCGCGATCGCCCGCAAGTACCTGCGCGAGAAACTCGGCCTGGAAGTGTCGGGCTGGCTGTCGCAGGTCGGACCACATCGGCTCGAGTGCCTGGACCTGGCGGCGGCGCGCGCCAATCCTTTTTTTTGCGCCGAGCCGGCCAAGCTGCAGTTGCTGGAGGAATACCTTTGGCAATTGCGCAAGGACGGCGACTCGGTCGGTGCCCGGGTTTCAGTGCGCGCGAGCCGGGTGCCGGCGGGGCTCGGCGAACCGATGTTCGACCGCATCGACGCCGACCTCGCCTTCGCGATGATGGGCATCAATGCCGCCAAGGCGGTGGAGATCGGAGACGGCGCCGCGGTCGCTGGCCAGCGCGGCTCCGAGCACCGCGACGAGCTCACGCCGGGCGGATTTGCATCCAATCATTCCGGCGGCACGCTGGGCGGCATCACGTCGGGCCAGGACCTGGTGGTCCACGTGTCATTCAAGCCGACCTCGAGCATCCAGGTGCCCGGCCGCACGGTCGACGTCGAGGGCACAGCCGCCGAGATCGTCACCACCGGCCGTCACGATCCCTGCGTCGGCTTGCGGGCCGTGCCGATCGTCGAGGCCATGCTGCTGCTGGTGGTGATGGATCACTTCCTGCGGCAGCGTGCCCAGTGCGCGGATGTCGTTTCGCCGACCCCCGACATCACGCGCTGAATGCCGGCCGATCAAGCCGTTGGCGCAGCGGGGCGGGACCGCTTCGTGGCCCCGCCATTGCGTGACGCGAAGCAAGATTTTGGTAAATACCGCGTGTAAGCTATAGTCCAAAGGATCAGGGACTTGTGATCGGTTTCACACGAGATTCGCAAGCTCGCGGGCCGGTTTCTGGCCGGTGCCGCGGCCTTGGGGAGTGACGATGAGCTGGAAATTGCGCCTTCTTGTTTCGGCGATGTTGCTGGCGCCGGCGGCGGCCTTGGCCCTCGGCCTCGGCGAAATACGCCTGAGTTCGGCGCTCAACGAGCCGCTGGTGGCGGAGATCGACCTGGTCGCCGCGACACCCGAAGAACTCGCCACCCTGCAAGCCCAGCTCGCCTCGACTGACGTCTTCCAGCGCTACGGCCTCGACCGCCCGGCCTACCTCAACAGCCTCGAGTTCACCGTCGGCCAGGGCGGGCAGGGACGGAGCGTGCTGCTGGTGCGCTCGCGCGACGCGATCAGCGAGCCCTTCGTCTCGTTTCTGGTCGATGTGACCTGGCCTCGCGGTCGCCTGTTGCGCGAATACACTTTGCTGCTCGACCCGCCGGTCATGGCGGCTGCACCGAGCCAGGTGCCGGCGGCCGTGTCGGCGCCGTCGACATTGCCGGCGCGCCAGCCAGCGCCGGCGCCGCAGGCACAGCCGCAAGCGGCGGCTCCTGAACCCGAAGCCAGTCCTGCCGCACAGGCACCCACGGTCACCGCTGGCGCGAGCGAATATCGCGTCGAGCGCGGCGACACGCTCTACGGCATCGCGAGTTCGATTTCCGGGGACGAGCGCCCGGCGATCGAGCGGACAATGATCAGTCTGTTCCGCGCCAACCCCGCCGCCTTCAACGGCAACATCAATCAATTGCACGCCGGCGCGATCCTGCGAGTGCCCGCCGCGGATGAAATGGCCGCACTCCCGGCCGACGAAGCGGCGAGCGAAGTACGCCGGCAGACCGCCGAATGGCGCGCTGCGGGCGGTGGTGAGGAAAGCGGCCGCCTCAGGCTCGTCACTCCCGAAGCGGGCGTGGCGGATGCGGCTGCCGGCGAGGCCGAGGGCGACACGCCCGTGGAGTCGCAGATCGAATCGCTCGAGCAGGACATCGCCGAGCAACGCCGGCTGCTCGAATTGCGCAACCAGGAACTCGCCAGGCTGCAACAGGACCTCGCGAGCGCCCGCGCAGCCGAGGCGGCCGACGCCGCCGCTGCCGCTCAGGCGAAGGCTGCCGCGGACCAGGCTGCAGCCGACCAGGCGGCCGCCGATCAGCCAATCGACGAGTCAGCGGTCGCGCCGGAAGACGACGTACCGGTCGCCGTGCCGCCGCCGGTCGCCGAAGCGCCGAAGCCGGAAGCGCGGCCGACGCCCGCGCCGGCAGCCGCGGACAAGTCCTTCCTGGAGGGATTGACCGACAACTGGATGATCCTGATCGGCGCGGCCGGCGTGATCCTGCTCAGCATGCTGGGTTATGGCTACATGCGGCGGCGCCGCGAAGAAGATGTCGAAGTCGCCCTGAAGGGCTTCGACATGCCGGCCACCGCCCCGGTGCCGACCGAGACCATGCGCCTCCGGGCACTCGCGACCGGCGACAGGACGGCGGAATTCGAGCGCCCGCGGGCGATGGACGACGAGTTCGAGGACATCGTGGTCGAGGAGCGCCCGGTCGCGCGCCCGAAGGTCGAGCCGGCTCGCCCGAGCAAGCCGCTCGAGGAGACGATCAGCGCCGAGGCAGCGCTCGACCTGGATCAGGCCGACCCGCTCGCCGAGGCCGACTTCCACATGGCCTACGGTCTCTATGACCAGGCCGTGGACCTGGTGCGGATGGCGCTCAGGAACTCGCCGGACCGCAACGACCTGAAGCTGAAGCTGGCCGAGATTCATTTCGTCGCCGGCGA
>JBOHZL010000104.1:0-10156 GCA_050738495.1 Steroidobacteraceae bacterium | reverse complement strand
CCCCGGCCCGGCCGCGCAGCTTGACGGTGTTGCGCAGCCCCTCGCCGAAGCCGCTCAGATCCCAGACTCGCCCGTCGTGGCCGCCGTCGTTATGGCAGGAGGCGCAACTGAGGTAGCCGTCGCGCGCCAGGCGCGTGTCCCTGGCGTCGTAGAAGAGCTGCTTGCCGAGCAGAACCTGCGCCGTGAGCTCCTCGGTCGAGAAAGGCTGCCAGCTCGCCACCTGCGGCACGTTTGCGATGCCTTCGATCAGCAGCTCGGAAATGTCGAATACGCCGACATTGCGATCCATGAAATTGTTCACGTAGAGCCGGTTGCCGTCGGCCGAGAGCGCGAGCCCCTGCGGCGCGCGCCCGACGCCGAAGCGGAAGATCTCGCGACCGCCATAGGCATCCACCACCGCGACCTCGCGACTGGTCTCCAGCGCAACGAACAGGTAATTGCCGCGGCGGTCATGCAGAGCGGCGCTGGCGACTCCGGCGTTGTCGTGGTCGATGCGCTGCGCATGGTCCTCGGCGCCGGCCTGCAGGTTGAGTCGCGAGCTGATGGCGCGCACGGTGTTCTGGAAGTTGAGGTCCTGTCCATCGCGGCGGACGCCACGCCGGAGGTTGTCCTGCTTGGACGGCACCCATGCCGAGCGGCCATCCGGCGCGATCGCCACCGCACCCAGATAGTTGGGCACGCCGCGGCCCTGGTTCTCGAAGTCCGGCTTGTCGCTATGGCGCAGCACCAGCGTCTGCTGCAGCGTCATCGGGCCGGCCGCGAGCACCGCGATCTCGCCCCCGCGATGCTGCCCGCCGACCTCCGTCTGCACGCTCGCCGTGCTCTCGTCCGGGAGTGGCGGCGTGACGAAACGTGAGACGTAGACCAGGCTGCCGTCGCCCGTGATCGAGAGGTGGCGCGGATTCGGGCCGACGTCCACGCTCGCGACGATCGCATCACTGCCGGCATCGATCTTCAGCACGCGTCCCGTGGCTTCAAGCGCGACGTAGACATAGCCGCCTGCCGGCGATGCCACGATGCCGTGTGGCTGCGAGGCGCGCGGCAGATCGATCGTGCGGAGCAGCGCCCGGGTCGACGCGTCGATGACTGTGATGGTCGCACTCTGCTTGTTCGTGACCCAGACCTCACCACCGGCCGTGATTGCGAGCGAGCGCGGCGCCGATCCGACCTTGCGCTCGATCATCCGGCCACCCGTCGACACGTTGAACGCGCTGACCGAGTCGTTGTCCTGGTTGACGACCCACAGCCGGTCGGCGCCGCTGGGACGGTCGTCGAGCAGGACGTTGCTCGATGCGACCGCCCGCCTGGCGGTCGGCGGGTAATGCACCGTCTGCACCACGGTCGTCGTCTGCAGGCTGCTATCCGAATTCCTCGCCGTGACCGTCACGTAATAGATGCCGGGCGCGGCGAACTGGTGGGTGACCGTCGGCGAGGACGAAAACGGGGTGAGCGGCGTGCCGTCGTCGAAGTCCCACCGGTACTGGATTCCAGATCCGCCGGTGACGCTGGCTTCGAACCTGACCGGCGTGCCGACCAGCGCGGCCGGCGGCGGCGGCGGTGTGTTCAGCACGAATGGCGGCGCCTGCGCCACGGTCCACGCGAATGTCTCGCTGTCGCTGTTGAGGCCGTCGCTCGCGCTCGCCACGACGTTGAACGTGCCACCCGCGGCCGGCGTGCCCGAGATCAGGCCGGTGACCGGATTGACGCCGACGCCCGGCGGGAGTCCGCTGGCGGCGAAACTGAGCGTATCGCCATTGGGATCGCCCGCAGCCAGCTGCAGCACGAGCGGCACGCCGACCTGGCCGCTCTGGTTGCCTGGATTCACCAGGTCCGGCGTAACGGCTGGATTGGGCGTCGCGGCGATACCGACCCTGGCGATACGGGCGATGGACGGCGTGCCGGCCAGGTTGATCACGAACAGCATGTAGAAACCGGGGGGCGCATCGGCAGCGCGCGCCGGCGCCTGCACATTCAGCCGATCGCCCGCCTGCTGGAACGTGAGCTCGATGAAGCGTTGCTCCATGTTCCAGCTATGGGTTACCGACGCGGTCTTGATCATGACCACCCGCGCGATCGCCTGGCTCGACGACAGGTCGACAGCGAATGTCTCGCCGATGTCGATCGCGCCCGGTGCAGTGCTCATCGCCGGTCGCGGCGCGAAGCCGCCGCCGGCCGCGAACAGGTACGGCGGGTAGTACAGCTCGACATTGGTGTTGATTTGTGGACCGGGCGCCCCGCCGCCCGCCACCAGCACGCTGGCGTCGGGCAGGAGCACGGCGGTCGAATGATAGAGGCGCGCGCGATTCGCATTCGCGCCGAGCAGCCACTGGCCGGTGGCGGGATTCCAGATCTCGGCGCGGTAGTTGACGTTCGACAGTTCGTTCCAGACGTCGCTGCCGCCGGTCGCAAGGACCTTGCCGTCGGCCAGGATCGTCGCCGTGACCAGGCGTCGCCGCGACGACAGCGACTGGGTCGCGCTCACCACCGGCATTCCGCCGGTGATGTCGATGACGAGCGCAGCGCTCGAGTTGCCGCCGAACTGGAGGATGCGGCCGGGCCGGAACATCGCGGCGCTGGAATCGGAGCCGGTCGGTCCGGAAAATTGCCCGCTCGCGGCCACCGCACCGTTGCCGGCGGTGTTGACGTAGTACATGCGCCCGTTGCTGTCGAAGCCAAACAACCGCCCGTCGGGCGCGATGAAGTTGCGCGGATACTTGTATTCGAGGCTGCTGGTGTCGGCCCCTGTCAGCAGGCGGAAGGTACCGCTGGCGCCGCGAATCTCCGGCCGATCGGTGCCGCCGCTCCCGCCCTGGATGTAGATTTCGCCGTCCAGCAGCGTCGTGGAGGCCGAGTACCAGCGCGCGCGATTCATGTTCGCGTTGCCGGTGAGCGTGTTGCTGCCGTAGTCGAACAGGTTGCTGTTGTTGTTGCCGGTATTGGTGGTCCCGGCACCGGTCCAGTTGTCGCCGCCGGCGATGAACACCTGCCCGCCCTGGGGCAGGACCACCTGCGAGCTGCAGAAAATGTCCGTCTCGGTCAGGTTGGGCAGCGTCGTGTGCCCGGCGTCGAGGCCGGCGGAGGAGTCCCAGACGTCATAGATGAATTTGCCGGACTGCTGTCCGGTGGACGTCGTTCCGTAGCTGAGCACGCGCCCGTCCGGCATCAGGACGGCGTGAACCGCGATCAACGGCCATGGCTTCACCGGCGACCACGCGCCCTGAATGTTGTTGGCCGCGGAAATGCTCGAACAGGCGGCACATGCGGTCAGCCCGACGTACGCCAATGCCTTCCCGATCCGACGAGCGGCGCAAATGCGCAAGCAGCATCCCCTTGGTACTCGTTCTCGGCTGCGTGGTGTCGCGAGGACCCCACCGCCATTTGTTCCCGCAGACTACACGGCGCCACGGCGCAGGCTTCGGGGACTGGCATAATCAGCAGGCCCCGCCCGGAAAATGTGACTCGATTCACGGTTGGTGCCCGGGGCGGGAGTCGAACCCGCATGACCTTGCGGCCGGCAGATTTTGAGTCTGCTGTGTCTGCCAGTTCCACCACCCGGGCAGGGACGCGGAAGCGCCGTGCGGGCGCAGCGCGAGTATAAGGCGGCACATTGCTTGGCAGCACCGGTCGTCCCGACCACAATCCTGCCCATGAACTTCTGCCCGAGTTGCGGCGCCCCGGTATCGCTGCAAGTCCCGCCCGGCGATCACCTCGCCCGCTTCGTCTGCAGCGGCTGCAGCACGATCCATTACCGGAATCCGAAGCTGATCGCAGGCTGCGTGCCCGAAATCGACGGACGGATCCTGTTGTGCCGCCGTGCGATCGAGCCGCGTCGCGGCTTCTGGACCGTACCGGCCGGCTTCATGGAGAACGGCGAGACCCTGCAACAGGCTGCCGCGCGTGAATGCCAGGAAGAGGCGCTGGCGCGGGTCGAGATCGGCGATCTCTGCGCCATCGTGCACGTGCTGCATGCCGAGCAGGTGCACGTGATGTTCCGCGCCTCCCTGGCCGAGCCGTCATTCGGCATCGGCGTCGAGAGCCTCGAGGTCGTCGCTTGCGAGGAGCACGAAGTGCCCTGGACGGAGCTCGCATTCCAGAGCGTGATATTCACGCTCAGGAGCTATTTCTCCGATCGCGCGGCGGGCGTGAGCGAGCTGCATTTCAATACCATCCGGTGACGGTCGCGCGGCCGCGCCTGTGGCACAATGTGCAGCTGCAATGACCTTCGTCGTCACCGAAACCTGCATCAAGTGCAAGTACATGGACTGCGTGGAAGTCTGCCCGGTGGACTGCTTCCACGAGGGCCCGAATTTCCTCGTGATCGACCCCGAGGAATGCATCGACTGCACGCTGTGCGAGCCCGAATGCCCGGTCGACGCGATCTATTCCGAGGAGGAACTGCCGGCCGGGCAGGAAGCATTCCTCGCGCTCAACGCCGAGCTCGCGAAGGACTGGCCCGTGATCACGCAACGCGGAGAACCGCCTGCGGACGCCGACGAGTGGAAGGACGTGCCGGACAAGCTGCCGTTGCTCGAGCGCTAGGGCCTCATTTCGCGCCGGTTGTCCGGTTCGACATCGACAGGTACTCGGCCATGCTCGCCGCCGGCATGTAGCCGGCGAGATACTCGCCGTTGTCGGTGATGATGCCGGGCGTGCCCTGGATTCCCATCTGCTGGCCGAGCGCGTATTGCGCCGCGATCGGCGTCTCGCATTTGCCCGCCTTGACGCTCTCGCCGCGCTTTGCGCGGGTCAGCGCCTGCCTGCGGTCGGCGCTGCACCAGACCGCTTCCGCCTTGCGCCAGGCCTCGGTGCCCGGACCATTGCGCGGGAACATCAGGTAGCGCACCCGGATACCGAGTCGGTTCAGCTCGGCGATGTCCTGGTGCATGCGCCGGCAATAGGTGCAGTCGATATCGGTGAAAACCGTGAGCGTGTGGCGAACCGCTCCGGTCGGGCTGAAGACGATGGCGTCCTTGTCGCTGACCGTCGCCAGCAGATCGATGCGGCCGGCTTGCCGCCGCGCCTCGGTCAGGTTGTCCTTCGACTTCATGTCGAACACGTCGCCGTCCACGTAAAAGCGTCCGTCCACCGAGACATAGCCGACCTCGGCGCCGGAGCGGACTTCATACAGGCCGTCGATCGGCGAAGGATTGACGTCTTCGACCTTGATCTCGAGCCGGCGCGCGATTTCGGCCCGCAGCTCCGGGCCGGCAGCAGGCGGGGCCGGTGTGGCCGAAGCCGGTGCGAGCAGCGCTGCCGCAACTAACAGGGTGCGTCGGATCGGATTGGACACGCGAAGCCTCGGAATGCTGTGGGCCGGTCGTTGGACCGCGGCGCGAAGCCGCGGTTCAGACCCGCCAGTCTATCAGCCGCGCGGATGGTGCTGCGCGTGCAGCTCTTTCATGCGCTCGCGCGCGACGTGCGTGTAGATCTGCGTGGTCGAAAGGTCGCTGTGGCCGAGCAGCATCTGCACCACGCGCAGGTCCGCGCCGTGGTTCAGCAGGTGGGTCGCGAAAGCGTGGCGCAAAGTGTGCGGCGACAGGTCTTTCTCGATCCCGCCCTTCTTCGCGTAGCGCTTGATGATGTGCCAGAAGGCCTGGCGCGTCATGCGGTCGCCGCGTCGCGTCGGGAACAGGTGATCGGTCTGGCGGTCGAGCAGGATCTCGCCACGAGCGCCGCGCATGAATTCGTTCACCCAGCGCACGGCCTCTTCGCCGAGCGGGATCAGGCGCTCGCGGTTGCCTTTGCCGACGATGCGCAGCACGCCCTGGTTCAGGTTGACCTGACCGTGCCTGAGGCTCACCAGCTCCGAGACGCGAAGCCCGGTCGCATACAGCACTTCGAGCATGGTGCGGTCGCGGTGGCCGAGCGGATCGCTGGTCTGCGGCGCCGCGAGCAGCGCCTCGACCTGGGCCTCGGTCAACGACCGGGGCAGCGAGCGGCCGATCTTCGGCATCGCAATCTGGGCGGTCGGGTCTTCCTTGATCGTGCCCTCGCGCACCAGGTAGCGGAAGAACCGGCGGAAGCTCGACAGCTGGCGCGCGGTGGAGCGCGGCCTCGCGCCGGTTTCGACGCGCCAGGCGATGAATCCGAGCAGGTCGTTGCGAACGGTGCGCTCGAGCGCGGTCCCGCGCTGGTGCAGCCATCTGGACAGGGCCGTGAGGTCGGCGCGGTAGGCGGCGAGGGTGTTCGGCGAGAGTCCGCGTTCCATCCAGACCGCGTCGAGGAAGCGGACGATCACCGGTTCCACGGCTTCATTCGAGGCGGCTGCGGTCGCAAGCGTCGCCGCGCGCACCGAGGTCGAGGATTTCATTGCTGCGCTCATGGACCTGCCTTGCTTCCCGTTGCGGACAGTCGTGCCGCCGCCGGATCCGGCGCGGCAGGCTGGTGCAGCAGAATGCGAACGCAGTATGGTTTGGCTCCGTCCGGATCGAGCGTGACCCGCCTCACAGACCCCCATGACCATTAACATAACCGGAACCAGTTCACAGTACCCGCCCGGGCAGGGATGCTGCCCGCCATGAGCTGGAATCCGCTCCGTATTGCCTGGGGTTTCTGGGTCTGGCTGCTGCCGGTTCCGCTGGTGCTGGTCGCGGCTCTGCCGATCCTGGCGCTGCCCTCGCTGGCGCAGCGACGGGCCTGCGCCCGCATGGTCTGCCGGACCTTTTTCCTGCTCGCCGGATTGCCGGTGCGCACCAGCGGCATCGAGCGCCTGCCCGCCGGCGCCTGCATCATCGTCGCGAATCACGCGAGTTACGTCGACGGGCCGCTGCTATTCGCCTGCCTGCCGCCGCGCTTCGGATTCGTCATCAAGAAGGAAGCATCGCAGCTGCCGCTGGTGGGACTGCTGCTGCACCGGCTCGGCCACCATTTCGTCGAACGCCGCAATCGCCATCAGGGCGCGAGCGACGCGCGGCGCATCCTGCGCGCGGTCGAGCAGGGCCATGCAATCGCCTTTTTCCCGGAAGGAACGTTCAGCGACGCAGCAGGGCTCGCGCGATTCCACAGCGGCGCCTTCGCAGCCGCGGCGCGTGCGGGCGTGCCGATCGCACCGGTCGTGATCCGGGGCTCGCGCCGGGTGCTGCGGTCGAAGACCGTGCTGCCGCGCTGGGGGCGGATCGAGGTCGAAGTGCTGGAACAGCTCGCGCCCTCGGCCGGCGCCGGCGACACGGCAGCTGCGCTCCGGGACCTCGCGCGTGCGCGGATTGCTGCCGCGCTGGACGAGCCGCTCCTTTAGAGGGGACGCTTCCCTTCAAGCACTGCCGTGACGCCGTGCTTTTGCAACTTTGCGGCCAGTGACGTGCGATGCAGAAGACGAAATCGCGGCCGGTTCGCCCTTGCACGCATCGTTCGACTTCCTCTGGCCACCCGCGGGTCTGAAAGTCAGGTTCCTTCCGCAGCAGCTTTCGAGGGATTCGATGAAGCTCGAGTCTCCGCACGGAAGATTCTTGCCGGCGTGCAGCCTCAGGGTATCCAGCTTCTCGGGGTCGTCACCCATTGCAAGCCACGCAGACCACTGGCGCACCGAGGGCAAGCCTGCAGCCCAGCGACCTGACCGACTCAGTGCGCGGTCGCCGCGCAAGCCACAGTGCGCCGCTGCGCTGGACCATCCATATTCCTCGGCCCGCTCGACCATCCCGGCCCGGACCGGATTGAGCTCGACATAGCGAATTGCGGCAGACACGAATTTCGCGTCCAGCGTCGAGGAGAAGTAGCGGCCCTGCCAGAGATGCCCATTCTGGTTCCGCATCCGGTTGACGCGCTGCGCGTATCGCGCGTGCAGCGGTTTCAGTGCCCGGTGCAGCGCCGCCGCATTCGAGGGAACCACTACGAGATGGACATGATTCGTCATCAGGCAATATGCGATCACTTCGATGTCATGCTTGACCGTGTACTCGCACAGCAGGCTCAAATAGCTTTCGTGGTCGCCGTTCGAAAAAAACACGCGCTCGCGGTGATTTCCGCGCTGTGTGACGTGATGCGGCAAACCGGGGAACACGGCACGTGCAATTCTGGGCATTGCGGCACTGTAGCGGCGGCAAGTCTCCGGCCTGCCTCGATTGGGCGGCGCGATCGCGAAGAAAGCTGCAAAGGGGCGGGTCCCTGAAGGGAAGCGTCCCCTCTACATGTTGCGGCGGTACTGTCCCCCGACCGCGTAGAGCGCGCGCGAAATCCGTCCCAACGACGTCGATTTCACGGTCTCCATCAGTTCCGCGAAGACGTTTCCGCCGGCCGCGGCGGCCGCCTGGAGCGCGCGCAGCGCGGCGTCCTGCACGCCGGCGTGCGCGTCGTTATAGGCGCGAACCGCCGTCACCTGCGCCTGCTTCTCCTCCTCCGTGGAGCGGATCAGCTCGGCGTTGCGCAGCTCGTCGTGACCGCCCTCCTCCGGCAGGAAAGTGTTGACGCCGACGATCGGCAGGCTGCCGTCGTGCTTCTTGTGCTCGTAATAGAGGGACTCTTCCTGGATCTTGCCGCGCTGGTACATCGTCTCCATCGCGCCGAGCACGCCGCCGCGCTCGGACAGGCTCTCGAACTCGGCGTAGACCGCCTCCTCGACCGTCTCGGTCAGCTGCTCGAGGGCGAAGGAGCCCTGCCAGGGATTCTGGTTCTGGTTGAGCCCGAGTTCGCGCGCAATGATGAGCTGGATCGCGACCGCGCGCCGCACGCTCTCCTCGGTCGGCGTCGTGATCGCCTCGTCGTAGGCGTTGGTGTGCAGGCTGTTGCAGCTGTCGAAGAGCGCATACATCGCCTGCAGCGTGGTGCGGATGTCGTTGAACTGTATCTCGCGCGCGTGCAGCGAGCGGCCCGAGGTCTGCACGTGGTACTTCAGCATCTGGCTGCGCGCGGATGCGCCGTAGCGCTCGCGCATCGCCCGCGCCCAGATGCGGCGCGCGACGCGGCCGATCACCGCGTACTCCGGGTCCATGCCGTTCGAGAAGAAGAACGACAGGTTCGGGGCGAAATCGTCGATCTTCATCCCGCGCGACAGGTAGTACTCGACGATCGTGAACCCGTTGGCGAGCGTAAATGCGAGCTGCGAAACCGGGTTCGCGCCCGCCTCCGCGATGTGGTAGCCCGAGATCGAGACGGAATAAAAGTTCCTGACGCGGTTGTCGTTGAAGAACTGCTGCACGTCGCCCATCATCCTGAGCGCGAATTCGGTCGAGAAGATGCAGGTGTTCTGGGCCTGGTCCTCCTTCAGGATATCGGCCTGCACCGTGCCGCGAACCCGCGTCAGCGCATCGGCCCGGATCCGCTCGTAAGTCGCACGGTCGACCACCTGGTCGCCGCTGACGCCGAGCAGGCCGAGCCCCGAGCCGTCGTGGCCCGCCGGCAACCCGCCGCGGTAGCGCGGCCGCTCGCGGCCCGCGAACAGCTTGGCGATCTTCGCCTCGGCCTCCTCCCATTTCCCGCCCTCGCGCAGGTAGCGCTCGACCTGCTGGTCGACGGCAGTATTCATGAACATCGCGAGGATCATCGGCGCCGGACCATTGATCGTCATCGACACCGAGGTCGAGGGCGCGCACAGGTCGAAGCCGGAGTACAGCCGCTTCATGTCGTCGAGGGACGCGATCGACACGCCGGAATTGCCGATCCGCCCGTAAATGTCGGGCCGCTCGTCGGGATCCTCGCCGTAGAGCGTGGTCGAGTCGAAGGCAGTCGACAGCCGCGCCGACTTGTGGCCGCGGGCCAGGTAGTGGAAGCGCCGGTTGGTGCGCTCGGGCATGCCTTCGCCCGCGAACATGCGCGTCGGGTCCTCGTCCTCGCGCCGGTATGGATAGATGCCGCCGGTGTAGGGATACGAGCCGGGCAGGTTCTCGGTCATCAGGAAGGCGAGCTGCGCGCCCCAGTCGGCGAAGCGCGGGGCCGCGATCTTCGGCAACTTCAGGTGCGAAAGCGATTCGCTGTAGTTCGGCCCGCGTACTTCGCGATCCCGCACCCGATAGCTGAACTGGTCCGCGCTCGCCGCCGCGCTGCGCGCGGGCCACTCCCGGAGCAGGCCCACACCCTCCGGCCCGATCGCATCGAGTGCAGCATTGTATTCCCGCCGCAGACGCAGGATCGCCGGTTCGCCTGCCGCCAGCTCCGGCTCGCCGTAGCGTTCGAGCGGCCTGGCAAGCTCGGGGTCGCCGAGCGCCGCCAGCGCCCGGTGCAGGCC
>JBOHZL010000103.1:0-10200 GCA_050738495.1 Steroidobacteraceae bacterium | reverse complement strand
AGTTGACATTTAAACTATTCAGGCCTGTAATGAAGCGGCCATGGGATGCCGCGCATGAAACGGATCGTCTGCCTGGGCGGCGGGCCCGCCGGCCTGTATTCCGCCATCCTGTTCCGCAAGGCCCTGCCGCGGACTCGGGTCGAGGTCTACGAGCGCAACCGCCCCGACGACACCTTCGGCTGGGGCGTGGTGTTCTCGGACCGCACCATGGAAGGCTTCCGCGCCGCCGATGAGCCTTCCCATGCGGCGATCACCGGCAGCTTCCATCACTGGGACGACATCGACGTCCACTACCGCGGCACGACCACCACGACCGGCGGCCACGGGTTCTGCGGCATCGAGCGCAAGCGCCTGCTCAACATCCTCCAGGAGCGCGGCGCCGGGCTCGGCGTCCAGCACCACTTCCAGCACGAGGTCGAGGACGACGGCGCCTTCGCCGACGCCGACCTGGTGGTCGCGGCCGATGGCGTCAACAGCCGCACGCGCAAGCGCCACGAGGCGGTGTTCGAGCCGGACATCGACACGCGCGAATGCCGCTTCATCTGGCTGGGTACGGCCAGGCCATTGCCCGCATTCACCTTCGCCTTCGAGGAGACGGAGCACGGCTGGTTCCAGGTCCACGCCTACCAGTTCAGCAAGACCCTGTCGACCGTCATCGTCGAGACGCGCGAGGAAACCTGGCTCGCGCACGGCCTCGACCGGGCGGATCACCGGCAGTCGATCTCGTTCTGCGAGGGCTTGTTCGCGAAATATCTGGACGGCCACGAGCTGATCAGCAATGCCGCGCATCTGCGCGGCTCCGCCTGGCTCAACTTCCAGCGCGTGCTCTGCAAGCGCTGGCACCGCGACCGGCTGGTGCTGATCGGCGATGCCGCGCACACCGCGCACTTCTCGATCGGCTCCGGCACCAAGCTCGCGATGGAGGACGCGATCGCGCTGGTCGCGCGGAGCGCAGGCGCCGGCGACGTGCCGGCGGCGCTCGCCGCCTACCAGGAGGAGCGCTCGCTCGAGGCGCTCAAGCTGCAGAGCGCGGCGCGCAACCGCACGCGCTGGTTCGAGGACGTTGCGCGCTACACGCGACTTCCGCACTGGCAGTTCACCTACAGCCTGCTGACCGGCAGCCAGCGCATCGGCCACGCCAGCCTGAAGCTGCGTGATCCCGGCTTTGTCGCCGACGTCGAAAGCCGCCTCGCCCGGCAGGCCGGCGTGCCGACGCCGCGGCCGCCGATGTTCCTGCCGTTCCGGGTCCGCGGGCTCACGCTCGAGAATCGCATCGTGGTGTCGCCGATGGCGCAGTACTCGGCGGTGGACGGCATGCCGGACGACTGGCATTTCGTGCATCTCGGCGCGCGCGCGACCGGCGGCGCGGGACTGGTGTTCACCGAGATGAACTGTGTCTCCGCGCAGGGCCGCATCTCGCCCGGATGCACCGGCATCTGGAACGAAGCGCAGCGCGATGCCTGGAAACGAATCGCCGAATTCGCGCACCGCCACGGCCGCGCGAAGCTCTGCATGCAGCTCGGCCATTCGGGCCGCAAGGGCTCGACCCAGCTCGGCTGGGAGGACGACGACCATCCGCTGCCCTCGGGCAACTGGGAAACCATCGCGCCCTCGCCGCTGCCGTACCTGGAGGGCATCAGCGCGCCGCCGCGCGAGATGAGCCGCGCCGACATGGAGCGCGTGCTCGAAGAGTTCGTGCACAGCGCGCGCTTCGCCGACCAGGCGGGCTACGACATGCTCGAGCTGCACATGGCGCACGGCTATCTGCTCGCGAGCTTCCTCTCGCCGCTCACCAACCTCAGGACCGACGCATACGGCGGCCCGGTCGCGAGCCGACTGCGTTACCCGCTCGAGGTGCTGGCAGCGGTGCGCGCGGCCTGGCCGGACGAGAAACCGCTGTCGGTGCGGCTTTCCTCCAGCGACTGGGCCGAGGGCGGTCTCGGCGAGGACGAGCTGATCGAGATCGCGCGCGCGATGAAGGCCGGCGGCGCCGACCTCCTCGACCTGTCGAGCGGCCAGACCGTGCCCTGGCAGAAACCCGTTTACGGCCGCATGTGGCAGACGCCGTTCTCCGACCTGGTCCGGAACGTGGTCGGCATCCCGACGATCGCGGTCGGCAACATCTACGAATTCGATCACGCCAATTCGATCATTGCGGCGGGGCGCGCCGATCTCTGTGCGCTCGCCCGGCCGCACCTGGCGGATCCATCATGGACGCTGCGCGCCGCGGCCGAGCAGCAATGGCACGGGCAATGGTGGCCGCCGCAGTACGAATCGGCGAAGCGGCAGCTCGAACGCAACTTCGAGCGCGCGGCCCAGATGGCCGGACCGGTGTGAGGTGGACGCAATGACACAGGCATTGGCAGGCCAGCACGCGCTCGTGACCGGCGGCGGGCGCGGCATCGGCGCCGCGATCGCGCAGGCGCTCGCGGAGCAGGGCGCGCGCGTGACGATCCTCTCGCGCACGGAGTCCGAGCTCGCCGAGACTGCCGTCACCCTGCCCGGCACCACGGTGACCGTCACGGCGGACGTGACCGATGCCGCGCAGGTCGAGCGAGCCTTCGCCGAGGCGCGCGCCGCGGCGGGCGAGGTCTCGATCCTGGTCAACAACGCGGGCCGGCCGGCGAGCCGGGCCATCGGCAGGAGCGACGCGAATTTCTGGCGCGAGATCCTCGCCGTCAACCTGGACGGCGCCTATCACTGCACGCGCGCGGCCATGCCGGCGATGCTGGCGGCGGACTGGGGCCGCATCGTCAATGTCGCGAGCACGGCGGGCCTGCGCGGTTATGCCTACTGCACCGCCTACTGCGCGGCCAAGCACGGCGTGATCGGCATGACGCGGGCGCTCGCCCTCGAAGTCGCCAGGACCGGCATCACGGTGAATGCCGTCTGCCCGGGTTTCACCGATACCGGCGTGGTGCGGGACGCGGTACGCGCGATCAGCGAGAAAACGGCCCGCAGCGAGTCTGAGGCGCGCGAGTCCCTGGTCAGCTTCAATCCGCAGCAGCGGCTGGTGCAGCCGGAGGAAGTCGCGAACGCGGTCGTCTGGCTCTGCCTGCCGGGCAGCAGGAGCATGAACGGGCAGAGCATCGCGGTCGCCGGCGGCGAGGTGACCTGATGGCCGCAGCGGCAATGGATGCCGAGACCCGCGCTGCGCGCGACGATCACGGCGCGATCCGGCTGTGGCTCAGGATGCTCGCGACCAACCGGCTGGTCGAGACGCGCACGCGGCGGCTGTTGCACGAGCGCTTTGGGACGACGCTGCCGCGCTTCGACCTGATGGCCCAGCTCGAGCGCTCCCGGCAGGGACTCAGGATGGGCGAGCTTTCGAAGCGCATGATGGTGACTGGCGGCAACGTGACCGGCATCACCGATATGCTGGAGACCGAGGGCCTGGTCGAGCGCACCGCGCACCCCGGCGACCGGCGTGCCTGGCTGGTGCGCTTGACGCCCGCCGGGCGCCGCGCGTTCGCCGCCATGGCGCAGGAGCACGAGCGCTGGGTGATCGAGGCGTTTGCGGAGTTGTCGGGACGGGAGATGGCGGCGATGGCGGCATTGCTCGCGCGGCTCAAGACCCACGTCCGGGCATTGGAGGAGGCCGACGCATGAAGACGTCCGTTCCGGACCTGACCGGCTACCAGGCGCAGCACTTCCTCTGGCGGGTCGAGCATCGCATCGGCCACCTGACGCTGAATCGCCCGGAGAAGAAGAACCCGCTGACCTTCGAGTCCTACGCGGAGCTCCGCGACCTGTTCCGGCTGCTGTGCGAGTGCACGACCGTGCGCGTGGTCGTCATCGACGGCGCCGGCGGCAACTTCTGCTCCGGCGGCGACGTGCACGGGATCATCGGGCCGCTGACCAAGATGGACGAGGCCGGCCTGCTCGAGTTCACGCGCATGACCGGCGACGTGATCCGCTGCATGCGGGCCTGTCCGCAGCCGATCATCGCGGCGATCGACGGGGTCTGTGCCGGCGCCGGCGCGATGCTCGCGCTCGCCGCGGATTTCCGGATCGCGACGCCGACCGCGAAAACGGCCTTCCTGTTCGTGCGCGTCGGCCTTGCGGGCTGCGACATGGGCGCCTGCGCGCTGTTGCCGCGGCTGATCGGGCAGGGCCGGGCGGCGGAGCTCCTATATACCGGACGCGCATTCGACGCCGTCGAGGGTGAGCGGACCGGCTACTACAACCGGATCGTCGCGCAGGAGTCGCTCCTGGCCGAAACCATGAAGCTCGCGGGCGAACTCGCGAGCGGCCCGACGCTCGCGCATGCGCTGACCAAGAAGATGCTGCACCTGGAATGGAACATGAGCGTCAACGAAGCGCTCGACGCCGAGGCGCGCGCGCAGGCGGGATTGATGCAGAGCAAGGATTTCCGGCGTGCCTACGAGGCCTTCGCGGCAAAGCGCAAGCCGCTGTTCGAGGGCGACTGATGGCCATTCGCGAAGACCGTCTCCAGTGGCCGTTCTTCGACGAGCGGCACCGCCTGCTGGTGACGGAGGCGGGACGCTGGGCCGCCGCCACGCTCGCCGACGGCGTGCATCCGTCCGAGCGCGCCGCAGTGGACGCGCGCTGCCGCGAGCTGGTCACGCGGCTCGGCAAGGCGGGGCTGCTGCGCCATTGCCTGCGCACGGCGGATGGCGGCGCGAGCGAGGATTTCGACGCGCGCTCGATCTGCCTGCTGCGTCAGGTGCTCGCAGCGCATGACGGGCTGGCCGACTTCGCATTCGCGATGCAGGGGCTGGGCAGCGCACCCCTGTCGCTCTCCGGCGGTGAGCGCCTGCGCGCCGCTTACCTGCCGCGCGTCGCGGCCGGATCGGCGATCGCGGCATTTGCGCTGTCGGAGCCGGAAGCGGGCTCGGATGTCGCCGCAATGCAGTCGAGCGCCCGTCGGGACGGCGAGGCTTACCTGCTGAATGGCTCCAAGACCTGGATATCGAATGGCGGCATCGCCGATTTCTACTGCGTGTTCGCGCGCACGGCGCCAGGCCAGCGCCGCTCC
Source organism: Steroidobacteraceae bacterium (assembly GCA_050738495.1). Classification (GTDB taxonomy): domain Bacteria; phylum Pseudomonadota; class Gammaproteobacteria; order Steroidobacterales; family Steroidobacteraceae; genus SCUD01. The sequence goes on along the minus strand of JBOHZL010000103.1, from coordinate 5,201 downwards.
GACGGCAGTGTCTCCGCCGACGGAATCAGCGCATTCGTGGTCGAGCCGGGCGACCGCGGCTTCGCGGTCGCGGAGCGAATCGATGCGATGGCGCCGCATCCGCTGGCGCGCCTGACGTTCAGCGATTGCCGCATTCCCGCGGAGCGGCTGATCGGCGAGGAGGGCGAGGGTTTCCGGATCGCGATGCGCACGCTCGACGTGTTTCGCACCTCGGTCGCGGCCGCGGCCTGCGGGTTCGGCCGGCGCGCGCTCGACGAGGCGCTCGATCACACGCGCTCGCGCGGCATGTTCGGGCGCATGCTGGCGGACTTCCAGTTGACGCAGACGGCGCTGGCCGAGATGGCGACCGCGCTCGTCTCGGCGGAGCTCCTGACCTACCGCGCGGCCTGGCTCCGCGACAGCGGGCAGCCGTTCACGGCGGCGGCCGCGATGGCGAAGCTGACCGCGACCGAGAATGCGCAGACCGTCATCGACCGGGCGCTGCAGATGTTCGGCGGCCGCGGCCTGGTGCGCGGAGAGGTCATCGAGCGCCTGTATCGCGAGATCCGCGCCCTGCGGATCTACGAAGGCGCGAGCGAAGTACAGAAGCTGGTCATCGGCCGGGAGCTCCTGAAATGACCCGGGAAGTGTTGCTGCCGCCGGGCTGGGCTCAAGCCCGCGGCTATGCGAACGGCATCGTCGCGGAAGGGCGGCAGCTATTCGTTTCCGGGCAGATCGGCTGGGACGCGGAGCAGCGCATCGTCAGCGACGACTTCGCGGCGCAGGCCCGCCAGGCGCTCGCGAACATCGTCGCGGTGCTCACCTGCGCCGGTGCGCGGCCCGAGCAACTCGTTCGGCTCACCTGGTACGTGACCAGCCGTGACGAGTACAACGCCGCGATGGAAGCCGTCGGCATCAGCTATCGCGAATTGATCGGCCGCCACTATCCGGCGATGTCCGTGATCGTGGTGGCAGCACTCCTCGAACCGCGCGCCAAGGTCGAGATCGAGGCGACCGCGGTCATCGAGGCCGGATAGCGGCAAATGTCAGTCCGATCGCGCGCGTTGCGGCGGGAACAGGATCTTCGCCCCGCCATACGGGCCATCGAGGCGCTGCGTCCGGAGCCAGTCGGTGAGCATGCGGAAGTAGCCGTCGGCGTAACGCGTGGCCTTGCGGGCTCCCTTCGTGTCGGTTTCGAACTCGACGATGCCGTGATCCGTGCGGGGGAAAACGGCGAGCGTGATGGGCTTGCCCTGGCGGGCCAGCGCGGAGAGACGTGCGCGCGTCTCTGCGATCGGCGCCTCGTTGTCCTCGCCCGCAAGCACCCACAGCAGCGGTACTTCGAGCTTGCGCAGTGCCGGCATCGGGTCGTAGTTCCAGGTGGTGCCGGAGCCGTCGGTCGTTCCGGCGGCGCGCAGCGCGGCGCCCGTCTGTGCCGCCAACTCGCCGGTGAACTCGCCGCGCATCGCGGCCCACCAGGGCTCCTTCGCATACTTCGCACGCGCCGCGTCGAGCTCGTCGAAGCCGCGCTGGAATCCGGACGCCATGATGGCGCCGGTGGCGTCGGTCACTTCCCGCGCCTTCGCCAGCACCTCGGGACCGTGGCCGGCAGCGGCGAGGTCGCGCATCACTTGCTCGCGATCCTCGGCGAGCGGGCCCTCCGCCAGGCCAAACCCGATCGCCACGAAATCCGCTCCGCCGTTCACGGCCGCGAGCGGCGCGATCCAGCCGGCCTGGCTCCCGCCGTCGAAGCCGACACTGCGTGCACGCTTGGCGGCTAGCCGACGCGCTTCGCCGAGCGCCGCCGACGCATCGGCAGCGAGCAGATGGAAATCCTGCGAGTACTTCCCGGTCGATCTTCCCGTGCCGCGCTTGTCGTAGACGAACGCCCCGATTCCATGGGCCGGCAACAGGTATTGCCGGTGGTTGCTCTCGACTGCGGAGTAGGATTCAGATCCGTGCACGAGCACGGCGACCGGCACCGCCTCCGCACCCTGCGGCAGCACCAGTCGGCCGCGCAGAGTCTCGCCCGCACCCTCGAACTTCGTCTCGAGGATGTCGAAGGCGAGTTTCCGTCCGGCGCGCGCTCCGAATGCCATGCGGCTGTCCGCGCAGGCGCCGAATCGCACGACGATTCCGTCGGGACGGCCGGTCCATCCGAGCGTGCTCGTCCACTCGCCGTCCGGTTTGCCCGTGAGCAATCCGCTGCGTCCGTCGAACATTCGCCAGCGAAGCTTCCCCGGGTCGCCCGGCACGACGTCGATTTGCGTCCCGTCTTCCAGCCGATAGGCTCCGGCGTGGCACAGCAAGGCAGGGTCGGCCGCATCCGCGCCGGACATCAGGCTCCAGGCGAGCACCAGGCCGGGATTCATCGGCATTGCGTCACCCTAACGCAGGCGCCGGGACGCCTGCCGGCTCAGGCCTTCCAGGCGTCGCTCGTGTACTCCATGTAATCGGCGGTCGCCTGCGCGACTTCGGCGCCGAAGTAGCGCGAGACGACGTGCAGCGCCATGTCGATGCCGGAGGTCAAGCCGCCGGCCGTCGCGATGCGGCCGCTGTCGACGAAGCGCAGGCCGCGCCGGAGTTCGATGTCCGGGAACTCCTTCGTGAAGCTGTCGAAGAACTCGTGATGCGTAGTCGCGGGAATCCCCTTCAGGAGGCCCGCGCGAGCGAGCTGGAAGGCGCCGGTGCAGACCGACATGGTCACGTCGGTGCCGGCGCTCGCTTGCGCCAGCCAGGCGCGGGATTCCCCGGTCGACTTGTGCGCGGGCACGACGATGACATTCGGCTGCGGCGCCTTGTCGATGCTGAAGTGCGGCTGCACCTTGAGGCCGCCGGTCATCTTCAGGATCTGGTTCGTGGGCGCGACCGTGTAGAGCTCGAACGGATGATCGTGCCCGCCCTCGTGGAGCATGACGTCCTGGAACACTTCCCAGGGACCGGCGGTGTCGATCACGTTGGCGCCGTCGCCCAGCATGAAGGCGACGCGGACGTGCTTGCGACGCGGCAACGGATTCCGGGAGCTCTCTGCGGCGCCGGCGCGGCCGGCACCGAACAGCGCGATCGAGGCTGCGAGCGTCGTACCGATAAAGCTTCTGCGTTTCATGGCCCACCTCCTTGCCACGACATCCTGCGCTCCGTGGCGATGGCAGATCGGACCAGTAGGCATCATTTCCTGCCATACTGCGGCGGCAAGCCCCTTGCTGCCGTATCGTCGTCGCAGCCATGAAACCGCCCTCGCCACGAAAAGCCGCAGCTGGGACCCATCGCGTCATGATGCTGGGCTTTCCGCAGGCCCAGGTGCTAGACATCACCGGTCCGCTCGAGGTCTTCTCGCGCACTTCGCGCTGGCTCGCGGATCATCGGGGCCGGCGCACGCCCGCCTATCGCATCGAGCTCGTCGCCGCGCGCCGGGGCCCGCTCGAAGTCTCGAATGGGCTGCGGCTGCTTGCCACGCATCGCTATGCCGATGCGCCGCGGGCCGACACGCTGCTGGTCGCCGGCGGCATCGGCTTCGAGGCGGCCATGCAGGATCGGAAACTGTTGCGCTGGATCGCCGCGCAGGCCGCGCGCGTGCAGCGGCTCGGCTCGATCTGCAATGGCGCGATGCTGCTCGCAGCCGCGGGCGTGCTCGACGGCCGCGCGGCGACGACCCACTGGGGTTATTTCGACCGGCTGGAGAAGCTCGCGCCGCGGGCGCGGATCGACCGCGACGCGCTGTACGTGCGCTCGGGCAATGTCTATACATCCGCCGGCGTCACCGCCGGCATGGATCTCGCCCTCGCGCTGGTCGAGCAGGACCACGGCAAGGCGACCGCGCTCGCGGTCGCACAGGAACTCGTGCTGTACCTGAAACGCCCCGGCGGTCAGTCGCAGTTCAGTCGCCATCTCGCGGCACAGAAGCGCGACGACCTGTTCGGCGAGCTCGAGCTGTGGATGCTCGATCATCCGGGCGAGGACCTGTCGGTCGAGAGCCTGGCGCGACGCATGAACATGAGCCCGCGACACCTGGCGCGGCTATTCGTCACGCGGCTCGGAGCGAGCCCTGCCGCCTACGTGCGCCGGCTGCGCGTGGAGCAGGCGCGCCGGCGGATCGAGGAGGGAGCGTCCCGCCTCAAGCAGGTCGCGCGCGACTGCGGCTTCGCCGACGAGCAGGCGCTGCGCCGGAGCTTCCAGTCCTTCGTCGGCATCACGCCGGCGGAGTACCGCGAGCGGTTTTGATGCTGCGGGATCATGGGACCCGCAATCCGGCATCTACTGAGCCGTCCAGCCGCCGTCGAGCGCGAGCGCCTGGGCGGTGACGTTCCTTGCGGCGTCGCTGAGGAAATAGTCGACCGCGGCGGCGATTTCGTCGATCGTGATGAAGGCCTTCTTCGGCATCGGCTTCAGCATGATTTCGTTGATCACGCGTTCCTCGGGCAGCCCGTGCTCCGCGGCCTGATGCGCGATCTGGCGATCGACCAGCGGCGTGCGCACGTAGGCCGGGCAGATCGTATTGACGGTGATGTCCACGTCGCCGTTTTCCAGCGCGACGGTTTTCGACAGTCCGATCAGCCCGTGCTTGGCTGCGATATACGCGCTCTTGTAGGGCGACGCGACCAGCGAGTGGATCGAGCCGATGTTGACGATGCGGCCGTGCTTGCGCGCACGCATTCCCGGCAATGCAGCACGCATCGTGTTGGCGGCGCCGATCAGCATCACGTTGACCAGCAGTTGCCAGCGCGCCGGATCGAACTCCTCGAGCCGGCCCACGTGCTGAAGCCCCGCATTGTTGATGATGACATCCACCGGGCCGGTGACCGGATCGGCGAACAACGTCCCAACCGCGACCGCATCCGTCACATCGAGTCTTGCGGCGTGCGCCCGCCCTCCCGCGGCATCGATCTCCTGTCCGACAGCAGCCGCCGCCGCGCCGTCGAGATCGGTGACCACGACGCGATGCCCGGCCTCGGCCAGGTGGGTCGCGAGCCCAGCGCCGATGCCGCTGCCCGCTCCGGTAATCAGGATGTTGCGCTCGTGCAAGCCGCCTCCAGCACGACAGTATCGCCTGCGACAGCGTCCGACCTCCTACGTTAGTACTATTTACGCGGGCCGCGCCAATGGCGACAGTCGGTTCGGGTAGTCAATGCTGCAATGTCCATGATCTGCGATCGGAACGTTCCGCCGGCGACTGCCTGGTGCCTGCTTGCCGTCCTGTTCGCATGCGGCGCGTCGGCCCAGAC
>JBOHZL010000102.1:0-10270 GCA_050738495.1 Steroidobacteraceae bacterium | reverse complement strand
GCGACGCATTGGCACTCCTCATCACGAGCGCGCGTTCGCCGTACCACTTTTCGCTGCACGCGAGTGACCCGCGTGATCCGGACGGTGGCAGCCGCAAGGACACTGGGCACACCTTTATCTGCGGACCGACCGGCTGCGGCAAGTCGGTGTTGATCGGTTTCCTGGCCGCCATGCTCTCGCGCCAGGGCGCGACGCAGGTGATTTTCGACAAGGACCGCGGCCTCGAGATCCTCGTGCGGGCGCTAGGTGGCACTTATCTGCCGCTTCGTAACGGCGTGCCGACGGAGTTCAACCCGCTGCAGCTTGCTCCCACAGCACAGAACGTCGAATTTCTGAAGGTCTGGCTGCGAGCGCTGGTCCGCCGATCCACGCCGCTCTCCGTGCGGGAGGAGGCGGACCTCGACCATGCCCTCACTGGCACGCTCGCGATCGAGCCGTCGGCGCGGCGCCTATCACGCCTCATTGAGTTCACGGACGCGACGCGCGCCGAAGGGGTCCATGCGCGGCTCTCGCGCTGGTGCGAGAGCACGGGCGGCGACTACGCGTGGGTGTTCGACAACCTGGAGGACTCACTCGTGGGACAGCTGTCCGGGGCGGCGCTCTGCGGTGTCGACGTCACGGACTTTCTCGACAACGTTCTTACGCGCTCGCCGGTCACGCTCTATCTCTTCCACGTCATCCGCAGCCTCCTCGACGGACGGCGTTTCGTCTGCTGGATGGATGAGTTCTGGAGGCTGCTAGCCGATCCCGCCTTCGAGAGCTTTGCGAAGGATGGTCCCAAGACCTGGCGCAAGCTCAATGCCGTGATGGCGGTTGCGACACAGAGCGCGAGCGACGTGCTCGAGAGCGGCATCAGCCGCACAATCATCGAGCAGACGCCGACCAAGATCCTTTTCCCTAACCCCGGCGCCAATGCGGCCGAGTACATCGAGGGCTTCGGTCTCTCCGGGCGCGAATTCAAGCTTATCAAGGAGCAGCTCGAACCCGGATCGCGGCGGTTTCTGGTCAAGCAGGGGCACCATTCAGTCGTCTGCGAGCTCGATCTCAAGGGCTTCGACACGGAGCTCAAGGTGATCTCGGGCCGCGCGAGCTCGCTCGAGGAGCTGCACCGGATCATGGCGAAGACCGGACCCGATCCCGCGCGCTGGCTGCCGGAGTTCATGGCGTCGACGTCCTGATCAAATGCGAGTCCTGTCGTTCATCAATGGAGGGAATGCGATGAAACTCTTGCGAAATACATTCGGGGTTGTCACGGCTCTCGTGCTGATGGGAGCAATTCCGCCGGCGCGGGCCCAGATGGCCGTAGTCGACGTGGGCGCGATCGCACAACTCATCGAGCAGGTCGAGACCGCGCGTAGCCATCTGGAACAGGCATATCGGCAGTACGAGTCGATGACCGGCGGGCGCGGGATGGAAGAGCTGCTCGCTGGAACGGTGCGCAACTACCTGCCCCCCGACTGGCAGGCGCTGGAACAGGCGCTGAACGGCATAGCGGGCGACTACACGGCGCTGGCCGGCCAGCTCGCCGCCTTGGTCGACGCCAATGCCGTGCTGACACCTGAGCAGCTCGCGAACATCTCGGACCAGGAGCGCGAGCTGCTCGAGGCCGCGCGACGGTCCGCGGCACTCCTGCAAGCGACGAGCCGGCAGGCGCTCGAGGCAACGAGCGAGCGCTTTGAAGCACTACAGGACCTGATCAATGCGATCCCGGGCGCGGAAGACCAGAAGGCCGTACTCGACCTGCAGGCGCGCATCGGCGCGGAGCAGGCGATGTTGCAGAACGAACACACCAAGCTGATGGTCCTGTACCAGGCGGCCCAGGCAGAGGAGGTTGCGCGCCGGCAGCGGGCGAGCGAGCTCGCCATCGCGAACATCGGCTCGCTCCGCCGCCTGCCGGCGCTCGGCCTGAACGAGTAAGCGTCCATGCGCATCCTGGGTGTCAGCGTGCTGGGTCTGCTCGAATTGACGGCCTGCGCGCGCGCGCCCGATGAGGCGCGCCATACGGTGGAGGAGTACCGGGGGAATCCCGCGCTTCGCCACGCAGAGATGGAGCGCTGCCGGAGGGATCCCGGGACGCTGCGCGCGACCCCGGACTGTGTGAATGCGGAGACCGCGGCGGCGTTCGAAGACCGCCTGCGGCTGCGAGTTGCGCCGCCGGTCGGGCTCGAGCGGGAACCCGCGCCTCTTGATCCGCGGCACGGGGAGTAAGGCCGATGGGGTTCTTCGCCGAGTTCAGCCTCTGGCTGAACAATCTCCTCGCCACCTACATCGCCGACAAGACCGCGGCTTTGGCAAACCTGCTCGAGCCTGCAATCGTCACGCTCGGCGTGTTCTACGTCATCGTCTGGGGCTACCTGCAGCTCGCCGGCAAGATCGAGGAGACCTTCCTCGAAGGCGTGCGGCGGCTCGTGACGTTGGCATTGATCCTCGGCCTGTCGCTTCAGCTCTGGCTCTTCAATGAAGTCATCGTCGACACGTTCTTCAGCGCGCCGGCGGTGCTCGTCGCCGGGGTGATCGGCGCGCCAGATGCGGTCGGCATCGTCGATGAAATTCTCTTCGATGGCGATGACGCCGCTTCGCTTCTGCTGGCCAAGGGTGGCTTCTTCAATGACTCGTTCACGTTCTACGTGGCGGGATTCGCCGTGTACGTGATCGTGGGACTGACGGCGGTATACGCGATGTTCCTGCTGGCCCTGAGCAAGATTGCGCTCTCGGTACTCATTGCGCTCGGGCCAATCTTCCTGGCACTACTCTTCTTCGAGAGCACCAAGCGGTTTTTTGAGGCCTGGCTCGCTCAGCTCTGCAACTACGCGTTCCTGACAATACTGACAATCATGGTGGCGGCGTTCATGTTGCAGGTTATCTCCACGGCCGCGGAGGCGGCCGTGGCTGCGGGAGGCGCCATCGAGATCGCGCATGCACTCAAGGTGTGTCTGGCCGCGGCGCTGACTTTCCTCGTCATGAAGCAGGTGCCGGCGATGGCGCAGGGCCTCGCAAGCGGCGTCGCGCTCTCGAGCTTCGGTGCAGTGTCGAGCCTCGTGCGTTACGGACTCGGCGCAGCGCGCGGCGCGGGGCGGCGGATCCAGGACTTCTCGCGGGGCGCCTTTATCGACACCGACCGCAGCCGCTGGGACAACTTGAGCCGCAAGGCGGGCCAGACGCTTGTGGGTCTGCGCCTGCCGCGGGAGCGTCGGCCGCGTGTGAATGCGATCGCGTACGAGGCGCGCCAGTGAGTTGGGGAGTTCGGAGAATTGTTTGCGGGGCGCTGCTGGCGGGTCTGGTAACGGCGGGCTGCGGCACGCAGGCCCGGTGGGTGAACTGCGAGGGGCGGCTAGAGCCCATCAACGTGCCTGCGCGGAAGGTGGCGGATGAACCGGTCCCTGAAAACCCGGCGAAGGTGGAGCAGGCCGCGCCGTGAGCCGAGACGATGCACTCGAGCGCTACTTCGAGGAGGCGGCGTCCTGGGACGCCGACCGCGCGGCGCTCGAGGCACGAAGCGCCCGCCGCGCGTGGTGGATCGCGGCCGGCGCGTGCGGTCTTGCCGCACTCGCGATCTTCGCGCTCGTGATCCTGATGCCATTAAAGCGCGTCGAGCCTTTCGTCATCCGCGTGGACAACGCCACGGGCGTCGTCGACGTCGTGCCCGCGCTTGCGGGGCGCGCCGAGATGCCTGAACTCGTCGCGCGCTATTTTCTCACCCACTACGTCACCGTCTGCGAGCGCTTCACGTTCGCGACCGCAGAAAGCGACTACGAAGAGTGCGCGGCGTTCCATGCAGCGGCCCGTAACCAGGCGTGGCGAACGCTCTGGGACCGCGCCAATCCGGCGTCCCCTCTCAATGTCCACAAGGACGGTTCATCAGTGCGGGTGCAGGTGAGCGCGGTCAGCTTCTTCGAGCGCGCGAACGGCGTCGAGGATCTGGCGCAGGTGCGCTACACCAAGCTGCGCCGCACGTCGGCGAACGCGAGCGATGAGATCACGCACTGGATCGCCACGGTCCAGTATGTCTACGGCGACCCGTCGAACGACGCGGGCATCCGGCGCTGGAATCCGCTCGGCTTCAAGATTGTCGAGTTTCGGAGCGAGCCGGAAACGCTGCCGCCGGACGCTGCGGCGAGCAGGCTGCCATGAGGGTTCGCGGCTCGTCGCCGCCCGCCTGGGTGCTCATGCTCCTCGCCGCCGGTGCGGCGCAGGCCGAGACACTGCCCGTGCGGGGGCAGACCGACGTCCGCATCCGCAATGCTACGTACGAGGCAGATCAGGTCTACCGGCTCTACGGGTTCGTGGGCTACGCCATCGAGCTCATCTTCGAGGAGGGCGAGGCCTTCGTCGGCGCCGGGGGCGGGGACCTCGAGGGCGTGACGATCGACGCGCACGCCAACGCGGTGCTGGTGAAGCCGCGGGCGGCGATCGTCGCGACCAACCTCGTCGTCTACACAGACCGCCGCGCCTACCGCTTCGACTATTCGGCGGAGGCACGCCGCCCCAACCGCGCTTCGGACGAACTGATCTACGCGGTGCGCTTCGCCTACCCGGACGGCGCGAGAGGGGCCAGTGCGGCGGAGGCCGTCGGACGGGAGCTGGCGGCCGCAAAGGCAGCCCGGCCACTGAACAGCGACTACTGGTTCTGCGGACACCGGTCGCTCCGGCCCGCTGCGGCGTCGGATGACGGGGTGCACACGCGCCTGACATTCGCCGACGGCGCAGAGCTGCCGGCGATCTTCGTACGGAATGAAGATGGCTCGGAGTCGCTTCTGAACTTCTCCGTGGACGGGGGCGACGTGGTGGTCCATCGCCTGGCGCCGAAGCTGATCCTGCGCCGCGGGCGGCTCACGGGCTGCATCGTGAATCGGGGCTATAGCGGGAGCGGCACGCCGCTGGCATCTGGCACGGTTTCCCCGCACGTCGAGCGCGAATCGAAGGCGCCGCAACCGTGAGACTTTTGAAGCGGTTTCGCGGCGGCCAGAAGCCGCAGGAAGGACCAACCGACGCCGGCGAGGTCGAGAGCGGGCCCGACGAGCTTTATGAAGGGCATATCGCCGGTGAGCGTGGCGAGAGCGCGGTCCAGCGGCCGCCTCCGCTACAGTCGCGCGTCACGAATGTCCTAGTCATGGGCTTCCTCGGGACGGCGGCACTCGGCCTGCTCGGCTGGTACTACATGCAGTCGCTAGGGAGCGAGAACCGCGAGCGAGCTGCGACCCAGAGCTCGGCCCAGGATAAGGCCAAGGGCGAGATGGCCTTGCCGCCATTGGGCCGCGTCGACCCGCCGGCCATGAGACTCCGGGCGCTTTTGGGCCCGCCGCCGGATGAACCTCCGGCCGACATTCTTGAGGCCTGGCGGCGTCCGGCACAGGCAACCACGGCGAACCTGGGCCCGGTAGCCGGCCCGGCCGGGAAGACGCCCGCGGAACTGCGGCTCGAGCGACGGCTGGCCGGTCCTGCATTCGCCGGGCCGGGCCGGAGCGGTGCGGCGGCAGCCGGTGCACAGGCCGGTGTGGGCCCGGCTTCGGGCGGCGATCTCGCGGCGTTGCTGCAGCCGACGGTGACGGAAGCGGTCAGCGCGCGGGTGCTGCCCACGCAGCAGTTGTTGCTGCCGAAGGGAGCATTCCTCGATTGTACGCTCGAGACCGCGATCGACAGCAGCTTGTCGGGCATGACGACCTGCGTGCTTGCGACGGATTCATTTGGCGCCGACGGGTCCGTGGTCCTGCTCGAACGCGGTACCAAGCTCGTCGGGGAAACGCGCGGCCAGGTGCGGGCGGGCTCGGCGCGCATCTTTGTGCTGTGGACGGAGGCGAGGACACCCAAGGGCGTCGTCGTGCCGCTCGTGTCTCCGGGCACGGACGAGCTTGGCCGCGCCGGGCTACCGGGAAAGGTCAACCGCCACTTCTTTGAGCGGTTCGGCGCGGCGATCCTCGTGAGCGTGATCGATGGCGCCGTGCAGGCGGGCGTTCAGTCACAGCGCGAGGAGGGCGACACGCTCATCGTGAACCCTTCCATCTCGAGCCAGGTGATGACCGAGGTCCTGAAGTCGACCATCGGCATCCCGCCGACCGTCGTGAAACCCCAAGGTGATCGCATCCAGGTGCTCGTCGCGCGGGACCTGGACTTCCGGAGCGTATATGAGCTCAAGCCCGTCGCGATCGCCCGCGAGTGAGGCTGCCGGGGATGAGACCGGGGATGGGGCGGTGACGCTAAGTGCACCGCCGGTCGTCGCCGAGTCGTCCGCTCTCGATCTGACGCTCCGCGCGCTCCGGCCGATCCTGGTCGACCGCAATGTCACCGAGCTTTGCATCAACCGGCCGGGCGAGGCCTATGTCGAGACACTCGCGGGATGGCACTGCGTACCGCTGACGTTTGCTAGCTACGCGTGGTGCCTGAGTCTCGCGAAGCTGGTCGCAAACTCCACACGGCAGCGGATCGACGCCGAATCGCCGTTGCTGTCCGCGGCGCTCCCCGGCGGCGAGCGCATTCAGCTCGTGCTGCCTCCGGCGACGACGCCCGGGACGGTCGCGATCACGATCCGCCGGCCTGCGAACGAGGTGTGGACGCTCGATCAGCTCGTCGAGCGCGGAGTATTCCGCACGACGCGCCGCGCCTCGGAGGCGCCAGATGACACTGAGGAGGCGCTCCTGAAACTCCTTCAGGCCCGGGACTATCGCGCGTTCATGCGCCTCGCCGTGACCTCGCGCAAGAACATCCTGGTTTCGGGGCCCACGGGATCCGGCAAGACGACGTTTACCAAGGCGCTCATTCGCGAGATCGCGGGGGACGAGCGGCTGATCACGATAGAGGATGCGCGAGAGCTCGTGCTCGATCAGCATCCCAATCACGTGCGGCTCTTCTATTCCAAGGACGATCAGGGTCTCGCGCGCGTGACGCCCCGGCAGCTCCTCGAGTGTTGCCTCCGTATGAAACCCGACCGGATCCTGCTCGCGGAACTGCGTGGTGAGGAAGCTTTCGATTACCTGCGGAACGTCAACAGCGGCCATCCGGGCTCGATCACGAGCATTCACGCGGCGAGCGCCGAGCTAGCGCTCGAGCAGCTGGTGCTGCTGGTCAAGCAGAGCCGCGCGGGCCAGGAACTCGCGCGCGAGGAGATCAGGAACCTCTTGTATCTCCTAATTGACGTTGTCGTGCAGTTCGGCGTCGAACACCGCGAACGCTGCATCAAGGAGGTGTGGTATGACCCTGCGCGCAGGCGTCGCACCCTGGCAGCGGCCGGCTAGTCGCTCGCGGTTCGGGACCGCGGGAAAAATCGTGCTCGGTACGGTGGCCGGGCTCATGCTCGCGCAGTATCTCGCCGGCTATTTATTCCTCTGGTGGGTGAGTGCCGACCCGCGCGAGGCGAGTCCGCTTACAGTCCTCCGGTACGCCTACTACTACGGGCACCGGGAGGACTTACGGCAGCGGCTCGCGGCCTCTTCGGCGATGGCAGCCGTCGCGGTCGGCGCTGTCGCGTTCATTGCGCTCCTGCCGAAGGCGCGTTCGCTGCACGGCAATGCCCGCTTCGCGACACGGCGTGAGATCGCCCGCGCCGGACTTTTTGCCCGGCAGGGGATCTTCCTCGGCCGCTTCGGGCGGCGCTATCTCATCCTGGGCGGCCAGCAGGGCGCGATTGTCTCGGCGCCGCCGCGCGCTGACAAAGGCACGGCGATCGTCGTGCCGAATGCGCTGCTGTGGGAGGGCTCGCTTATCTGCCAGGACGTGAAGCTCGAGAACTGGCACCTGACGGCAGGCTGGCGCGCGAGGATGGACCAGGAGTGCCATCTCTTTAACCCGCTCGATCCCGCCGGCAACACGGCCTGCTCGAATCCGCTCTCCTATGTCTCGGCCGATCCAAACCTGCGGATCACCGACGTCCAGCGCATCGGTGCGATCCTGTTTCCGGAGGTGCCGGGCACGGACCCGTTCTGGACCGCCGGTGGCCGCGGGTTGTTCCTCGGGATGGCGCTTTACGTGCTGGAGACGCCATCGTTACCCGCCACGCTCGGCGAAGTGCTGCGCCAGGGCATGGCGAGCGATGCGGAAGGGTTCAGCGCGCACTGGAAACGCGTCATCGGCGGCCGGCAGAGCGGGAAGTTCCCACTGTCCTCCCAATGCGTGCGCGCGATCTCGGACATCATGGATCTCGCGCCCGTCACAGCCTCGTCTATCCGAAAGACGTTCACGAGTCGGCTCGACCTCTGGGCGAATCCCCTCATTGACGCGGCAACCTCGCGGAACGATTTCGACTTCCGGGACCTTCGCAAGCGGCCAATCTCGATCTACATTGGCATCCAGCCTGGTGATCTGCCGCTCCTGCGGCCGCTCCTGAATCTTTTCATCGAGCTCGCGATCGCGATGCAGACGCGGGAGCTTCCTGAACACAACTCGGCACTGAGGTACCAGCTCTTATGCCTGCTCGATGAAACGACCGCGCCCGGCAAGATCCCGATCCTCGCGCACGCGATCTCCTACCTGCCGGGCTACAACGTGCGCGTCTTGCTGGTAATCCAGGCGTACTCGCAGTTGCGTGAGGTCTACGGCCCGAATGGCGCCGACACGATGATGAAGAGCTTGGCGGCGCGCGTGCTGTACGCGCCCAAAGACCATGCCGAGGCGAGCGAGATCTCCCAAGAGCTCGGGTACACGACCGTGCACGTCAGGAGCCTGTCACGGCCGCGGGCGATGCCATTCGCGATGAAGGGGACGAGCCGCGGTAACGTCAGCGTGAGCGAGCAAAGGCGGCCGCTTCTCCTGCCGCAGGAAGTCAAGGAGCTCGGCCGCGACCGGGAGCTTCTTCTGTACGAAGGGTCGCGGCCAATCCTCGCCTGGAAGAACCGCTACTTCGAAGATCCGTTCTTCAGCCGGCGGCTTCTGCCCCCGCCTGGGCGCGCGACAACCGCGCACGTCTCAGCACGCCCGGCCCCGGCTGCAGCCGCGCCCGTGACGGCAGCCGAAGCGCCGAGCGTCGCCCGACCTGCGCCACGCCGGCGCGACACGACCGCGGAGGACTTCGAGCACATCGAACAATTGACGCTGGAGGATTTCGACATCGACTTCGATAAGGTTGAGCTGCCCGAGAAAGCCGAAGGCGAGCGCTTTACGAAAGAGGAACTCGACGTGGCGGTCGACAGCTTCATCAACGCGCTCCGCGAGCGTTAGGAGACCGGATGACAGATTCCGACAAGTCCGGGAAGCAATCCCTCGAAGCCGCGAAAGCGAAGCGCGAAGCGCCGAAAACAACGCCGCCCGCGAGCGAGGCGGGCGCCAACACGATCCTCTTCGAGGCTGAGAAGCCGCACGCCGGCGGCGGATCGCTGCGCGTTGAATCCGCGCCGAAGGCTGAACGCGCGGCTCGCGGCAAACCGGCCATGGCGGCAGGCGAAGACATGCGCACGAAGCAAGTTCCGGACATGGTCCGGGAGCGATTCATTCAGATCGGCAACAACTTCTTCTTCCCCGACGGCGCCGAGGCCTTCACGGATCATGGCAACCGCGTCACGACACGTTCGGAGAACGCCATCGTCATCCAGAGCATGGTGGCAATCGCGCAGGCGCGCTCGGTCGGCAAGGTGACGGTGACGGGGACCGATTTCTTCAAGAAGGAGGCCTGGTTCGCGGCGCGCCTCGCCGGACTCGAGGTGGCGGGCTACACGCCGACCGCGCTCGAGCAGGAACGTCTCGTGCGCGCAATCGCTCGACGCCGCACGGCCGAATCCGGGGCTAATGCGCCAGGTCGCGGCGCCCCCGCCGGGCGGCCCAACACCAAGGCAGGTCGTGCGCCCGCGAAGCCGGCGGAGCAAGGCGAGCTGATCGTCGGCCGCTTGGTCGACCACGGGCCTGCGCCCTATCAACACAAGCCCGCGCAGCCGATGTCCTATTACGTCCGCATCGAGACCGAACGCGGCGACCAGGAGATCTGGGGCGTGGATCTGGAGCGGGCGGTGCGGCAATCCCTGAGCACGCCCGGTGTGGGCGACGAGGTCGGCCTGCGCGCCGTTGGCCGCGAGCCGGTCACTGTCATTGCGCCGAGGCTCGACCCGTCAGGACGCGAAGTCGGCCGCGACGAGCTCGGCGTCCACCGCAATACATGGATTCTTGAGACGAAGGAGTTCCTGGACCGGCGTTTCAGGATGGCCGATATGTTCCGCAATGCGTCTATCAGCGCTGCGGAAGCCGTGAAACAGTTTCCCGAGCTGGAGGGCAGCTACCTGCAGCTGCAGATGGCGCGCGCTGGCGTCGAACAGCGCATCACGAGCAGCGAGGCGCGCGAGCAGTTCGTGGA
>JBOHZL010000101.1:0-10505 GCA_050738495.1 Steroidobacteraceae bacterium | reverse complement strand
ATCTACGGCTCACTGTAGATTGCGAACTTGCGACCCGGCACCAATCCAGTCAGCCGAACTTCACCGCCTGCCGGTAAATCCAGAACAGGATGACCGCGATCGCCGGCAGCACCCAGTTGATCAGGAAATCCGCCGGGCCGTAGATGAGGGAAATCTCCTGCGTGAGCCAGTACTGCGGGCCATAGACCATGTGCACGAGCGGCACGCAGACGATCAGCACCAGGATCGTGTCGATGATCGAGGCGCCGACACGCGGCCAGAAGCCGACGTATTCCAGATCCTGGTCGCTCATGCGCGGGCTCGCTAGGCGCCGGATTTCCCGATGTCGCCAGGCTTCCTGAGCATCTTGTCGACTTCGCCGAGATGCTGCTCTTCCTGGAAGATCATCTGGCGGGCGTATTCCTCGATCATCACCGACTGCCCCTCCGCGAGCTTCAGGAGCTCGTGATAAAGGGTCAGCGTGTCGCGCTCATGCTGCATCGACTCGCGCAGGATGTCGCCGATGTCGTGCTTGTGCGTCTCGAGCAGCGGGCCGATCGCCAGCGAAGGATGCTCGCCGAGCTGCGTGATAAGCTCGCCCGCCTGCGTTGCATGACCCAGCGACTCGGTCGCCTGGGCGCGCAACCAGCTCACGATTGGGATGCGGTTGTAGCCGTAGGCCATCAGCGAGTAGTGCGTGTAGCGCACCATGCCGGCCAGCTCGAGTTCCAGGATCCGGTTCAGCTTCGTGGCGATGGCTTTGGTGTCGAGACTCATGCGCCTACTCCTTCTGGTAAGTGCCCATCAGCTCGACTTTCTCGATCACGTGGCCGGCCATCGCCTTTTCCAGATCGGCCTTGGCCGGTTGCTTCAGGTCCGGAAGCACTGTGTCGAGTGCGTACAGCTTGTGGAAGTAACGATGCCGGCCGATCGGCGGACAGGGGCCGCCATAGCCGGTGTTCTTCCAGTCGTTCTTGCCCTCGCGCGTGCCGGGCGGCAGATCGCCAGTTTCCACCGCTTCCTTCAGGCCTTTGGCACTCGGCGGAATGTTGTAAAGCACCCAGTGCACCCACACCCGCTGCGGCTTGGCCGGGTCCGGCGCGTCCGGATCGTCGACGATCAAGGCGAGGCTTTTCGTGCCCTCCGGCAGGCCGCTCCAGGCGAGCGCCGGCGAGATGTCCTTGTCCTGGCAGGTGTACAGCTTGGGAATGGAGCCGTTGTGCGTGAACGCAGTCGAGGTGAGGGTGAGTGCCATGATGAGCTCCAGCATGGGTGGCTCTGCTTACCTAGCAATGGGAACGATAAGGATACTCCCTGCGCGCCCCGACCGGCTGTCGGCGCGAGTTACTTCTCGATGTCCGCAAAGCGCGCACGACAAACCCGCTTCCGCGCGTCGAATACCTCGTCGAATTTCCGCGCAAGGGTCTGATTCGCACCGCGGACCTGGTCCACTACCGCCTTCGCCCAGTCGAAATACTCCTGCTTGCGGGCTTCCGACCAATTCGCAGGCGGGGTCGCAAGAATCTCGCGGAGATTGCAGATCTTGTCGGCAATCTTCACCTGCTGCGCCGCAGGCGAAGCGCGGGCGGCATGCTCGATTTGCTGGAGTTTTCGCACATCTTTCGGCAGTTGCTTGTCGTCGCTGACTTCTCGCACGATCTCGGAAACGCGCGTGCCGAACGCCTCGGTCAGTTCTTCGTAGGTCGTCTCGGTATCCTCGACCGTGTCGTGCAACAGCGCTGCAGCCAGGATCACTGCATCATGCACCGCACCCTCCACGCTCAATACCTGCGCAACCGCCAGTGGATGATTGATGTAGGGTGTCGCTTCGGCATTCTTGCGCCGGTGGTTGCGGTGCTTATAGGCAGCAAAGCTGGCTGCTCGAATCACCAGAGCGACTTCGTCAGACGGCGAATCAGGCAAGGCACACCTCCTCTCCAGGCACGCCGTACGGCCATCCCTGCCGCGCCACGCGCGGGGTTTCCGGCCGCCGTCGTCGACGGCCGCCAAACTCGACATTGCAGTTTCGGGGCCGGGCCCGGCGATGCGCCAAGCCCGCAGGAATTCACGTTTGCCTTTCGGCCGTGTGCCCCTTTGCAGGGGGAACCACCGTGCCCATCAGGTCGGTTGGCTGGAGCCGTAACTCCACTCTGCACAGGCCGCAATTCTAGCAGCTTTGCCGCGGTTTTTCGAGTTTTTGCCGCCGCGGCAGCGAGGCGCGCATCGAGCGCATAATCCGCCGCAGGGAGCCGCCGCCGGCGGGGAGAAGTGCCGTGATCAAGACCCTCGTCACCATCGTTCTCGCCGCGATCGTGCTGCTGGTGGGCTTCACCTGGTTCACGCTCAACTGGTCTTACGCCGACGGTGAGCGCGCGGGCTATGTGCAGAAACTCTCGCGCAAGGGCTGGATCTGCAAGACCTGGGAAGGCGAGATGGCGATGGTGACGATGCCGGGCACCGTCGCGGAGAAGTTCTACTTCACGGTTCCGGACGATGCGGTCGCCAGGAAGATCAACACCAGCGTCGGCCGGCGCGTGGCTCTGCATTACGAGCAACACATGTGGATCCCGTTCTCCTGTTTCGGCGACACCGGCTATTTCGTCACGGACGTGCGCGTGTCGGAGTGATTCTCCTGAGGGCTGCCTGGCGCTGGATCGCGACCCGCGCCATCTGGTTCGTGCTGATCGTCGTCGTCCTCGCGGCGGGCACGTATCTCGTCAACGAAGTCAGGCGGGACGCCGCCAATGCTTCGCGGCTGTCGGAAATTCAGCAGGCGAAGCAGCGACTGGAGAACTTCACCGGCGCAGAAACGGCCCGGATAACCCGCAGCACCAGGGAACTCAGGCAGGCGCCGGCCCGGGTGCTCAATGCCCGCCTGGTCGAAATCGAACAAGAGATCGCGACGCTTCAGGAGAGGAGCGCATGGGGCATCGTCAATGCCCCATTCGACGCGCTGTCCGCGCGGGTCCGGCTGGAACTGCTGCAGCAGCAAAGGGAATATCTCTACAAGCTGCTGCTGGTTGCACAGGCGACCGAGGGCCTCAAGGCGGCGAACCGCCGGCTCGTGCAAATGAAGCAGGAGCACCGCGCGATCTATGAGCGGCTCCAGGCCAACAAGCAGCGGCAGAGGATCGTGATCGACGCGCATCCGGTCGCTGCGCAGCTTCCCTGGTCGAGGCCAGGCCTGTTGCTGACCCGGTTCAGGTCCGAATACGCAACGCTCTTCGACCGCAATCAGGCTGCGGCCCGGTCTGTCGAGCGGCAGATGCGGCTCATCGCGCAACTCCGCAGGCCCGGCGAGCCCGCTGAGTTCGCCGTGGACCGTCTGCCGATACAGCCCTGGTTCGAAGAACTCGACCGGCAGGTCGCGCCGCTCCAGGCTTGGCGCGACAGCCACTGGCTGCGCAAGGTCACCAAGCCGCTGCGCGATGTCGTTCCCTGGGCGCTCGGAATCCTGGTCTCGCTCATCGTCATTCCGCCCTTGATCAGGACCTTCTTCTACTTCGTCCTGGCACCGGTCGCTGCCCGGCGGCCGCCCATCGCCCTTCTCGCCACCGACCCGGGTAGCGTTGCAGCCTTGCAGAACTCCACCAATCTGGATCCCGCGAGCGCCGCTGCGTCCGGCATTTCCAGGGCGATCACGATCGACGAGACCCAGGAGCTGCTCGTCAATCCCGAGTATCTGCAAAGCGTCTCGCTCAAGAGCGAGAAAGACACGAAGTGGTTGCTCGACTGGCAGTACCCGATCAGCAGTCTCGCCTCGGGCCTGTTCGCGCTGACCCGCATCCGCTCGTCATCGCCGGAAACCATCGTGATCTCCGACAAGAAAGATCCCCTCAATGAGGTCGGCCAGATCGTCGTGCCGGCGGGTATCGCCCTGGCATTCCAGCCTAGCAACCTGGTCGGCCTCGTCCAGTCTCACGGGCAGCCGCTGCGGATCACCCGCCATTGGCGCCTGGGCAGTCTCACGGCCTGGCTGACTTTCCAGCTCCGGTATCTCGTCTTTCACGGACCGGCGACATTGCTGGTCAAGGGATGCCGGGGCATCCGCATCGAGCAGGCCGGGAACGGGCGCAGCATCGATCAATCGGCGACCATCGGCTTCTGCGCCCATCTCGCGCACAACGTGACGCGCTGCGAGACGTTTCCGCCCTATCTGTTCGGCAAGCACAGCCTGTTCGACGACCTGTTTTCGGGCGGGCCCGGATTCTACGTCTACGAAGAGGTGCCGGATCTCGGCAAGAGGACGGGCATCGCGGGCAGGGGGCTCGAAGGAATCATGGATTCCCTGCTGAAGCTGTTTGGGATCTGAGTCTCACGAGGTCGTGTCGGCAACCGCTGCTCTGCCGGGCCATTCGTCCCGTCGCGGTACCGGTTCGTCACCCCGTTCTTGAAGTCGCAATCCGGTCTCCTTACGTTCCCGCGTGAGGAGTCGCGCATGCGAAAAATCCGGGTCTGGTCATGGATGGCGTCGGCGCTGCTCGCCGGCAACGTGGCGGCCGCAACCGACACCGGACTTGCGGACGCGGTCGCGGCGACGGTCGATCCGATCATCGAAGCGGAGCTCAAGACTTCGGGAGCGCCGGGCGCCGCATTCGTGTTCCTCCAGCACGGCCGGATCGTCTATCAGCGCGGCTATGGCGTATCCGACCTCGGGCGTGGCACGAAAGTCGATCCCACCCGCACCGTCTGGCCGATCGCCTCGATCACCAAGATCGTGACCGCCATGGCGGTGCTGCAACTGGTCGACCAGGGCCGCGTGAATCTCGACACGGACGTGAATCGCTACCTGAAGCGGATCCAGGTTCCCGCCCAGGGCTATCCGCCGCTGACGCTGCGTCATCTGCTGAGCCACACCGGTGGACTCGACGAGCTGCCCGGACGCCAGTTCGACGATGTCGCCAGGCCGGACCTGGCTGCATTCATGAAGGACAGGCTCGTCCGCTTCCGTGCGCCCAGGTGATGACGAAACGTGGCGACGAACAGGGCGTCGCGACACCTTATGAAGTCGAGGACGGCCGGGCCCGGGCAATGCCGTTCGAGTGGTACGTCAGTACGCCGGCCTCTTCCATCGCCGCCACTGCCGAGGACATGGGCCGCCTGCTGCTGGTCCATCTGTCCGCGGGCAAGGGGTCCAGCGGACGACTGCTCTCCGGAAAGCTGACACGATCGATGCACACGCAGCAGGCCACCGTTCATTCGGAACTTCCCGGCTGGAGCCTCGGCATGCAGATGGATCGGGTGAACGGCCGGTGTATCGCCGAACACGGCGGGGACATCGGCGGCTTCTCCGCGCTGTTCGTCGTGCTGCCCGAGGAAGACGCGGGCTTTTTCATCGTCAACCACGGCGAGGGCAGCAACCTGCGCTTCACAGTCAAGGATGCACTGCTCGACCGCCTCTATCCGCCGCGAGAAGAGCCCATCGTGCCAGCAGCGCGGAAGGAAGGCCTGTCATCGCTCCAGGAATACCGCGGCCGGTATCGCTCGAGTTTCGCCTGTCACACTTGTCCGGACGCGGACGATGAGCTTTTCACGGTCGAGGTCCGGCCCGACGGCAGCCTGACGCTCTGGGGCCAGACCTGGATTCCGCTGCGGCGTGACCTGTTCATCCGGGACGACGGCAAGCGCCTGCTCGGCTTCAGCCGCGACGCGCGCGGCCGGATCGCCGCGGTCTCGGCCGGCTCATGGCGTGTCGCGGAGCGTCTGCATGCACGATAGCGGCTTCCCGGACCGAGTCATCCGGAGGTCGTCATGCAGGCCCGCGCGCTACCCTAAACTCAGCTGCTCATCGCGATCGCCGTCGCCGCACCGCGCTCGCCCTGCTCACCGCCGCGCAGGCCGGCATCGCGCTCGCTCACCATGGCCAATTCGTGCCCTGGCCCGGGCTGCTCAAGGCGCGGCTGGTCGACTGGCATGCCTGCGCGTTCTTCATGCCGCTCCTCCGCTGGCTGGCGCGACGGTATCCGGTAGACCGGCTGAACTGGGCGAGGACGTTGCCGCTCCACCTGCTGGTGGCCGTTCCGATCGCGATCTCAAAGGAAGCGATCTTCGTCGCGATCGGCGAGATATTCCGGCCCGGTGTCTTCCATTTGCCGACGATCCTGGCGGAGGACCTCGGCCACGAAGTCATCGCCGTCTGGGCATTCGCGGACCTCGCGCATGCCTGGGCATTTCACGAGCGGTCCTTCAGCGTCAAGGTCGCAGCAGCAAACCCCGCCGCATCGCTGCCCGCCGCGGTCACCGTCGATCACATTGCCGTGCACACCGGCAATGGTTTGCGGATGATCCGGCTCGACGCCATTGCCTGCATCGATTCCCACGGCAACTATGCGCGGCTCGGCCCCGGCTTCCTGCGCGAGCACCGGCGCGTGATCGTGCGTGTCGACAAGGTCCAGCGGCTGGAACAGTCAGCGGCCGGGAAGTCTCCGTAGAGTTTGCCGCACTAGGGCAGGTAGCAAGTCTCCCGCCGCCCGAACCACTTGTAGCGATTGCGCGCGAGCACGCGATAGAGCCAGTCGCGCCAGGTCTTCGGCAGGACCCGGCCGGCGGCCGTCAAGCGCCACAGCCCGCCCATTGCAGTCATGATGTGGATCGCGGCGTCGGACTCCGTCAGCGCCTGCTCGCCATCCAGGACGAGAAACGTCATCGGATCCTCGGGATCGATGCCGTGCTCGATGAGCAGCGCGCGCCCGCGCCCGGATTGCATCGGCAACAACTCGAACGGCGGCTCGACTGGGTGCTTTTTCATGAACCGCACCCAGCCGCTGCAGATGTAGCAGTGACCGTCAAAGACGACCGCGCGCATCCGGCGCCCTACTCCTTCCTGATCAGGCTGCTCTGCGGGAACTGCGGAATCTTCTCATTGGTCGGCTCCCAGGCTATCCGGTGCTCGGTCCAGATCTCCTTGGTCGGCGGGTAAGCGTCCGGATCATCGAGCGTCGCGGTCGTCACATCGATGTACTCCGCCCGCGACTCACTCTGATAGGTAAGCGGCGTACCGCAATGGCCACAGAAGGTCCGCGTGACGCCCGGCGACGAGCCGAACCGCGCCGGCTCCCCGGCGAGCAGCTCGCACTCATTAGAACGGAACACGACCCAGGCGACCGACGGCGCCCCGTTCGCACGCCGGCAGGAACGGCAGTGGCAGATTGTGCGTGCCTCCGGCTCGCCGCTTACGCGGTAGCGAACCGTGCCGCAGAGACAGCCGCCTTCGTACGTCTTGGCCGCGGACTTCAGGGTTTTGCCGCTCCCTGCTGCACTTGTCCTGTCCAGCTCGGCTTTGCCATCTCGTCATCGAGAAACGGCATGACGGTCGTTGCCATCGCCGGCGCCATGAAAACTTCGTAATGCGTCAGGCCGGGCAGGATCGCGAGGCGGTTCTGCGACATGTGCTCGCGCTGCCAGCCGGCGTCCTTCTGGCCGCCGCCGAGCAGATGATAGAACTCCACGACGTGCTCGAGGCGAAACATGTCGCTGTCGCCATAGACCAGCATGACCGGCATCGCGAGCTTCTTGACGTCCTCGGCCCAGTTGTACGACGTGCGCATGAATTCGCCCATCGCGTCGAGGAGTTTTGGAAACTCATTCGGATCCGGCGCGACCGCGACGTAGGACTGATACATCGGCGTCGGCTTCATCTGTTCCAGCATGCCGGCGCCGACCTAGGCCTGCATCGGCAGCATCTCGGGATAGAAGCCGTCCTGCGAGAACCCGCCCGAAACCAGCGCAAGGCGCCGCACCAATTCCGGGTGCTGCACCGCGAGCCGGAAGCCCGCACCGGCGCCGAACGAATAACCGAGCACGTCGACCTGCCCCTGGCCGACCTCCTTCAGGATCACTGCCAGGTCGTCACCGATATCGACCAGGTTGATCTTGCGGCCGGCGAGCTGGGTGCGCCCATGGCCGTGCAGATCGACGGCGATGACCTGGCGCTTCTCGGCCAGCTTCGGCAGTACAGGCCCGAACATGTCGATCGAGCCGAGGCCGCCGTGCAGCAGCAGGAGCGGCTCGCCCTGGCCGTGGATCTCGTAGTAATACTTGACGCCGTTCGCCTGGACGTGGCCGCTCTTCGACGGCGCCGCCCTTGCCGGCGCCGCTGCAGTCTGCGTGGCGTTGGGTGTCTGGGCATCGGCCGGTCCGGGCATCGCGACTACAACCACTGAGGCGGCAAGCAGGGTGATCAGGGCCGATTTCATCGCCGCAAAATGCGACGCTCTCTTGGTCCGTGACATGGGCTTTCTCCTCGTTGTTTGCCCTGACTAGTCGAATGGCGGCGGCCCGGATCGACACTGAATCTTGCAGGGCCCAAAAGCCCGCCGGCCGTCAGCCGGGAGGCTGATTTCCTATAGGACGGCGGCGGAAGAACGGGAACAACGGCAGGCCCAGCGCGAGGAGAGCGAGGGATGCGAAGGCTTCGCCCGGGCTTTCGACGATTGTGCTCACCATGACCCCGGTCATGATCAGCACGAATGCCAATGGCACCAGCGGATAGAGCGGCACGCGATACGGGCGCGGCGCATCCGCCATCCGGCGGCGCAGCACCATGAGCGCGATGCCCGACAGCGCCCAGAACAGCACGAAGATCAGCGTCGCCAGGTTGGTGAGCTGGTCGAAAGTCCCGCTGATCGCCAGCAGCACGGCGAGGACGCCATGCACGACCACCGATGCCGCGGGCACGTTCGCACCCGGACTCAGGCGCGCAAAGCGCTTGAAGAACAGCCCGTCGCGGGCGGCCGCGTAAGGCACGCGGGCGCGCGTCAGCAGCACGCCATTCAGCGCGCCCACCGTCGAGATCAGGAAGATGACGGCGGCGATCGAGAGCGCCTGCGGCCCGAGGAAGGTCTCGGCCGCGCGCGCACCCACTGCCGGCGCTTCCGGAAACGCAGTCGAGCTCGCAGTCGCGACCGCTTCGAATGGCAGCGCGTAGAAGTAGGCCGCGTTCACGAGGAGATATAGCGCGACGATCAGGAGCCCGCCGCCGATGACCGCGCGCGGCACGTTGCGGTCGGGATCGTGCACTTCCGCTGCTGTCATCGGCAGGTACTGCCAGCCGCTGTAGGCCCAGAGTGCCGAGAGCAGCGCGAAACCGAAAGCGCTCGCCGTGACTGCCGGTGCCGCGGGCGTCTCGCTTGCTGCTTGAACGGTTGCCGCAGCGCCGGTGTCGCTGCCGGTGAACAGGAATACGCCGCCGATCAGGGCCACGAGCGATAGCACTTTGAGCGAGGTCAGAAAGGTCTGCACGCGGCCGCCGACGGCGACACCCGCGAGGTTCACGGCGGTGAAGATTGCGATGACGGCGATGGCGATGACCTGCCGCAGGCCGAATTGCCAGGCGAATGTCTGGCCGAACAGCCCGATATCGCGCTCGATCCAGGGCGCCGGCAAGAGCACGATGTCGGACAGGAAGATCCCGAATGCGACGCCATAGGCGGCGAGGCTTGCCGCCCCGATGATGAAGCTCATGCAGACGTAGAGGAATCCCGGCAGGTCGCCGAACGCAATGCGCACGTATTGGTATTCGCCGCCCGCGCGCGGGATCAGCGTGCCGAGCTCGGCGAAGCAGAGCGCACCCAGGATCGCGACCAGCCCCGCGACCGCCCAGGCGGCCATCACGAGCAGCGGTGAACCGACCGCCTGGGCCATCGGCGCGGACTTGAGGAACACGCCGGTGCCGATCGTGATGCCGACGACGATCGCGATACCGTGGGTCAGCGTCAGATCGCGGCGCAGCTCAACCATGGTGCCGGGTCGCGGAATCGGGGTTTCAGGCCCAGAAGCGCAGCGCGGCAATCATCAGGCCGAAGCCCACAAACAGCATCGATCCGAGCTTGATCGTCATCTTCAGGTCCAGGGCGGCGATGTCCCGGGTCAGCTCGCTGCAAAGCGCGTCGATCTTCTGCTCTAGCCGCGACTCGAGCGAGTCAATCTTCTGATCCGACCGCGACTCGAGCGAGTCAATCTTCTGATCCGACCGCGATTCCAGAGAGTCAAATTTCTGATCCAATCGCGATTCCAGGGAGTCGAACTTCTGATCCGATCGCGACCCCACTCCGTCGATCCTCTGCCCCAGGAATGACTGCAAAGCGTCGAATCGCTGATCCACCAGTGCAAAGCGGTTCTCCGTGTCCCGCCTCAGGAACTCGAGGTCCTGCTTGGTCGCCAGCGTGGTGCCCATGTCGCGCTCCATCGCATCGACGACCGCCCGCGCCTTGTCGGACGGAACATTGATGCTAACCAGAGCATCATACAGTGAGTACAAATAGTCCACGGAGAACCTCGCGTGGCCGCGGCCCATAGGGAACCAGCCTGCCGGCGCAGCGCGGGCCACACTGCTTGGATATCGAGCTGATGCGCGACTAAAGTCCCGCATTGGGACCGGCCGCCCGCGCCAAAGGAGTGACACCCATGCGAATGCTCACCACTGCTGCCTTGATACTTCTGCCGGCATTCATCCAGGCCGCCACGGCAGCCCCACCCGCCGCCGACGAACCGGTCATCCAGGAATGGGAAGTCGAATACGGCGGCCG
>JBOHZL010000100.1:0-10827 GCA_050738495.1 Steroidobacteraceae bacterium | reverse complement strand
CGCCAGCTGTACGCCAACTCAGGAAACCCATGCAACAACACGACACATCGCCTCTTGGGCGATTCAAAGCCTGCTTCGAGAATATGCAGCGTGGCACCATTGGTGTTGTCAATCTGACGAGAGCGAACGCCGACCGGCAATGTACGCTGCCCATATAAGACTGAGGTGTTCGTTGCTACGGGACTATCGCCATTCGTCAAGATCGAAGCGCATACGCGCCCTGCCACAAGGCCCGCTGCTCCT
Organism: Steroidobacteraceae bacterium; assembly: GCA_050738495.1. Lineage (GTDB taxonomy): Bacteria > Pseudomonadota > Gammaproteobacteria > Steroidobacterales > Steroidobacteraceae > SCUD01. The sequence continues at coordinate 10,584 of JBOHZL010000100.1, read as the reverse complement.
TGCAGGAGCCAACGACGGGTGACTCCGCTTCGGGCTTGAATCGCGGTCACTAGCGTTTGCACGTGGCCCATTCGCAAAGTCTACCCGTAGTACCCCCAGACAGCCGTACGGGTTGGACCGAACCGTTCGATGCGGCGCCGAAGAGCACTCCAGTCGTGCAAGATCCCCGAAACGTGCTCGAAGCCCAACCCATTCGACCTCGATCGCGCGTGATGGTAGTCCACGAACTAGGAGCCAAACTTCTGCAGTCCAGAATTAAGAATCTCCCCTCGACCCGTGGTTCGGCGAAGCCGCGCTCTGCGAGCGTTCCGGACGCGTGAGCTTCCGCGCGGCAAAGTCCCCGAAGCTGACCGGCGACCTGATGCGGGCCGGCCCGCGGCTGCTGATCGACTGGGACGATGCGAGCGTCGACACTGAGGCCTGGCTCGACTTCCTGCCGGCGCCGCAGGGCGGGGAGGCGACGCTGACACTCGCCAAGGTCGATCCGGAGGCCGATTTCAGCTATGACTTCGAAGACCTGCGCTTCAGCCGGGTCGGGAGCTGCCCCTGAAGCCGGGACCGGCGATCGCGCGCGGCGTCTGCTGGCCTGCGCTCGCGATCCTCGCTCTTCTCGACGGCTGCGCATTGGGTAGCAGTGGTATGGACGCCAGGATCGACACGCTGATGCGCGCCCATGAGGGCGTGGTCCCCGGTGCCGCCGTGCTCGTGGTGCAGGACGGCGCGCCGCTGGCGCGGCGCGCTTACGGATTTGCCGACCTGGAGCAGCGCGTGCCGGTGACGCCCGCGACCAACTTCCGCCTGGCGTCGGTTTCGAAACAGTTCACCGCGGCGGCGGTGCTGCTGCTCGCCGAGGACGGACGCCTCGGTCTCGACGAACCCGCGCGGAAATGGCTGCCGTCGCTGCCGCCGGCCGCGGATGCCGTCACGCTGCGTCAGCTGCTCACGCATACCTCCGGCCTGATCGACTACGAGGACGTCATCCCGGCTTCGATGACCGCTCAGCTCCACGATGCGGACGTGCTGGCGTTGCTGGAGACCCAGGGCCGCACTGACTTCCCGCCGGGCACCGCGTATCGCTACAGCAACAGCGGCTATGCGCTGCTCGCGCTCGTCGTGGAGCGGGCATCGGGCCACTCGTTCGCCGACTTCCTGCGCCAGCGGATCTTCGAGCCGCTCGGGATGTCGGCCACGGTGGCGCACGAACAGGGGATTTCCACGGTCAGCCGGCGGGCGTACGGCTACAGCGAGACACAGGGATCCTGGACGCGGACCGACCAGAGCCAGACCAGCGCGGTGCTCGGCGACGGCGGCATCTATTCGTCGATCGACGACCTGGCGAAATGGGATGCCGCGCTCTACGACGACCGGCTGCTCAGCGCGGAGTCCCGGCGATCGGCGTTTGCGCCCGCGACGCCCACCGACGATCCGGCGGTCGACTACGGCTTCGGCTGGCGCAGCACCGGCGAGTCGCTCTGGCATTCCGGCGAGAGCATCGGGTTCCGCAACGTCATCCTGCGCTTTCCGCGACGCCGGCTCACGGTCGTGATCCTCACCAACCGGGACGCCGGCGAGCCGTACCGGACGGCCCTGGACATCGCGGAGCTCGCGCTCGGCGAAGCGCCTTGAGCGCCGGGACGCGAGGCTCAACCCGTTGCCAGGACGCGCTCCACGACATCGCAGGCCCAGTCGACTTCGTCGCGCGTGATGACGAGCGGCGGGGCGATGCGGACGGTATTTTCGTGCGTGTCCTTGGCGAGGAGCCCGCGCTCGCGCAGACGCTCGCAATAGAGCCGTGCGCCGCCCGCCTCCGGCTTGAGCTCGACCGCGAGCATGAGGCCACGCCCGCGCACCTCGCGGATCGCCCCGCTCCGGATCGCCTCGAGCCGTGACTTGAAGTACGCCCCTTCGCGGGCGGCATTCTCGATCAATCCTTCCTCGGTCAGCACCCGCAGCGCAGCGCGGGCGATGGCGCAGGCGAGCGGATTGCCGCCGAAGGTGCTGCCGTGCTGGCCCGGTTGCAGCACGCCGAGCACCTCGGTGTTCGAGAGCACGGCGGAGACCGGATAGAAGCCGCCGGAGAGCGCCTTGCCGATCAACGTCACGTCGGCCTCGATGCCCTCGTGCTCCTCGGCCAGGAGCTTGCCGGTGCGTCCCAGGCCGGTCTGGATCTCGTCGAGGATCAGCGTGACCTGGCGTTCCGTACAGAGTGCGCGCACGCGGGCGAAGTAGCCGGCGGGTGGCAGGACGACGCCGGCCTCGCCCTGGATCGGCTCGACCAGGAAGGCGACGGTATTCTCGTTGATGGCGGCGGCGAATGCGTCGAAGTCGCCGAAGGGCACCACGCGAAAACCGGGCGCGAAGGGTCCGAATCCTCCGCGCGCGTCCGGGTCCGTGCTGAATCCGACGATGCCGAGAGTGCGGCCGTGGAAATTGTTGGCGCAGACGATGATCTCGGCGCGGTCAGCGGGCACGCCCTTGACCTCGTAGCCCCACTTGCGTACCGACTTGATCGCGGACTCGACGGCCTCCGCGCCGCTGTTCATCGGCAGCACCTTGTGGGAGCGCGTGAGCCGCGAGAGGTCCTCGTAGAGGAGTGCGAGCTGGTCGTTGCGGAATGCGCGCGAGGTGAGCGTCAGCCGCCCGGCCTGCTCGACCATGGCCGCGAGGATCTTCGGGTGGCAATGGCCCTGGTTCAGCGCGGAATAGGCCGACAGGCAGTCGAGATAGCGCTTGCCCTCGGCATCCCACACCCACACGCCGGCGCCGCGCACCAGGACCACGTCGAGCGGGTGGTAGTTGTGCGCCCCGAGCCGGGACTCGATATCGATCAGGTCGCTCGTTGCGTGAGCGATGGCTGACCGGAGGTTAGCGACGGATTCCATGTGTGTGCTCCTAGCGACGCGCGGGCGCGCGCATCAGCGTGCTCTTGCCAAACAGCGACTCGACCAGGTCCACGGCGAGCAGGGCGGTGCGATTGCGCGCGTCGAGCGAGGGATTCAGCTCGGTGATGTCGAGCGAAGCGAGACGTCCCGTGTCCGCGATCATCTCCATGCACAGCTGCGCCTCGCGATAGGTGGGCCCGCCGGGCACCGTCGTCTGGACGCCCGGCGCGATCTCGGGGTCCAGGAAGTCGACGTCGAAGCTGACGTGCAGGTGGGTCCCGGCATCGACGCCCTCGAGCGCCAGTTCCATGGTCCGGCGCATGCCCATCTCGTCGATGAAGCGCATGTCGAATACTTCGAGCCCCTGATCGTGCACCAGGCGCTTCTCGCCGGGATCGACGCTGCGTATTCCGATCTGGCGGACCATGTCCGGGCTGATCGCGGGACGTTGTCCGCCAATTCCCGTGAGCTCGCCTGGCCCGAAGCCGCAGAGGCAGGCCATCGGCATCCCGTGGATGTTGCCGCTCGGGGAGAGCTCCACCGTGTTGAAGTCGGCGTGCGCGTCGAGCCACAGCACCCGCAGGCGGCGTTTCTGCTCGCGACATCGCCGTGCGACCGCCGATATCGACCCGATCGCGAGGGAGTGGTCGCCTCCCAGCAGCATCGGCAGGCGGTCCTGCGCGAGTTCCGCATAGACCGCCTCGTGCACGGACTGATTCCAGGCAGCCACTTCGGCGAGGTGCCGGTAACCGTCCACGGCCGCGCGCCCGGGATTGGCAGGTCCGGTGAGGTTGCCCAGGTCCATGACCCGTACGCCGCGGCGCGCGAGCGCGGCGGGCAGGCCCGCGACATGCAGCGCCTCGGGACCCATGGAAGCCCCGCGATCCGCGGCGCCGATGTCGGTCGGGGCGCCGATCAGGCTGACGACGCGCTGCTGCCTCGAGCTCAAGGATCCACCTCGCGGGCTGCCGGGATTCCGATGGGTGCGAGGGCATTCTGGCCGGCGCCGCCGCGGGCGTCAAAAATCCAGCTAAATCAGACAGTAACGCATGGCGCCGCAGCGCTAGCGCAGCCGCGGAAAAGAACCACCGCGTCGGCCACGGCTTTTCTTGACAGGCTGGAGAGCGGGTTTCTACAATCGCGGGCCTTTCCGGCCGCCTGCCCCGCAAAACGGGCGCTGGCCGAGATGGCACAGATCATCCGGGCCGCCACAGGGCGGCCCGGCGTTTCATGCGTCCGGTATTCGCCCCGGCGCGATGGCTGAAGGGACCTATGTCGACGACCAACCAGCTGATCCGTGGCGGCCGCGTGGCGGCCACCTACAAGTCGAAGGTGCCGGCGCTGCAACGCTCGCCGCAGCGCCGTGGCGTCTGCACGCGCGTCTACACGACGACGCCGAAGAAGCCGAATTCGGCGCTGCGCAAGGTCTGCCGCGTGCGCCTGACCAATGGTTACGAGGTCACCAGCTACATCGGCGGCGAAGGCCACAACCTCCAGGAGCACTCGGTGGTGATGATCCGCGGCGGCCGCGTCAAGGACCTGCCGGGCGTGCGCTATCACACCGTCCGCGGCACGCTCGACTGCGCGGGCGTCAACGACCGCAAGCAGAGCCGCTCCAAGTACGGCGCCAAGCGCCCGAAGAAATAAGGCAGGCAGACATGTCCCGTCGCACATCCGCACCGACCCGCGTCGTGCTCCCGGACCCGAAGTTCGGCAGCGAGATGCTGGCCAAATTCATGAACATGGTCATGACCAGCGGCAAGAAGTCCGCGGCCGAGCACATCGTCTACGGCGCGATCGACCGCATCGCCGAGAAGACCGACCGTCGCGGCGACGCGGCGCTCGAACTGCTGTCGGCCGCGCTCGAGAACGTGAAGCCGGCGGTCGAGGTGAAGTCGCGGCGCGTCGGCGGCGCGACCTACCAGGTCCCGGTCGAGGTGCGTCCCTCGCGCCGGCAGACGCTGGCGATGCGCTGGCTGATCGAGGCCGCGCGCGCGCGCAGCGAGAAGTCGATGGCGCACCGCCTCGCGCACGAGCTGATGGACGCCGCGGAGAACCGCGGCACCGCCGTACGCAAGCGCGAAGACACCCACCGCATGGCGGAGGCCAACAAGGCTTTCGCGCACTACCGCTGGTAAGAGATCGTCATGCCCCGCAACACGCCCATCGAGCACTATCGGAACATCGGCATTTCGGCGCACATCGACGCCGGGAAGACGACCACGACCGAGCGCGTGCTGTTCTACACGGGCGTCTCGCACAAGATCGGCGAGGTGCACGACGGCGCCGCCGTGATGGACTACATGGAGCAGGAACAGGAGCGCGGCATCACGATCACCGCCGCGGCCACGACCTGCTTCTGGAAGGGGATGGACAACCACTATCCCGAGCACCGCATCAACATCATCGACACGCCGGGTCACGTCGATTTCACGATCGAGGTCGAGCGCTCCCTGCGCGTGCTCGACTCGGCGGTCGCGGTCTATTGCGCGGTCTCCGGCGTGCAGCCGCAGTCCGAGACCGTCTGGCGGCAGATGAACAAGTACCGGGTGCCGCGGGTCGCTTTCGTCAACAAGATGGACCGCGCGGGCGCCGACTTCCTGCGTTGCGTGGAGCAGATCCGCACGCGCCTGAAGGGCAACCCGGTCGTGATCCAGCTTCCGATCGGCGCCGAAGAAAACTTCACGGGCGTCGTCGACCTGATCCGCATGAAGGCGATCTGGTGGGACGACGAGACCCAGGGCATGCGCTTCGAGTACCGGGAGATCCCGGACGACATGAAGGCGCAATGCGACGAGTATCGCGTCAAGCTGGTCGAGGCGGCGGCCGAGGGAAACGAGGAGCTCCTGCACAAGTACCTGGAGCAGAACACGCTTCCCACCGAGGACATCCGCAAGGGGCTGCGCGAGCGCGCGATCCGCAACGAGATCTGCATCGTCACCTGCGGCTCCGCCTTCAAGAACAAGGGCGTGCAGGCAGTGCTCGACGCGGTCATCGACTTCATGCCGTCGCCGGTCGAGGTCCCGGACGTCAAGGGCCAGAGCGAGGAGAGCGAGGAAATCACCCGCGCGCCGACCGACGAGGCGCCGTTCTCGGCGCTCGCATTCAAGATCCTGAACGACCCCTTCGTCGGGAACCTGACCTTCTTCCGCGTCTATTCCGGCACGCTCTCCTCGGGCGACCAGGTGTACGTGCCGAACCGCTCGCGCAAGGAGCGCATCGGCCGGCTCCTGCAGATGCACGCCAGCGACCGCGAGGAGATCAAGGAAGTCCGCGCCGGCGACATCGCGGCGGCTGTGGGCCTCAAGGATGTCACGACCGGCGACACGCTCTGCGACCCGGACGAGATCATCGTGCTCGAAAAGATGGAGTTCCCGGAACCCGTGATCTCGGTCGCGGTCGAGCCGCGCACCAAGGCGGACCAGGAAAAGATGGGAATCGCGCTGCAGCGCCTCGCCAAGGAAGACCCGTCGTTCCGCGTGTCGAGCGACCAGGAATCGGGCCAGACAATCATCTCCGGGATGGGCGAGCTGCACCTCGAGATCATCGTCGACCGCATGAAGCGCGAGTTCAAGGTCGAGGCGAACGTCGGCAAGCCGCAGGTCGCCTATCGCGAGACCATCCGCAAGGCGGTCGAGCAGGAAGGCAAGTTCGTGCGCCAGTCCGGCGGGCGCGGCCAGTACGGCCACGTCTGGATCCGCCTCGAGCCGCTCGAGGAAGGCAAGGGCTACGAGTTCGCCAACGAGATCGTCGGCGGCGTGATCCCGCGCGAGTACATCCCGGCGGTGGACAAGGGCATCAAGGAAGCGCTGCAGAACGGCGTGATCGCGGGCTTTCCGATCGTCGACGTGAAGGTCGCGCTGACCGACGGCTCCTACCACGACGTCGACTCGAGCGAGATGGCGTTCAAGATCGCCGGCTCGATGGCCTTCAAGGAGGGCTTCGCCAGGGCGAAGCCGGTGCTGCTCGAGCCGATCATGAATGTCGAGGTCGTGACGCCGGAGGAATATTCCGGCGACGTGATCGGCGACCTGAACCGCCGCCGCGGCCAGATCACCGGCATGGACGAATCGCCGTCCGGCAAGGTGGTGACCGCCGACGTGCCGCTCGCGGAGATGTTCGGCTACGCGACCACGGTGCGCTCGATGAGCCAGGGCCGCGCCACATTCACGATGGAATTCAAGAAGTATGTCGAGGTGCCGAACAACGTCGCCGAGACCGTCCTGAAGAAAGCCTCCTGAGGATTAGACGATGGCTAAGGAAAAATTCGTTCGTTCGAAGCCGCACGTGAACGTGGGGACGATTGGGCACGTGGACCATGGCAAGACGACGTTGACGGCGGCGTTGACCAAGGTGATGGCGGAGCAGAACGGTGGCGAGTTCACGGCCTACGACCAGATCGACAAGGCGCCGGAGGAGAAGGCGCGCGGGATCACGATTGCGACCGCGCACGTGGAGTACCAGTCGGCGGCGCGGCATTACGCGCACGTGGACTGTCCGGGGCATGCCGACTACGTGAAGAACATGATCACCGGGGCGGCGCAGATGGACGGTGCGATCCTGGTGGTGAGCGCGGCCGACGGGCCGATGCCGCAGACCCGCGAGCACATCCTGCTGGCGCGGCAGGTGGGGGTGCCGTACATCGTGGTGTATCTGAACAAGTGCGACATGGTGGACGACGCCGAGCTGATCGAGCTGGTGGAGATGGAGGTGCGCGAGTTGCTGGGCAAGTACCAGTTTCCGGGCGACGACACGCCGATCGTGCGCGGTTCGGCGCTGCAGGCGCTGGAGGGGGCGGCGGGCGAGCTGGGCGCGGAGTCGGTGGTCAAGCTGGTGGCGGAGATGGACCGTTACATCCCGACCCCGGTGCGGGTGATCGACAAGCCGTTTCTGATGCCGATCGAGGACGTGTTCTCGATTTCGGGTCGCGGCACGGTGGTGACCGGGCGCATCGAGCGCGGCATCGTCAAGGTCAACGACGAGATCGAGATCGTGGGGCTGAAGCCGACCACCAAGACCACCTGCACCGGGGTGGAGATGTTCCGCAAGCTCTTGGACGAGGGCCAGGCCGGCGACAATGTCGGGGTGCTGTTGCGTGGCACCAAGCGCGAGGAAGTGGAGCGTGGCCAGGTGCTGGCCAAGCCGGGCTCGATCAACCCGCACACCCAGTTCGAGTGCGAGGTGTACGTGCTGACCAAGGAGGAGGGTGGCCGCCACACCCCATTCTTCAAGGGCTACCGGCCGCAGTTCTACTTCCGCACCACCGACGTGACCGGCTCGATCGAGTTGCCGGCCGGGGTGGAGATGGTGATGCCGGGCGACAACATCAAGATGGTGGTGGAGCTGATCGCGCCGATCGCGATGGAGGAGGGGCTGCGCTTCGCGATCCGCGAGGGCGGCCGCACCGTCGGTGCCGGCGTGGTCTCCAAGGTGATCAAGTAAGGACGCAGTAACGGAAGGGCAGTAGCTCAATTGGCAGAGCGGCGGTCTCCAAAACCGCAGGTTGGGGGTTCGATTCCCTCCTGCCCTGCCAGCCCCGCGGCGCGGCCGGCGAACCGGCCTGACGGAAACAGATGAACGAGCAGGTAGTCAAGACCGGCGTCGGAGCGATCGACGCCCTCAAGCTGGCGCTGGCCGGCGCCGCGCTGGTCGGCGGCGTGGTCGCTTACTACTGGTTCGACCAGCAGCCGCAGGTGCTGCGCGTGCTGATGGTGCTCGGGGGATTGATCGCGGGCCTGGTGCTCCTTTACTGGTCGCAGCCGGGCCGCGAGCTGTGGGACTACGTGCAGTCCTCGCGGGTCGAGCTCAGGAAGATGGTCTGGCCGACGCGCCAGGAAACCTGGCGCACGACGCTGGTGGTGTTCGTGTTCGTGATGGCGCTCGGCGTGTTCTTCTGGCTGGTGGACATGGCGCTTGCCTGGGGTGCCCGCCACGTGACCGGACAGGGAGGCTGATTTCGTGTCGTTGAACTGGTACGTGGTGCACGCCTACTCGAACTTCGAGCACAAGGTCGCGAGCAGCCTGAAGGAACGCATCAGGCTGCACGGCCTCGACGAGAAGTTCGGCGACGTGCTGGTGCCGACCGAGGAAGTGGTCGAGATGCGCGCCGGCCAGAAGCGCAAGAGCGAGCGCAAGTTCTTCCCCGGCTACGTGCTGGTGCAGATGGCCATGGATGACGAAGCGTGGCACCTGGTGAAAGAAACGCCGAAGGTGCTCGGCTTCATCGGCGGCACGCCGGAGAAGCCCGCGCCGATCACGGACAAGGAGGCGAACGCGATTCTCCGTCGGGTCGAGGAAGGCGTCGAGAAGCCGAAGCCGAAGGTGCTGTTCGAGCCGGGCGAGGTCGTGCGCGTGACCGACGGGCCATTCAACGACTTCACCGGCGTGGTCGAGTCGGTCAATTACGAGAAGAGCCGCCTGCAGGTCGCGGTGCAGATTCTCGGCCGGTCGACGCCGGTCGAGCTGGATTTCGGGCAGGTGGAGAAGGTTTAAGTAATGGCCAAGAAAGTACAGGGCTACATCAAGCTGCAGATTCCCGCGGGGGCGGCGAATCCCAGCCCTCCGGTTGGACCGGCGCTCGGCCAGCAGGGCGTCAACATCATGGAGTTCTGCAAGCAGTTCAACGCGGCGACGCAGAAGGAAGAGAAGGGACTGCCGATCCCCGTGATCATCACGGTCTACAGCGATCGCAGCTTCACCTTCGTGCTGAAGACGCCGCCGGCCGCAGTGCTGGTGCGCAAGGCGATCGGCATCGAGAAGGGCTCCGGCACCCCGAACACCAAGAAGGTCGGCAAGATCTCGCGCCGGCAGCTCGAGGAGATCGCCAAGGCCAAGATGCCCGACCTGACCGCGGCGGACCTCGACGCGGCGGTGCGCACCATCGCGGGCAGCGCCCGCAGCATGGGCGTCGACGTGGAGCGCGTCTGACATGGCAACCGTGTTCAAGCGCCAGAAGCCGTGGTCGGAGCGCATCAAGGCCGGCCACGCGTACCCGATCGACGAGGCGGTGGCGCTGGTCAAGGAATTCGCGAACGTGAAGTTCGACGAGACCGTGGATGTCGCGATCAACCTCGGCATCGATCCGGCGAAGTCGGACCAGCAGGTGCGCGGCTCGACCGTGATGCCGCACGGCACCGGCAAGAAAGTCCGTGTCGCCGTGTTCACGCAGGGCAAGAACGCGGACGCGGCGCGCGAAGCCGGTGCCGACATCGTCGGCCTCGAGGATCTCGCGGAGAAGGTCAAGGCGGGCCAGATGGATTTCGACGTCGTGGTCGCGAGCCCGGATGCGATGCGGATCGTCGGCCAGCTCGGCCAGATCCTGGGCCCGCGCGGCCTGATGCCGAACCCGAAGGTCGGCACGGTGACGCCGGACGTGGCGACCGCGGTGAAGAACGCCAAGTCGGGCCAGGTGCGCTACCGCTGCGACAAGGCCGGCATCGTGCACTGCACCATCGGCAAGGCGAGCTTTGCGCCCGCGGCGCTGAAGGAAAACCTGCTGGCGCTGATCGCGGACCTGCAGAAGCACAAGCCTTCGACGTCGAAGGGCGTTTACCTGCAGCGCGTGTCGGTCTCGTCGACGATGGGTCCGGGCCTTGCCGTGGATCGCGCGTCGCTCGGGGTCTGAGCTGGCAGGAATTTCATTCGAATCCCGCGCACGGGCGCGGGCCATCGAAGGCGGATCCTGGAGGGGACGCTCCCCTTC
>JBOHZL010000099.1:0-11428 GCA_050738495.1 Steroidobacteraceae bacterium | reverse complement strand
TCGCGCGATCGATCGCGCCGAGCGGTGCGGACAGGCCGAGCCGGTCGCGGCAGAATTCGGCCGACTCCCAGGCTTTCAACGTGCACAACACCTGCGCCGCGAACGCTTCGTGGATCTCGTAGAAGTCGAAGTCCGCCAGCGTGAGCTTCGCGTCCGCCAGCATCCGCGGCACGGCGTAGGCCGGCGCCATCAACAGTCCTTCCCCGCCGACGAAGTCGACCGCCGCCACCTTGCCGTAGGTCATCGTCGCGAGCACCGGCAGGCCGCGCGACTTCGCCCAGTCCTCGCTCGCCAGCAGCACCGCCGCTGCGCCATCGGTCATCGGTGTCGAGTTGCCGGCGGTCAGCGTGCCGTCCGCCGCGAACGACGGCTTGAGCTTCGCGAGCTTCTCAAGGCTGGTGTCGCTCCTCACGTTGTTGTCGGTCTTGAGGCCGAGATGGGGCTCGACCAGGTCCGACATGAAGCCCTCCGCCCAGGCGCGGCTCGCGCGCCGGTGGCTCTCGAGCGCGAACTCGTCCTGCGCGACGCGGGAGATCTGCCAGCTGCGCGCCATCTTCTCGGTGTGCTGGCCCATCGACAGCCCGGTGCGCGGCTCGCCGGTGCCCGGATAGGACGGCTTGAAGTGCCGTGGCCGCAGGTCGAAGAACGGCCGGATGCGTCCGCCGAAGCCCTTCGCGCGGAAGCTCCGCAACATCAGCTGCTGGTACTCGCGCCCGAACACGATCGGCGGGTCGCTGACCGTGTCGACGCCGCCGGCGAGTCCCGCGTCGATCTGGCCGAGCGCGATCTTGTTGGCGACCACGATCGCCGCCTCGATGCTGGTGCCGCAGGCGCGCTGCACGTCGAGACCGGGCGTGTCCGGCGCGAGCCCGGAGTCGAGCAGAGATTCGCGCGCCAGGTTCCATTGGCTGGAGTGTTTCATCACCGCGCCGGCGACCACGTCGCCGAGCCGCACACCGCGCAAGGCGTAGCGCTCCACCACGGCCTTGAGCGCCGCCGTCAGCATCTCCTGGTTGCCGACGCTTGCATAGGCGCCGTGCGCGCGCGCAAAGGGTATGCGGACACCGCCGATGACGGCGACGCGCCGGGTTTGCGATCCGACCAGCATGGTGGCTCTCCGGTAGAAGCGGGGGCTGGATTGGCTTCCGGTAGAATGCCAGCATCCACACGGGCCCGCCACGGCGCTCCGTCCGGTGCCAGATGAGCGAACCCGGCAGCTTCCGCACGGCTTATCCACGCCACTCGCGCGAGATTCTCCGTCTCGCCGGGCCGCTCATCGTCAACAACCTGGTGATTGCCGGCATGATGCTGACCAACACCGTCGTCGCCGGTCGGCTCGGCCCCGAACCGCTTGCCGGCGTGGCCGTCGGCGGCAGCTACTACCAGCTCTTCTGGCTGTTCGGCCTGGGCGTGCTGATGTCGATCTCGCCGCTGGTGGCGCATGCCTACGGCGCGGGCCGGGACGCCGAAGTCGGGCGGCGCTTTCGCCAGGGCATCTGGCTCGCGCTGCTGCTCGCGGTGCCGCTGGTGTCGCTGCTCGCCTGCGTGGAGCCGCTGCTCGGCTGGTTCGGCACCGACGCGCGCGCGATACCGCACGCCGCGGGTTACGTGCTCGCCATGTGCTTTGGCATGCCGGCGATGCTGGTGTTTCTCGCGCATCGCTACACCAGCGAGGGCATCGGCTGGACCCGGCCGGTGATGTACACCGCGCTGATCGGACTCTCGACCAACATTGCCGGTAACTGGCTGTTCACGCTCGGCAACCTGGGCGTTGCCTCGCTGGGCGCGACCGGCTGCGGCATCGCGACCGCGCTGGCCTCCTGGGCGATGCTCGCGACCATGCACCTGTACCAGCGCCGGCACGCGGTCTATCGTCGCTTCGGGCTGTTCGAGCGCTTCGACCGGCCGGACCCGGCTGCGCTTCGGGAGATACTCGCGCTCGGCCTGCCGATTGCCGGATCGGTGGTGTCGGAAGGCGCGCTGTTCGCGATCGCGGCGCTCCTGATGAGCACGCTCGGGACGCTCGCGGTCGCGGCGCACCAGGTGGCGCTCAGCTATGCCTCGCTGATGTTCATGATCCCGCTGTCGCTGCATTCTGCCACCACCATCCACGTCGGCCACCAGCTCGGGCGTGGCGACGTCGCGGCGGGGCGCCATGCCGGCTGGAGCGGGATCGCGATGTGCGGCGTCATCATGGCGCTGTCCTCGGCCGTGATACTGGTCGCGCGCGAGGGCATCGCCGCGGCCTACACGGCGGATGCCGGCGTCCGCGAGCTGGCGGTTTTCCTGCTGCTGTTCGTCGCGGTGTTCCAGATACCGGACGGGCTGCAGGTCGGCGCGGCCGGCGCGCTGCGCGGCTTCAAGGACGCGAACGTGCCGATGGCGCTCAACTTCGCCGCCTACTGGCTGGTGGGTTTTCCGGCGGCGTGGTGGTTCGGCATCCGCCAGGGCGCCGGTCCGTCGGGCATCTGGTCGGGTCTGATCGTGGGTCTCTGTACCTGCGCCCTGTTCCTGATCTGGCGCTACCGGCGCATTTCGCGATTGCGCCTGGCGATGACCTAGCCGCGCCTGCGGGCGTGGCTTACGGCTTCGGGGATGGAACGGCGCCGGCTGCGATCGCAACCGTCCGCCATCCTTCGTGGCTGCCTGGCGCGCCCGGCCTGGCGCGGCAATTGGCAGCGGAGTCGCCTGCCACGATTGCAAGCGGTGCGGCATGGGCTGGCCGGATCGCGGTAGCAACCAGTACCGCGCGGTAGCGCAAAAGCCAGTCGAAGGGTTCAAAACGTCCCATGGGCACCTCGATCGGGAACATAAGTTCGCCGCTCGCGAAATTCCATTTCGCGGTGTCGCCGTCTGGGGACGATTCAGTAATCGCGTGGCGGCGCGTGATAGCCGTGGTTCAGCGTCTCGACGTCGATCAGCAGGCCGTCCTCGAACTTGAGACGGCGCATCAACTTGCTGGGACCGAGATTGTAGGTCCAGTACTCGATCGGGATCAGCACCGGCTCGAACGCGGTGTAGTAGGGCCGCCCGCGGTACCAGCGCACCGGCCGCTGCAGCACTTCGCGACGCTGGATGTCGGTCGGCGGCCCGCACAGCGCCTCGACCTTGTCGGTACTGTCGCCGTCGGTGACCAGGCGGGTGCCGCAGCGGAACGAATCGGCCGCAGCGCCGCAGGTCCACGACAGGGCGATGACGAGCGTCGCGATCGCGGGGATCTTCTTCCTGTCCATGGCTGCAACATGCCTCGCGGCGAATGAACGGCGGCTGAAGCTTTCCGGCTGCCAATTTACGCCCGGTGCCGGCCCCGACCAAGCACGACCGGACCGGTGGTTCCCTTGCTTTGCCGGGGGCCGCAGAATGCGCCGACCGATGCCCGCCCCACGTCTCGATCGCCGCTTCGAACGCCGTCTCGCGGGCCTCGTCAATGCCCGCGAGCGCGGCGTGCTGACCGGCGGACTGAAAGGCGTCGAGCGCGAGGCCTTGCGGGTGACGCCGGATGGCCGCGTTTCCCAGGCACCGCATCCGCGCTCGCTCGGCTCGGCGCTGACCCATCCGCACGTCACGACCGATTACTCCGAGGCGCTGATCGAGCTGGTCACGCCCCCGTTCCAGCACACCTGGGAACTGCAACAATACCTGTGCGACATCCACCAGTTCGTCTACCGCCATCTCGGCGACGAGCTCCTGTGGTCCACCAGCATGCCCTGCGTGCTCGGCGGCGACGACGAGATCCCGATCGCGCGCTACGGCAGCTCCAACATCGGCCGCATGAAGCATGTCTATCGCGTCGGTCTCGGGCTGCGTTACGGGCGGATGATGCAGGCGATATCGGGCGTGCACTTCAATTACTCGTTTCCCGCGCGCTTCTGGCCGGTGCTGGAGGCGGTGGAGGAATCGAGGCTGACCGGTCAGTCCTTCGTGGACGAGCACTACTTTGCGTTGCTGCGGAACTACCGCCGCTACGGCTGGCTGATCCTGTTCCTGTTCGGCGTCTCGCCGGCAGCCTGCCGCTCGTTCTTTGCCGGCCGGGGCATTCCGCCCGGGCTCGAGCCTGCCGGGAAGCACACGCTGGTAGCGCCGTTTGCGACTTCGCTGCGCATGAGCGATCTCGGCTACCGCAACAAGAGCCAGGCCGGCGTGCATGTTTCGGTCAATTCGCTCGGGGAATACGTGCGTGACCTGTCACGGCTCATCTCGACCCCGCATCCCGAATACCAGGCCCATGGCGTGGAAGTGAATGGCGAGTGGCGGCAGCTCAACGACAGCCTGCTGCAGATCGAGAACGAGTACTACAGCTTCATCCGGCCGAAACGCGTCGCCTTCTCCGGCGAGCGGCCGACGCGCGCGCTGATGCGTGCCGGCGTGCAGTACGTCGAGATGCGCTCGCTCGATGTCGGCGCCTACGACCCGGTCGGCGTCAACCAGCGCAAGCTGTGCTTCCTCGAGGCCTTTGCCGCGCTCTGCGCGCTGCGCGAGAGCCCGCCGCTTGCGCCGGAGCAGTCCGCGCATTTCGAGGCCAATCACGAGCTGGTCGCCAGCCGCGGCCGCGAGCCGGGCCTGGTGCTTTGGGCCGAGCCACGCCCGCTTTCGCTCGTCGACTGGGCGGCGGAATTGCTCGACCAGATGCAAGGCATCTGCGAACTGCTCGACGCGGATAATCCGTCGCGCCCGTATGCGGCTGCGCTCGCGTTCCAGCGCGCCAAGCTCGAAGACGCCGCGGAGCTGCCGTCGGTGCGCCTGCTGGAGGAAATCTGCCGCCAGGACATGTCGTTCTTCGAACTGGCGCTGTGGATGTCGCGCATGCACTGCGACTACTTCCGCGAGCTCTACCCGCCGAACGAGGGACGCCTCGCGGAGCTTCGCGCGGAAGCCGACGAATCGCTGAAAGAACAGCGCCGGGTCGAGGCCGCCGACACGCTGCCATTCGCGGAATTCGTCGCGCGGTATTCGGCCGGCTCCCTCTCTATAATTCCGGGCACTTTGCCGAGCCCTGATTCCTGATGCCGCCGGCGACCGACTCCAGCAACGCGAAGGGGGCGGAACCCGTTTCCTCGCTGGCCGCGCAGCTTGAACGCGGCTTCCGCTGGATGCGCTTCGAGCCCGCGCTCGAGTCCGCCTGGCGCGTCGACCAGTTCCGGGACGGCCGGCGCTATTTGCGGGTCAACCTGGCGGTCCTCGCGATCATGGTATTCACGATCGTGCAGATCGATCGCTTCGTGATGCCGGCCATCGGCGGGGCCGTGCCGGACGTGTTGCGGCTCGGCGTGATGCTGCCGATCCTGCTGCTCGCGCTCGCCGTGTCGTTCCTGCGCGGCGCGGATGTCTGGTACCCGCGGGTCATGGCGGTGCTGATGACCCTCGCCCTGGTCGGAATCGCCTGGATCGGGCTCTGGGCGGCGAGCGCGGGAGAGAACCGGCTGTTCGTGCGCCTGGTGATCGCGACGGTCGCGGTCTACTTCGTGCTGGGCCTGCCGTTCCGCTCGGCGGTCGCAGCCAACCTGGTGACCATCGTCTTCTACGCGGCGGCCGCCGTCTGGTGGGCGGTGCCGGCGGTGGTGATGGTCCATGCCCTCACCATGCTCCTGTTGACCAATGTCGTGTGCGCGGTGGGTGCCTACAACCTCGAGCACGCGCGCCGCATCGCCTGGCTCGACTCGCGCCTGCTGGCGGAGACGGCGTTGCAGGATGGCCTGACCGGCATCCACAACCGCCGCCGCTTCGACGAGCACCTGCAACGCGTCTGGCAACAGTGCGTGCGCGAGCGCAAGTCGCTCGCGCTCCTGTTCGCGGACATCGACCACTTCAAGGCCTACAACGATCGCTACGGCCACCAGGCCGGCGACGAGGCATTGAAGGCGGTGGCCGGCGTGCTGGCGCGCTTCGCGCGCCGCCCGCTAGACATCACGGCGCGCTACGGCGGCGAGGAATTCGCGGTCGTGCTGTACGACGCGGCACGGGAGCACGCGCTGGCGATCGGCGACCACATCCTCAAGGAAGTGCGCAGGCTCGGCATCGTGCACGCCGGCTCGGGCGCCGCGCCGGTGCTGACGATCAGCATGGGCATCGCCTGCGTCGTGCCGGCCGCGAGGCGGAGCTCAGGCGGACTGCTGCAACTCGCCGACCAGGCGCTGTATGCGGCCAAGGACGGCGGGCGCAACCAGGTGCAGGTCCTCGAGGAGGAATACGAGCACATGAAGACCGGATACTTCCACCGCCAGGTGCCGGGCGGCGCCGCGGGTCAGTAGATCTCGACCTCGCGCCGGCCGCGCGAATCGCGCGCAGCGCGGAACATGCCCTCGGAATTGAATTCGAGCGACAGCACGCCTTTGCTGTCGACCACGATCACGCCGCCGTCGCCGCCGATTTCCTTGAGGCGCCCGTGGATCACGTCGCGCGCGGCCTTGGCCGCGGTTACGCCGGACAGGCGCACCCGCGCGCAGATCTCGTGGGCGACCACGGCACGGATGAAGTATTCGCCGCTCCCGGTCGCCGACACGGCGCAGGTCGCATTGTCGGCGTAGGTGCCGGCGCCGATGATCGGCGAGTCGCCGATGCGGCCCCAGCGCTTGTCGGTCATCCCGCCGGTCGAGGTCGCGGCGGCAAGATTGCCGTTCTTGTCGCGGGCGACCGCCCCGACCGTGCCGAAGTAGCCGATCACTTCCCCGGTCGAAGCCAGCTTGTCGTTGCGCTGCGCTTCCTCGAGCTGTTTCCAGCGCCGCTCGGTGTAGAAATAGCTTCCCGGCACCAGCGCCATGCCCTGTTCCAGCGCGAACTCCTCCGCACCGTCGCCCGACAGCAGCATGTGCGGCGTGCGCTCCATCACCATCCGCGCGAGTTCGATCGGGTTCCGGACGTGCCGCACGCCGGCGACCGCGCCGGCTTTTTGGGTCTTGCCGTCCATGATCGCCGCGTCGAGCTCGTTGATGCCC
Source organism: Steroidobacteraceae bacterium (assembly GCA_050738495.1). Taxonomy (GTDB): domain Bacteria; phylum Pseudomonadota; class Gammaproteobacteria; order Steroidobacterales; family Steroidobacteraceae; genus SCUD01. Next base: position 4,496 of record JBOHZL010000099.1, on the reverse strand, counting down.
GCGTGGCTGAACACCGCGCCGTGGCCCGCGTTGAAGTACGGCGAGTCCTCGAGGATGCGCACCGCGGCCACGGTGGCGTCGAGGCTCGCGCCGCCCGATTCGAGCACCGCATAGCCGGCGTCGAGGGCGCGTTCGAGGTCGGCGCGGTAGGCACGCTCGTTCTCGGCGGTCATCGTGGCGCGGCTGATCACGCCGGCGCCGCCGTGTATGGCGATCGAAATCATCGGCTCGTCTCCATCGGCGGCGGTGGCGGGCATCGCCGTCGCCAGACAGGTGCAGGCAACAGCGGCCAACAGGAATCGTGCGCGCATGACCGCATCATTATCGGCTATGCGGGCCCTGCCGGGCATCCGTCTGGCCGCATTGGAAAAGTTGTGCCGTCAGGTTGCGCCGGATTTGCCGCTGGATCGCGGCCAGCTCGGGCTCGCCGATCTCCTGCCAGTCCATGAGGCGAAGCACCGCGGCATGCGCGGCGCGGAACACCAGCGCCTGACCCAGCGTCGTCGCGACCTGTAGACGGACGTCGGCATCGGTGCCGTACAGGCGCTGCAGCAGCCGCGTCAACAGGTCGAGCACGCGTCCCATCACTTTCTCGTACAGCAGGGCGAATGCGGAAGTCGGCGCTTGCTGCTCGCGCAGAATCAACCGGGCCCCGGCGGCGGATTCGCGGCTGGTCAGCATGGTCGCCATGCCGTCGACGAAGCGCAAGAGCGGCGGCAGATAGTGTGCCATTCGCGCGTTCTCGTCTTCGGCGTGGTCCGGTTCCGCCAGCACCGCTTCGATCGCCGCGATCGCGGCGTCCTGGCGTTGCATGACCTGCGCGGCGATGTGCTCGAACACCGCAAGATAGAGCGCTTCCTTGCCGCCGAAGTGATAGCTGATCGACGCCTGGTTGGCACCGGCCGCTTCGGCGATGGCACGGGTGCTGGCGGCGTGGAACCCGTCCCGCCCGAAGATCTCGAGCGCCGCGGCGATGAGCGCGTCGCGCGTCGCGTCGCCGCGCGTCTGGGCTGGGGCGGGTCTCATGGGATTCAATTGTAATCATACGATTGATTAATTCAAGTGATTAGCGCATGCTCTTTACCGTCTGTTGAGGCGCGAAGGTCTAATAAAGAAGCTGGCAGCATGACGAGAGCGATTCTTCCGAGGGTGACGCTGATCCTGCTGCTGGCCGCCTGCGGCGACGCTCCGCCGCAGGCGCTGGGCACGCTGGAGTACGACCGGATCACCCTGCCGGCGCCTGTGGCGGAAAGGATTCTCTCGATGGACGTGCGCGAAGGCGATCAGGTCGAGGCGGGCACCCGGTTGATGACGCTCGACCGGACTGGAACCCAGGCGCAGACCGAAGCGGCACAGGCCCAAGCGCAGCGCCAGCGCGACGCCCTGGCGGAGCTCCGCGCCGGCGCGCGGAGCGAGCGAATCGCGCAGGCGCGTGCCAGCCTCGCTGCGACGCGCGCGAATGCGCGCGATGCCAATGCGTATTACGAGCGCCTTCGGGAGCTTGCCGGCCGCAAGCTGGTCGCGGCCGCCGACGTCGATCGCGCGCGCGCGGCGGCGAGTGCCGCCAGCGCCGAAGTGCGGCAGGCGGAGGCGGCCCTCGACGAGCTGCAGAACGGCACGCGCCACGAGCAGATCGCGCAGGGAGAAGCGGCGGTGCGCGCGGCGGAAGCCGAGGCGGTCGTGCAGCGGGCGCTTCTCGAGAAGCTGGAAGTCGTCGCACCGCGAGCTGGGCGCATCGACAGTCTTCCGTATCGACTCGGCGATCAGGCGCCGGTCGGCGCGCCGTTGGCGGTGCTGCTGGTGGGCGAAGCTCCGTACGCGCGCGTGTACGTGCTCGAGCCGATCCGCGCCAGAGTTCATGTCGGCGATGTCGTGCGCGTGTTCGTCGATGGCCGTGACGCCACGCTATCCGGACGCGTGCGCATGATTCGCAGTGAGCCCAGCTTCACTCCGTACTACGCGCTCGTCGGCGAGGACGCGGCGCGGCTCAGCTATCTCGCGGAGATCTCGCTCGGCGACGACGCAGCAGGCTTGCCGGCGGGCCTGCCGGTGAGGGTCGAATTCAATGGCAGCGAGTGATGTCGCGGCGCCGGTGCGGGAGACCGGCGGCACGGCGATCCGTGCCCGCGGCCTGACCCGGAAATTCGGGGATCTCGTCGCCGTCGATCACGTCGACCTGACTGTACCGAAAGCACACGTCTACGGTTTCCTCGGCCCGAACGGATCGGGGAAGTCCACGACGATCCGCTTGCTCTGCGGCCTCTTGACGCCGACTGAAGGCGATATCGAAGTTCTGGGCCTTCGGATTCCGAACCAAGCAGAGGCACTACGCCGCCGAATCGGGTACATGACGCAGAAATTCTCTCTGTTCGAGGACCTGTCGGTGCGCGAGAATCTGGAGTTTCTGGCGGCGGCACAGGACATCGAAAAGGCGAGATTGAAGCGGCGTGTGGACGAGCTGATCCGCCTGTACGACTTCGAGGACCGCCAGAAACAGCTCGCCGGCACTCTCAGCGGTGGGCAGAAGCAGCGTCTGGCGCTGGCGGGCGCCGTGATCCACGAGCCGGAGCTGCTGTTCCTGGACGAGCCGACCAGCTCGGTCGATCCCGAGTCGCGCCGGGCCTTCTGGGAGAAGCTGTTCGAGCTTGCCGATGAGGGAGCCACGATCCTTGTGTCGAGCCACCTCATGGATGAGGCGGAGCGTTGCCATCGCCTGGCCATTCTCGACCGCGGCAGACTGGTCGCCGATGGAACGCCGGCCGAGCTGACCGGCGCGCTCCGGGGCCGCACGATCGAGATCGTGGTCGCGCAGGCGCGAAAGGCGCAGCGCGCCGTCGTCGGCCTGCCGGGCGTCCTCAGCGTCGCGCAGATCGGCAACAACCTGCGCGTGCTCGCCCGTCGCGAAGACGACCTTCTCGTGCGGGTGCGGGACGCCCTCGGAAGCGCCGGGCTGCAGGCGCAGGTCGCGGCCGTGCCGCCCAATCTCGAGGACGTGTTCGTGGACGTGACGCGCGACGAGCCCCTCACCGTTCGGCCGGACAATCGATCTCCGGCATGAAGCCGCACCGCCTGCTGGCCGTCATGGTCAAGGAGCTTCGACAGCTTCGGCGCGACCGCGTCACCCTGGCGATGATCGTCGGCATTCCCGTGATGCAGCTGATGTTGTTCGGGTACGCGATCAATCTGAACTTGCGTGGCCTGTCGGCCGGCATCGCCAATCAGGCCGGCACCGCCGGATCGCGCGCGGTGGTCATGGACATGATCGCTACCGGAGTGATTGAGCCGGTCATGACGGCGAATGCGCCGCAGCAGTTAATGGACGGCCTGCGTCGCGGCGAGATCAGCGTCGGCGTGGTCATTCCTCCGGACTTTGAGCGTCGGCGGATCGACGGCCGCGAAGCCGTGCAGGTCCTGGTGGACGGCAGCGACACGGTGGTGCAGAGCGCGGCCATCCAGCTCGCCGAGATGCCGCTCGACAACAGCCGTGCGCTCGCCAACTCGATCGGATTGCGCGAAGTAAAGTCCGCACAAATCAGTGTGGTCAGCTTCTTCAATCCCGAGCGACGCTCGGAGGTCAACATTGTGCCGGGCCTGATCGGAGTGATCGTCACCATGACCATGGTGCTGTTTACGGGCGTCGCGATCGTTCGGGAGCGGGAGCGCGGCAACATGGAGCTTCTGATCGCGACGCCGATCAGCGTCAGTGAACTGATGATCGGCAAGGTGCTGCCCTACGCAGCGATCGGCCTGATCCAGACCACTGTGATCCTGGTCGTGGGACTGTGGCTTTTCGATGTGCCGATCCGCGGAAGCATCCTGGACGTCTACGTCGCCGCGCTGCTGCTGATTCTCGCCAACCTGACCCTAGGTCTCCTGATCTCGACCAAGGCGCAGACGCAGTTTCAGGCGATGCAAATGACTTTCTTCGTCTTCCTGCCGTCGATCTTGCTGTCGGGGTTCATGTTCCCGTTCGCCGGCATGCCGCAGATGGTGCAGTGGCTCGCGGAGCTGCTGCCGCTGACCCATTTCCTGCGCCTCATCCGAGGCATCATGCTGCGGGGGGCGGGTCTCGGCGAGCTCTGGCCCTACGTGCTCGCGCTGGTCGCGTTCACCGCCGTCATGATGACCGCTGCAATCCTGCGCTTTCGCAAGCGCCTCGATTGAAGGCTACCGGGCTTGGCCGTCGGTTATTCGGGCGGAAATGGAACCGCCCCGGCTGTCGTGCTATTCTGCGCGCCGGCAGTTGCCCGTTTTCCTGCATTATCAAGCGCTTGTCAGCACTTGCCTGCTTGGGGAACGGCACCGCCAAGGTGACAGGACCCGCTGTTCGAAGATTCGCACTAGCCGAGCTATTGTCCGCCAGACGATCCCGACCGTGTTTCCTGCCGTTTATCGATCGGCCCCCACCGACCATCCGCTGGATGGCCGCGCGCGGCCATGTCCTACTGAAAAGTGAGAGTCTGAGTCATGAAGTTATATTTTGGTAACCTGCCTTT
>JBOHZL010000098.1:0-11467 GCA_050738495.1 Steroidobacteraceae bacterium | reverse complement strand
CGACTAGATTGCGAATTTGCGACCCGGCACCAGATAGCATGCTGGGGCAGAATCCGGGCTTGTCGTCACGTCGCGCAATCATCGCCTGCATTCTCGCCTGCCTGGCATCCAGCAGCGCCCTGGCCGCGACACCCGAGCCGCAGGAATTCCGTGTCATCGCCTATGTCGCGGGCTGGTCGATGCCGCCGGCGATCCGGGCGGAGAAGCTGACCCACATCAATTTTGCATTCGCGCGCATCGACGCCGATGGCAAGGTCGGGTTCGAGGATCCGAAGGCCGCAGCCGCCCTGGAATCGCTGCTGGCACTCAAGCGGCAGAATCCGCGATTGAAAGTGATCGTCTCCATCGGCGGCTGGGAGGCGGAAGGCTTTTCCGATGCGGCGCTGACAACGGCATCCCGGGCAGCGTTCGCAGAAAGCGCCGTCGCATTGCTACGAAAGCACGGCGTCGACGGAGTCGATCTCGACTGGGAGTATCCCGGGCAGGGCGTCGCCGGCATCAAGTACCGGACCGAGGACAAACGGAACTTCACGCTGCTGCTGAAAACGCTGCGCGCGCAGCTCGATGCAGCCAGCGATGCCGATGATCGCAGCGGCGACGATCGACACCTGCTCACGATCGCCTCGGCGGATCGCGAATACTTCGAACACACGGAGATGGACGAACTGCAAGTCCATCTCGACTGGATCAATATCATGAGCTACGACTTCTTCAACAGCCTGACGGCGACCACCGGTCATCATGCCGGCCTGCATGCATCGGAACTCGCGGCGCCCGGGGACCGGAACGCCGACGCGTCTGTCAGGCAGCACATCGCCGCGGGCATTCCGCGCGACAAGCTGGTGCTCGGCGTCGCCTTCTATGGCCGTGGGTTTGCCGGCGTGAAGCCCGACAACGACGGCCTGCACCAGCCCTATGCGCGCTATGCGGGCGACTACAGCTATGCAAAGCTCAAGGACGAGCTCATCGGCAGGCAGGGATTCGTCCGGCACTGGGACCGGCGGGCGAGGGCACCCTATCTCTGGAATGCTGCGACGAAGACATTCATCTCGTACGACGACCCGCAGTCCATCCGCGAAAAGGCCGACTACGTGCGAGAGCAAGGCCTCGGCGGCATGATGTTCTGGGAATTGAGCCAGGACAGGGACGACGAACTGCTGGACGTCATCGCGACAACACTCCGCCGCGGACGTGGCCACTGATCTACCCGTGCTGGAGCTTGCGGTATTCCAGGATCTCGACGACCTCGACCGGCTCTTTCTTGCCCTTCACCGGCAGGGTCATCGTGCGGCCGCGCAGGTAGGAATGCCCGAGGCGCGTGTCGATCGCCTTCGTCACCAGCACCGTTGCGCGGAGTTCCCTGGTCAACGACTCGACGCGATTGGCGAGATTGACGGGATCGCCGACCACGCCGTACTCCACCCGGCTGTCCGGGCCGATCAGGCCGGCCACCACTTCGCCGCTGTCGATGCCGACACCGATCTCGAGCGGCGCATAACCTTGTCCGCGCTGCCGCTCGTTCAGCGCGACCAGCCGGTCGACGATCCCGAGTGCCGCGCGTACTGCCCGCTCGGGATGATCGGCGTGCGATTGCGGCGCGCCGAACAAGGCCATGACGCCGTCACCGAGGAACTGCTTGACCACGCCGCCTTCGGCTTCGACGGCGGCGACCACTTCAGTGAAGAAGCGGTTGAGGAGCTTCAACAGCGCGGCCGGGTCGAGGCTTTCGCTCAGCGCGGTGAATCCGCGAATGTCCTGGAACAGGATGCTGACGTCGCGCCGTTCGCCTTCGAGCGGAACATTGCCGCTCAGCACGGCTTCGGCGACATCGTGGGACACGAAGCGGCCGAAGGTACCCTTGATGTGCTCGCGTTCCTCCAGGCCAGTGACCATGTCGTTGAACGACCGTGCCAGGAAGCCGATCTCGTCGTCACGGGCGATCTTCGAGCGATAGCGCAGGTTGCCCCTGACGACCTCGCCCATGCCGGCGACCAGCGCCTGCAGCGGCGAGGTGACACCGCGCGCCAGGCCGATGCCTATCAGCAATGCCAGCACCAGCGCGGCTGCACCGATCGCGGCGATGCGCCATTGCAGTGCGCGCAGCGGCGCGAGCGCCGCGTCGAAGGAGCCCTGCACCAGCGCGTACAGCGGCTGCGACATGCGGGACTCGACCGGAACCACCAGCGACAGGAACTGCTCGCCCGCAAAGGTGAGCAACGACGCTTCACCTGCGCTGTCCGCGCCGAGTATTGCCGGACGCGCCGCCTCGCGCGGCAGGTAGCTGGCGCGCGCCGCCGCGGGCCATGACGAGGCGAAGACGCGGTCCACCGTCAGGAAGGAGATGTCCGAGCCGGTGGCCTGCTCGAGCCTGGCGGCGAGCGCATCGTCGATCACTTGGCCGAGCACCAGGTAGCCGATGACGTCGGGCGCCAGCACCGGCACGGCGACGAGCTGGTATAGCATCCCGTCCACGGCGGCAATGGTCGTCGTGGCTCCCTGGCTCTCGATCGCCTCCCTGACCGGTGAGAATCCGGCGAGCGGACGGCCCCCGGGCAGCGTGGTGCCGGAACTGACGAGCAAGGTGCCCGCGTCGTCGGTGATCCACAGGAGCTCCACGCCGATGCGGCTCCGGTAGTTCAAGGCCGCCGAGGCCAGGGTTCCCACGTCGAAGGACGCGGGATCGAAGTAGGTCGCGATGACCCGCTTCAGCGCGAAATCGCTGGCGAGAAGCGTGGAATTGGTCTCGAGCCGGCTGGCGCGCTCCTGCATCAGTCCGGCGAAAACCTCGCCGGTCGTCCGCAATTCGTGACGCAGCGTGCGCACCGCCTCGCGGCTGACGACGAATTGCGTGAATCCCAGGGTCGCGAGCAGCACGGCGAGCACCAGTGCCGAGAAGACGAGGAAGATCCGGGTCCGCAGCCGGCTCCGCGCCCACCATTTCATGGATCCGTCCGGGCTCCATGCCGGTCCGGGCGTTTCGTTGCCGCGGTGAGCGCCAGGTCGAAATTCGCGGTAGCGTCGCCGTCCGCGACGCGCACGCGTTTTTCGGTGTCCGCGGTCTTGCCGCGGCTCTGCTCGTGCCAGGCCACGAGCGTGTATTCGCCTGCCGGCAGGCCGGGCAGCGCGTAGCGGCCTTGCGCGTCGGTCACCGCGTACCAGGCCGATGGCAGCACCAGGATGATCCCCGACATCCAGTCGTGGATGTTGCAGCCGATCTTGACGACACCGGGCTTGTCGAACAGCACCGGCTTGGCGTTCTCGCCGCGGTACAGCGGCAGCTCGAAGGTCTTGGTGCGCGAGAACGAATAGACATGATGGTGGATCTGGTCGCTGTTGGGGAAATTCACCAGCGTGCCGACGACCACCGGCAGCACGCCCGGCACGAACGTCCGGTTGATCTGGTTCATCTCCGCCTTCGATTCGGCCGATGCGCGCGCGGCCGGCGGCAGCGGCGCCTCCACGAACACGACGGCCTGCGGAACACCCTTGCCATCGGGATCGACGACGCGGCCCGAGATGGCGCGCGCATCCGCGGCGGACGCCGCGGCCGGAATGAGCGCGAGCGCGAGGACGAGTCCATGGATCTGATTGCGCTGGTTCACGATGCGATCTTCGATCAATAGCGGAAACGATAGCTGAGCTGCCAGCCGTCCGATGAAAGTTCGTCCGCTGCGCCGCGCGGGCGGCGGCTGTCGAGCCAGGTGTGCTCGAGGCCGACCTGGTGCCGAAGGCCCCACTGGTAGAACCAGGCCGCAGTCACGCCGTCACCTTCCTCGCTGGTCGGGTTGCCGCCATCGATGTCGTCGATGCGGAACTCGTCGTAGCGGACGCTCAGCCGATGCTGCTTGTAGCGATGCGAGATCATCGCGTAGAAGGCGCGGAGGTCGCTGTCGTTCGCGGGCTCGCGCACCCGCGCCTTGCCGTCGAGGTACTGGACGACGACGTCGATTCGCGGATGCGGACGGAGCGTCACCCCGGCGGTGCCGATGCGCGTGTGCCAGACGCCGGGCTCGCTCTGGTCGCCCAGGTTGTCGAGGTAACCGATCCGGAAAGTGGCGCGCTCTGCGACGTCGCCGAGCGTGAGCCAGGTGTAGGCGGCGGGCCGATCGTCGCGCTCGTCGAAGATGTCGGTGCGCGTGCCGTTCGGGAGCGCAAGGTCGCCATTCAGGCCGCCGAGTCCGTCGCCCATCGTAAAGCCGCGAAGCGCCAGCACCCGGCCGAAGGTGTCGGGCCCGAAACCGGCGCCGGCGAGCGCGCCGAGGCGCAGGCCGTGTTCGGTGTCGTGCCACCACTCCGCTTCCACGCCGGCCAGGCTGAATTCTTCCCACAGCCAGCTATTGAGCGCCGACGCCGAGAGGGTGAACTCGGGCGACCAGGCGGAGCCGATGTGCTCGAGCGAGAAGGGAATGTTCATCACCCCGGCCTGGAGTCCGAAGCCGTTCTCGTGCCCGCCCCATTCCTTGCGCAGCAAGGCCTCGACCAGCCAGGGCGTATGGCCCTCGGCGATGTCGGGCTGCACGTTGACCTGGATCTCCGCGCGAATATCCGAGGGCAGCGTGGCGCCGGCCTCGATCGCGAGTTGTGCAAGCGTCACGCGCGTGACGCGCTCGAAGCCTGTGCCGGTAGATCGCCCGCCGTAGCGCGTCTTGCCGGGCCCGTGATCGGTCCAGCTCGGCGCGGAGCCGCCTTCGGCGAGCCGCAGATCGAGCAGGGCCCTGATCCAGACGCGGTCTTCCTCTTCGACGTCGTACTGGGCCGACGCCGGCGGAGCGCAGGCGACACAAGCGAAAAGCAGCAGGTAAACGTATTTGGCGGGGGGCACGAGCATGGGAATGGCCACCGGGGCGCAGGGCGGGGTGGCCTGGGGCCACTATGGCCAATATTCATGCTGTGTCAATCGGTTGACAGATCGTCCGCCCGGGGACGGCCATCATCAGCCTCACCTGATCCGCAACCCGTTCAACCGATGAAGGAGATAGACATGAACATGAACAACCGATTCGGCGACTTCTTCGCAGGGCTCGTTTTCAGCGTGGTTATCGCACTGGTGGTCGGTGGCACCACCGCCATGCTGGTACAGCCCTCCATCCTTTTTGCCTGAAACGGAACCCGGGCGGCTCGAGGGGTGTCGATTCTGGTTGCCAACCAGAAGGAACACCCCCATGAGCCAGATCGATTCGTACCTGTTCTTCGACGGAAACTGTGCCGAGGCGATGCGCTTCTACGAGAAGACGCTCGGCGGCAAGCTCGAGATGATGATGAAGTTCGCCGAATCGCCGGAGCCCGAGCATGTGCCGCCCGGCAGTGCCGACCGCGTCATGCACGCCTGCGTCGTCCTCGACGGGCGCATGCTGATGGCATCGGACTCGATGCCGGGCGAACCCTACAAGGGCATGAACGGCTTCTCGCTGTCGCTCGCCTATCCGACCGTCGCGGAGGCCAGGAAGGTCTTCGACGCGCTCGCTATGGACGGCAAGGTTGTCATGCCGCTGGAAAAGACTTTCTGGGTCGAGAGCTTCGGCATGCTCACCGACCGCTTTGGGACGCCGTGGATGGTGAGCGGCGGGAAGCAGGCCAAGCCGAACTGACCCGGTCGCGCGTCCAGATCGCGAGCGAGGTCAGGTGACCGGCGGGTGGCAGTGCTACCCGCCTATTCGCGTGATGTCGCTGCGCGATAGGCCTCCTCGACGACGTGATCGGAGGTGACAAACGACTCCGGGAAGCGATCGTCCCACTCTTTCGAGGGTCGGTCGGCCTTGATCTCGGCAAGTGTCCGTCCGGCGGCCACCGCATTCCGGACGCGCTCGAGTATCGTCGCAAGCATGTCGCGCCATTGGCGCAGGTCTCCGCTCCGGGCGACGGGTCCGTGTCCCGGGATGATCCGCGTTGCCTCGTCGATCATCGCGAGCGCCGTATCGGCCGCGGCGATGGTGCCGGTGAAGCTGCCGCCCGTCGAATAGTCCACCACAGGATAACTGCCGTTCAGGTAGCAGTCCCCCATGTGCAGCACATTGGCCTGCCGGAAGCGGACGAAGGAATCCCCGTCCGTGTGCGCCGGATCGACGTGGACGACCGAGATCTCCTCGCCGCCGAGGTGAAAGCGCACGTCCTTCGTGAAGGTGACGACTGGCAACGCCTCGGGCGGAGAAGGCGGCAACCTGCGATCGAAGACTTCGATGAAGTTTTCCACGCTCATGCGCCGGCGGACATTCTCGTGCGCGACGATGACCGAGCCATCGCCGGCGAGCGACTGATTGCCGCCCCGGTGATCCGGGTGCCAGTGGCTGTTGACGACGAAGCGAATGGGTCCAGGACTGATCGCGGCGACGGCTTTCCTGAGCTCGGCGCTCACCGGCGCGATCTTGTCGTCGACCAGCAGCACCCCTTCATTCCAGGTGAAGGCGGCCACGTTGCCGCCTGCGCCTTCGAGCAGATAGAGATTGTCAGCGAGGCGGGTGGTCTTGATCTCCCGCTCGAACTGCGGCGCCTGCTGGGGCGCTACCGCAATGCCGAGGAGCAGCATGACCAGCAGGTTTGCGGGCCCGTTCATGGCTCATTGCGCCAGGGCTGCCGTTTCGACGAAGCCGCGCCGGCAGGCGTTGCAGGGCGATACGAACTGGTAGGGCGCGCCGCGCGCATTGCCGATCACGATGACGGCGGTGCCGACCGGGTATTCGTCGAGCACCTGCGCGACCTTGGCGGGCGCGTCGAGAATCGGCGCATCGCGCGCGAGCCTGCGCAGGCCGCCGGCCGCGACGTCGACGGGGTTGCCGCGATAGTCGATCCAGCTGCGCGCGTAGGCTTTGCCCTGCCACTCGTAGTGGGTCAGCTCGCTGCAGGGCCGCATGCCGGTGCAGCCGCCGCGGAGCGTCGCAGGCGTCCGCCCGGTCTGCGGCAGGACTTCGATCGCCGGGGCGTCGTCGGCATTGATCGCCCCGAGTTCCACCCAGGCGTCGTCGCGCTTGGCATAGAGGAAGAACGGGCAGCCGCCGCTGCCGCAGGAAAAGACGCCCGGCGCGCCCTGGCAGTCTAGGTTGGCGGCGAGATCCACCAGCACCTCGCCGCTCGCATCGCCGTCGACATCCAGCGTCCAGGCGACCGGCTCGGCGACGGGTTGCAGCTTGCCGCCCACCGCATTGCATTCGCTGCCCATGTAATCGAGTTGCAGGATGGCGAAGGAGGGGCAGCGACTGGTGGTGGCCGCCTCGTCCAGGTTTTCCTCGAAGCAGGCGGCGAGGTCGAGCCGGCGCGTGCGCTCGGCGGGAATGCCCTCGACCGTTGCGACGGCTGCAGTTTTCTTGTCCGCCGCCCTGGTCTTCGTCGATCGATCGGAATCACCGCCGCAGGCGGCGAGCATCAGGCAAGCACTGAGGACCGGCACGGCAAGGCGCATACGCAGGCGGAGCGTAGCCGTGCCCGAGGTTTAGTTCAATTAATGCTCGCGGCGGAGCGGCGTGACGGTTGGGCGGCTTCGGCGCGGCGTCGCGGCGGCCGCAACGTCGAGCGCCAGGTCGGCGCACTCGGCGTTCTCGAAGCGCTGGCGGACATCGTTCCAGTTGATCAGCTCCCAGAACGCATTCATCCAGCGGTCCTTGCGGTTCCGGTACTGGAGGTAGTACGCATGTTCCCACATGTCCATGACGAGGAGCGGGAGGCTCGCTGCTGCCGTATTGTCCTGGTGATCGAGCACCTGCTGGACGATCAGCGAGCCGCGCGTCGTTTCCCAGGCGAGCGAGACCCAGCCCGAGCCCTGCAGCGATGTTCCGGCGGCGACGAACTGGCGCTGCAGATCGTCGAGGCTGCCGAATCCGAGGTTGATGCTCGCTTCCAGCCGTCCGTTCGGACCAGCGCCATCGTTGGGCTCGAGGTTGCGCCAGAAGATCGAGTGCATCACGTGGCCCGAGACGTGAAACGCGAGATCGCCCTCGAGCTGGTTGATGCGCCCGAAATTGCGCTTGGCGCGGGCCTCGACCAGGGCTTCCAGCGTCTTGTTGGCGCCCTCGACATAGGCCTTGTGATGGCCTGCGTAGTGCAGCTCCAGCAGCTCGGCGGAGTAAGCGGGCTCGAGCGCGTCGTAGCCGTAGCCCAGAGCCGGCAGTTCGAAGTAGTGGTTTTCGCTCATCTGGTAGAAAGAGGGCGCCGGTCAGGCCGGCGCCCCCCTGATTCGCACGACTTAGCGCTGGGGGGCGCGTGCTTCGTTGCGCGAATCTTTATCAGTTCGCATGCTGCGGTCGTCGTCCGGCAGGGAGTGCTCGAAACGGCGGATCTGCCGCTCGGCTTCGTCCTGGGAGATTCCGTACACTTCCTGGATGCGGCCCGAAAGCGCGTCTCGCTTGCCCGCGATGACGTCCAGTTCGTCGTCAGTCAGCTTGCCCCACTGTTCGAGGGCCTTGCCTCGGAATTGCTTCCAATTCCCTTCGATGCGGTCCCAGTTCATGTGCTCTGCTCCTTGAGTTCATGCAGGTACCACGGCCCATCCGGAGCACCCTTCAAGCAGCATGAGCGATACGGTTCAGGGGTTCTGTAGGACTATTGCTGTTCTCCGCGTAAGTCATCCACGGTCGCCTTGGCGACGTCCCAGTCCGCTTCCACCCCGGCGTTGCAGGCGTCGCGCTCGGTTTCCGGCCGCAACTCGCACTGCTCGTGGGCGCGCTTGCGATTGGCGGCAGCGGTCGCGATACCGACTTCGTAGCTTGCGCCGTCCATGGCGTCGTCCGGGTCCGGCGCGGGAACCGGCGCGGTGGGCACGGGCGCTTCAACGGCGGGGGCCGGCGCGCGCTGGCTGATCGCCTCGGTCGTGGATGGCCGCTCGCAGCCGGCCACGGCCAGCAGGGCCAGTGCCCCGCTGATCAGCGCGAGTCGGCATCGGTTCCGGTCAGGCAGTGACATCGGCCACTGGCTCCTTCCGGATCCGTTCCCAGGGCAGGCTGAAGGCGACCTCGGTGCCTTTGCCCACGGACCTGATCTGCAGCCGCCCGCCCAGCGCCTCGATGCGATGACGCATGCCCCGGATGCCATGGGCTCGCGGGATGTCGAGGCGTTCTTCGTCGATGCCGGTCCCGTCGTCCCGGATCGTCACCGACAGGTTCCGGGGGTCCGATTGGACGGCGAGGTGAATCGATTTTGCCTTGGCATGCTTCATGACGTTCACCAGCGACTCCTGCACGACCCGGAAAACGGCAATGCTGGCGTCGGGAGAAAGCTCCGGCAGCGGTTCCAGGTAGACTTCCTCGCAGCCCATTCCCGCGCGCCGGCAGCTTTCGTCCATCAGCCAGCGCAGCGCCGCAACGAGACCCACGTTGTCGAGCAGGGTTGGTCGCAGGCTCTCGATGACGCGCCGCTTGATCCGCAGGCCCGCGTCCAGGGCCCCCAGGACCCGGTTCCACCGTATCGCAGTGGCTTCGTCGGGGTCGCCCAGGCTGCGTCGCAGCAGGGAGACATCGATCTTGGTCGCCACCAGCAGCCCACCCAGCTCGTCGTGCAGCTCGCGCGCGAGCGACGCCTTCTCCCGCTCGGTGATCTTCTGCAGGTTGCTCGACAGGTCGAACAGCGCCGTCGTGCGCCGCTTGACGAGCTCGTCCAGCTCCTTGTTGCGCTCGTTGAGCTCCTGGCTCTGCCGCATCCTGTGCCGCACGTCGCGCGCGATCAGCGTGCCGATCCAGATGACCAGCAGCAGGCTCAGCGCGGTCGCCGCGGCGAGCAGCGCGCGCGAGGTGCGCAGGTCCCTGCGCCAGCCTGCGGCCGCGCTGTCGAGACGCGCGCCTTCGGCGGCGTACAGCTCGTCGATCACGCGGCGCAGGTCCGACATCGCCTTCTCGCCGATGTCGGTGTTGATCAGGGCGAGCGCCGCATCCAGGTTGTTTTCGCCGTAGAGCCGCAGCGAGCCCAGCATTTCGCCGAGCCTGACGCCGGTCAGCTTGCGCATCTGCTCAGCCTTGCGGAGTTCCTCCTCGCGCCCGGTCCGCTCATAGCCCTGCCTGATGGCGTCGAGCAGCGGATCGAGTTCCCTGACGGTCGGGTCGAAGCGCTTCAGGTAGCGCGAATCTTCCGTCAGCAGGAATCCGCGCTGGGCGGATTCGGCCGCAAGCATGAGCTGCAGGTAGCGCGACAACTGGCCCTGCCGTTGCTGCGACGTGGTGATGATGGCGGCACTCGTCCGCAAGCGCGAGTGACCGGTCTCCGCGACCAGGAAGATCGAGGTGATCAGCACGACCCCGAGCAGGATCGGGGCATAGATGAGGCGGGTGCCGGCGATCGGTCGCATCGCCGTCGACTTATACTGCCAATGGCCGCGACTGTCATAATTGAATGTCGGACCCGTCCGACAGGGGAATCGGAAAGCGTCTTGCCCGGGACAGGCGGCCCATCTGTATCAGGACCGTGATCGATCGGTCAGGATTGCGACTGCGAGTGGAGGCATTCCGTGGCCAGGATATTGATTGCTGACGATCACGCGGTGGTCCGTGCCGGGCTCCGGCAACTGCTCGCCGCGGACAGCGCGGTCGACGACATCGGCGAAGCTTCGACCGGCCAGCAGACGCTGGAGCGGCTGAGGGAGGGACACTGGGACCTCCTGATCCTGGACATCGCGATGCCGGATCGCGGCGGCCTCGACATCCTGAAGCACGTGCGCGCGGGTTATCCGGACACGCGCATCCTGATCCTGAGCGGCTTCCCCGAGCGGCAGTACGGGATCAACGTGCTGCGCGCCGGCGCGCACGGCTTCCTCGGCAAGGATAGCGCGCCGGAGGAGCTCTCCAAGGCCGTGCACGCCATACTCGCGGGCCGGCGTTACATCAGCCCGACCATGTCGGAGCTGCTGATCTCGGAGATCGACGGCAGCGATGCGGACAAGCCGATGCACCTGCAGCTCTCGGAGCGCGAATTCCAGATCTTCTGCAAGCTCGCGAGCGGCGCCGCCGTCTCGGATATCGCGCGCGAGCTCTGCCTGAGCGTCAAGACGGTCAGCACCTACCGGAGCCGCGTGCTCGAGAAGCTCAACTTCAAGACCAACGCGGACATCACTTCTTATGCACTTCGCAATGGACTCATACAGTAAGGACACACCCGACTTGCTCCGCGTGCTGCTGGTGGAGGATTCGCAGGTCCTGGCCGAAAGGCTCGCGGAGACCCTCGCACCGCTCGAGGGCGTGCAACTGGTCGCCTCCGTGAATGACGAAACCTCCGCGGTCGGCGCCGTCGCCGCCAACGACGTGGACGTCATCATCCTGGATCTCCAGCTCCGCACCGGCACCGGCTTCGGCGTGGTGCAGCGGCTCGGCGACTCGCGGCCGATGATCATCGTGTTCACCAACTACGTGCTGCCGGAATACGAGCGCCGCGCCACCGACCTCGGCATCGAGTACTTCCTCGACAAGTCGCGCGACTTCGAGCGCCTGCCGCAACTGCTGCTCGAGCTCGAGCAGCGCAAGCAAAGCGGCACCCTGCAATAGAAAACAAGCGGGGC
>JBOHZL010000097.1:0-11702 GCA_050738495.1 Steroidobacteraceae bacterium | reverse complement strand
AGGCGCCGCCGTCCGCGGTCCGCTCGCGAAGCGTCTCGACCAGCCGGCGCCCGCCCGCGACCTCGTTCAGGAACGCGAGGACGGTGCCGCCGGAAGCGTCCCCTCCGAGGGCGAGCGTCCACGCCGCCGCCAGCAGGGCCACGGCCGCGAGTCCGGCGATCCATTGCAGGCGGTGGTTACCGGGCGGCGGCATCGGGACGCGCGCGCACAGCGCGCCCGTCGCCGAGCCGACGACGAAGCCCACCAGGTGCGCGAGGATGTCCGTGTTCTCGCCCCCGGTGCCGGTGAACGCGAGGAGCGCTACGCCGCCGATCAGGGGCGCGGCATTGCGCATCCACTTCGACCAGTTCTGCATGTGCCGCCGCCAGCCGTAAGCCGCGACCAGGCCGAGCGCGGTGAAGACCGCAGTGGATGCGCCGAGCAGGTGATGCTCCGGCGGGTGCAGCAGGGCGTCGACCCCGTAGGCGATGCCGCCGCCTAGCAGGATCAGCAGCCAGGCGATGCCCGGCCCGAACAGCCGCGCGGCCGGGTAGCCGAACAGCGCGCCGAATGCGAGGTTGGATAGCAGGTGCAGCATGTCGCCGTGCAGCGTGAGCGCGGTCAGCACGCGCCACCATTCGCCGCGTTGCAGGAATTGCGCGTCGAGCACGCCGGCCGAGACCCAGCCGCGGTCGAGTGCGTGCGTCAGCGAAGCGATGGTCACGACGACCAGCACGGCGGCATAGCCGATGATCCCGTACAGCGCATGCGGGTGACTGGGCCATACCACCGGCGCTGCCGGCGTCCGCCGGTTCTCGCGCAGGTAGTTCTGCAATTCGAATGCGGCGCGGCCGTGATCCTCGGGCAGGACCCAGAGGCTGGTGCCGGTTGCGGTGCTGCGGCGTTCGCAGGGAATGCCGACGGCATCCAGCACGAAGGCCCAGTCGGCGCATTCGGCGGACGGCAGTTCGCCGGTCAGGGGGATGCGGATCAAGGGAACCCTCGCGCGGCCCGGGGTCTCTATCAATGATGCCGGATTGCCGGCTATCAACTAGAGTAACTGTCATGTACGCACCGAAACGCGAGCGCGAGCCGGATTACGATGAGCGACTCGGCCGCTGGATCCTGGGTGGACTGGTGCTGGTCGCACTCGGTGCCGGCGCCTGGTACTGGCTGAAGCGCGAACCCGCCGAGCCCGCGACGCAGACGATTGCGCCGGAGCCGGCAGCGACGAAGCCCGCCATCCAGAATCCGATCGAGACGCCGGCCGGCATCGACCCGAACCTGCCCGCCGACCAGCAGGTCGCGGCGCTGGTCGGTGCGCCGCGCTTCGAGACGATGTTCGTGCCGGACGATTTCGTGCGCAAGCTGGTCGCGACGGTGGACAACCTGACGCGGCCCAAGATTGCCGCCCGCATGAATCCGGCGAAGGCGCCGGCGGGTGAATTCGTCACGGCGGGCCCGGAGGAGGATCTCGTCCTCGGCGCCCAGAACTTCGCGCGCTACACGCCCTGGATCGAGCTCGTCGACGCGCTCGACCCCGAGACCACCGCGGAGATCTACCGGCGCCTGTATCCTCAATTCCAGGCGGAGTACGAGAACCTCGGCAATCCGGACGGCTATTTCAACGATCGCGTGATCGAGGTCATCGATCACCTGCTTTCGATGCCGGAACCGCCGGACACGCTCGCGCTGAAACGGCCGAACGTGATGTACGAATTTGCGGACCCGACGCTCGAGGCCGAGTCATCCGGCCGCAAGCTGCTGCTGCGCATGGGCCCGGGCAATGCCGCGCGCGTCAAGATGAAATTGCGCGACATCCGCGACCGGATCGCCAGGCAGGCTCAGTGAGCCTCCAGCATCTCCGGCTCGAGCGCCAGCATCAGCACGGTCTCGGCGGCATTGCCGCGCTTGCGGCCGCGCAGCCACCAGACCGCGCCCTTGGCGATACGCCAGGCGGACTCCCGGCCGGCGAGCAATAGCGCCGCCGTTTCGCCGAGCGTCGGCTGGTGCCCGACCACGAGCACCGCGCCTGCGGCATCGGGCCAGCGGGCGGCGTGCAGCAGGGCATTCACGTCCGCGCCAGTCGAGAGGTCCTCGCTGGTCTCGAATGGCCGCTCGAGCGCGCGCGCGGTCTGCTGCGCGCGGCGCGCCGGCGACACCAGGATGCGCAGTTCAGCGGGCAGGCGGGGCGTGAGCCAGCGCGCCATCGCCTCGGCCTGCCTGCGGCCGCGATCCGTCAGCGGGCGCGCGGCATCCGGCGCGCCGTCGGCCGCATCCGCATGACGCCAGAGGATCAGTTCCATCACTGCGCCTGGCTCATGCGCCGCACGGAGAGCTGGCGACCGACGGCCTCCCACTGGCGGGCCTCGGTCTCGAGCGCGGCCGCGGTCAGGGCGTTGCGCGCGAGCCAGGCCTTCGGCAATTCGAGCGAGAAGCGCGAGTTCCCGGCGATCGCGCGGATCGCCGGCAGCCGCACGGCCCGGCGGCGGCGGAGCAGCGTCGAGGCGAGCCTGAGCGCGAACACCAGGTTCCAGTCGCCGTTCTCGAGCCCGTCGCTGCCCGTCTTGTCGAGCTTGCCACGGTGCGCGAGCACGATGCGCGCGAGCCGCTGCTGCTCGACCCGCGAGAACCCCGGCATGTCGGCGTTCGAAAGCACATAGGCCGAGTGCCGGTGATACTGCGCGTGCGCAATCGAGAGGCCGACTTCCGCGAGGCGCGCGGCCCAGTCGAGCAGCAGCCGGTCCGGGGATTCCTCCCCGTTCCGCGCGCCGGCGAGCTGGTCGTAGATGCGCAGGGAGAGATCGCGCACCCGCGCCGCCTGCGCGGAGTCGACCTGATAGCGGCGCATGAACTGCGCGACCGTGGCCTCGCGCATGTCGCGGTGCTCGACACGGCCGAGCAGGTCGTAGAGCACGCCGTGGCGCAGCGCAGCCTCCGAGACCGTCATGTGGTCGATGTCGAGCTCATCGAACACGGCATGCATGATCGCGAATCCGCCCGGCAGCACGGCTGCGCGCGCGGACTTGAGCCCCGGCACGCGGTCCGGGTCGGCGCGCCCGGCATCGACCAGGAGCTCCCGCAACTGCTCGAGTCCCTGACGGGTGATGCCGTGCCCGGAAAAGCCGTTCTCCGCGAGGATGCACTCGATCGCGCGCGCCGTGCCGGAGGATCCCACCGCCTCCTGCCAGCCCGAGCGCCGGTAGCTCCGCGACACTACCGCGACCTCCTGGCGCGCCTCGAGAATGGCGGCCTTCATGCTGCGCTTGTCGATGCGAGCGTCCGGGAAGTGCCGGAGGCTCGAGCTCACGCAGCCGATGTACAGGCTTTCCAGCAGGCGCGGCTTCAGTCCCAGGCCGACGATCAGTTCGGTCGATCCGCCGCCGACATCGACCACCAGGCGCCGGCTTTCGGCCGGCGGCAGCGCGTGGGCGACGCCGAGGTAGATCAGGCGCGCCTCTTCGCGGCCGGCGATGATCTCGATCGGGAAGCCGAGCGTTTCGCGCGCCTCGCGCAGGAATGCGGGCGCGTTCTTCGCGACCCTGAGCGCATTGGTGCCGACCGCGCGCACCGCATCGCGCGGCAAGCCGCGCAGCCGCTCGTGGAATCGGGCGAGGACCTCGAGCGCGCGCGCCTGGCTGGCGCGGTCCAGTCGCTTGTCCGCGGTCAGCCCGGCGCCGAGCTGGATCTGCTCGCGCAGCGTATCGAGCGGGTAAACCTGGCCGTCGACGATGCGCCCGACCAGGAGATGGAAACTGTTGGAGCCCAGGTCGACCGCGGCGAGGATTTCGTGTCGCGCCATGCGCCGGGCACCGTAACACCCGCCGATCCGGCGCGTAAACTGCGATTGTCATCGGGTTGTAACCTGCGAGCCGGAAGCTCTTGGGCCGAATGAGCAACAAGACCGCCGTGCGCGTCCCGCTGCTCAACCGGGAACTGGGCATCCTCGCGTTCAATCGCCGCGTGCTGGCGCAGGCCGCGGACGAATCCGTGCCCTTGCTCGAGCGGCTGCGGTTCCTGACGATCGTGTCCTCCAACCTCGACGAGTTCTTCGAGATCCGCGTCGCGGGTCTCAAGGAACAGATCAGGCTCGGCATCGTCGAGCCCGGCCCGGACGGCATGACCCCGAAGGAAATCCTTTCGACGGTGACCCGCGAGGCGCGTGAGCTGGTCGCGAAGCAGTACGAGCTCCTGAACGACGTGCTGCTGCCGGCGCTGGACCGGACCGGCATCCGCTTCCTGCGCCGCGGCACCTGGAACGAGCAACAGCGCGCCTGGGTGCACGGCTACTTCGCGCGCGAGGTGCTGCCGGTGCTGACGCCGATCGGGCTCGACCCGGCGCACCCGTTCCCGCGCGTGTTCAACAAGAGCCTCAATTTCATCGTCGAGCTGCAAGGCCGCGACGCCTTCGGCCGCGGCTCGCGGGTCGCGATCGTGCAGGCGCCGCGGATCCTGCCGCGCGCGATCCGTCTCCCCGCGGCGATCGCCGACGGCGACTATTCGTTCGTGTTCCTGACTTCGGTGCTGCACGCCCACGTGGACGAGCTGTTCGCGGGCATGACGGTCAAGGGCTGCTACCAGTTCCGGGTCACGCGCAACTCCGACCTGTTCGTGGACGAGGAGGAGATCAAGAATCTGCGCATCGCGCTGCAGGGTGAGTTGCTCCAGCGCCATTTCGGCGATGCCGTGCGGCTCGAGGTGGTGGAGGAGTGCACGCCGGCGATGATCGAATACCTGTTGCAGCAGTTCGCGCTCGGCGAGGACGACATTTACCACGTCGACGGCCCGGTCAACCTGTACCGGCTGCGCGAGGTGCTGTCGCAGATCGACCGGCAGGACCTCAAGTACCCGCCGTTCGCGCCCTCGGTGCCGGCCGCGATCGAGATGGGCGACGAGGACCTGTTCCAGACCATCGCCCGCCAGGACGTGCTGCTGCACCACCCGTACCAGTCGTTCGTGCCGGTGCTCGACTTCATCCGGGCGAGCGCGCTCGATGCGCGGGTGGTCGCGATCAAGCAGACTGTCTACCGGACCGGGGCGGGCTCGGAACTGATGCAGATCCTGATGGACGCCGCGCGTGCCGGAAAGGAGGTGACGGTCGTCGTCGAGCTGCTGGCACGCTTCGACGAGGAAGCCAACATGCAGTGGGCATCGCAGCTCGAGGAAGTCGGGGCGCACGTCGTATACGGCGTCGTCGGTCACAAGACCCACGCCAAGATGGCGCTGATCGTGCGCCGCGAGCAGACTCCGGTCGGCGCCGTGCTGAGGCGCTACGCCCACCTCGGCACCGGCAACTATCACTCCGCGACCGCGCGCCAGTACACCGACTTCGGCCTGCTGACGGCCAACGAGGACATCTGCAGCGACGTCAACGAGGTGTTCAAGCAGCTGACCGGTCTCGGCCGCGCGAGCCGGCTGAAGCACGTCTGGCAGTCACCGTTCACGCTGCACAAGCGGG
Organism: Steroidobacteraceae bacterium; assembly: GCA_050738495.1. Lineage (GTDB taxonomy): Bacteria > Pseudomonadota > Gammaproteobacteria > Steroidobacterales > Steroidobacteraceae > SCUD01. Next base: position 6,265 of record JBOHZL010000097.1, on the reverse strand, counting down.
TCGTCGAGGCGATCCGGAACGAGGCGCGCATCGTGGGCGAGGGACGGCCGGCGCGCATCGTCGCGAAGATGAACGCGCTGCTCGAGCCGAAGATCATCGAGGAGCTTTACGCGGCCTCGAAGGCCGGCGTGAAGATCGAGCTGATCGTGCGCGCCATCTGCGCGCTGAAGCCGGGCGTGGCGGAGCTTTCGGAGAACATCCGCGTGCGCTCGATCGTCGGGCGTTTCCTGGAGCATACGCGCATCTTCTGGTTCGCCAACGACGGCGCCGACGACGTCTGGCTGTCGAGCGCCGACTGGATGGATCGCAATTTCTTCCGGCGGATCGAGTTGTGCTTCCCGGTGCTCGATGCACGCCTGAAAAAACGCGTGATCCGCGAGGGGCTCAAGCGCTATCTCGACGACAACTGCCAGGCCTGGGTGATGGACGGCGAGGGCGGCTACCGGCGGCTGGAGCCCAGGCGCGGCGCGCGCAATTCAGCGCAGGAGGAGCTGCTCGCGCTGCTTTCGGCCTAAGAGGGGACGCTTCCCTTCAAAGGGGACGCTTCCCTTTCCCTCTTTACTTCCGGGAAAGGGAAGCGTCCCCTTCAGGGCAGCGTGCGCCAGACGCCCTCGCGGCGCGGATCCGCCGCGCCTTCGGCGCTGCCGTCGGCGTGCAGCACGAGCCCCTGCAACCCGGACTCCTCGCCGCGGCCGGACTTGACCGTGACGCCGCGCTTGACGAGACCCGCGGTGACTTCGGGCGTGAACTTCGCCGCCTCGCCGTAGAACTCCGCGCCGCGCGCAACCAGGTTCGGGAGATCGATGGCCTGCTGCAGTGGCAGCTCCCAGGCGAGCAGGCCGACCAGCGTCTTGGCGTTGTAGGCGAGGATCGAGCTGCCGCCCGGCGAGCCGAGCGCCGCGACCACCGCCCCTGCGCGGTCGAGCACGATGACCGGCGCCATCGAGGAACGCGGCCGCTTTCCGGGGGCGACGGCGTTGGCGGCGGGCGCGCCGTCCTTCACGACCGGGCTGAACGAGAAATCGGTGAGCTGGTTGTTCAGCATGAAACCGCCGACCGCGCGGCCCGAGCCGAACGAGGATTCGACCGTCGTCGTCATCGACGCGACATTCCCGGCTGCGTCGATCACCACGAAATGGGAGGTGCCGGCAGCTTCGCGAGTGGCATCGGCGCCGCGCTGGATCGGCGCGGGAGAGCCCGCAGAAGGAACGGGGCCGGCAGTCGCGCCGATCAACGCCGCCCGGCGCTCCACGTACTCCGCGTCCAGCAAGCCCTTGACCGGCACGTCGACGAACCGGGGATCGGCGACGTACCTGTCGCGGTCCGCGTACATCAGGCGGCTCGCCTCCGCGAACTGGAACCAGGCCTGCGGGTCGTCGGGTCCGCGCGACGCGATGTCGGTGCGGTCGAGAATCGCAAGCATCTGCAGCAGCACGACACCGGATGAAGGCGGCGGCGGCACGCAGACGACATACACCAGGAACGGGCCGCAGAGCGGCTCGGAGATGCGCGGCTCGTAGGCGCGCAGATCCGCGCGCGACAGCGCGCCGGGGCGCGGTTCGGCTGCAACCCGCCTGGCGATGTCATCCGCGATCGGCGGTTCGAGCAGGGCGCGCGGGCCCTGCGTCGCGAGCTGGCGAAGCGTCGTCGCGTAGGCCGGGTTGCGGAACCGGTCGCCCGCCTGGACCGGGCCGCCATCGGGGCGCGCGAACAGCGCGCGCACGTCGGGCCCGCCGGCCTGCGGAGAATCGCCATTCACGAAGCGCGCAAGACGCTTGGGCACGGCGAAGCCGGATTCCGCCGCGCGTATCGCGGGATCGAACAGCTTGTCCCAGGGCAGGGTGCCGTGACGTGCATGCACGCTGCCGAGCATCGCGATGGCGCCCGGCACGCCGGTGGAGCGGCCCGAGAGCACCGCGTCGCGGTACGACAGCGGCTCGCCGTTCTCGTCCAGGAAAAGCGATGCCGTCGCTGCCGCCGGCGCAGCCTCGCGGCCGTCGAAGGCCGTGATCTGCTTCGTCGCGGCGTCGTAATGGAGCAGGAAGCCGCCGCCGCCGATGCCGGAGCTCTGCGGCTCCACCAGCCCGAGCATCGCCTGGATCGCGACGGCCGCATCCGCGGCTCCGCCACCGGCGGCGAGCACTTCGAGGCCCGCCTCGACCGCCAGCGGATTGGCGGCGGCAACGCCGGCCGCATGCGCGGCTCGCGGCGCCGTCGCAACGGGTCGCGACTGGGACGTTGCGGGCGCCTGCGCGGCGAGCGGCGCACAGGCGGAAAGCCAGAGCGCCGCCAGCCATGCAACGATTCGCATCCCGCTATTCGGCCACGTCGCGCGGCGCTTGCCAACCCGCATCGCGTGCAGCGGACTCCGCCGCGGCATCGAGCGGCTCGCCATCGATCGCCGAGTCGACGGCCTGCAGCACGGCCATCGGCATCGCCGCCGCCGCGCGCAACTCGCCCTCGTGCTTCGGTGCGGCAGCCAGCACCTGGAGGCGCCATGCTTCGCCGGCGCGGCAGGCCAGGCCGGCGAGCGCGGTCTCGTGCTGCATGTGGAACGTTCGGCAATAGCCGCCGCTGCGGTTCATGAAGCTGATGCCGACACGCACCGCAGACGGGCCGCTCGCGCTCGCGAGCCGCGTCGTGAGTGCCTGCTCGAGCTCGCCACGCGCCACGAGTCCGGCAGTCGTTTCCTCGTAGGGCGCGGACGGGCCGCGCGTAAGCAGCAGCCCCAGGAGCAGCCCGAGCGCGAGGGAGGCGGCGAGCGCACTCCACTGCGGCAGGCGCAGGCGGCCGGGCTGTGCAGGCGCGGATTCGCGCTCGTCGCGTTTCGCGGCGAGATCGACGACGGCGCCCGCGGGTGGTTTCGCCACCAGGCTGGCGAGGCGCTCCGGCACCGGTTCGCCGAGCACGCCGCGATAGGCCTCCTGCACGCGCCCGGCAAGTGCGCGATGCCGTTCGACGATCCGCGCAACCGCGGGATCGGCGGCCATCGCGGCCTCGATCTCCGCGCCTGCGACGAGATCGAGCTCGCCGTCGGCGTAGGCCATCAGCATTTCGTCGGAAATCTTCATGCCGCGTCTCCGTTGCCGCCGAGCATGGCCTGGAGCGCCTCGCGCCCGCGCGCGAGCCGGCTGGTCAGGGTGCCGATCGGCACGCCGAGCGCATCGGCCGCCTCCTTGTAAGAGAGTCCCTCGACGAGGACCAGCGCCACCGCGATCTGCTGCTCCTCCGGCAGGTGCGCCATCGCCGCCTCGACCGAGAGCCGGATGTCGCGTGCCGCGGCGGACGCGTCGCCGACGGCCGTGCCCGCTTCCTCCGGGGCATGCATGCGTTCGCGCCGGCGGCGCGCGCGAATTTCATCGATCCAGGCGTTCTTCATGATTCCGAACATCCAGCTGTCCAGGCGCGCTTCGGGCCGCCACTGGGCGGCGCGGGCGAGCGCTTTTTCCACCGCCGTCTGGACCAGGTCGTCCGCGTCGTGGACGTTTCGCGTGATGACCCGGGCAAAGCGCCGCAATCGCGGCAGCAATTCACCGAGTCGCGCGGCAACCTCGTCGAACGGTGTTGGCGTACTCATGAAGGTGTACGTCCGGAGAGCCCCGGTTCTTCCAGCGGATGAAAAGAATCGCTGCAAGCGTATTCGAACCAGAGGCCGCGCGCCGGGATGCTAGCATTTCCCGGCAGCAAGCCGGCCGAGGAGCGGGATCATGCATCGACTCGCGAAACTCGCTTGCACGCTCGCGATCACGACGGTCGGGATTGTGGGCGCCAGCGCGCAGGTCGGCGTGCCCGGACTGCCGCAGTTGCCCCTTCCACCGCTGCCGCAACTTCCGGCGGTCACGGATCCGGTGACCGGGACGCTGCGCACGACGCAGTCCACGGCGCGGGCGGAGCTGCGCAAATCGCGCGTGCGCGAACTGCTCCGCACTGAGCGTGCTACGGTCGAATCCGATGCCCAGGGACATCCGATCCTCAGGCGGCAGATCGGCGTTCTGTCACCGACGCCCGAAGCACTCGCGCGGGCGCGCACGGATGGCTTCACGCTGCTCAGCGCGGATGCACTCGATGCGCTCGGCATGACGCTGGTCGTGTTGCAGGCGCCCGAAGGCATGTCGACGCGGCGCGCGCTGAAGCGCCTGCGCGAGCTCGACCCCGAAGGCAGTTACGACTTCAATCATCTGTATCTGGACAGCGGCGCCGAGGTCGTGCCGGTTGAACCGCCGGCGCCGGTCGTGCCGCAGCCGATGCGACCCGTCTCGCCATCGACGACGCGCATCGGCCTGATCGACAGCGGCGTGGACGGCGCGCATCCGGCATTCGCCGGCGCGACGATCGTGCGTTTCGGATGCGAAGGCGCAGAGATTCCGGCCATGCACGGCACGGCAGTTGCTTCGCTGCTGGTCGGTGAAGCCGGCGGGTTTCACGGCGTCGCGCCGGCTGCGGCCTTGCATGCGGCAGATGTCTTCTGCGGCCATGGTGGCGGTTCGATCTCACTGCTCGCAGTCGCACTCGACTGGATGGCGCGCGAGCGCGTCGCGGTCGTGAACATCAGCCTGGTCGGTGCGAAGAGCGTGCTGCTGACGGCGCTGGTGCGGGCGATGGGAGAGCGCGGCCATCTGCTCGTGGCCGCGGTCGGCAACGACGGACCTTCGGCGCCTCCATTGTTTCCGGCGGCCTATCCCGAAGTGATCGGCGTCACCGGCGTGGACGCAAAGGAGCGGGTGCTGCCCGAGGCCTGCCGTGGCGAGCAGGTGGATTTCGCCGCGCGCGGCGCGGATCTGGTCGCCGCGCAGGTCGGCGGCGGCTTTGGCGAGGTGCGGGGCACGTCGTTTGCGACGCCGATCGTCGCTGGTCTGCTGGCTGCGTCGCTCGTCGAACCGGACAAGACACGGGCCGCGGCGGCCATGGCGGCCCTCGAGGCCAAGGCCCGGGACCTGGGCCGGGAAGGCGTCGACACGACCTATGGCAAGGGCCTGGTCGGCGGCCCGGATTAAATCGCCTGTCCGGAGCGTATTCCTCCTGAGAACCGCGGAAATCGCCGCGGGCCATAGGAGTCAAGCCCATGAAATATCAGCACTTTTTGACAGCGACCGCCGTGGCCGCCGTGCTGGCGGCGAGCGGTGTCGCGAATGCCCAGATCCTGGGCGGCGGCGCCTCAGGCGGCCTCGGCGGCTCGATCTCGGGTGGCCTCGGTAGCGGCGGCCTGGGCGACCTTGGCGCGACCGGCAACGGCGCCCTGCACGGGACGCTCGACGCCGGCACCGATGCCCTCGGTCGCACGCGCGAGCTGGGCTCGCGGGTAAAAGACCGCGCCCAGGACACGGCCGGCGGCGCGCGCGGACGGGCCGAATCGGCGGTGGAAGGTGTTGAAGCGACGGCATCCGGCGCGCTCGACACGACGGTCGATGCCGCTGCCGAGGCAACCGGCACGGTCTCCGGCACCGCCGGGGCAGCGGGCGATGCCGCCTCGGTCGTCGAGTTGCCTTCGGGCGAACTGCCGTCCACCGACCTGGCGGGCGGCGTGACAGGCGATGTGGCCGGCGAAGGCGCAGGCTCGCTGGATCTGGTTGCCGACGAAGCAGCGCCTGCAGAACAGAAGTCCGGCAAGGCCGGCTCGAAGTCGCCGAAGCAGCAGCAGCGGGGCTCCCGGCGCGATGCCGGCTCGCAGTCCGCAGACGAACGGCAGGCGACGCAGGACGACGAGCGGTCGGAACGGCCGCGGCGCAAGCTCAGGGCCGACGGCAAAGCCAATGCCGCGGGCGATGCCCAGGTTTCGGGCGAGGGCAAGGCCTCGGCCCGGGCGGATGGCGCTGCGGAGGCGAACGCGTCCCTCGAGCAGTGATCGAGTCAACGGCAGTGAAGGGGCGGCGGGAGCGATGGCTCCCGCCGCTTTTTATTCGTGCTTGCCTGGGGGGCGGTCCGGGCGTTTAATCTGGTCACGTGGACAAGCCGTAGGAGGATCCTGCCAATGCACGACGAGCTGACCACGTTGCCGGGCATCGGGCCCGCCATCGCGGCCGATCTGAGACACCTGGGCATTCACTCCATCCGGGAACTCGCCGAATCAAACCCGGAACAACTCTTCCAGCGACTGCAACGAATCACCGGACACGAACAGGAACCCTGCCTGCTCTATACGTTCCGCTGCGCGACCTACGCCGCGCGCACGCCGGAACCGCAGCCGGACCTGTTGAAGTGGTGGAACTGGAAAGACCGCCGCCTCGAGGACTGAAAAGGGGACGCACCCCTTTTCCATAAATAAGAG
>JBOHZL010000096.1:0-11925 GCA_050738495.1 Steroidobacteraceae bacterium | reverse complement strand
ATCGTGATGGGCGTGCCGATGTACAACTTCAGCGTGCCGACGGGCCTGCGCGCCTGGTTCGATCACGTGCTGCGCGCGGGCGAGACGTTTCGCTACTCGGCCGCCGGCCCGGAGGGCCTGCTCGGCGGCAAGCGCGTGATCGTGGTCGAGGCGCGCGGCGGCTACTACAGCGAAGGACCGACGCAGGCCTTCGACTTCCAGGAGCCGTACCTGCGCCACCTGTTCGCGTTCGTGGGCATCACGGACATCGAGTTCGTTCGCGTCGAGAAGATCGGGTTCGGGCCCGAGGCGCGGACGGCGGCGATCGCCGAGGCGCGCATGCGGCTCGAGGGCGTCGTCGGGTCGGCGCTGAAGCGGGCGGCGTGAAGGCACGATTCCTCGGAGGACACGGCAGATATTGAGACAACGCTGCCGGAGTGAGTTCGGAATGATGGCTGCCAATGCCGTCTCCAACTCGCGCCGGCGATCCGGTGGGAATCGCCAGACGCATCCTGGTGTTGCGCGGGCAGCGGGTGCTGCTGGTTGGCGATCTTGCGGCGCTGTATGGCGTTTCCTCCAAGCGGCTCAACGAGCAGGTAAGACGGAAGCGAGCCAGGTTTCCGGAGGATTTTGCTTTTCAGCTAGAACTCAATGAGTTGCGAACTCTAAGGTCGCAAATTGCGACCTTAGAGCGAGGCCGGGGCCGCCACAGCAAGTACTCGCCTACGGCATTTACCGAACATGGCGCCATCATGGCCGCGACCGTATTGAACAGCCCGCGCGCCGTGGAGATGTCCTCTACGTCGTCCGAGCCTCGTAATTGGGCGCGCCTGATCATGCGTCGTGCCGGAAGTTCCCATATCGGGAACTTCATACTACACTTGCCTTGCAAGCGCTCGACCTGACCTATGAAAATCATCGGGCGCGACTTGCTGGAAGCGTTCTGTTCCAGCCATGCGGATGCCCGGTCCTGGATCGAGGCCTGGCTCCTTGAAGTAGGCGGCATGTCCTGGGACACGCCCCGGGATATCAAGAATCGCTATGTGACGGCCAGCATCCTTCCAGGGAATCGGGTGGTCTTCAATGTTCGGGGGAACCACTACAGGCTGGAAGTGCACGTCACCTACAGGAACAGGGTTGTCACCGTGCAACGGATAGGCACGCATCGCGAATATGACGAGCGCAATCGGCGACGATAGGCCACGTATTCATGGAACCGCGCATCATCAAGACTGACGAGCAGTATCGCCACTTCCGCGGCAAGGTGGAAAAGCTCGCCATCCTCGACCCTGAGCCGGAGTCGACGCAGGGTATTCGCCTCGAGCTGCTGGCCAAGCTGGTCGAGGATTACGAGAAAATCCGCTTTGCCTTTGCGAAGCCCGATCCAATCGACGCGATCATCTTTCGCATGGAGCAGCAGGGCCTCCGGCAGAAGGACGTCGCGGCCTTGCTGGGCGGCAAGAATCGCGCCTCGGAAGTGCTCGCTCGCAAGCGATCATTGACCATACCCATGATCCGGGCGCTCTACGAGAGGCTCGACATCCCGCTGGATCTCCTGATTCGTGAGCCGGGCGCGACGTACTCGACGTCGGAGTCCGTCACCAGGTCGGCTGGCGGAGGGCGGTACCCGCGAGCTCCGATTCATGCCTCGACCGGATATCGCGGCTTCGAAGGATTCGTCCCGCTGGCTTTCGTAAGTTCTCGTCTTCGGGATATTCCCGCGAAGCCCGGTGTCTACATCGTCCTGTGCTCCGGCAAATCGACGCCGCAATTCAGAAGGAAGAGCCCGGCAGGTTGGTTCAAGGGGCTCGATCCTTCGTATTCGCTCGATGAGCTGCGGCGGAAGTGGGTGTCGCGTGCGGAAGTTATTTATATCGGCAAGGCTGGCCCTGGACCGAAGCGTACCCTGCGCAAGCGAATCAGCGAACTCGTTCGCTTCGGCTCCGGTGCAGAAGTTGGACATCGAGGCGGGCGGGCGATCTGGCAACTGGAGGGAGTCTGGAGCGCCCGGGTTGCGTGGAAGGCCACGCGGGATGATCCGCGCGCTGCGGAGAAGTCACTGCTCGCGGATTTTCACAGGCGGTTCGCAAGGCTGCCATTCGCGAATTTCGCGAAGTAGTGACCCTGCGCCGCACACTCGACGCCGCATGTTCCCTTTCAGCGACCCAACTCAATCTCCGCCTTCTTGCTCGCCTCGAACACCGCCAACTGCGCGGCGAAAGCCCGCTTGTACGCGGGTCGCGCCTCGCCGTGGGCGACATAGGCCGCCAGATTCGGAAATTCGTCCAGCATGCCCGATGATCTCAGCCTGAGCAGCACCGACACCATCATCAGATCGCCGGCGCTGAACGCACCCTCGAGCTAGTCGGCATCGCCCAGGCGAGCGGAAAGCTGCTCCAACCGCGTGCGGATACGACCTTCGATCAGCGGCAGGCGCGCCTTCGTCCAGGGCTTGTCGCCTTCCAGAATCCTGGCCGTCATGAGCTCGAGGATCGGCGGCTCCACCGTATTGAGCGCGGCAAACATCCAGGTGATCGCGCGCGCCCGCGCATTGGAATCCGAGGGCAAGAGGCCAGCATGGCGCTCCGCGATATGGAAGACGATCGCGCCTGTCTCGAACAGGGCAAGATCGCCTTCCTCATAGGTCGGGATCTGGCCGAATGGATGAAGCGCTAGGTGAGGGGATTCCTTCATCGCCCGGAACGACACGAGGCGATCCTCGTAGGGTTGACCCACTTCCTCGAGCGCCCAGCGAACGCGCGTGTCACGCGCCAGTCCCTGGCCGCGATCGGGCGATCGTTCAAAGGCGGTAATGATGATGGTCATCGTGAGGTTTCTCCGGGCGACAATCATCGGCCGCTGCGGCACGGCAGATCAAGGCGCGAGAAGCGCGTAACGCGTTACGTTCAAAATCGCTGTAGGGCACCCGCCGCGGCGCGGAGGCGTCATGCTCATCCTCGTCGCCTACTTCCTGCTGCAGATCGAAAAGATCGAGAACACCTCGTTGATGTACAGCGTTAGCAATGCTGTCGGAGCGGTACTGATCCTCGTCTCGCTCTACTTCGACTTCAACCTGTCCGCGTTCCAGGTCGAGTTCTTCTGGTTCCTGATCAGCGTCATCGGATTGGTTCGGTACTTTGCCCGCCGTCAATCCGCGTCGGGTTGAGCGCGGGCTTCAATGACTAAACGCGGGCCAGCGCCGCGGCGGACACCGCGCGGAGGGAGCTCTGGCTTGTTGTCCGCTGGAAATCTTGGTGCTTACCGCATAATTCCAATCGACGGCTTACGCGAGCGGCTGCGATGCTGGACTGCCGGTCTTTGGTCCCAGCCATGAACTATCTGTACTCGCTGTATGATGCCTTGGTCAGCATCAGCGTCCCCGCCGACAAGGCGCGGGCGGTGGTGGATGCGATGGAGCGGGACATGGGCACGACGCTGGCGACCAAGCGGGACGTGTCGCTGTTGGCGACCCGGGAGGATCTGCTCGCGACCAAACAGGACCTGAAGTTCCTGGCGACGAAGGACGAGCTACTCGCGACCAGGCAAGACTTGAAGCTACTCGCGACTAAGGAGGAGCTGCTGTTGGTGAAGCAGGACGTGGCGGTGCTCAGGCAGCAGATGGAGAACCGCTTCGCGCTTCAAGACCAGAAGATCAACACGCTCGAACTCAGGCTGACCGTCAAACTGGGTTCCATGCTGGTCGTTGGCTTCGGCCTGACGATCGCCGCCTTGCGTCTCTGGACCTGAAAAGCCTGCGGTTAACGATAGCGACCTCCTTTGCCTCTTCACCTTGCTCGAAGCGAACTCCTGGGGTGTCAAGTTGAGGGGATACAGAGAACCGTCAGGGAATTTGTTTTGGCGGACCGAACTTGTGATTGGTCGTAGGCGCGGTGCGCGCGGGAGCCGGTCTCGGCGATTCTGCAGGTGGTGACGAGCGCACTGTCCTCCCGCCACTCTGCGGCGCCGGCGCGCTGCGGCGCGGCGGATTCTGATTTCCGTTCGAACTCGGCACGATCGTCCCTCTCCGCGACGGCTGCTTGGCCGAAGCCACATCTCGCCGGTACAACGGTGGCCGGTCGGCACCCAGGCGCAGCGGACCCCTCTCGACTCTAGTGTCTGGGCTGCGCCGATCATCGTCCCGGCGTGAGCCGGTATCGCGCGGCCTATCGCTTCGATCGCCCCTCGGCCGCGCATCATCGCGAGGCCGGCCGAACGGCCGCGTGTCGTGCGCGAAATGCCGCCGGTGATCGCGCCGCCCCAGCACCCAGCACCAGCGTCTCAGGTGATCCAGGTACGCCCAGCGGCCGCGGTGGAAGGTGAAAGCGCCCCACGGAACCGGCTCGAACCAGCTCCAGGAGTGATATCCAATTCGCTCCCAGCGGCCGTGGCGGAACGGGTCCCAGCCGCCGTAGGCATAGGACGGCATCCACACCCGCCCGTAGCTCGGCTCGTCGTACCACTCGCCGTAGTCGTCGAGCTCTTCGTATTCGGCGTCGTCGCGCCGGGCGTCGCGCGGAGGCTCGGCGTCGGCGAGCTGTACCTCGCGTTCCAGCACCCAGTCGTCGAAGGCGTCCGCCGCCGGCGGCGCTGCAAGGCTTGCGAGCGCATCGCGTCCCGCGAGCCGCACGTGCTGCCCATCGGCGACGCGCACTGGGCCTTCAGCGGTCGCGACCTCCGCGATGCCGGCGCGCACGGTGAGCGCGGTGGAGTCGTTGGCCGGGACTTCCACGCGATATTCGCCGGGCTGGTGGAACACAACGGTGGTATTCGGCGTGACGATCTCGAACGTCTCATCCTCGAGCAGCTCGTGCAGGTGCACGCTCGCGGTGCCGGCATCGAGCTCGATTCGCACGGTCGCCGCATCGAGATCGACGATGGAAAGCTCGGCCTGCTCGTCGAGCCGGATGTCCGCAGTGCCGAGTGCGAGCTCCGCGCGTCCGCCGCGGCCGGTGGTGAGGCGGTCGCCCGGCATCAGCGGCCGGTCGGGAAGGGCGGAGGGCGAGGATCCGTCCGCGCCCTGGAACGCGACCGGGCCGTCGACATAGGAGAGACGCGCAATGCGTTCCGGCGGCTCGAGCGTCTCGCCCCAGGCGAGGCTCGATGCCGCGAGCGCGAGAACCAGCAGGGCCGGGCGCCGCAGCATGATGGCTTGATAATACGCCCGCGGATGTGAACCAGGGCTGAAGGCAACGAGCGGCCAGGAGGCATCCAGAATCAATAGCTTACGGTCACGTTTTGGCAGTGCTGATCAGGCAACCCGGTTACGGCCGGCGCGTTTCGCGCGATAGAGCTGGGCGTCTGCCGCCTCGAGCAGAGCCTGACCGTCCGCGCTCCCGTCCCATTGGCACACGCCGATACTGACCGTCACGCGTAGGTGCGGATGCACGCTGCGCCAGTCGTGATTCTCGATCGCAGCACGCAGCGTTTCACAGAACTCGGCAGCCGTCGGACCAGTCATGCCCGCCAGGATCAGCGCAAACTCCTCCCCGCCGATTCGCGCCACGAGGTCGGAATCCTTGCAGTGGTAGCGCATCAAAGACGCGCTTTGCTTGAGCGCCTCATCGCCGACGGTATGCCCGAGGTCATCGTTGACGACTTTGAAGCGGTCAAGATCTGCGATCGCGAGCGCCAGCGGCTGGCCGACCGCCTGCGCTACTTCGATTTCGGCTGTAAGGCGCTGCATGAAACAACGGCGATTGGCGACGCCTGTAAGCGCGTCTTCGAGCGACTCGCGCTCGAGCGTGCTGCTGTGCTCGCGCAACGCCGCGATCAGGCGCTCCTTCTCCTGGTTAGCCTTGTCGAGATCCACCGTGCGTTGGGCCACGCGTTCCTCGAGGTGCGCACGGTAGTTCTCCAGATCCTCGAAGGCGCGCGCATCCGCGATCGCCGCGGCCACGTGCTCGGCCAGCCGCTGCAGGAGATTCAGGTCAGCCTGCGAGTAGACGTTGGCTTCCGTGTGCTGCACGCTCAGCAGGCCGGTGACGACACCGTCCTGTGCGAGCGGCATCGCAATGAGTGACCCAGTCTCCTTGCCGGTTTCCAGCGCGCGCTCCCGCAGCCGCGCGGGCGCGCGCGGCCAGTCCTCGACCAGGAGTGGCTCGCCGTTTTCCACCACCCAGCCGAAAAGGCCTGCATCCACGGGGCTGAGAACACGCGGCTGCCGCTCGCCGTGCAGTTCGTGGACGCGAAAGTCGAGGGCCTGCTGCTCCCGGTCCACCAGCACCAGGTAGAACTCGTCGAACCGGAACAGCGGGCGCATCTCATCGAGAATCCGGCTACCAAGCTCGTCCACGCCGCGGGCGCCGTGCAATGCGCGGCCGGCGTTGAACAGGCGCGCGATGGGGCTCCGTTCGGCGTCCTCCGAAGTGATCGTGCGGCCGATGCCGTTGAAGCTCAGGACAAAGACCACCATCAGCGCCATGAACAGGGCGAAGGTCGCGGGTTGGCCCGTGTTGTAGAGCACTGCCGCGAGCACGCCGGCCGGCACGAAGATCAGGTCCATGATGGAGTAGATGGGCTTGATTAGCGCGCGCACGCGGCGTTGGTCGAAATGGTAGAAGAGCGCCATCAGCGCGACGTTCACCGCCTGCGCCGTCAGCGCCATCACGCAGAGTGGCGCGATGTCGCCGGGGGCGATCCCGTCGAGTGGATGGCGGCCACCGGCCGCCTCATATGCATAGCCCGCCGCCATCAGCATCAGCGCCGTCATGGCGGCGTTGTGCAGTGCGCGCAGGCTCGCGACAGTGAGCGAGCCCTGACTGTATCCGCGATTGAGGAGCGGCCACAACAGGGAGGCTGCCGCGCAGATCGCCGCTGCGACCGGCGGGCTCAGCACCAGCAGCAGGCCGATCTGCGGCAGGCGTTCCATGGAGGTCAGCCCGACCCAGGGCGCGGGTATGCCGAAATGCCAGACGAAGAGGTTGAAGAGGATGCAGAGACCGGCGACCCACAGGGCCGGGAATGCCGGCGCACCGGCCAGCTCCCAGCCGAGCCAGATCCCGGTCGTTGCCGCCAACAGCAGGCTATAGATGGCCAGCGGTCGATAGCGCGGGATCATGCTAACGAAGTGTACACGCGCCGGATCGCGGGCCTGCCGCGTGGGCACGAATCTTGTGAACCAATCCGGAGAATGAGCTAGCGTAATCCTGACGACTCGAGCACGAGGGCCGCAATGGAATTCGATTGGCAGTACGTGATCGGTAGCGCAATCCTCGCCGTCGTCATTGTTGTCGGTTTCTGATTGCCGTTGTAGCGTCGCTGGAAGGCGCAACGGAAATTCAGAGATTTCGAGCGACGGCAGGAGAAGTTGTGGCGGGGCCATCGAATCGCAGGGAAGAGTCGATCCGCTCGCAAGCCGGATTCGCACGCCTAGCGCGCTAACTGAGCAATTCCTTCAAGGAACCACGCTCAGGTAGTACTCCGCATCCGGAACATGAGCGCGCGTACGCCATAGGAGTCATGAGGTTACATGCGCTATCCTTTCGACCTCTGCCAACGGGCAGATATAGGGAGATATCGCCCCATGAAGACCCCACGCCAATTGACTTGCACGGTCGTAGCACTGGCGATCGCATTGCCCCTGCCGCTCGCCGCCCAACAGCTCGAACGTGACGTCGGCATCGTCAGCGCGGAAGTCGAGGGACGGCTTGAGGGCTTCAGTTATCGGGAAGGGCCGGTCTCGACGCTCGAGTTCAAGGGAACGGCGGTTGCGCTCGCCGCGGAGGGTGACGGCCGGGTCGAGTACCAGGACGGCCGTGCCAGCGTCGAAGTGTCGGTAAGCAAGCTCCCCGAGCCGTCAACACTCGGTCCCTTCGCAACGTACGTGCTTTGGGCTGTCACCGGTGACGGTCGCGCCAACAACCTCGGCCCGATCGCAGTGCATAAGGGCTCCGGATCGCTCGAGACCTCCACGCCGCTCTCGCAATTCGCCCTGGTCGTGACGGCCGAGCCGCACTTCGCGGTCACGGCGCCGAGCAAGTTCATGGTGCTGCGAAACCTCGGCAAGCGCGTCCGCGGAACGAGTCTGCAGATCCCAGGTCTCCGGGAACGGATGAACTATGCCGGCCTGTCCACGCAGCGCCTCGATCCGAAAGCAAAGATTCCGCTCGAGCTGATCCAGGCGCGCTATGCGATCGCGATCGCCGACGGCGCCGAAGCGGAAGATTATGCGCCGGGTGAATTCGCTAACGCCGAGCAGGTCCTGGCGAAAGCCGAGGCAGCGCTGACTGACAAGAACTACAAGGTCCGCAATACCGTAGCGCAAATTGCGCGTGAAGCCGTGCAGATGGGCGAGGACGCGAGGCGCAAGGCGATGCTCGGCAAGCAGGTCGCGGAGCGCGAGGCGGCGACTGCGGCGGCACGGCATGAAGTGGAAGGGAAGGCACGCCTGGAAGCAGCGGCCGCCGCCGAGGCGGCGAAGCAGCGTGAGGCGCTGGCGGCAGAAGAGGCCGGGCGCACGGCGTCTGCCGAAGCCGAAAAGAAGGCGCGTGCCGACCTCACCGCACGGCTGAATCGCGCCTTGCCCACGCGCCAGACCGAGCGCGGCATCGTTGCGGAAATCGCGGGCGTGCAGTTTGCGGTCGGGGCGGCGACGCTCAACCCCGCGGCCCGTGAGGCGCTCGCCCGCTTCTCGGGGATCGTCGGCGTGTATCCTGCGATCCGCTTCAAGGTCGAGGGCCACACTGACAGCACCGGCAGCACCGGGATCAACCGGAAACTGTCCTACGATCGCGCGATCACGGTGCGCGATTACCTGATCGGCCAAGGCGTCGATGCCGCCTCGATCGGGGTCGAGGGATTGGGCCCGGACCAGCCGGTCGCCGATAACGCGACGAGTGAAGGGCGGGCGCGCAATCGACGCGTCGAGATCATCCTGACGGGCGACCTGGTGGCAGGATCCTGATTCGCGATGGGTAGCTTTGAGATGATGCAATCATTTTCGTCTGCGATCCTGGCAATGATTCTGGCGAGCGGCGTGGCGTACGCCGCCGAAGAGATCGACGAGCCGTCGCCCCCGGAGAAGTCCGAAGCAAAGAAGGAGAAGGATTCCGCCACGCCGGCCATTCCGCGAACGCAGAGCACCCAGCACGAGCTTCGTCTCGACGGTCAGGTCCTGAAATACACTGCGACCGTCGGCTGGCTGATCCTCGTTGATAACAAAGAAGCCAAGCCGATCGCCCGCTTCGGCTACACGGCGTACACGCTGGACGGCGTGAAGGATCGCGCCCGTCGGCCCATCACCTTCGCCTTCAATGGCGGTCCGGGTTCCGCATCGATCTGGCTGCACATGGGCGTGCTCGGCCCGCGGCGCGTGATCGTCAATGACGCGGGCTACGCGCCGCCGCCGCCGGCGCAGCTTGTCGACAACGAATACAGCATCCTCGACGCGACCGACCTGGTGATGATCGATCCGGTGGGCACCGGATTCAGCAAGCCGGTCGGCAAGGCCAAGGGCAAGGAGTTCTGGGGCGTGGACCAGGACATCGAGTCCGTGGGCTCGTTCATCAGGCGCTACGTTACGGAGAACGGGCGCTGGGGTTCGCCCAAGTACGTGCTGGGCGAGAGCTATGGCGGCGTGCGCGGCGCCGGGCTGGCGAATCACCTTCAGTCCGAACTCGGCATGAACCTGAACGGGCTGATCATGATCTCGCCGTACTTCAATGTCGTCTCGGGCGACGATGGCATCGCAATGGACCTGCCGCACGTGCTCTACCTTTCCACGTTCGCGGCGACTGCCTGGTATCACAATGCTCTCACCGAGAAGCCGGCTTCGCTCGAGGCATACATGAACGAGGTCGAGCGCTTCGCGATCGAGGAGTACGCTCCGGCGTTGCTGAAGGGCTACGCAATCGCGGCCGAGGAGAAGCAGGCGATGGCGGCACAGCTCGCGCGCTATACCGGCACGAGCCCCACGTTCTGGCAGCGGGCGGACCTGCGCGTGACCCATGTGGAATTCCTGCAGGAACTGATGCGCGATCGCGGCCTCATCGCCGGGCGGATCGATTCGCGCTTTTCCGGCCCGTCACTGAACGCGCTCAACGACGAGATGGACTATGACCCATTCTTCCCCGCCGTCGGTCCGGCCTTCACGGCGGCCTTCCGCGAGTACCTGCACTCGGAGTTGAAGTTCGACGAGGCGGACGACTACGTCGTGTCAGGCGGGCTCTACGACAAGTGGGACTGGAGTCACAAGCAGCCGGGCGCCGACGGCGACGAGAACGACAAGGTGCCGGTGACCAACGTGCTGCCGGACCTGGAAATGGCCATGACGATGAATCCGGGCCTGCACCTGCTGGTCGAGCAGGGCCGCTACGACCTCGCGACCCCGACGCACGCGCTCAAGTACAACCTGGACCAGCTACGGCTGACGCCGGAAACGAGAGGCCGAATCCGCGTCAACTACTACGACGCCGGCCACATGATGTACCTGCACAAGGAGTCGGCGCAGCGGTTCCGCGAGAGCGTCGCCGGCTTCATCCGCGAGACCGACGGGGTGTATTCAGCGCGAAGGCTCGGCGAACGCTTCCAGCATGTAGACGAAATCACCGAGCTGCGAGTCGTCGCCGTCGCCCGCTACGGCCGCAGCGTGCATGGCAACCGGTTCGGCGCCCTCGGGCGCGGTCCATGTCAATTGCCAGCGCACGGTATCGGATTCTGGCGGCGACACCTCGGCGAGGCGGTGGTGCGCGAACTGCACGCCGCCTTCCTCGAGCATGCCGACGCGCGGGTCGTCCTCCAGGGACGCGCGTAGGGTACCGGCCTGAGTCTTGCCATCGGCGAGCCGAAGAGCGAGCTGGAACCCAGCGGCAGTCAACGTCGTGGGGCGCGACAGCGTGAGCTCAAGCTCGTAGGTGGCGCCAGGCCGGTAGGTCTTCGGGAATCCGCTGAGCGCCAACTGGCCGGTGGATTCGTTCAGCGGGTTGCCGGAATGGCAGGCGAGGCAGGAATCCTCGCCGAAGCCGCCCGTGACGCGCGCCGGCGGGCCGTCGCGGAAATGCAGCGCGAGCACGGCGGGCGCGGCGAGAACCGCCGCGAGCACGGCGACCGGGTGTGCGTTCTTCCTCACTTGACTGCACGGTCGGTAAGGATCCTGCCGACCTGATTGGCGTCGGTGCCGAACCACATCGCGCCGGTCTTCTCGTCGTACATCATGTGACGGATGGTTTCGCTTACATCGTTCACCGAGACGAACTTCTCGGTCTTCGGATCAAAAGCGACGAGCTTCTTATCGGGGCCGGTCTGGGAGATCCAGAGCCGTCCCTTGCCATCCTGCGTGAGCGCGTAGGGTTTCGAATCGGCACCGCCCGGCATTGCGTATTCCTTGACTTTGCCACTCTGCGGATCGATGCGGCCGAGGAAGCCGCGCGGCTCGTCGCCGTACCAGATGGCGCCGTCACTCGTGACCTCGATGCGGCGCGAGCGCGACTCGGGCGTGGCTTCGCGAAGTTGCGTGAACTTCATCGTCGCGGGGTCGATGCGGACGACGGCATTCGCGCCCAAGAGCGAGACCCAGGGATGGCCCTGGTCGTCGATCACGATGCCATACGGGCGGGCCGGTGATTCGTAGGGCGTGATGAGTTCGTATTTGCCGGTCGACATATTGAATCTGCCGACGCGATTCGACTGCTGCGAGGTGAACCAGATATTGCCCTTGCCGTCGAACACCATCGTGTGCGGATCGCGCCCCTCTCCTGTCATGAAGGTCTTCACTTCGCCGCTCTTCGGGTCGAGGCGCCCGATGCGGCCGTTGCGGTTGCCTGCATACCAGACGATGCCTTGCACGTCGACGATCAGATTGTGCGGATTGGTGCCGTCCTCGATCTCGAAGCGGCGGAATTTCTCGGTCGCCGGGTCGAAGTGGGCGATGTAGTTGCCGGCCTGGCCGACGAACCAGACCTTGCCGTCGGAGGCGACGTAAGGATCGCGCGGGCGGCCGCCGTATTCGAC
>JBOHZL010000095.1:0-11956 GCA_050738495.1 Steroidobacteraceae bacterium | reverse complement strand
CGCCGCAATATGTTCGAATGTATGACCCGGCACCATCAGGATGCTCGCGCACGTCGATCGGCTGGATCTGCCGGATGGGGCAGCTGTCGCCGCGGACCATCACCCGATCGAGCGTCGAGATCTCGCTCGTGGTCGAGGTCACGCTGACCGCGTTCGTGTGCAACAGGTCCGGGCAGCTGCCCGCGATCGTCAGCAGGTAGGCGTCGTTGATGCTGGTCCAGAGGATGAGCTGGTTGCGGCTGACCGGCCGCCAGGACTGCTGGCGGAACGCGGTGAAGCCACGCACCGGTTCGCCGATGTAGCCATCGTAGCGCTCGAGGATCTGCTCGCCCTTGCTGCGCTCGAGCCCGGAAGAAGCGCAGGCGCTCGCAACGAGCGCGGCGAGCGTCAATGCGAGTAGTTTCTGCAAACGCCGGTATTGACGAATCAGGGCGCGGCGAGTTCCGTGGCGGCGGTGCCGGTCGCGGAATCGTTCAGCTCCGGTTCATCCGCCGGCGACCTGAACGTCATGCCGCGATAGAACTGCGCGAGCCGCGGCAGGAATCCGTCCCAGCCCGGCGCATCGTGGTCGAAGAACGGGGCGGGCAATGTCTCGACGGCCTCGGTCATCAGCAGATAGGTGTGGCCATCGCGGCTGATGATCACCACGCCGCGCCAGGAATCGTTGCGCAGCACTTGGCCTGTAGCCGGATTGAGCCGCGTGCTGGCGGCGGCGCCAGGCAGGTGCAGCACCGCGATCCAGGCCGGCTGGCCCTCGAACTCGCCAGGTTCCTCGCGCAGGATCGTGGAACCGGGAAGTTGGTTCTCGAAGATCGCGGGGAATGTCGTTTCGCGAAACCAGTTCCTGAGAATCGCGGTCGCCGCCTCGACGTCGATGTCGGCACCCGCCAGCACGTCGAGGTTCGGCGTGCAGACCAGGCCGAAGAGCCGACCTCCTTCGTCCACGAAGGTGACCGCCCCGGCCCGGCGGTCGAACCAGTCGACCAGGGTGGGATTGTGGCCGAGCGGTGAGCGGACCGTGAACAGGCGTTCGGGCGCAGTGTAGAGTCCGTCGGTGAAATCGCCGTGCACCAGGGCCGCACTCGCGGGCGCCGCGAGCAGGGCGAGCAGCAGCAACAGCAGTAGCGCCGTCATGGCGCCGGCCAGATGGGCTATCCGCTTGCGCAGGGAGATGTACATGTTCTGCCGAGTCTTGATCGCATGGGCCTTGTTGCTCCCGGCTGGCGGTCACACAAATGAGCCGGCTCGCGAAAACGTGATCGCCATCACTGGCGTGATCGTCGTTCACCCGGCCCGGGACGCGGCAAAGGCCGCGGACCCCGGATCGACCGTGGTGATCCGCGAGGGCCGCATCGTGCAGGTCGGGCCGGCGGATTCGATCGAGCTGCCGGACGGCGCGACCGTCATCGACGGCCGCGGCAAGTGGGTCGTGCCGGGCCTGGTCGACGCGCACGTCCACTTCTTCCAGTCGGGGAATATCTACACCCGGCCGGACGTGATGGATTTCAACGCAGTCGTGCCTTACGCCCAGGAAGTCGCGCGCAACAAGGCACGGCTCGATGCCACCTTCAAGGTCTGGCTTGCGAGCGGTGTCACCGGCGTCGTCGACATCGGCGGGCCGTACTGGAACTTCGAGGTGCGCCATCGCGCGCGTGAGACCGCCGCGGCGCCGCGCATGGCGGTGGCAGGTCCGCTGATCTCGATGGTCGAGCGACCGCAGCTCGATCTCGGCGATCCGCCGATCGTCCGCATCGATTCGGCTGAGGCTTCGCGCGCGCTGGCGGCGCGGATGCTCGAGCGCGACGCCGACTACATCAAGGTCTGGTTCATCCACCAGCAGGGCGACGACCTCGCCGCGCAGGAAGCGATCGTCAAGGCCGCGGGCGACGCCGCGCATGCGGCGGGGAAGAAGCTCGCCGTGCATGCGACGGAATTGCTGGTGGCCAAGGCCGCGCTCCGGGCCGGCGCGGACCTGCTGGTGCACTCGGTGTTCGATGCGCCGGTCGACGATGAATTCATCGCGCTGGCGAAGCGCAACAAGCTGCTGTACTGCCCGACCCTCTTTGTCATGCATGGCTATCCGCTCGCGCTGTCGAACCAGTGGAAGGCCACGCCGGAAGAGGCCAGCCGTGCCGATCCCGAGATCCTCGCGGCAATGGACGACCTGAACGAGATACCGGCGGAGAAGCTGCCCGAGCGCGTCGCGAAGGTGATGGCGGCGAAACCGCAGCCTGCACCGCCGAAGGTCGCGATGGACAACCTGCGCAAGCTCGCCGACG
Source organism: Steroidobacteraceae bacterium (assembly GCA_050738495.1). Lineage (GTDB taxonomy): Bacteria > Pseudomonadota > Gammaproteobacteria > Steroidobacterales > Steroidobacteraceae > SCUD01. Next base: position 9,677 of record JBOHZL010000095.1, on the reverse strand, counting down.
CGGGCATCACGATCGTCATGGGCACGGACGCCGGCAATATCGGCACGCTGCACGGGCCATCGATCCATCGCGAAATGCGGATGATGGTGGAGTCCGGGCTGACGCCGCTCGAGGTATTGCGCAGTGCCACCACCAATGGCGCGATGGCGCTCGGCCGCGCGGAGGATCTCGGTGAAATCTCGGCCGGCAAGCTGGCCGATCTGGTGGTGCTGGATGCCGATCCACTCGCGGAGGTCGGCAACCTGGCAAGAGTGCACCGCACGATCAAGGACGGTGTGGTCTACGATCCCGAAGCATTGATGCGCTCCATTCGCTGAGCGCCATCCGGAAAATCACGAGAATCTTGCCCATCAGACCATATTATAGTATGGTCTAATATACATATACTTGTAATGCTGCCGGCATGGCAGCGCAGTTCGGATGGGATCCGGCCAAGGATATCGAGAACCGCGCAAAGCATGGAGTCGCGTTTCGCGAAGCACAGCTGGCATTTCTTGATCGGGGCTGCGTCATCGCGAGGGACCTTGAGCATAGCGACCTGGAGGAACGGTTTTATTGCTTCGGCAAGATTGGCGGTCGCATTTTGACAGTTCGATTCACCTATCGGTCCGGCGTGGTGCGAATTATCGGCGCCGGATACTGGCGCAGAGGACGGAGAGTGTATGAAGAAAACCAAGGCCTATACTGACGAGCCTCTCGGTCGCATACAGGTGATTCCGAATTTCCTGCCGCCGCCCGATCAGCTGATCCTGAAAGACGACGGCGTGAAGGTGACGATTTCCCTGAGTAAGAGGAGCGTCGATTTTTTCAAGGCTCACGCCCGGAAGTCCAAGATTCCCTACCAGAGGATGATCCGCCGGGTGCTCGACGAGTACGCAGGGCATTATTCTGCTAAAAGCCGCCGTAGCTGACCCGGCTTCATGCCGCTCCGCAGTGACCTCGTGGCGATCCTTCCCGGCCTGGCATTCACCGTCGCGCTGGCGGTCGCCGCGAAGCTCGTTTACTGGCTCAGCGATAGCGCCGTCAGCGCCGTGTTCTGCGCCATCGTGCTCGGCATCCTGTGGCGGAGTTTCGTCGGCATCGGCGACTGGGCGGAACCCGGCCTCGAGTTCGCCGCCCAGACGCTGCTCAGGATCGGCATCGCACTGATCGGCCTGCGCCTGACCTTGATCGTGCTCGCGGACACGAGTGCGATCGCGGTACCGCTGGTCCTGGCCTGTGTTGCGGTCGCCCTGCTGGTGGCGCTCGGCTTTGGCCGCCTGCTCGGCGTGTCGCCCGGCATGCGGCAATTGCTTGCGGCGGGCACGGCGATCTGCGGCTGCACGGCGATCATCGCGGTGGCGCCGCTGCTGCGTGCGCGCAAGGCCGACATCGGCATCGCGCTCACCTGCGTGGTGCTGTTCGGCTCGACGGCGATGATGCTGTATCCCTGGGTCGCGGGCGCGCTGTTCGACGGCTCGACAGTCAAGGCAGGCATGTTCTTCGGCTCGTCGATCCACGACACCTCGCAGGTGGTCGGTGCCGCCCTGATCTATGGCGAACAGTTCGACGCGCCGGACGCCGTCGCGATCGCGGGCCTGACCAAGTTCCTGCGCACGCTGGGGCTCCTGTTGCTGGTGCCGCTGGCGGCGTGGTGGGGCGCGCGCGAGGATGCAGCCGTTCCCGGCGGAGCCGCGCGCGGGCTGCGCCGCAAGGCGGTGCCGACATTCGTGCTCTGTTTCATCGGTCTCGTGATACTGCGCACGCTGGGCGACAGCCATGCCGGTGATTCCGCCGCCGCCTGGCAGGCCTTCCTCGGCATCGCGCAAGCCGTCTCGGAGTGGCTGTTGCTGATCGGCATCGCGGCGGTCGGTCTCGGCGTCACGGTCTCGCACTTGCGCGAAGCCGGCTGGCGGCCGATCTGCCTGGCCTTCCTGGCAGCGCTCGCGACCGGTGCGACGAGCCTCGCGCTGCTCGGCGCCGGCTAAGAGGGGACAGTAGAGGGGACGCTTCCCTTTATCGACCCGAGCAGAGTCGAGTAACCGCCCGTTGCGATAAAGGGAAGCGTCCCCTCTACTCCTGCGATAAAGGGAAGCGTCCCCTTTACTGCTGCCAGTCGGCCTTGCGCTTCATGACGCCCCAGTGGATGCGCGCGCCGGTGAGCCAGCCGTAAAGCGCTTGCAGCCGCCAGACGGACATCACCTGGCGATAGCCGAAGTTCTCGAGGATCGACACCAGGAACAGCACCAGCAGGTGCCGTGCCTTCGGATAGGTGTGGAACGAGAGCTCCTCGAGCAGCAGCGCAGTGGTCGAGAGCATCAGCCCGAGGGCGAAGGCCGCCGCCAGGAAGGCGAGGAAGTTCAAGCCCGACATCATGCCCATCGAGAATGCGATCGCCATGACGACCAGCCCGCCGACCTCGATCACCGGGCTCAGCAACTCGAACAGCACGAAGAACGGAAAAGCGAGCCAGCCGGCCGTGCCGCTGCCGCGCGAGAAGCAGAGCTTGCGGTTTTCCCACAGGCTTTCCGCGAGCCCGCGCTGCCAGCGCTTGCGCTGCTTCACGAGCGTGCCGATGTCTTCCGGCGCATCGGTCCAGCACACGGGATCCGGGATGAAGGCGACGCGATAGCGCTGGCCGCGGGCGGCGAGCGTGCGGTGCAGGCGCACCGTCATTTCCATGTCCTCGCCGATCACGTCGGAGCGGAATCCGCCCGCCTCGACCACCGTGTCGCGGTGGAATACGCCGAACGCTCCGGAGACGATCAGCATGCCGTTGATCGCGCTCCAGCCGAGACGCCCGCCGAGGAAGGCGCGCAGGTATTCGACCACCTGCACCAGCGCGAGCGGGTTCTTCGGCAGGCCGACTTCTTCCAGCACGCCGCCGCGCACCTTGCAGCCGTTGATGATGCGCACCGTGCCGCCGCAGGCGACCGTGCGCGGGTCCTCGAGGAACGGCCGAACGACGTGTTCGAGGGCGTGCGGGTCGAGGATCGAGTCGGCGTCGCCGCAGTAGAAGATCGGATGGCGCGCGGCGTTGATGCCGGCGTTGGTGGCGTCCGCCTTGCCGCCGCCATTCTCCTTGTCGATCACCCGCAGGTTCGGATATTTGAGCGAGCGATAGACGCCGCGCACCGGCTTGGTCTTGATCTGCACCCGGTAGGCCTCCGGGAACGGCGTCAGCTCGAAATCGCGGATCATGGTCGCGAGCGTCTCGTCCTTCGAGCCGTCGTTGACGATGACGACCTCGAAGTGCTGGTAGCGCATCTGCAGGAGCGCCTTGATCGAGGTGGTGATGGTCGTCGCCTCGTTGTAGGCCGGCACGACCAGCGACACCGGCATCTGCAGGTGCGAGTACACGCGCTCGGCCGCGCTGATGCCGCCCATGTAGCGGCGCAGGCCGTACAGCGCGATGCATGCGAGCCCGAGATAGATCGCGTTCAGCAGCAGGAAATAGCCGAGGAATCCCCACTGCACCGCCTCGAGGATATTGCGCAGGATCATGGGATCGCGGCCTCGGCGCGAACATGCGAGAGCATGTCCCTGGCATACGGATCCGTGAGCCGCGTCCGGATCGCATCCAGCCGCGTGTCATCCATGCCCGGCAGACGCAGCAGCGCCTGGCCCGCGCGATAGCGCACCCACCAGACCCGGTCGCAGAGGAGTTTCAGCAGCACGTCCACTTCGGCAAGCGCGCCCAGCCGGCCGCAGGCGACCGCGAGATTCTTGCGGATGTCGGCATGCTCGGAATCCGCGAAGCGCGCCAGTTCCGGCAATATCGCGGGATCGAGCACGACCAGGAGCGCCGCCGCGACGATGCCGGCCTCATCCGGATGGCGGCGCAGCAACTCGATCGCCACCTCGCTGCCGAGCACCGCATCCACGTGCGCGAGCCAGGGCAGCAGCGGCGGCACCTTGGCCGGGGCGAGCGACAGCATCAGCGCGCGGACCGGCTCGCGCGCGATGTCGGCGCCGACGTCCACCAGCAAGCGTGCCATGGCCTCCGCAGGCCAGCTTTCGCGCTCGGCGAGCTGATTCATGATGCCGGGCATCGCGCGCTGGGCGTCGATCTGCACCAGTGCCGCCGCGGCATAGAAGGACACGAGCGCATTCGGCGAGGCCAGTTGTTCCTGCAGGGGCTTCCACGACGACGGATCGCGCAGGTGCCCGAGCGTGCGGATCGCGAGGATGCGCCGGCCGACCTGGCGCGTGTGGATCAGGCGCCGCGCCGCGACATCGAGACCGAGATGGATCGCCGCCTCGTTCAGCCTCGCGGCGGAGCGGCCGCGCACGGCGACGTGGAGCGCATTCCATTCTTCCATCACGTAGGGCAGGTGGCTCGTCGAGAGCGAGAGCAGCGCCGGCAACTGGCCCTCCTCCATCGCGGCACGGGCGAGCAGCGGCCGCCAGACCTGGATGACGCGCGCGTGCAGCCGCTTCTGGCTTTCCAGGTAGCGGCGCACGCCGAGTGCGAACAGCAGCATCGCGGCGGAGGCGATCGCCGCCACTTCGGCGCTGCGCCACGCGAGCGTGACGATCAGCTCAGAACCGGTGCTCGATTCCAAGGCGGATCCGGATGCGGTCGTAGAGATCGCCCTGCTCGTACCAGCCCGCTTCCCAGGAAATTCCCCAGGCGGCATTGCGCCAGTGCAATCCGTTGAGCGAGACGCTCCGGATGTCCGTCACCTGCACCACGCCGGGCGCGACGGTCTCGGCCTCCTCGCCGAAGCCGAATGCGAAGCTGACATGGCTGTCGCGGCCATAGTCGCGCGCGACGCGCAGCAGGTGGCCGAGGCTGGTGTCGATGTCCGATGGCTTGGCGGCATTCAGGGTGTAGGCGACGCGAAACCATTCGGTGTACTGTTCGATGGTTGCCGCCAGCGAATCGACGTCGACGGTGGCGAAGCTCGCGTGCCGCGCGCGCAGCCCGATGCTGCGCCCGCCCGGCAGCGCACGGCCGGCCTCCGCGACCAGGCTCCACTCCGGCAACACCTCGGCGTCCGGCGAGACATCGGCCGAGACGGCATAGGACCAGACATCGTCCAGGCGCTCGGCCCAGGCGAGCGCGACCTGCTCGTCACGCGTGTCGAAGCGCTCCTCGAGGTGCAATCCAGCCAAGATGCGGCGGCGCTCGTCGAGCCGCCGGTCGATACCGACCGTGGCGCCGCGCCAGGCAGGCCGGCCACCGGAAAGATCCTCGTAGCTGGCGTCGATCGAGAGCCGCGTGCCGCGTTCGAGCAGGCGCCGCTCGGCGAGCGCGCTCCGTCGCGCAAGCGGCCATTCGGAATCCGGAAACGCGCGTGCCGCCTCGGAGTAGAAAGCGTCGGCGCGGGTATAAGAGCCGGTCGATTCGAGTGCCGTTCCGTTCAGGCGCCAGACGTCCTCGTAGGCCGGCGCAATGACGCGCCCGCGTTCCAGCAAGGGGACGGCCTCGGCCGGGCGTTCGAGCGCGACCAGCGCCTGGGATTTTCCCAGCAGCCAGTCGACGTTGTGGTCGTCCGTGGCGAGCAGCAGCTCGTATTGCGCGAGCGCCGCCTCGGGTCTCCCGGCGCGCGCGCAGGAACGTGCGAGTGCATCGCGCTTGTCAGACTGCTGCGGATTTGCGGCGAGCTCCGCTTCGAGTGCGGCGTCGCAGGCCGCTGCAGCGGCGGGAATCGAGAGCAGCGCAGCCGCCAGCCAGGCGAGCCCGCGCCCTGCGGCCCGATTCATCGCCTCGCCGAATCCGACCGCCCGATCCGGCGCCGGATGCGCGCGACCAGCTCGCCCGGGCTGAAGGGCTTGGTCAGGTAGTCGTCGGCGCCGAGGCTCATGGCCCGCACCGCGTCGTGCTCGCGCGTGCGCGAGGTCAGGATGATGACCGGGACATTGCTCCACGCGGCATTCGCCCGCAGGTGCTTCAGGAGCTCGAAGCCGTCGGTGTAGGGCAGCATGATGTCGAGGATCACGAGCTCGGTCGGATTCCCGGCGTCGATGCGCTCGATCGCCTTGCGCCCGTCGCCGATCACCTCGACGACGAAGCGCTCCTTCTCGGCCAGGTAGCCGAGCAGGTAGGACATGTGAACGTCGTCCTCGACGATCAGCAATCGCGGCTGTGAGCTAGAATCTGCGGTCATGGTCACGTTTCCGGTGCGCAGGATTCTAGACCGGGAGCGCCTCCGGTGGCGTGACAAGCCTCTCGCCCGGAGCCTCGATTGACCGATTTGCCGCAGTCGCGCATCGCAGAACTCGAGCAGGAGCTCGCCAGGCTCAGGGCCGAGCTCGCCGAGGCCCGTGCGGCGGGCGATGCCGCGAGCCGCGCCCGCAGCGAGTTCCTCTCCAATGTCAGCCACGAGATCCGCACGCCGATGAACGGCGTGATCGGCATGACGGCGCTGCTGGTCGATACCGAGCTCGACCGCCGCCAGCGCGAGTACGCGGGCGTGATCCGTGCCAGCGCCGATGCGCTCCTGGTCGTGATCAACGACCTGCTCGATTACTCGAAGATCGAGGCTGGCAAGCTCGAGCTGGAGCGCATCGAAATGGAGTTGCGTGCCCACGTCGAGGAGGTTGCGACCACGCTCGCGGTGCAGGCCGCGGCGAAGGATCTGGAGCTCGTCGTGGACGTCGCGCTCGACCTGCCCGAGCGTGTGCTGGGCGATCCCGGCCGGATCCGCCAGGCGCTGTCAAACCTGGTGTCGAATGCGGTCAAGTTCACCGCGCGCGGCGAAGTGACGATCCGCGTCGAGCGCGAGCCGGGTGCCGGCGCGGACGGGGTGCGGTTCGCGGTGCGCGACACCGGCATCGGGCTCGCGGCCGAGGCCATTCCGCGGCTGTTCCAGCCCTTCACGCAGGCGGACGCCTCCACGGCGCGCCAGTACGGCGGCACCGGCCTCGGGCTTTCGATCGTCAAGCGCCTTGCCGAGCTGATGGGCGGCGAGGTCGGCGTCACGAGCCGCACCGGCCACGGCTCCACGTTCTGGTTCAGCGCCCGCCTGCCGGCCTGCGCGCAGGAGCCGGCCGCGGAGCCGATCGCGCCGCCGCGCGCGGAAGGACGCCGCGTACTGGTCGTGGACGACAACGACACCAATCGCCGGGTGATCGGCGAGTTGCTCGGCCGCGCCGACTACGACGTCGAGACCGCCGCCTCGGGCATCGAGGCGCTGTCCGTCCTCCAGCGCGCCGCCGATGGCGGCAAGCTATTCCAGGTCGTGCTGACCGACCACCAGATGCCGGGGATCGACGGGCTCGAGTTCGCGCGCCGCGTGCGTGCGTTGCCCGGGATCGAGGAGACGCGGCTGATCCTGTACAGCTCGATCGACGACCGCTCGAGCCGGCAGGAGCTGCGCGAGCTCGGCTTCGCCGGGCACCTGTCCAAGCCGATGCGCCGCGGCGAGCTGCTCGAGACGGTGGAGCGCGTGCTGTCGCACGCGCCGCTCGAGTTCACGCAGCGCCTGCGCGCGATCGTCACCCGCGACTTGATGGTCGAGGAACACCACCGGCGCGGGCGCATCGTGCTGCTGGTCGAGGACAACGCCACCAATCAGCGTGTGGCGCAGCTATTCCTCGAGCGCGCGGGCTGCGACGTGCTGGTCGCGGCGAACGGCGCCGAGGCGCTCGCGATCCTCCAGGACCGGCGCGTCGACATGGTGCTGATGGACGTGCAGATGCCGGTGATGGACGGACTCGAGGCGACGCGGCGCATCCGCGCGAGCGAAACGGGTGGTCACCGGCTGCCGATCGTCGGCCTGACCGCGAGCTCGATGCGGGAACAGGTCGAGCTCTGCCGGGAAGTGGGCATGGACGAAGTGCTTTCGAAGCCGATCGAGCGGGCGCGGCTCGACATGGTGCTCGAGCGCCATGCGCCGCCGCTGGGCACCCGCACCGGCCGCCACGTCGTGCGCCCCGGCACGACGCGCGCGACCGAGCACGACGAGATCTCGGTCGCGCGCTTCCGCGAGGTGACGGGCGGCGATCCCGAGCTGGCCGAGGGCCTGATCGCGAGCTTCGCGCAGAGCGTCGAGCGCGCCTTCGCCGACGTCGAGGCCGGCATCGCGGCCATCGACTTCACGCTGGTGCGCCGCGCCGCGCACACGCTGGTCGGCACCAGCGCCAACATGGGCGCGACGCGGCTCGAATCCGTGGCATCGGCGATGGAGGACTCCGCCGGCCTGGCCGACGGAGTTGCCATGCAGCAGTTACTGGCTGCGGCCCGCCGCCGCTTCGAGGCGGCGCTCGCGGCGCTCAAGGCGCTCTAGCGGGATCGCCCGGCACGCAGCAGGCGCATTGCCGTCGATCGATCGGCGGGCGTAGACTGCTTCATCTCCCGGTCCCGGCGAGGTCGCCCATGAAGCTCTGGGTGAACGGCACGTCGACGGAGATCCAGGCACCCGCGGACATGCCGCTGCTCTGGGTCCTGCGGGATCTCATGCACCTGACCGGCACCAAGTACGGCTGCGGGATCGCGCAGTGCGGCGCCTGCACCGTGCATGCCGACGGCGCTCCGCTCCGTTCCTGCGTCACGCCGCTTGGCGCGATCGGCGATCGGAAGATCACCACGATCGAAGGCCTCGCGCCCAACGGCGACCATCCCGTGCAGCGCGCCTGGACCGAGCTCGACGTCGTGCAATGCGGCTACTGCCAGTCGGGCCAGATCATGTCGGCAGCGGCGCTCCTGGCCGTGAAGCCGAAGCCGACCGACGCCGACATCGACGCCGCGCTGACGGGCAACATCTGCCGCTGCGGCACTTATCAGCGCATACGCGCCGCGGTCCACCGTGCCGCCGAGCTCGCGGCCGGGGGCGGCGCGGCATGAACCCGCTTTTCGTCTCCCGTCGCGACGTGCTCAAGGCCGGCACGCTGCTCTGCGGCCTCGTCATCGCGTTCGTCGTGCCCGGCGCGCGCCGCTTCGCGCTCGCACAGCCGGCCGTACCGCCGAAGCTGCCCGAGCCGAATGCCTTCCTGCGCATCGGCAGCGACGACAGCATCACGGTGCTGATCGCCCACTCGGAAATGGGCCAGGGCATCTGGACCGCGCTGCCGATGCTGATCGCCGAGGAGCTGGATGCAGACTGGGCCCGGTTCCGGGTCGAGCACGCGCCGGCCGCGCCGGCCTATGCCCACACGGCCTTCGGCATGCAGATGACCGGCGGCTCCACCAGCACCTGGTCGGAGTTCGACCGCTACCGGCAGGCCGGCGCGCTGGCGCGCTGGCTGCTGGTGGCCGCCGCGGCGGAGCGCTTCGGCGTCCGGCGCTCGGCCTGCCGGACCGAGAACGGCGTCGTGATCGCGGGCAGCCGGCGCGCGCGCTACGGCGAGCTGGCCGACGCTGCCGCGAAGCTCGAGGCGCCGGCGTCCGTCACGCTCAAGGATCCCGCGGCCTGGAAGGTGATCGGCAAACCGACCCGCCGCCTGGACACGCCCGAGAAGATCACGGGCCGCGCGCAGTTCGGCATCGACGTGCAGTTCGACGGCCTGCTGACCGCAGTCGTTGCGCGTTCGCCGGTTTTCGGCGGCAAGCTGAGATCCTTCGATGCGGCCCGCGCGCGGGCCGTGCCCGGCGTGCGCGACGTGCTGCAGGTGCCATCCGGCGTCGCGGTCGTCGCGGACCACTTCTGGGCGGCGAAGCTCGGGCGCGATGCGCTGGCGGTCGAATGGGACGACGGCCCGCATGCCGCGCTCGACAGCGACCGCCAGCGCGAGGAGTTCCGGCGGCTCGCGGC
>JBOHZL010000094.1:0-12079 GCA_050738495.1 Steroidobacteraceae bacterium | reverse complement strand
GGTCGGCGGCATCGAAGAGGCGGCGGAAAAGGCAAAGACGCTCACCTGATCATGGCTACCGCAGAAAAGCACACGATTCACATCGACATCGTTTCCGCCGAAGGCGAGATCTTCGCCGGCGAGGCGACGATGGTGTTCGCACCGGCGTCGATGGGTGAGATCGGCATCGCGCCGCGGCACGCGCCGCTCCTCACCACCATGAAGGCGGGCGAGGTGCGCGTGCAGGACCTGAACGGCGAGGAGCACCTGTTCTGGGTGGGCGGCGGCGCGCTCGAGGTGCAGCCGCACAAGGTGACCGTGCTGGCCGACACCGCGGCGCGGGCCAAGGACCTGGACGAGGCGGCGGCGCTCGCCGCCAAGCAGCGTGCCGAAGAAGCACTACGCGATCGCGTGGGGGCGATGGAGATCGCCGAGGCGCAGGCGGAGCTGGCGAGGGCGGCAGCGCAGTTGCGGGCGATTGAGAAATTGAGGCAGTTGAGGAAAGGCGCCTAACCGAAGCAGGGCAGAGAGCGGGTACGCCTGCTGACAGTCTTGATCGGACTGTTTTCCATCGTAAGCTATTGATAACAGGCTGGTTTACTTAGACGCTGTTGTCTTGTACGGTGATTTGCCGTACATTAATCGCTGCGAGGAAACACACATGGCAACTGCACCGCGACTGCCTGCCGAGCGCAAAACCGAGCGCATGGAATTGCGCACGACTCCAACCGTGCGTGCAACCATTGAACGCGCCATGGCCGTTTCCGGCCTTACAGCCGGCGACCTTGCGTTTGAGGCCGCGCGACGAGTCATCGAGGACCAGGAGCGCATGGTACTGGCAGATGCGGATCGGGATCTGTTTGCGCAGGCAATATTGAACCCGCCAGAACCGGCGCCGCGGCTCGTTGCGGCAATGAAGCGCCTGCGTACCGCCTGAAAGTCGCGCCTTGCCGATCATCATTGGACCGCTCGATTCGTCCGACGACCGAGCGGCCTTTTCATGTGAGGAGCCCGCGCTCACCGACTGGTTTCGCACGAGAGCAGGCCAGGAACAAAAGCGGAACATCGCGCAGGTCTTTGTCGCACGCGACAACGAGCTGGGCGTCGTCGGGTACTACAGTCTCAGTGCATTCTCAATCGAAACCAGCGACCTGCCCGACGAGCTTGGACGCAAGCTCCCGCGCTACGACGCGATACCCGCGGTACTCATCGGCCGCCTCGCCCGCGACAGCCGAGTGAAAGGTCGGGGCGTAGGCGAACTCCTGATCGCCGCGGCCCTTCGACAGATAGTCGAGACCACCGACAGGTTGGGAATTTACGCAGTGGTTGTCGACGCCAAGCACGAAAAGGCAGCTGCGTTCTACCGGGAATACGGGTTTCAACCCTTTCCCACTCGACCCCTGAGGCTCTTCATGCCCATCGCGACCGCACGCAAGGCTCTGGAACAGGCGGGAATTTGACAGACAAAGCGCCGCGCCAGAAACGTACCGGCAACGCTAGCCTGGCGGCCATGACCGGGCGACAATCGTGGACGTGCCTCGTGCGACACCCGAATCCGACCAGCTCGACCTGACGGCGCTGCTCGCCGACGCCGCCGCCGCGGCGATGTCGCTGCAACAGCCCGCGCCGTTTCTTGACTGGCTGCGCACCAACTTGGCACGCTACGTTGCGCCTGGATCCCAGCTTGCACGGGACGAGGAGATGCGGCTTGCATTTACGGAGACGCTTGGTCGCCCGTTGTGGAATGCGATGCCACTGCCGCGCCGCGGTTTTCGGACGGAGCCCATTCCCGCGCCGGGCCGCAACGAGCCCTGCCCCTGCGGCTCGGGCCGGAAGTTCAAGCACTGTTGCGCGCGCACGCCATCGCTCGGTCCGCTCACGACCGACTTGCTGTGGCCTTTCGTGCTGGGCGCCCTGAAGGGACCGACGCGGAAAGCGGCACTGCGCAGCGGCCACCTGCCGCGCGAGGCCGTGCTGCAGTACGCCGCCGATGAGATCGAGACGGGGCATCCCGATTCCGCCATCGAATTGCTCGAACCCACGCTCGCCGAACCCTTGCTGCACGAGGATGACCTGGCGGCTCACGCGCTTGATCTGCTGTGCGATGCCTACGATGCGCGCGGCAACGCCCGGCGGCGCAAGCGGGCGTTCCTCGAGCGCATCGGCACCGGCGCGTCGCGCTCGCCGCTGCGCGCGGCCGCCCATCAGCGTCGCGCCTGCATCCTGATGGATCGAGGCGAGCCCGGCGCCGCCTGGGCGGCATTCCGCAACGCACAGCAGGACGAGCCCGGCAATCCGGCACTCGGTCTGCTCGAGGTGCAGTTGTTGATGAGCGAAGGCCGCAATGACGAGGCGCGGGAGCGCGCCGGATTCTTTCTCCGGCAGCTTCGTCGCACCGGCGTAGATCTCGAGCCTCGGGCGCTCGAGTTTTATGAACGGGTCGCATCGGACCCTGTCCGCGCGATGAGCGATATCGCCTTCGATATGGCGCAGGGCGCGGGACATCGGCTGGCAGAGTGGCTCGATCGCGTGCGGTCGCGGCCGTTGCCCGTCTACACGGTCAGCTCCGGCGATGGCGATTCCACGCAGACCGGGCCGGAGGCGCTGGCGGAGCGGCTCCGGCAGATGGGTGTCGCCGAGTCCGAGATCGAGCGCACAGTGGGCGAGTTGCGGGGACTATTGGCGGAGTTCGAACGCCTGGCCCCCGAATCGCTGCCCGACGGCGAGGCGCAGCGCCCGCCGGACGAGCGGCCGGTGGTTACGCTCGTCGCGCCCGAGACGATTGCCGCGACTGAAAAGCGCTGGTGCCGCGTGTTTCCGCTCGGCAAGCCATTCTCGGTGCACCCGCTGCCGTGGGGTGACGCAAACCCGTGGGAGCCGGCGAGCGAATCACGGTGGATGCAGTTTCTCGAACGCCACCCCGAGGCTTTCGACAGCGTCGACGTGCTCGACGATCTCGCAACGGCAATGATGCTGCACCGGCAGCGGGACCAGCCGGCGGTCGTCGATCGCCTGAGCCGACCGCTGCTCGAACGCAGCGCCGCGATCCTCGGGCGGGCGCTTGCGGACGCGCGGCCGGCGGCGCCGCCGGCATGCCTGTCCTGGGGCCTGACCACGAACCGTCCTGTTCTGCGCGCGCTGTTTCGCCTGCACGAGCTCGAGATGCACGCGCGCCGTGACGTCGAGGCGAAGCAACTCGCCGAGCGCCTGATCGCGCTCAATCCGGACGACAACCATGGCCTGCGTTGCTGGCTCACGGGCGCTTACCTCAAGACCGGCGACGCCGATGCCTGCCTGCGGCTCGTGGAGGCGTATCCCGACGACGCCTCGCCCGAGCTGCGTTTCAACTCCGCCCTGGCGCTGTACCGGCTCGGCCGCGCTCGAAGCGCGACCAGGGCGATGCAATCCGCGCATCGGGCAAGCCCGCGCATCACGCGCTTCCTGATCCAGAAGCGCATTGCGCGGCCCGCTCTCAGCGAACATGGCGTCAGCCTCGATGGCGACGATCGCGGCTGGCTCTATCGCGAGGACATGCGCAGCACCTGGGCCGCGACCCCCGGCGCCCTCGACTGGGCGGCGAAGGTGACACGGAACTCTCAAGGCTGGTACGAGGGTTCGAATCCCTCTGGGAGCGCCATAAAATCAATAACTTAGGTGTCACATGGTACGGAAATACGGAATCCGTACGGAACCAGCCGCCGGGCGTCCAAAGCTTAGCATTTCGTCTATTGTGAAAGCGAGACACTATCGTCGCCAACGAGGTTCCATCCGAGCACCTTATCGGTGCAACTCTAAGCATTGGTACACAGTCTGTAGCTCAACATGGAGTCAAGCGATACCACATCGCAAATAACGATACGTTGACATGAGCAGCGCCAAACTGACCAGACAGCACGCCGCTTGACCTCGTACCACGGTACGGATCGTAGAATTGCAACTCCACCGAGACGGCGCAATGTGTCTAGGTGACCGAATGAAAATGCAATCCGACCATCCGCTCGCGCTCGCCGTTGTTGCTGCAATTCGCGCCGGCGATCTACAGGCGTTGAAGCGTCTGCTGGACGAGAACACTGGTCTGGCGAAAGCGAGAATTGTCGACGAGACCTGCATCACCACCAATACGTCGCGCACGCTGCTGCACATCGCTACGGACTGGCCCGGCCACTTTCCGAACGGTGCCGCCACTATTGCTGCGCTGATCGCAGCCGGAGCTGAGATCAATGCGCCGTTCACAGGTCGGCATGCGGAGACAGCGCTGCACTGGGCCGCAAGTAGCGACAACGTCATGGTGCTCGATGCGCTCCTCGATGCTGGCGCCGATATCGAAGCGCCCGGAGCAGTTATCGGCGGGGGGACGCCTTTGGCCGATGCGGCAGCGTTCGGACAGTGGCAGGCGGCACGCCGGCTTGTCGAACGCGGGGCGCGGACCACGCTTTGGCAGGCCGCGGCACTCGGTATGTTGGAGCGCGTCGAGGAGTACTTTGCCGGCGACGCCTCACGAGCACTTCCCCGATGGTGGCCTCGTCCCGCGACGCCAGATACTGTGCCGCCAGATGAGGTCACCCATGCATTCTGGTGCGCGTGCCATGGTCGGCAGCGCCGAACAGCAGAGTATCTTCTTGGCCGAAATGCCGACCGCAATTGGATTGGCTACGACGGACTGACTCCGCTAGAGGCGGCGCGTCGAAGCGGCGCCGACGAACTCGCCGAGTGGCTGCGCGGTCAGGGCGCGAAGACCGCGGACGCGTTGCGCTGAGATAATCGGCCTAGTCAACCGCGTCGCACGATCGCGGACGTGAACCGCGCGAGTGACAGCTGCTAACGATTCGTTTCGCTCGCATGACTTCCGGCACTTCGCACGGCCGTCGATCGTTCCCTATTCTCGCTCTGTCGGGACCCGTTGCGAGTACCGGACTCGAACGCGCGCCCAGGAGGAGAACGAAGATGCGGCTGTTTTCAAACATCATTTTCCCGATGGCACTCGCTTGCTCGTGCTTACCTGTGGTCGAGGCTGCAGTTGCGGCATCGGAGCGGGGAACTGATACGACTGCGTTTTATGAGGTGCCGATGATGTGTCCGGCGGCCCGCGGCGTGGGTTGCGGATCAGTTGCGAAACCCGTGCTACTGGCCCTCGAGAAGGCGTCGGCCGTCGAGGAAGCATGGTTGGATCACAAGGGACAGGTGCTCGCGGTGATCTGGATGAGCTGCAGCGCTGCGGGCGATCGTGCCGCGACGCTCGCAGCGATCACCGAAGAGCACGGCGTATCCATGGGGGAACTGAGCGGGCCGGCGCGCCAGACCGCGTTGCAAAGTTTTCTCGCAAGTAAAGGCTGGCATCGCGGTGCAGAGGTTGACCGCCTCAGCGAAGAGGAAGCGCATGTGGTCGCTGATCGATTTCTGGTTCGCCTGATCACCACGGTGCCGACTGCAAGGTCGAAAGTCGAATCGCTCAGACCCATCGTGACGGATGCGACTCGTCACCTCTTGGTCGAGACTGACCTGTCGGACGTATCGCGATCGGAGTATCGGGAGAAGCTCCTGGCGGCCGCTCGCCAGCATCTCAACGAGCGAGAGCTGAGTGCGCTTCGAGATGCGATCGCGCTGGGGCTGCGGCCGGTCGGTGATGAGCACTAGGGAGGAGCGTGCTGTAGCGTCCCGAGTACCTTTCCCCGGTTCTTTCAAGGAGAAGTTCCAGTGTCACGCACTTCGCGTCTCGCCCTTCTGCTGACCGCTTTCCTTCTCGGCAGAATGCCGGCAGCGACAGCCGCCGAGCCCACGCAGCACGTCCAATTGTATGCGCTCGATTGCGGCAGCATCTCAGTGAGCGCCCTTGGATTGTTCTCGGATACCGGCGAGTACGACGGCAGATCCGCTGCGCTCGTGGTCCCCTGCTTTGTGAACCGTCACCCGCGGGGCGTGTTTTTGTGGGACGCAGGGCTGGGTGATGCACTTGCCTGTGCGCCTGCCGCACAAAAGTCTGGGAGCGACAGTCGGTTAACGATATCGAGTCAGCTCGCACAGCTTGGGCTGAAGCCCGCGGACATCACCTTCATGGCGTTTTCGCACTTCCACTACGATCACATCGGCAATGCTACGCAGTTTCCGACTGCAACATGGATACTGAGCACGGCGGAGCTCGCCGCCGCGAACGCAAGTCCACCTATATTCAAACTTGCCGAGGACTTCCGCAAGACGCTCAAGGCTGCGAAACAGGAGTTGATCGACGGCGATCATGACGTGTTCGGCGACGGTACAGTGCGCATCCTCAAGGCGCCCGGTCACACGCCGGGCCACCAGGTGCTGGCGCTGAAGCTGCAGAAGAGCGGCACAGTGATTCTCTCTGGCGATCTGTATCACCTGCGGGAAAGCCGGCGTTTCCGTCGCGTGCCGGACTTCAACTCCGACCGTGCCGACACGCTCGCCTCGATCGATCGCATCGAAGCCATCGTCAAGAACACCGACGCCCGTTTCGTCGTGCAGCACGATGCGATCGACTTCAAGGCACTGCCGAAATTTCCCGCGTACTTGGACTGAGCTGCCGAGATAGTTTATGCGGGCGAGCATGTTGAGGCACTGGCGATGAATACTGCTAATCAAGGACTCCGAGGCAGCGCGCTGAGCGCATTATTGGTGGCGCTCTTCCCGGTAGGCTCTCCCATCGCTTTCGCCGCGGCTCCGGCTCGAATGCCGAATTTCGACCTCGAAGCACTCGAAGGAACGCGGGCTTCGCAAAAGTTGCTGGAAGGCAAGGTGGCATTGATCGACTTCTGGGCAACTTGGTGCGAACCGTGCCTTCGGGAGATTCCTCATTGGAACGAGCTGCATGTGCGATACCGGGACAGGGGCTTCGTGGTCTTAGGTGTCACGTTGCAGTCGGGATCGGCGCATGAAATCAAGCTCAGTGCCGAGAAGCTCAACATCAGGTACCGTGTCGTGGTCGGGGATCAAGAAATGGTGCAGGCATTCGGGGGAATCGTGGGCTTCCCCGCAACTTTCCTCGTCGATCGAAGCGGCCGCATCCACAAGAAATACCTGGGCCAATCTCCGCTGAAGCATATTCAGATCGAACGCGACATTCAGGAGTTGCTGCGGGAGAAGCCTTCAGAGTCGAAGGTGCGTGCCCGATGAGCGCTTCTGTGCTCATCCCTTTCGCACACTTTGGGCGATTGGGTTTTTATGATGCGTTTCGTAAAGGAGGTGATGAACGATGCTGCGCAAACGCTGGATGTTGCGTCCGGTCGCTCACTGCGAATGTGGGGCCGAACGACGGTCCTAGGCATGACGTGAAACTGCCTCACTGAACCCAGGCAGTCGGGTGGCGCGCGACCCCGGCTGTTCTGGCATGAAAGTGCCTTTCTTATACGCTGGCCGCTCGCCGGGGCTCACCTTCCTTGGTGGATGGCCTCCAAAGCTTACAGCACGCCCGCCTCGAGCGCCTTCAGGACCGCTCGGGTTCGATCGCGCACGCCGAGCTTGGATAAGACGTTCGACACATAATTCTTCACGGTCCCTTCGGCGATCACCAGGGCGTCCGCGATCTCGTGGTTGCTGTAGCCGCGCGCCATCAGTTGCAGGATCTCCAACTCACGGCCGCTCAGTGGAGCCGGTAATGGAGAGCTTGGAAAATCACATTGCACCCGATGCCGGTTCCGAAGCAGTCGCTCAGTGATCGCCGGTTGGATGAGGCTTCCACCCCGTGCAAGCGTTCGGATGGCAACCGTCAACTGCTCGAGCGAGACGTCCTTCAGCAGGAAGCCTTTGGCGCCCAAACGAAGACTGCCTAAGACGAGATGATCTTCGTCGAACGTGGTCAGGACAAGAGTGGGCGGAAGTGCGTTCGCTCGCTGCAGGCGTGTGAGGACCTCCAGCCCGCTTAGCTTGGGCAGGTACATGTCCAAGAGCATGACGTCGGGTTTGATGCGCGGAACGATCTCGAGCGCCTGTTCGCCATCCTGCGCCTCAGCAACGACCCGGATGTCATCCACCAGCCCAAGCAATGTCTGCAGTCCTTGACGAACTAGCGTCTGATCCTCGACGAGACAGACCGTGATCACGATGCACCAGCCCGCAGCGGAATCGAAGCGCTAACATCGAATCCCTTGCCCGGTTTCGATTGAACCGCCAGACGGCCGCCGACGAACTCAATGCGTTCACGCATTCCCGCCAAGCCATGTCCAAATCGGACCTGCGGTGCGCCTCGTCCATCGTCCGTCGCACGAACTTGAATGGCTCCGTCCACGTGCACCAGCTCGATCCACAAGTTCTTCGCATACGCATGCCGGATCGCGTTCGTCACGCTCTCCTGGATACAGCGAAGCAGCGTGTGGGCGATCTCGGGGTCCGAGATAACCAGATCTTCGGGGACCGTGAGATGCACGCGTGGCTTAGCGACCGCTTCGATGAGCGCCAGGAGTGACTCTCGCAATCGTATCGGCTCCTCCACTTTTCTGAGCGAGCTGACCACCTCTCGTACGTCGCCCAGGAGCGATTTGGTCACGTCCTGCGCGCGGCGAACTTGCGCGAGTGCCGTGCCGCTCGTCATGTGACTTGCCGCTTCAAGATTCAGGCTCAATGCCGTCAAGTGATGGCCTACAGTATCGTGCAGCTCGCGCGAGATGCGCTCGCGCTCGGCCAGGCGACTGGTATTGGCGAGAAGCTCCCGCGTGGCATGCAGCTCGCGGTTCGCACTTGCAAGATCGGCGCGTGCGGCGGCCTCGCGTGCCGTGAGAAAGCAGCTGAACAGCGCGAGCACCTGGAAACCCAAATAAGTGGTCATCAATGACAGGGTCACGTGAGTTGGCCAAGAGACGGCCAAGATGGCGCACATGAGAAACGCTTGCGCCGCCACCCACGCGAGCGCTCGTCCAAGAGGCAGGAACCAACCAAGTTGAGCGGCCACGATCACGAGGAGAGCGCCTTCGTGGCCGCTGCATACGAGCTGAATCATCGCGAGCGCCGCGGTGGTCTGAATAAACAGCGAAGCAAGCTGCCGCCCGCGCGCGCGCGCCGCGGTTGCTCTCCAGCCTGTCAATGCAAAGGCGGCGCCAAAGACAACGAAGAAGGCGAGCCACATCCAGTACCGAGGTTCACCCAGGAATGCAGGCGTTCGGGCCAGCCGGGCGATCAGAGGCAGGCCCGCCAGGGTCCAGATGATGAATCCGGCATGTCGCAGGAGCCTTACGGAGTCAGCGCTCATCATTCGACGATTCTAAGCGCGCGCGTGAATGCTGCGACACCGTGCCGGAAGTCATGTGGCGATCGCCTAACCCTTACGGACCGCTGCTGATCTAACCGCCAGCTTCCTTTCAGGCCGTGTCGGCAGCGCCCTTCGGCTTTCCAGCGCGGCGATAAGCGGACAGCGTACTTTGCCGGTGTTGCAATGACACTGATCGACCAGCGTGGCGAGCACCTTCTCGACTCTACGTAGCTGCGCCATCCGCTCCCGAACGGTCGCCAGCTTTGCTGATCCGAGTTGCTCCGCCTCGCGGCAATGCCTGCCGTCCTCGAGGGTCAGGAGATCGGCGGTCTCCTCCAGGCTGAAGCCAAGCCTCTGGGCCTCTCTAATAAACCGCAGTCGGCGCGCATGCGCCTGCGTGTAGCGACGAATGCCGCCGAGCGGCCGGTCCGGCTGCCCGACTAAACCACGGCGCTGATAGTAGCGGATGGTTTCCACATTAACGGCCGCCTGCTTCGCCAGCGTTCCGATGGTGTATTGCTCGGCCATGTTGACTCCGTATCCGACTACGGTCTTAAGCTTACGTCAACCCGGATATCGCACCAGGAGTTTTGTGATGTCGCAGACCACAGTTGAAAAGAGCTCGCTCGTGGTAGGCGGGCTCGCGGCGATTCTGGCTTCGACCTGCTGCCTGGGGCCACTGGTCCTAATTACATTGGGCTTTAGCGGTGCCTGGATCGGCAACCTGACGGTGCTGGAACCCTACCGTCCGATCTTCATCGGCGCAGCGCTGGCAGCCTTGTTCTTTGCTTACCGCCGCATTTTCCGTCCGGTACCAGTTTGCGAGCCTGGTGAGGTCTGCGCGCTGCCGCAGACCCGGCGGACCTACAAAGTTCTGTTCTGGATCGTGGCCGCGCTCGTGCTGGTCGCACTCGGCTTTCCTTACATTGTTCCTTTGTTCTACTGATCCGGAGACCGCCATGAACAAACTGCTCGCATCGTTCGTACTTGCCACCGTCATCGCCGCGCCCGCATGGGCCGCCACGCAGACCGTCACGCTGTCAGTGCCAGGCATGACCTGCGTCACCTGCCCGATCACCGTGAAGCGGGCACTGACCAAGGTTGACGGCGTGATCAACACCGAAGTGAGTTTGGAAAACCGCGAAGCCATCGTCAACTTCGATGACACCAAGACCAATGTCCAGGTACTCACCGAGGCGACAAAGAACGCGGGTTATCCGTCCACGCCCGTGAAGGGCGCAGCGCAATGAGCGAGATAACGCTCGGCGTCACGGGCATGACCTGCACCGCCTGCGCGCATCACGTCGAACAAGCGCTCAAACGTATCGCCGGCGTGCGCGACGTGCGCGTAGAGTATCCGAAAGGTGTCGCGAGGATCAGCAGCGAGTCCCCGCTCGCGATCGCCACGCTCAATGCCGCGCTGGCCAAGAGCTACGGAATAAAGGCTCTGTCCGCGGAGGACGCGCGTGGCCAGGCAACTCCCCCAAGCTCGCTGCCCGGCAAGGTACGGGGAGCGTTCGGTGGATCGCGCCAGGCCCGTGCCGGCTCGGAGACGCCGCTCAATATCGCCGTCATCGGCACGGGCGGTGGCGCGATGGCGGCGGCCATTACCGCAGCGGAACGCTGTGGCAAGGTCACGCTCATCGAGCGCGGCACCGTCGGCGGCACCTGCGTCAACATCGGTTGCGTGCCCTCCAAGATCATGATTCGCACGGCGCATTTCGCCTACGCACGCAAGGGAAGTCCCTTTGATGCGGGGATCAGCGCTGTCGCGCCGCAGGTCAACCGCAAGCTGCTGCTCGCGCAGCAGCAAGCCCGGGTCGAAGAACTGCGCGCCGCCAAGTACGAAGCGATCATCGCCGGCAATCCCAGCATTACGCTGTTGCGCGGCGAGGCGAACTTCAAAGACACCAACACACTGAGCGTGAAACTCCAGAACGGCGCAGATCAGACCGTGGCTTTCGATCGCGCCCTGATTGCAACCGGCGCGCGCCCGGCCATTCCGCCGATTCCCGGATTGAAAAACACGCCGTACTGGACCTCGACCGAAGCGCTTGTCAGCGACACGATTCCGTCGCGCCTGCTGGTAATCGGCTCCTCGGTCGTCGCCGCGGAGCTGGCCCAGGCGTATTCGCGGCTGGGCAGTCAGGTGACCGTCATCGCCCGCAGGAGGCTGCTCTTCCGCGAGGACCGCGCCATTGGCGAAGCCCTGGGACAGGTGTTCGCGGATGAGGGCATTGAAGTTTTGCGGCAGACACAGACACATTCCGTCGCGCACGTGAACGACGAGTTCGTGCTCGAGACTTCTTCAGGAACGCTGCGCGGCGATGCCCTGCTGATCGCCGCAGGCCGCGCGCCGAACATCGAGGCGTTGAATCTGGATGGCATCGGCGTTAGAACCGGCAAGGGCGACGTGATCGCGGTGAATGAGCACCTGCAGACCAGCGTGCCGCACATTTACGCGGCGGGCGACTGCACCGACCAGCCGCAGTTCGTCTATGTGGCAGCGGCCGCCGGGGCACGCGCGGCCCAGAACATGACCGGCGGCGACGCAACGCTCGACCTGCGCAGCATGCCGACGGTGGTGTTCACGGAACCGCAGATTGCAACAGTGGGCCTGTCCGATGCCGAAGCGCATCTCATAGGTATCGAGACCGACAGCCGCCTGCTCACGCTCGACAACGTCCCGCGCGCGCTGGTCAATTTCGACACGCGCGGCTTCATCAAGATCGTCGCCGAGGCGGAGACTGGTAAGTTGCTGGGTGTTCAGGCGGTCGCCGCGCAAGCCGGTGAGTTGATTCAGGCGGCCGCGCTTGCCATTCACCATCGCATGACTGTCGCCGATCTAGCCGGCCAACTCTTCCCGTATTTGACGATGGTGGAAGGACTAAAGCTATGCGCCCA
>JBOHZL010000093.1:0-12372 GCA_050738495.1 Steroidobacteraceae bacterium | reverse complement strand
CCCGTATCCGTGTCGAGTTTAAGAAGAACACGGCGCCCATAGTCACTTGGCGCCAGAAAAGCCAACGAACGCTGATCTGGCAGCCACCGCAGCTCGGACAACGGGCTTTCGTTTGTGGTCGAAGTCCAGTCGCCGAGCTTTCGTAGCCGGGGTGCGCCGGTGTTCGCGCCAGGCTTCAGACCGGAAACATCGACAGCCCAGAGCGATTCGGTCACAGAACACGAATCGATGCTCGCAGATCGCGAGCGAAGCACTGCCACCTTGCCGTCCGGGCGAAACCAGGCAATCTCCCCGGACTCAGTGGGAATCAATACTGTTTGTTCCACCAGTTGCTTCGGCGTGGCTCCTGCTGTCGCTAACGCTGAGGGCTGGGCAGCTAGCGTTGGTAACAGCACTCCGGCGGCTACCGCAACCAGCGCGCTAGAGCAGCAGGTTCCGGTACCCCTGATCACCAGCGTTTAGCGAATTCGATACTTAGAAAGCGGCCTAGGGGCGAAGCATTGTCGGGGTCGAATCCAATTCCTGCCGGATTGTTCACGAAAGGCGGATCGTCATCGAAGATGTTTCTGATCGTCGCTCGAACCTCGAGTCCAGATATCAAAGAAGGTGTCGCAGCGGTCGGCAGGTATGCAAACTGCAGATCCGCCGTGGTCCACGACTCGACGGAACGCGATGGCGTGCTAAGTGTGTCCTGGAAGCTGTCGGTGTAGTTGACGGAGAGCACGGTTGAGACCGGCCCGCGGCCAAATCGCAGCCATCCTCGGGCAATCCATTCCGGCGGGTGGTAGACAGTCCCCAATTGTTCAACAACTGGTGCCTGCCTTGAAAATTGCTCTTTGTGATCGAAACGATAGGTTCCTTCAAGGCCAGCAGTCCACACTCCAGATTTTTGTGTCCACCCGCGCTCAAGCGTCAAGTCGACTCCACTGATGGAGGTGCGCGACAAGTTGCGCAGCCTTCCGTCCACGATGACGGATACGTCCTCGGCATTGACTGGCAGTCCGGTGAAATTCTCGAGTACTGGATCATTCAAGTAGCCATTCACCGTCGCCAAGTCTGGATCGCGCTCGATCAGATCTGCGAACACTGTCGGATCTAATAGTATTGCGAACCCATCGGGTGCCTGAGAGATCCGCTCTTCGTACTCGACATCGTAGAAGCTGATTGAACCGAGAAGGTCCTCGATACGCTCGGGCCGATACTCGGCGGTCACCGTGAAGGTCTTAGCCTCCTCGGGTTCAAGTTCCGGATTATTGCCTGCAAGCAGTATCCCAAGCGACGAACCAGTCGGCGATGCTGGGTCTGCAAAGAACGTTGCAATGACCTGACGCTGATTAGGATCCATGTCGCTAAGAATCGGGGCACGGAAAGAGGAACCATAAGACAATCTAAAAGCCCAGTCGCCGGTGGGCTTCCAAACAATTCCCACCTTCGGATTAGTCGTTGTTCCGAAGTCACTATAGTCCTCGGCGCGAGCAGCAATTGACAGATCGATGGAACCTGGCCGACTGTTACGGCTGGTCAATGGGATCAATATTTCGCCATACACTGCTTTGACGTCGCGATCGATATCGGTCGGATCTGTAGGAGTCGGTGTGGGCGAGAACGCGAAATCGATGCCGCCGGACTTGTACAGTTCATTGCGCGCCTCGACGCCGATCGATGCGATGAGCGACCCACTGCCAAGCTCGAGCAAAGGACCGTCAGCTCTTACGCCAATAGATTTAACGGTCGATTGTCTTTCTGCGCTCAGAAATCCACGAATCGCATTCAGGACCCCGGGCGAATTGTCATCCCCAGCCCCATAGGGGTTGAAGAATCCGTCGATAAGAGGATCGTAACTGGTCGAAGGATTACTAAAATTGCCAAGTGCTTCGCTCAACAGGATGAAGTTCACCCAGTTATCTGTGCGGCTTTCTTCACTGCTGTCAGCATATGTGGCGGACAAGTCCAGGACCCAATCGGAAATTTGATAGTCGAAGCCGGCCGCGGCCGTGATCTGTTCGACCGTGCCAGCCGTTCTAAGCGCCCCGATATCATCGAAGAAGCTGTAGCCTAGGAGATCGAAGCCGCTGCCGGTTGCATCTAAGAAGTACGGATTGGCAGCGGTAACGAATAAGACGGTTCCAAGGCCTAACCGCGCCGCTTCATAGTCACGCTCGCTGTACAGTGCTGTCGCGTGAAGCGCCAGATTAGTTCCGATTTGCTGATTGAACTGTGCGGTCAAGGCGTGCCGTTCTTGCCCAGGAATGAGTTCACCGCCTTCTTTGATGTTGTGGATATTTGGCGTATCGAGAAGGTCGTCGACTGTAAGTTCTGTACCATCTTGACCGGCTGGAATTCCAAGTAGCGGACTACCAGTAAAGTCCAGAATGTTTCCAGGGTGGCTGAAAGGGCTGCCGAAATTGTCGCCTCCAAATCGGGTTAGGTCGGAACTTTCGGCGAACCTGCGATCTGAATTGTCCAGTGGATCCCGCTTGTAATAGTCGTATATCAGGTAAGCAGAACCGGATTTCCAGTTGGTGCCAAATGCTTGTGACGCGGCGGTTTCCGTCGCGCCGCCGTCCGCACCGCCGATCCGCAGCCTTGTTTCTGGCTCTTCGATCTTCTGGCGCAGGATGATATTCACGACGCCAGCAACGGCATCAGCGCCGTATGTCGCCGAGGCTCCATCAGTAAGAATTTCAACGCGTTCGACAGCCGAAACAGGAATTGAGGAGATATCAACAAAGCTAGCGAATCCGCCGGGTGCGACACGATGCCCGTTCACGAGAACCAAAGTCGAGGTGTTGCCGAGTCCTCGGAGATTTACGCCCGAACCGAATGACGAGTTGAGGTTTGAATCTCGAGACGGACTGAGCTGCAACTGGCTGTTTTCAAATACACCGCCACGAAAATTTGTGCTGAGCCGGGCCAGAGCTTCGTATAACGTGGCTGCCCCGGACTCGGAAATTTCATCGGCTGTCAGAACAGTCAGTGGAGAAGCTGGCGCCTCGACCCCTCGGATTGAAGTGCCGGTAACAACTACTCGTTCGAGCCCTGGGATATCTGCAGTTTCCTCAATGTCCTGCGACTGACCAGTAGATCCAGGATCGGTATTAGGGCTGCCTCCTGTATTCTGTGCCACGCGTACCTGGTCGGGACTAATGTTGTTCCGACTTGTCTCCGGCGATTCGTATTGACGACGAAGCGCGGCAGGCCGCGTTATCAGAAGTGCTCCAGAATCTTCGTCAGCACGAAGCTGTAGCTGAGTGCCCTCAAGGAGCTTGATCACCGCGTCGCGTGCTGAGTACTCGCCGCTCACTCCTCCGGAGTGCAGGCCCCGCACCTGGTAGCTCTGATACACGAACTCGACGCCGACCTGATCGGCCAGGGCGCGCAGCGCCTTTCCAAGATCTCCGGGCGGAACGCTGACCGTCTTCAGTTCATCGGCAGACGCGTGGGCCGCAAGCGACAAAGCGAATGCAATAGCCAGAACGGCGGACTTCATGGCGATGCGCTGGATCATCTCTTCCCCCTCCAACCAGCCTTCTTGGGATTGAGGCCGGTCAGATACCGGGACGTTTCGCCATAAGAAAACCGGTAAGGGGTTGATCGAGTCCTTAAAGCGCTAGCTTCCTCCGCTTGTCGATTGGAGTTGTTTCCTAGAGCGGATCAAGATTCGAGCGCCGCGATGTTCTACGGCAACCGGGAATCCCTGCTCGAGGAGCCGGACGAACGCTTGTACGTTTGTCGCACGAAAATTGCCATCGATGAGCAGACTGCCGAGCGCCTCGTCTTCAATCACGACGTGCTGCTGGTTGTAGCGATTGAACTCTCCGACCGCGTCGGCCAGCGACGTCTCGTGAAACACCAGGAAGCCCTCGCGCCAGCTGAGGGCAGCGATCAGCTCGGCCATCGGCTTCTGCTGCACCAGTACGCCTTCCCCTCCGCTATGGGCCGTGGCGCCGGCACTCAGTTCAGCGGGAGGGACCAATGGGCCGCCACCGGCGTCGGACTCCAACCGGACGCGCCCTTCGACAACGACCACACATAGGTCTCTTTCGCCACGTCGAACCGAGAACTGCGTGCCGACCGCGACCACACGCTGGCCTCCCGCAGCGACGACGAAGGGACGTGACGGATCTGGAGCGACGTTAAAGAAGGCCTCTCCACGCTCGAGCTCCACGAGGCGCTCGGTTTCGGTCAGACTGACTCGGATGCGGCTGTCGGTGTTGAGCGTGACTGCGGAGCCATCCGCAATGGGCACCGCCTCGAGTCCGCCGACTTCGGTCTGGTACGCCGATCCGCGCGGTAACAGAAACCAGGTCCCTGAACCGATGGCAGCGAGCAGAACGCCCGCGGCAATCGCTCGCACGTAGACCAGTCTGCGTGGGCTAGGCGTTGACTGTGCTGGTGCTAGCGCACCGCGATGGACTGTCGGAACGGGCAAATCGATCGGTTGGGCTTTTGCGGCGACGGGAACCAGCTGTTCGAGCGTGGGAACAATGCCTACTGAAACTCCTGCGCTTAAGGCTTTCAGGCGCGCGGCTTCGTGCCAAGCCGAGTCGAGGCGGGCGAACGCGACGCGGTGAGAAGTGGATGCCTCAAGCCAAGCAGAAAGCTTCGCGTCGTCTTTCGGGGTCCAGCTGTCACTGCCGCGCTTGACGATCCAGGCTGCTGCCACTTCTTCGATCTGTACCCTACTTTGGCCCATGTGCTTCACGGTCATCTTGATTGGTATCAACGGCCTTGGTGGACTCTTCGCCGTAGAAGTACTCTGCCAGCAGCCGTATCCCGGTGAAGGCGTGCTTCTCCGCCGTCCCCAGCGCCATTCCGAGGCGAGCGGCAATCTCCTTCATGGCGAGGCCCTCGACGCGTTGCAGCCATACGACCTCGCGGCACCGCGGCGGCAATTGGTTGAATGCCGCCGTCAGTCGCGCCAACTGCTGGCGCCCACTTGCCCGCCGTTCAGGCGACGCCTCATCTACCAAGACGTTCAGCGCGTCCAAATCTTCCACTAGGTCCATGGAAACAATGCGAAGCCGCCGTGCCCGATCGGCCATGACATTACGCGCGGTCGTGAAGAGGAACGACTTGGGCGAATGCGGTCGACTCTTAAGAGCCGCTTCGAATACGCGGATATAGGCGTCGTGGCGGATATCCAGCACGTCGGCGGGATGAGGCCAGGCGCGGGTTATGAATCGGGTAAGCGCGGCCTCGTGGCAGAGAATTTCTCGGATAAACCAATCTGGGGTCGTGTCAGCCATCCCAGACAAACGGTAGCGCTGCCGCGACGGCAGGTCCAGCCGGGCAATTACAGAGATCGCCGCTACCTACTTTACGCTCGCGACTCGTCCCAGTTTAGATGGGCCTCGGACTTAGCGGTTGAAGCTTTTCCAATCTTTGGCGAAATGGCGCCTTCTGTCCGCCGGTAGCTAAGGCACCCTCGCTCGCCCAATTTAGCTCATGAAGGAGTCTATTAAAGCAAGACATCACCGATCGCATGTTCGAAGGTACTGTGTTGGGGTCTCGCGGCGAATTGCTCCGGAGCCGTGTAAGACGGCCGTGCCGTCAGTATCTCCCCATTTCCGTAAGAATTTCCCTGCTGGGAGGGCTACGAGCGGGGGTATATGAGTGGACCTAGCAGCAGGAGCTTAGCATGAAGGTGAAGCTCGGCGACGGCCTCATCGTCCCCGGCTTCGGCGGCGAGCAGTAGTTCTCGCCAGAAGTGGCCGTCTCTTTCCCAACGCACGCGAATGTCTCCGCTTGTCCGCGATGCAATGTCACGCACCTGGCTCGGCGTGAGCTCGCCGATCATGGCCGCCACGGGTGCCCGCATGGCGAATGAGACCTGCGCCGCGGTTCGATCCGACCGTGCCATCTGCCACGCAAACATGAGGGTCTCCTGCACCAGATGCTCACTCAGCTCGGGCGGCAGCCAATTTGTTGAATCCGGCTCATGCATGGCGGGCGCCGGGGCATCGATCACTCGACGCCACCATGTCTCCTCCGCGAAGTGCAGGTCCAGGATCACAAAAGGCAGGAGCGCTGCTCGCCTCCGCGCCTCGGGACTTAACTTGGCCCAGAGATCGCAATTGGCGGATACGAGTGCGGAGTCGCTGCCCGCATCCGCGGCGTCCACGCCAGCGAGCAACTCCAGGCAATGCTCGTTCAATTGGTGCACGAGATCGAGCGATTGGCTTCTTTTCCAGCGTGGCGCTGTCACCGACGCTGTCTCGTGCGAGGTGTCGTTTGATTCGCTCACCCGTTCCTCGGCGTTCAGACAGGGGGAGCGTCATTCTTATTACGTCATCGAGAGAATGCTCCGGTGGGTATTGGGGCTTTTCGCGGCAATACCCGTCAATCAGGAACAAGGCAGCAGATTCACAGCGGAGAGATGAATGAACGAGGAAGCGACCGACGATCACATCAGCCGGTATATCCGGCGCATTCAGCTGGGTTTGCGATTTCTGGGCCACGGCGCCCGCGCGCACACGACTTGTCGGTGGACCGGCCTCACTCCTGACCAGCTGGTCACCGTACGCCGCCGGTCGAAGTTCAACTCCAATGAGCGGCTACGTGGACCTTCGCCGAGTTCCTTCTCTGTCTTCTTCCGATCGAACCGGAGCAGCAGCGAGGCGGCTCTCTTCGTCTCCATATGCAGGGTCGTCGGCGCGACCCGGCCAACGAGGTCCATCGAGAACGGTGAGAGGCTCTGCGAGGCCTTCGAAATCTTCCGCGAGTGGGAACCCACATCTGACCTCGAGTTTGAGCAAGCAGTATTGCTCATGGACGGCGCCGCTAATGGCGAGAACATCGAGTTCCTCCGCTGTTCGTGCTGCGCCGGTTCCCTGCTCATCGACAAGATGGGAGATACGCGGGAGACGTGTCATTGCTGCCGGCGGAGTCTGCGGCGAACTAAGACAACTTCCAGTGAGTCGCGGGATTACTCTTCATCGGCTTCATCGGCCGACTCAACCTCGAATACTGATCTCTCGTAGTAGTACCGTGATTCGGAATCGTGTGAATAATCTGCTCCCAGCTTCCAGGCGTGCGCCCACTCGCTGCCGAGAAGTCGTCCGAAGGCATCCTTCATACGCTCCAGGTCGTTCATGTAGTGTCCCGTGCGCTTCGCGAACTCGGTGGACCGCGGAACGGATTTCAGTGGATCGAGCTGATCCACGTATCTCTCGGCCCAGGCGAGATAGTTGATCTGCCGCTTCTGAAAGCGAACCGGAATCGTTCCCATATCCAGCGCTCTGCGTGCCGCCGCGGTGTATCGCCTCAGGTATCGCGCGCGATGCCAGGCACCCGCATCAGTCTCGAGCTGCCTGACGAGTGCCGCGTTTGTCTCCTGCCGGGCTTCGAGCTCCTTGCGCCGGCGCTCGGCCTCCCCGCGTTCCCGCTTCTCGCGCTCATGGTCCGCGCGGCGCGTTTTGATGGAAAGCGCCAGCTCGTAGAAACCCCCGAGGATGGCCGGCAGCTGGTCATCGACGCGCGCTCCGCCGCGGTCATACCAGGTGACGCGGCTTGGCGTCCCGTACTTCGGATATGTATCTTGGCGAACGACACGCAGGTTCCCAGTCGGAACGCGCGTCTTCCGCGGTGCGCGATAGCCGTACTCGCGCCTCTCACGGGCGAGTTCCGCGGCGCTTGGTTTGCGACTTTCTTCCCGCATGCGTTCTTCGATGTGAAGACCGACGGGTTCGCCGGCCACGTGGAGCTCGCCGAATCGCGCCGCGCGGATGGGTGGTTGCCGAACGTCCGGCCCTCCATACCGGCCTCGTTCCGGCCGCGGCTCGGGCACTTGCTTCGGAGCATCCACGAATCGCCAGCCCAAGGATTCACTCGCCTTCAGGATGCGGTCTGCAAGCAGGCAGGCACGGTCAAGGGCGCCGACACTGACATCCATTGAAACCAGCGGCCCGGCCCTGCTGCCCCGCTCGAAGACGAACTCTGCCCGGCGCGGATGCCTGAGTTGTCGGGCCGTTCGTTTGACGGCCGCTCCACAGTCGAGCACGGATTCGGCCGCGGTAATCGACAGTGTCGACGCGCGTGCACGAAGCGAACTTAGGCTCTCCAGGTCACGAATCGCGTCATGAAATTCAGATTCCGCGACCCCTTCGCGTCGGGCGGGCATCGTGAGCGCCTCGCGGTCCCAATACGCGATCACTTTACGCTCTGGAAGTTTCGAGCGGGCAGGCTTTTGTCCCGCTTCGACGCGGGCCCAATAACCCCGGCCCGGGACGGGTATCGAGAGCCGCCTGCAGCGCTTGGCAAGCCCTACGTCCGAGATCCCGAAGTCCTGAGCAACCTCCACCATCGGCTTTGACCACACGAGTTCATACAACTCCTCGCGCGTCAGCGTACGCGATGCCTGTTCTTCGTCCGCCATCCGTCTTAAACCTCAGCCAAGGGAAATCAATGGGATCGGCCGCCCCTCCGAGGGGTCCTTCGCTAGCGTGACAGGAAGTCGTAGACCGGCTTAGGCCGATCCGCTCAAGCGAACCGCCGTTCAGCGCGAGACCAAGGCAAGCAATCCGTAGTACGCGAACAGGGCCGCGCCAAAACCCAGCGACAGGGCGAGCATTTCCAGGAATGGGAAACGCGGACCCACGGTAGAGAGTTCGAACACGACGGCTGCGACGATTCCCAACAGCATCGCAAGAATGCAGACAAAGCGAATCACAGGCTCGAGCACGGCCAGCACGACGACAAGCAGCCGGCGGACGCCTTCCCACGTGAAACGCGCGGTGGCAGCCAGTATGCGGAGGACTTGGCTTTGAGGGATCGATAGTGCGGTCATGGCTGCGCCGTGGTCGATTCGTGCTGCTCCGCTTGCCGAGTGGTGGCGGGAATCAGTGACATATTAGTCCTGCCCTCCAACTAGTGAAAGTGAATCTTGAGTTGCGAGATGGCCCTTCTCGCGGCGCATGAACTGAGTCGCTTTATCCTCTGGCGTGGGCTGTTGAAGTTTCGATTCAATTCTCCGTGAATCTCTCGTGTCTTTCGAGCCGAGCAGGCTCTGGTCGGCTTTCACAGAGGATTTCCCGGGTTTCTCACTCCTGCCTTTCGCTCGCCGGTCGGCGACCATCTCGTCAAGAGTTTCTCTCGTCGAGGATGTCCTCGTGCATATCAGAGCGTCAGTTCCATATTCGATTGCGAGTTCAAGGCCCATGGCGCGCAATGCGCCCGTCTCGATCTCGCGGTGGATCAACGAACGCTATCCACCGCTGCATGAACTACTGAGCGCACACGATGTGGCCCGGCTGATGCGCCGGTCACGCTGGATAATCGCTGGGCTGTGCCTGATCGGGCGATTCCCGAAGAGCCTCATGTTCAGGGGCCGCCCGATCGGCTGGCACCGATCCGACGTGCTGAACTGGATGGCGCGAGGCATCGGCCTCGCTCCGACCGGGGGGCTGAAGCCGATCCTGCGCGGTCGTCGCTCCCGCCGCCGTATG
The DNA here is from genome assembly GCA_050738495.1 of Steroidobacteraceae bacterium. Lineage (GTDB taxonomy): Bacteria > Pseudomonadota > Gammaproteobacteria > Steroidobacterales > Steroidobacteraceae > SCUD01. The sequence goes on along the minus strand of JBOHZL010000093.1, from coordinate 2,926 downwards.
CGGCAGGCATGCCTTCCAGTCGATGGCTCACGGCACCGCACGTCCACCGACCGGCATTCGAGCGCAAGGAGGTGCGAATCAGCGCGACCCCAAGGAAACCGAACATGAGCGTGCAGCTGTCGTCGGATGACGTGCCGCTGCGCTTGCTGCGACTTGAGCAGGTCGGCGAGATTACCGGACTGCGTCGGTCGATGATCTATCAGTTGGAGGCGGAAGGTAGCTTCCCGAGGCGCGTGAAGCTCGCGACCCGCGCCGTGGGATGGGTGGAGAGCGAGGTCCGCGCGTGGATTGCGGCGCGAATCGCGACCCGAGATCAGATCAACCAGCGAATCCAGCCGGAGTCGGGAGTTCCCCGTATGCCGGGAAGTCAAATTGTAGCGAGTCCAGGTACATCCACTCGATCGGGCTGAAATTCGGCACGCGGTGAAATGGGTCTCTCTTAACCTCTGAGCGCCGAACATTCGGCGTTCATCGTGGACCTGAGTTCGGCCAGAGATGGGTTGTCGTCCTTGAGAATCAGCCCGCCACGGCTCACGCCGCAATGTCCTGCGGCATGGACTGCGCCGGCCCGTATCGCGGCGCAGGCTTGCCGGTACCTCCGAAGACACCGACCTCCACATCGGACAGCAACTCCGTTGCCCAGGCCTCCAGCGCACGGCGCATCTCCCGCACGTAGCCGTAACGGTTGTAGATGGCCGTGACCGAACTGTCCGAGTGTCCAAGCACACGCTTGATGAGCTTGTCCCCCTCATCGCCCAACAGCTCGGCGATCCGCGTTGCGACGGTTCGCCTCAGCACATGCGACGTCAGGTGTTTTGCGGGGAGCGCGCCGGTGTTGGCGATAATCTGATCACGCAGACGGGTGTTAAAGAACTTTGAAACACCCTGGATCGGCGTGCTGCCGCCGGTGCTCGACAGCAGGAATGGCCCAGTGCTTGGCACGGGCATCGCCTTCAAGATCTCGACCGCCTGCACGACGAGCGGTACCACGTGCACGTGGTCCGACTTGTAGCTGTCGCTCGGCACGACCATCAGCGCTTCTTCCAGGTCTACCCAGATGCCTTGCGCCGATGCCCACTCATCGAGTCGGCAGCCCGTCAGCAGCATAAGTCGCGCATGGGAGCCGAATGGATAGCCACAATCCCGAGCCGCCTGCCAGACTACCCGGGCTTCGCGCAGCATGAGCACCGTCTCGCCCCGCTTCTGCTTGGGGAGGTTCTTCTGCATGCGGCTCGCCGGATTATCCTTGCGCTTCAGGACGCCCTCATCGATCGCCCAGGCGTACATCTGCCGCAGGACCGACATGGTGGTACGGGCCGCCTCGATGCCCCCCAGCCGACCGCCCTTCTGCCCTTTCGGGCGAGGGCGCTTCACGCGCGCGGCGTTCATCACGTCGCGGGCATCCTCCCGCGTCACGAGCTCGGCGAGCTTGTCGCCGATGTTCGGATTGATGTGGGTGGAAAAGGCGAGCTCGTAGTTCCTCGTGGAGTCGAGCGCCTTCGAGTGCACGTAATCCTTGAGATACTTCTCGGACAACTGGCGAACCGTCAGGGAGTAAGCGGTGGCGCTCTGCGCCAGCGCGATTTTCGGATTGAGGCCGAGCTTCGCCTGTTCGATCAGGTGATTCGCCTGGGCGCGCGCCGCCTGCAGCGTAACTTGCGGATAATTGCCGAGGCTCACCCGGATCTTGCGACCCAGCAGACGCTTGCCGTGCGCGTTGACGCCACCCTCGCCCACAACGCGCAGCGCGAGTGTCCAATTTGCCGCGCCGCCGGGAAAGAAGCGCACGCGCAATCCCGGCACGGAGCCATCCGGCACGGCTTCTTCCGTGATCCGCGGCTGCGCCAGGAGCGATTTCAACTTAGGATCGGTAAGTCTTTTCTGCGGTTCCAGTTTCATTCTTACGGTTCCAGAAACGGCGCCACTTTGGGGTGGATCTCACTGGAATTTACCCTACGCCACTGGAACGCGGGCGTCCATAAATGATTGGATTCTTTGAGTTCTCAAATGTCCCTGGACGTTACCGGACAATGTCTGAAAAAATTCGGGACGTAGGAGTCGCAGGTTCAAATCCTGTCACCCCGACCACTGATTCTTCTGACGTTTTTCTCCCCAAGGCCGTCGAAAACTCTGCTGCGGTGTCAGCGGAAAATCTCCCACGGTGTCAATTGCGGTGACAGTTTCAGGCCGCATTCTAGCCTTGCGTTCGTCAAGGATCTCACGCCCAACGTCGGCGGTCATGATGCTACCCATCCCTTCCCCGCTTTCCACTGCTGCGTGAGCTTCTCACCGCGGGCGAGCGAGCTGAGCACCGGCATTACGAAGATCGTGAGCTCATCGACGACCCTGTTGAACGCGTCTGTGAGTTCGTCCTCACCCATCTTTTTCACGAAGGCATTCCACTGAATTCGATGCCCTTCAACGAAGGCTGTCGTGAGCGCCTCGAATTCTCCGGCCGGCACGGGTGTTTCCCGATTCTTGAACGTAGCGTCGATGGCTTTGAGAAGCACGCCCGCGTTGAAGTCGAGATGATTGAAGCAGATCCACACATCGTAGAAGTCCTTCATCCGGCTGTTGGCGTTGCCGAGCGCTACCATTGCCTGGAGCTTCTCCGCGATCGCAGACTCCACCGGATAGGCAAGCAGCTGGATGGTGTCGCCGCCCAGGAAGACCGGATACTCGATCATTCGTGGACCGGGTACCATGACATCGCCCACACCGAAGTCGATCTGAACTTTCAGGCGCACATTGTCCATGCGCGCATCGATCAGAAATCGTGTTCCCCTGTACTCCGAATCCGGTGAAGTCCTAAACTTGCTGTAAATCGAGAACGGGATGCATCCTTCGATTTGAACGTGTGACAGCGTTCGATCGATCAACTAAAGGGGAGCATCCCGTGAAACGAAGAATACGCGCGTCGGCGACG
>JBOHZL010000092.1:0-12416 GCA_050738495.1 Steroidobacteraceae bacterium | reverse complement strand
CTTCGTTTCACGGGATGCTCCCCTTTAGTTGATCGATCGAACGCTGTCACACGTTCAAATCGAAGGATGCATCCCGTTCTCGATTTACAGCAAGTTTAGGACTTCACCTGTCCGCGTCCTTTCTGCATCTTCAGGACGCCTCCTGGGCAGTTTTCTTCCTTGCAGGATTCTGGTTGTCAGCGCAGTGGCGTTGGGCGTTCCCTATATTGATGGGATTATCCGTCGCGGTGGATTACACAGCCATTCGCTACCTGGGAGTCCCTAACTATTGCGTGACTCTTGCGTATTGGTTTCTTGTGCCTTCGTACGCTGCACTCTGGCTCGGCGGGCACTGGCTGAAGCGAAATCTGACACTCAACGTTCGTGGCGCGTTCCTTGCGGTCGCGAGTCTCTTGGTAGCCGTCAGCGTTTGCTTTCTGATCTCGAGCGGAAGTTTTTATTGGCTTGGAGGTCGCATTGCGCCGAGCTGGGATGGCTGGACGCGCAACATTGCGACTTGGTATTGGCCATTCCTCAAGGCGCCCCTGATCTACGTCGGTGTAGTCGCCATTCTGTACGTTATTGGTTTCCAGCTGCGTCGTGAGGCGCCGCGCGAAGCATCGAGGTAGTGAATTCGTCGATTTGCTACGTCGAGCCGGCTTCTCCGGAGACTACTCTGTGTGAGGCACGCCGCTTCAGCCATCACACATTTGTCACGAAGCGCGACGGGCCGATCGAGGACGCGGCTCATCCGGCGGCCCGGGATGCAGCGCGAGGAAGTATCGACCGAATTTTCCGCAAAACTCCCCGCTGCTCTTCTTGCGAAAAGGTGAAAACATCGTCCCTGATGGGCGATGTCTAGATTGGCGGAGAGAGAGGGATTCGAACCCTCGATGGGCTTTTGACCCATACACCCTTAGCAGGGGTGCGCCTTCGACCACTCGGCCATCTCTCCGGGTTCGCCCTTCCGCCTGGAAGGGGCGCAAATGATACGTGCCGGGCACCGGCCCGGTAAAGGCAGCGCGGCTGCGCTGGATCAGGCGGTTGCGATGACGGCGGGGTCCGGGTCGCCTTCGGCGCCGGCGGCTTTTTCGTGCCGGATGCGCTCGTAGATTTCTTCGCGATGAACGCCGACTTCCTTCGGCGCGAGCACCCCGATTCGAACCTGGTTGCCCTTGATGCCAAGCACCGTGACGGTGACGTTGTCACCGATCATCAGTGCCTCTCCCACGCGGCGCGTCAGGATCAGCATGTCCCTTCTCCCCCGATCCCTGAATGTTTGTTATTCAGCCGGAAAAAATGATAGCACAGGGGTCAGGGAGCCATTGATTATGTCAAATCAAGGGCTTGCAGAGCGTTCGAGGCCATAGGCGCGATGCAAGGCGCGCACCGCGCGTTCCAGGTCTTTCTCCGCGACCAGGACGCTGATCTTGATTTCGGAGGTCGAGACCAGACGAACGTTGATCCCTTCAGTCGCTAGGGTCGCGAAAAGCTTCGCGGCGACGCCGGCGTGCGAGCGCATGCCGGAGCCGACCACCGCGAGCTTGGCCACGCGGTCGTCGCCGGCAAGGACAGCGCCGGGGTATCCGGCCGCGGCCTGCCGGGTCAGCTCGAGTGCCCGGGCATAGTCGTCGCGGTGCACGGTGAAGGAGAAGTCCACGCCCTCCCCGCTCGGGGCATTGACCACGATCATGTCCACCTCGATCGCAGCATCCGAGACGGGCTTCAGGAGCGCGTGGGCGACGCCTGGCTGGTGCGGCAGCTTCGCGATGCTGATCGCAGCCTCGTCGCGGTTGAAGGCGATGCCGGAGACGACAGGGGCTTCCATGTTCGGGTCCTCCTCGCAGATCAGGGTGCCGGGGCCGGGCTCGAAACTCGACAGCACCCGCAGTTTCATGCCGTGGCGCGCCGCGAACTCGACCGCGCGCAAGTGCAGCACGCGCGAGCCCTGCCCTGCCAGCTCGAGCATTTCCTCGAAGCTCAAGCGCGGCAGCCGGCGCGCGTCCGGGACCATGCGCGGGTCGGTCGTGTAGACGCCATCCACGTCGGTCAGGATCTGGCACTCGTCGGCCTGCAGCACGACGGCGAGCGCGACCGCGGTCGTGTCGGAGCCGCCGCGACCGATGGTCGTCAGGTCGCCATTCGCCGCACGGCCCTGGAAGCCCGCCACCACCGGCACGATGCCCGCCGCGAGGTCTGCCCAGAGCCCGCTGCACTCGACCCGCTCGATGCGTGCGCGCCCCGCGTGACCGATGGTCTCGATCGGCAGTTGCAGGGCGTTGTACGAACGCGCGCCACAGCCGCATTGCCGCAGTGCCATCGCGAGCAGCGCGGTCGAGACCATTTCCCCGGTTGCGAGCAGCGCATCGAGCTCGCGCGCGTCGGGATCCAGGCAGACCTCGCGCGCCAGCTCGATCAGGCGGTCGGTCGAGTCGCCCATCGCCGAGACGACGACCGCGACCTGGCGGCCTTCCCGCACCAGCGCGTGCACTTGTGCGGCGACTGCATGGATGCGCGCGACGGAGCCGACCGAGGTACCGCCGTATTTACGGACGATGAGTGCCATGACGCGGCGATTGTTTCAGTTTTGCTTCGGGATCGGCAGGCCGGTCGTGCTCTTCAGCCGTTCCATCGAGAACAGCGCGGAAACGTCGGCGAGGCTCGGCAGGCTCTCGATCAGTTCCTTGTAGGTACGGTCGTAGCCTGCCATGTCCTCGACCACGACCTTCAGCAGGTAGTCCACGTCGCCACCGATGCGGTGGCATTCGAGGATCTCGGGCATCGCGGCGATGACTTCGTTGAGCCGCTTCGCCCAGGTGGCGCTGTGCTGGCTGGTCTTGACGCGCACGTAGACGGTGAGGCCAAGGCCGACCTTCTCGGGATCGACCAGGGCGACGCGGGCCTGGATCACGCCCTGCGATTCCATCTGCCGGATGCGGCGCCAGCAGGGATTGACCGAGAGGCCGACCTGGTCTGCGATCCGCTGGATCGGCAGCGAGGCGTCCTTCTGGAGCAGGGCGAGGATCTGGCGATCGATCTTGTCGAGTGTGCTCATCGGTCGAATATTAGCAAAATTTGCTAATAGAGGTTTACAGAATCACATGAAATGGGAGAAATTTCGACCTTGTTGGGACTATCATGCATTCATGAATGTCTGGCAGCGCCTCTTTATCGAGCACCCGGCCTCCGTCCGCGAGAGTTATTGGCAGCACATGGCCAGCGCGACGGGCTTTGGCATCCGCATGGTGTTCGGCGGCCTGGTGTGCCTCATCCACGCAGTCGTGCCGGCCATTGGCAGCGCGACGGCGAGCGACATGATTACCCGCTTGTACGAGCGGATGGTGATGAACCGCCGGCGCCTTGCCGAGGACTCGAATCTTCCGCTGGAGACCCGCCGGGCTGCCTGATCAGCGCCGGAGCTTCACCTGAAGCTCGCGCCGCCGGTAGTCGATGATCAGCGTGTCGAGCAATCCGATGACGTCCATGCCGATCAGCATGGCCGGCTCATCGGTCATCTTCCAGTGCTGGAAGATGGCGAAGTCCGCGAAGGTCATCAGGGGGTTTCGCACCAGGATCTCTCCCATTGCGAGCGACGGCGTCGCGCCGCGATTGCCGGCCTGCACATCGAGCGTGGCGCCGGTGACTTCGTCGGGCAGCATGACGTGCTTGCGGCGCCGCTCCGCCAGCGCAATCCTGAGCGCCTCGTTGCCGAGTGTCGCCTGGCCGCCGGTGTCGATGATGGCCTTGACCGCCACGCCGCCGAGGTAGGCCTCGACCACCAGCAATCGCCCGCGCATGAACTTGACCGGAATCGTGGCGAAGCCTGCCTTCGCCTCTTCCTTGCGCGATCGCATGATGGTGATGCTGTCATTGCGGAAGTCGATGTGGATGCGCTTGTTGTCGAGCCCGTCGGTGCCGAGGATGCCCTCCGCGCCACCCAGCGCATCGGGCACGATCGGCAGTCGCCGCGGCTCCATCAAGAGTTCGCCGACCTCGAGGGTCTCGACCGGGACCAGCGGCACGCGTGCCGAGCCGGTCGCACCGCGGAGCATCACCGTGCGCTCCGGGTCAACCGTGATGCCAAGCTTCTGCACGACCCGCGCAGTCAGCGCCGAGTGGCTCGCGCCAGTATCGAGTACCAGCCGAAACGGCCCCTGGCCGTTGATCAAGACCGGCGCCCAGATGCGGCCGATCCGGTCGCGCCGCGTCGGCGCGACGAAGCGCGGTTCCAGGGCGGTGACCGCAATGTCGTCAAGAATCGTGGTGACCGGCTCGGTGGGAGCGGCTGGAGTCGCCTGCGGTTCCGCGGCGAGCAAGAAAGCCAATGGCAAGGCGAAAGGCAGCACGGATACTCGGACCGCCGCGGCGGCAATCAGGTTCCGCCAAGCCTTTCGGCCACCAGCCTCTCGACCGATGCGAGCGCGGATTCGAGCTTTGACGGATCGCTGCCTCCGGCCTGGGCGAAATCCGGGCGGCCGCCGCCGCGTCCGCCGACCATGCCCGCGATCGCGCCAACCAGCGCGCCGGCGCTGATTCTCGACGTGATGTCCGGCGTGACGCCGGCCACCAGGGACACCTTCCCTTCCTCGGTGACTGTCGCGAGCACGATCACGGCCGAGCCGAGCCGGCTCTTCAGCGAATCCACCGCCTCGCGCAGCGACTGGGCGTCGGCGCCGTCGATCGCGGTCGCGAGTACCTGCACGCCGCGGACGTCGATCGCATTGGCGGCGAGGTCGCCGCGATGGCCGGCCGCGAGCTTCGATTTCACGCTGGTGAGCTCGCGCTCGAGCTTTTTCTGCCGTTCGAGCAACTGCTCGACCTTGTCCTCGACCTCGGCCGGCGTGCCGCGCAATTGCTGCGCGACGCGCTTCAGCGTCGATTCGGTTTCCCGGACTGCCTCCAGAGCGCCCTCACCGGTCACGGCCTCGATGCGGCGGATACCGGAAGCGATGCCGCCTTCGCTGACGATGCGGAACAGGCCGATGTCGCCGGTGCGGGCCACGTGAGTGCCGCCGCAAAGCTCGGTCGAGAAGTCGCCGAACTTCAGGACGCGAACCTCGTCGCCGTACTTCTCGCCGAACAGCGCCATCGCGCCGGACTTGATAGCCGCGTCGTAAGGCAGGTGGCGGATGTCGGCGGAGGAGTTTTTCCGGATCTCGGCATTCACCAGTCGCTCGATGGTCTCGAGCTCCTCGGGGGTCACTGCCTGGGTGTGCGAGAAGTCGAAGCGCAGCCGGTCGGGCGCGACCAGTGAGCCTTTCTGCAGGACGTGTGTGCCGAGCAGCTTCCGCAGCGCCGCATGCAGCAGGTGGGTTGCGGAATGATTGAGCACCGTCGCCTGGCGGATCGCCGCGTCGACGGTCGCGGCCACCGTGTCGCCGACGGCGAAGGCGCCGCTCTCGACGCGGCCGATGTGCAGGTGGGCATCGCCGAGCTTTTTCGTGTCGGCGACCTTGAATCGCGCTTTTCCATTCTCGAGGATGCCGACGTCGCCGACCTGGCCGCCCGCTTCGGCATAGAACGGCGTGCGGTCCAGGACGATCTGGACTTCCTCGGCCTGGCCTGCCGTTTTCACCTCGTCGCCGGCCTTCAGGATGGTCGTGATCCGGCCTTCGCCGTGGAGCGAATCGTAACCACAGAACGCGCTCTGCGCGTCGAGCGTGTCGGGGCCGCGCAGGTCGACGCCGAAGCGGCTCGCGGCGCGCCCCCGCTCGCGCTGGCCTTCCATCGCCTGCTCGAATCCCGCCTGGTCGATCGAAAGCCCGCGCTCGCGCGCGATGTCGGCCGTCAGGTCGACCGGGAAGCCATAGGTGTCGTAGAGCTTGAAGACGGTTTCGCCGGCGATCGTCTTGCCTTTCAGCTTCCGGATCGCGCCCTCGAGCAGCTCCATGCCGTTTTCCAGCGTCTCGGCGAAGCGCTCTTCTTCCTGTTTCAGCACCTTGGTGACGTGCGCGGAGAATTTGACGAGTTCCGGATAGGCCCCGCCCATCTCCTGGGTGAGCGCAGGCACCAGTCGATGGAAGAAGGGCTTCTCCTGTCCAAGCTTGTAGCCGTGCCGGATCGCGCGGCGGATGATCCTGCGCAATACGTAGCCGCGACCGTCGTTGCCGGGGATCACGCCGTCCACGATCAGGAAGGAACAGGCGCGGATGTGGTCGGCGATGACGCGCAGCGACGGGCTGGTCGTCTTTTTCTGGTGGGTCGCGTCGGCTGCCGCAGCGATGAGTCCCCGGAACAGATCGATGTCGTAGTTCGAGTGCACGCCTTGCAGCACGGCCGCCGTGCGCTCGAGCCCCATGCCGGTATCCACCGAGGGCTTCGGCAACGGGGTCATCGTTCCTTGCGCATCGCGCTCGTACTGCATGAACACGAGATTCCAGATCTCGACATAGCGGTCGCCGTCCTCGTCCCTGGAGCCGGGCGGCCCGCCTTTCACGTCCTTGCCGTGGTCGTAGAATATCTCGGAACAGGGACCGCAGGGCCCGGTATCGCCCATCGCCCAGAAGTTCGAGGCTTCGTCGAGCCGCGAAAAGCGTTTCGGGTTCACGCCGATCTTCTTGAGCCAGAGGTCGGCCGCCTGGTCGTCGTCCTGGTAGACGGTCACCCAGAGCTTTTCCGCCGGAATCGCGAGCGTGCCGGTGACGAATTCCCAGGCGAACTCGATCGCCTCGGGCTTGAAGTAGTCGCCAAAGCTGAAGTTGCCGAGCATCTCGAAGAAGGTGTGGTGTCGGGCGGTGTAGCCGACATTCTCGAGGTCGTTGTGCTTGCCGCCGGCGCGCACGCAGCGCTGCGAGCTTGCCGCGCGGTTGTAGCTTCGCTGGTCCTTGCCGAGGAACACGTCCTTGAACTGGACCATGCCGGCATTGGTGAAGAGCAGCGTCGGGTCGTTGCCGGGCACGAGCGGCGACGAGGGCACGACCGCATGGCCGCGCTCCCGGAAGAACTCCAGGAAAGCGGTCCTGAGTTCGCTGCTCGACATCCGGCCCTTTCGCTTCGCCGTCATCCGTCCTCGTCCGCCAGGCCGCCGACCGCAGCACGGATCTGCTCCGCGCTGAAGCCGCGCTGGTTCAGGAATCGCGCCTGCCGACCCCGCTCAACCCAGGTCGCCGGGAGTTCGTCGCCGAATCGCCTGCGCCGCACCTCGGCGCAGCGCCGCCGCCAGTCGGCGGATCCCGCATCGACTGCGGCGGCGATCTCGTCCGCGGCCACGCCGGCTTCGCGCAGCTTGTGCGTGATGGCTACGGGCCCGTGGCCGCGATTGGCATGATACGCGACGAAATGCAGGGCGTAGCGGCTGTCGTCGACGAGCTTCTCGGCGGCGAGCGCGGCCACTGCGGTCGCGGCGGTGGCGGTCTCGAAGCCGCGCTCGGCGAGGCGCGCGCTCAACTCGCGCACGCCGTAGTCGCGACGATTCAGGAGCTTGAGGGCCGCAAGCCGGGCCGCCTGCGGATCGTCCGGGGCGGCCAGCGCTGCGGGCTTAGGCCTCCGCCGCCTCACTGGCTACGGCAACCGGACGGCGCACCGGCAGCAGGCGGTTGCGTAACGCCGATTCGATCTTGGCGGCGATCTCCGGATGTTCGAGCAGGTAGGTGCGCGCGTTGTCCTTGCCCTGGCCGATGCGCTCGCCCTCGTACGAATACCAGGAGCCGGACTTCTCGACCAGGCCGTGCATCGCGCCCATGTCGATCAGCTCGCCTTCGCGCGAAATGCCCTTGCCGTAGAGAATCTCGAACTCCGCCTCGCGGAACGGCGGCGAGACCTTGTTCTTGACCACCTTGACGCGGGTCTGGTTGCCGACCACTTCCTCGCCGTTCTTCAGCGCGCCGATGCGGCGGATGTCGAGCCTGAGCGAGGCATAGAACTTGAGCGCATTGCCGCCGGTCGTGGTCTCGGGGTTGCCGAACATCACGCCGATCTTCATGCGGATCTGGTTGATGAAGAGCACGATCGTATTGGAGCGCTTGATGTTGCCGGTGAGCTTCCTGAGCGCCTGCGACATCAGCCGGGCCTGCAGGCCGACCTGCATCTCGCCCATTTCGCCCTCGATCTCGGCCTTCGGGGTGAGCGCCGCGACCGAGTCGATCACGACGATGTCCACCGCGCCGGAACGGACCAGCATGTCGGTGATCTCGAGCGCCTGCTCACCGGTGTCCGGCTGCGAGATCAGCAGTTCCTTGACCTGGACGCCCAGTTTCTCGGCGTAGACCGGGTCGAGCGCGTGCTCGGCGTCGACGAAGGCGGCGACGCCGCCCAGTTTCTGCGCCTGGGAGATGATCGAAAGCGCGAGCGTCGTCTTGCCCGAGGCTTCCGGTCCGTAAACTTCGACCACGCGGCCACGGGGCACGCCGCCGATGCCGAGCGCGACGTCGAGCCCGAGCGAGCCGGTCGACACGACTTCGATGTCGTTGTTGGCTGGGTGTTCGCCGAGGCGCATCACCGAGCCCTTGCCGAACTGCTTCTCGATCTGGCTGAGCGCCGCGGTCAGCGCCTTCTTCCGGTTGTCTTCCATTGCGTGGTCCTCTTGGCCTTCTGCGATTATTCCACAATCCCGCGCAGCCGCGCGGCCCATAAGGCGCGGCTTGGCGCCATTTTCGAAGCGACGAATCACGGTCAGTTTCTCGTTCATGGGACGTAGTCTGCGCCGGCCGGTGGCTCAGGCCGTGACCCAGGGAAAATCTCAGCGGCCGAGCGGCCATTCCGCGAGCGGGCGATAACGGACTCCCTGCGGATGCGTCACTGACTCGACCAGTGCGAGGCTCCAGGGTTCCGGATCGTCGCTCGCAGGCGGCGGATCGAGCGGAACCGCGTGCTCCCCGGATCCGGGACGCGGTACTTTGCGCGCCAGTGTCAGGTGCGGTCGCCAGGGCCGTGATTCCCGCCGGAATCCCAGGGGTTCGATCCGTTGCCACAGCCGTTTGACGACCTCGATGCCCTCCGGCGGCGTGGCGGATGAGGTCGCAACCAGTACCCGGGGCTTCGGCCAATAGTCGAGACGGTCAAACACCAGCTCGAACGCCGGATAGCCGCCCTGCCCGCCGATCCGCACCAGTTCCGCCAATCCACGACCCGGCACCGATCCGAGGAAGGCCAGGGTGACGTGCAGGTTTGCGGCCGGTACGGGCTGGCCGCGGAAGCGGGAAACGACTGCGGCAGCGGCGGAGGCCAGCGACCGGCGCTTGGCCGCACTCGGCCAGAGGGCGAAAAAGAGCCTGAGCGGATGCGGCCCAGGCAGGCCGGACTCGCTCACGAATCCAGCAGGCCCCTGAGCGCCGCGGCGACGGTCCGGCGGCGCACCGCGTCGCGATCGCCGCGAAAGCGGTGGTGCCCGGCGTGTACCGTCACGCGCCCATGGCGCCGCCGGCCCCAGGCGATCCAGACCGTGCCGACCGGCTTCTCCGGGGAGCCTCCCGCCGGGCCCGCAATGCCGGTCACCGCGATCGCCCGGTCCGCCTTGCTGCCATGCAACGCGCCCCGAACCATGGCGATGGCCACCGATTCGCTGACCGCGCCCTGCCGGTCCAGCAAGGCGAGCCCGATGCCGAGCTCGGCCTGCTTGGCCGCATTTGAATAGGTGACCCAGCCGCGATCGAAATAGTCGGAACTGCCGCTCAGGTCCGTCAGGCACTTGGCGAGAAAGCCGCCGGTGCAGGATTCGGCGGTCGCGATCGTTTCGCCTGCGGCCCGTAACCGGGTCGCCGCCCGCTTCGCCAGGCGTTCGAGGGTGGCATCGCTGGGCGCCGCCATCCGCGTCACTCGAACTTCGAGAAATCGGGCTTGCGCTTCTCGATGATGGCGGCGATCGCCTCGCGCGCTTCGGTGCCCGCGAGCCGCGGCCCGAAATGCGAGGCCTCGCGCCGGATCGTCGCCAGCACGGCGGGGCCCTGGGCCTCGCGCAACAGGCGCTTCGTGTCGCGCACCGCGCCAGGTGGCAGCGCGTTGAAGGCACGCGCCACGCCTTGCGCATGCGCCAGGAGCTCGGCCGCCGGCAGCACGGCATTCGCGATTCCCATGACGACCGCCTCGGCGGCCAGGAAGGGGCGGCCGAGCAGCAGTTTCTCCGCTGCGCGAACGCGGCCGGCGATTGCCGGAAACAGCAGCGTCGAACCGAACTCCGGCACCAGGCCGAGACTGGTGAATGGCATGGAGAAGCTCGCGTTGTCCGCAACGTAGACCAGGTCGCAGTGCAGCAGCAGGGTCACGCCGATGCCGACCGCGAGCCCGTTGACGGCGGCGATCACCGGCTTCTCGAAGCCCGCAAGCGTCTGCATGAAGCTCAGCACCGGCGAATCGAGCTGCGCGAAACGCGGATTGGCAAAGTCCTTGAGATCGTTGCCGGCGGTGAACGCATTGCCTGCGCCGGTGATCAGCACCGCGCGCACGGCCTTGTCGGCTGCGGCCTGATTCAGGCCGGTGACGAGCGCCTCGTACATCGCCCCGGTGATCGCGTTCTTCTTGTCCGGCCGGTCGATGGTGAGCGTTGCAACGCCCTGATCCGTCTGGAATCCGATGCTCATGGAAGCTCCTGCCTGGACCCTAAGCTACCAGCTTCACCTGGACACCGTAACGTTCATAAACCGGCAGAGCGCGCCGGTCACAAGTCAGGAGCTCTGCGTCGTGGGCGACGGCGGTTGCGGCGATCAAGGCATCGTAGGCGCCGCTACCGCTGATGCCATGATCCGCAAGCCCCGCGATGAACTCGCGATATGGCTGTTCCCCGAGTCGCAAAAACGGTTGCGGGAAGCGCGCAGCAATGAAATCCCGCACGAGTTCCGTTGGCACGCGATGGGGTGACGGCAGGCGCGTCAGCACGGAGAATGTCTCCAGTGCGCAATGGTCGACCAGTCGCAAGCCACCATCCAGCGCCCGGCGCGCTGCTTCATGGCACGCATGCCACGAAGCAAAGGCGGCAATCACGAGGCTCGTGTCGGCCGCCTTCAACGCCGCACGCGTTCCAGCGTATCGCGGACGATCTCCGCGGTCAGATCAGGGAGGCTGGCATCAGGCACGGCGACCAGGCCTTTACCGCGCTTGCGCAGCCGCATTGGTGTGGTCGCGACTTCGATCTCCAGCCGTCCGTCGCCGGCCCTGATCTCGAGCGGCTGGCCCGGCCGCAGGCCGAGCGCTTCGCGCAGCGCCTTCGGCACCACGATACGACCGGCGGCGTCAATGGTGGTTCTCATGGCATCTATAATGCCATTTTTATGCCATTCCGACCAGAATTTTGCATCGTGATCCATGACTGCGATGATCCTGCCCTGCGACTCGCACTGCGCTGCGCCAAAGGCTGGTGTTTCGCTTGAAATCGTCACACACGGGATCGGGGCAACGGCGTCTCGACGTGGATCGCGATGCGCCCGATCGCGCCGCGCATACCCCGATGATGCAACAATACCTGCGCATCAAGGCCCGGCACCCGGATCACCTGCTGCTGTACCGGATGGGCGATTTCTACGAGCTCTTCTACGACGACGCGCGCCGCGGCTCGCGCCTGCTCGACATCGTGTTGACGCAGCGCGGCGAGTCGAATGGCGCGGCGATTCCGATGGCGGGTGTGCCGGTGGACAAGCTCGACAGCTATCTCGCGCGCCTGGTGAAGCTCGGCGAGTCGGTCGCGATCTGCGAGCAGGTCGGCGAAGTCGGCAAGACCAAGGGCCCGGTCGAGCGCGAGGTGGTGCGCATCGTGACGCCCGGCACGGTGACCGAGGATGCGCTGCTGGACTCGAGACGCGACAACCTGCTGGCGGCGATCGTCGTCGACCGCGAGCGCTTCGGCTTGTCCTGGCTCGATCTCTCCGCCGGCCGTTACAGCGTGCTCGAGGGCGAGGGCCGCGAAGCGCTCGCCGCGGAGCTCGAGCGGCTGCGGCCCGCGGAACTGCTGCTGCCGGAAGGCGCCGCGGTCGCAAGCGACACGCGCGTGGTCGAACGGCCCCCCTGGCATTTCGAGCAGGACGCGGGCCGGCGCGCGCTGACGGCGCAGTTCGGCACGCAGGACCTCGCCGGCTTCGGCTGCGACGACCTGACTCTTGCCGTCGGCGCCGCAGGTGCGCTGCTGCAATACGTGCGCGACACGCAGAAAGGCGCCCTGCCCCACCTGACCGCGCTCGCGCGCGAAGTTCGCGACGATGCACTCGCGCTCGATGCCGCGACGCGCCGCAACCTCGAACTGGATGCGAGCCTCGCCGGCCGTGACGAACACACGCTCGCCGGTGTCATCGACCGCACCGCGACATCGATGGGCGCGCGCGAACTGCGCCGCTGGATCCGGCGACCATTGCGCGACCGGCCGGAGCTTCGCCGCCGCTACCAGGCGATCGCGGCCTTGATCGCATCGAGCCGCCACGAGGGACTGCACGGGGTGCTGCGCGGCGTCGGCGACGTCGAACGGGTGCTCGCCCGCGTGGCGCTTCGCTCCGCGCGGCCGCGCGACCTCGCGATGC
>JBOHZL010000091.1:0-12488 GCA_050738495.1 Steroidobacteraceae bacterium | reverse complement strand
GGTGCGTCCCCTTTATGCCGCACGCCAGCGGATGAGCGCGCCGGTGAGCCCGGCGTCGTCGGGCGAATCGGCGAGCAGGACCGGTGAACCGAGCCCGAGCCGAGTCACAGCCTCGGCCACGCGTCGCGAACCGGTCACGAGTGCGGTGGAATCCATCAATCCGCGACAGCGTGGCGTGACGATGCCGACGAGCGCTTCCAGGAGCTCGACGCTCGTCGCCGCATAAGCGTTCAGACCGCCCTGGCGCCAGAGTTGCTCGATCTCCGCCTGCAATTCAGCCGCTGGCCGCGCCGGCTCGCGGGTGTACACCTCGGCGTACTGAACCTGGGCTCCACGCGACGTCAGGACTTCCGAGAGCAGCTCGCGCCCGCCAGTGCCGCGCACGATCAGCACGTGCTGTCCGGTCATGTGCGAAAGCTCCGGCATTGCGAGGAGGGATTCGCTGTCCGCGCCTTCCGCGGGCATCAGGGAGACGCGATAGCCGGCCGAATTGAGTGCCGCGGCAGTCGCCTGGCCCACGGCGGCAATCCGCAGGTCGCGATGCTGGTCGAGGAAATCGGCGCCGAAGCGCACCGCATTGCCGCTGATGAAGATCACGAGATCGAACCGGTCGACGGGCCCGATCGCCGCGCGCAGGGCTGCGCGGTCCGTTCGCGGCTTGATCACCAGCGCGGGGTACCGGACGGCGGCGCCGCCTTCGGCCTCGATGAGCTGGCACAGGTGGTGTGCCTGGTGCTCGGGCCGCGTCACCAGCACGCCGATGCCCCTGAGACGCGCCATGTCAGTGCTGGCCCGATTCCGCCAGGGCGCGCAACAGCGCTCCGGCGCCGGCGTCGAGCAGGCGCTCGGCGAGCGCGCGCCCGAGCACGGCGGCATCGGTGGTCGGTCCGGAGATGCCGTCGCGAAAGATCGTTGTCCCGTCGGGCGATCCAATCAGGCCGCGCAACGTCAGAGTCCCGCCGGATATCTCGGCATAGCCGGCGATCGGCGACTGGCAACTGCCCCCAAGCCGCGCGGCCAAGGCGCGCTCGGCCGTGAGCCTCATTCGCGTCGGCGCATGCTCGAGCGGGCCGAACAGCTTGCGAATCGCCTCGGCCGATTCGCGGCACTCGACGCCGATCGCGCCCTGGCCCACGGCGGGCAACATCTGCTCCGGCGACAGGCGTTCGCGAATTCGCGTGTCGAGACCGAGCCGATCGAGTCCGGCCACGGCGAGCAGGATTGCATCGAACACGCCTTCATCGAGCTTGCGCAAGCGCGTCTCGACATTGCCGCGCAGTACGGCGATGCAGAGATCCGGGCGCGCATGACGCAATTGGCATTGCCGGCGAAGACTCGAGGTCCCGACTCTCGCTCCGCGCGGCAACTCTGCGAGCCAAGCATGGCGAGCGGAAACGAAAGCGTCGCGGGCATCGGCGCGCTCGAGCACGGCGCCGATGACCAGGCCCACGGGCTGCGTGGCCGGCATGTCCTTCATCGAGTGAACGGCGATATCGGCGTCGCCCGCGAGGAGCGCGGACTCGAGCTCCTTGATGAAGAGGCCCTTGCCGCCGATTCCGGCGAGGGGCCGGTCCTGGACCCGGTCGCCCTCGGTGACCACGGGCAGCAGGCTCACTTCGAGGCCCGGATGCAGGGCCCTCAGGCGCGTTGCGACATGCTCGGCCTGCCAGAGGGCGAGCCGGCTGCGGCGCGTCGCGATGCGGACCTGCCCTGGCATCCGGCCATTCTGCCATGCGCGGCCCGGACCGCCGGAATGGGCAGAAGATGCGTGAAAACGCCGCTGGGGATAGGATCGCGAAACCGCAAGAACGGGGCCTGCTCATGAAACCGATCATCCTGGCCACGCTGCTGATTCTCGCCGGCGGTGCCGCATCCGCGGCCACGGAGGACGAGGCGCGCGCGTCCATCGGCGATACCCGCCTGACCGCCGGTGACGTGGTGCTGCTGGACGAACCGATCGAGGGCAACGCATTCGCAGCCGGCGCGCGGGTAGAGGTTCTCGAGCGGGTCGACCGCAGCGCATTCGTCAGCGGCGGAGATGTCACGGTCGCGGGCTCGGTCGGGCGCAATCTCTATGCGGCGGGCGGCGACGTGCGCCTCGAAGGGGAAGTGGAGGGCGACGTGCGCGCGGCCGGTGGCAAGGTGCGCATGGCGAGCGGCGCGCGCATCGACGGCGACGCCTCCTTCGCCGGCGGCTCGATCGACGTGGATGGCGAAATCGGGGCGGGTTTGCGCGCTTACGGCGAGTCGATTTTCATCAATGGCAGGGTTGGCGGCGACGTTGAAGCAGCCGGCGAGCGGATCCGGATCGGCCCGGACGCGCGCATCGAGGGGCGGGTCGAGTACCGGAGCAGCAGGGACATCCAGGTGGACCCGCAGGCGCAGATCGCCGGGGGCATATCCGAACTGCAAAAGGACCGGCGCTGGTTGCGCAAGGTCGGGCATGGGGCGGCGATCGTCGGCGGGATCACGATTTCGCTCGGCATGGTGTTGCTGGGCGCGCTTCTCATCCTCGCGATGCCGCGCTTCAGCCGCGAAGCTGCGTCAACTATCAGGCAGAAGCCATGGCAGAGCCTCGGGCTCGGCTGCATCATGCTGGTCGGCTTGCCGTTCGCGATCATCGTGCTGCTGGTCACCGTGATCGGCATCCCGCTCGCGCTCTTGCTCGTATTCGGCTACGTCGTGCTGATGCTGCTCGGCTACCTGGTCGCGGCAATCTTCGTCGGCGACTCGGTGCTCGAGCGCATCGGCGGAGGCAGGATCGGGTCGTTATGGTGGCGCGCCCTGTTCCTGTTCCTCGCGCTGATCGCGATCGCCATCGTCAAGCAGCTTCCGGTCGTCGGCGATCTGATCGTGCTGCTGCTCTTCATCGCCGGCATCGGCGCATTCACGATGCGAAGCTGGCAGGGATTCCGGCTGGAAGCAGACTCCGTCAGCCGCTGAAGATCGTCCAGATCGCGCCGATGATGAGCAGCAGGAAGACACTCAGCGCGATGTCGCTCCGTCGCGCGGCACGCTCATAGGCGCTGTCGGCGGCATCGACCGGCTTCAGCGTCGCGATCGTCAGGTCCTGCAATCGTGCCCGGTCGGGCGCGGCCGTCGCCAGGCTGACGGCGACCAGCGCGACGACGGAAACGGCGAACAGCAGCACCGCGAAGTGCAGGAAGTTGATCTCCGCGAACATCGCGGCCGGCGCCCAGGCGATCGGCGAGCTGAGCTCGAGGAACAGGCGGCCGAAACCCAGCACGAAACCGAGGGCGAGCGCCGTGATCGCGCCTGCGGCGTTCGCGCGTGGCCACAGCAGGCCGACCAGGAATACGGCGGCGATCGGCGGCGAAATATAGGCCTGCACGCTCTGCAGGTAGGTGTAGAGCTGCCCGGAAATGAGCTGCATGAAGGGTATCCAGGACAGGCCAAACAGGACCAGGACGACGGTCGCTACCTGCCCGGTGACCACGAGCTGGCGCTGCGATGCCTGCGGTTTCCAGCGCTTGTAGATGTCCATCGTCACGAGCGTCGCGCTCGAATTGAAGACCGACGAGAGCGAGCTCATCAATGCCGCCAGCAGTCCCGCGATCAGGATGCCGCGCAGGCCCGCGGGCAGGAGCTGAGCCGCTAGAGCCGGCAGCGCCTGGTCGGGCCGGTCCATCTGGAGTTGGCCGGTCTCCGCCAGCGCGTAGGCGATGATCCCCGGCAGCACGAACAGGAACAGCGGCGTCTGCTTGAGCAAGCCGGCGAAAATCGAGCCCCTGCGGGCCTGGACCTGGTTTTTCGCCGCCAGCACGCGCTGCACGATGAACTGGTCCGTGCACCAGTACCAGACGCCGAGGATCGGCGCGCCAAAGAGAATTCCGGTCCAGGGGAAGTCCGGGTGCGTGGAGGGCTTCCAGAGATCGAAATGCTCGCTGCCGACGGTCGCGACCAGCGCATCCCAGCCGCCGAGTGCATTGAGGCCCAGCACGGTCACGACGACCGCACCGATCAGGAATACGAACATCTGGATCGCGTCGGTGTAGAGCACGGCCTTCAGGCCGCCGAACAGGGTGTACACGCCGGTCGCGAGCACGACGACCGTGGCCCCGGTCCAGAAGTTGATACCCATCAGGGCCTCGAACACGATGCCACCGGCCGCGACGGTCACCGAGATCTTGGTCAGCACGTAGCTGACGATCGACACGATCGCGAGGTAGGTGCGCGGTCCCGAGGAGTAGCGCCGCTCCAGGAACTCCGGCATCGTGAACACGCCGCTACGCAGGTAGAACGGCACGAAGAACCAGCCGAGCAGCAGCAATACGAGGCCGGCGATGATCTCGAACTGGGCGACTGCGACACCCGACGCTGCGCCGGTGCCGGCGAGGCCGACCAGGTGCTCGGCGCCGATGTTCGAAGCGAAGAGCGACGCACCCACGACGAACCAGCCGGTATTGCGCCCTGCGAGGAAGAAGCCGTCGGCGCTTTCGGTGGTCTTGCCGCGCCTGGTCACGACAATCGCCACGACGAAAACGAGCACGAAATACAGCACCACGACGGCCCAGTCGAGTGTCGTCACGGCATCTCTCCCTCTGCAACCCTGGCTTTCACCGTTGGATAGACTGCCATCAGCCGGCGCAGCACGCCGTTGGTCCAGCCGAATCCGTCCTGCAACGGATATTCTCCGCCGCGCGCCGACGAGTCGCCGCTCACGTCGTATTTTTCGACCAGCCGGCCGGTGGCGAGATAGTACGCCACATTCTCGCGTATCCAGCGCTCTGCGATCTCGCGCGCCAGGCGCAGCTCACCATAGCGGTTGAGCCCCTCGATCGCGATCCACTGCAGCGGCGCCCAGCCATTCGGCGCATCCCATTGCTGCCCGGTGTTCATCGTCGTGGTCGCAAGGCCGTCCGGTTCCAGCAGGTGCTTCTCGACCGTGGCCGCGACGGCCTTTGCCTGCTCGGCTGTCGCGACGCCGGTGAACAGCGGATAGAGGGTCGCTGCGGTCAGGTGGCCGGTCAGGCGTTTCTCCCGCCACAGCAGGTCGCCGAACGCGCCAAGCCTGGAATCCCACAGAAAGTGATGTATGGCGCGGCGACGCGCCGCGGCCCGTTTCCCGAAATCAACTGCCAGCACTTCCTGTCCATCGATCCGGTAAGCGTTGGCCAGAGTCTGTTCGAGGCCATACAGCAGGCTGTTGAGATCCACGGGCAGGATCTCGACCGTGCGAATGGTCGCGAGCGTGCGCCCGTCCTCGAGCCAGCGCGAACTGAAGTCCCAACCGCTCTCCGCGGCAGCGCGCAGGTTCCGGTACACGATTCCCGGTGGTCGGTTCGACGCGCGCGCGGTTTCGACGTCTTCGCGCCAGGATTCCTCGCGCGGCAGGTCGCGGTCGTCCCAGTAGCGATTGAATAGCGTGCCGTCCGGCAGGCGCACCACGCGCCGATGTGCCTGGCCCGGCGCGAGCTTCGCCCCGCCCTCCATCCAGAAATCGTATTCGCGCCGGAGCTGCGGCAGGAACCGCACCAGCATCTTGCCGCCTTCGCGCGCTGCGACGAGATTCACCATCGACGCGAAGAATGGCGGCTGCGAACGGCTCAGGTAGTAACTGCGATTGCCATTCGGGACGTGACCGTAGCGATCGATCAGCCAGGCGAAGTTCCGCACCATGTCGACCGCGAGGTCGTGGCGGCCGCTCTCCTCGAGGCCGAGCATCGTGAAATACGAGTCCCAGTAGTAGATCTCGCGGAAACGGCCGCCCGGCACGACATAGCGGTGCGGCAGGGGCAGGAGCGAGGAGTGCGCCTCAGGCTCGTCGGCGTCGCGCGTCAGCACCGGCCATAGCGCGTCGATGTGGGCCTCGACGCTCCGGCCGGGAATGGCCCGGAATTCGCCGGCTGTCGCATGCGGCGCGTCGAAATGGGACGTCACGAACTCGCGCAGGTCGAAGCCGGCCTTGACGCGCGCAGTGTCGTAGTCATCCAGGATCTCTGCGGGTGACTTGCGCGGCAACGCGTCGACGAAGGTCTTGCCGTCCTCGTAGACATGCTCCATCTGGATTCGCGCGAACAGTGCCGGGTAGAGCTCGGAGGGTGGGAGCGGTACCGCGCCGCCGCTGGGGGGCGCCGCGGCTGCGGGTGAACACAAAAGCAGCAGGGCCCAACCGAGCAAGGCTGCCCAGCGTCCCTGGCCGACGACCTGCCTCTCCCGCATCGTATTACCGGTCTCCGGGAGCAGGGCCGAACATTCTCCTCGCGGAGGCTGTTCTGTCCCAACTGCCGCTCAGTGCTAGAACCTGTACGTGACGCTCGCCACGTATGAGCGGCCCTGAATGGGACGCGCGATGACCACGTTGTTGACGACGCCGGTGCCGGTGACGCGCGGATTGCCTTCGGTGATTCCGATCTCGTCGGTCAGGTTGTCGCCCACGACCAGCACATTGAAGTTCTCTCCAATGTCGATGCTGACTCCCGCATCCACCTTTTCATATGAAGGCAGCGGCTGCAGATTGCCGGTATCCTGGAATCGCTCGTCCACGTGAGTCAGTGTCGAGTAAAGCTTGAGGCTGCCCCACGGCACGTCGAAACTGTAACTTGGGGTGAAGCGCGCCTGTAGCTCCGGCTGCCGCGGCACCTGGTTGCCGGTAAAATCACCCACATCGACGAGTTCGGCATTCTGCAGAGTGGCCGAAAGAGTCAACGCAAGATTATCCACAGGCACGAGCTCTGCTTCGATTTCGAGGCCATACGAGTCACCACCGGCGGCCTCATTGACGTTCTCGTTTACGCCATCGCCATCCACGTCCCGGAATGCCTGCAGATTCTGCCCCCTGAGCTCGAGGTAGAACGCCGTAGCGTAGACTCCCCAGGACTCGCCCGCGGCCTTCAGTCCGACCTCGTACTGATCGATATCGACGATGTCCTCGATGCCGTCGCGCAGCCCGTCGAAGAACGGGAAGCGATGACCGCTGTTGAACCGCAGGAACATCGCCAGGCTGTCGGTGAACGCATAGTTCATCCCGGCGGTGTATGAAAATTCGTCCGCCTGGAAATCCAGTGCGCGGAACGAGCCACCCAGAACCGCTCCGCCGTTGTTGTAGTAGGTGAAGGGATCACCGTCGAAATCGCCGCCTGGCGGGCCGACGGAGTTTTCGATGCTCGCGTTCACGTCGTAGTCCTCGTACCGAACCCCGACGTCGATGCGCATCTGATCGGTGACAAGCACTTCATCTGCCAGGAACAACGCGACATTGCGCCCGTTGTAAGACGCATTGACATCGAAGAACGGAACTCCGGCACCCGGTGCAGGGCCGCCGAAGCCATCGCGAGTAACCTGCACTCCATTGTCGAGCGCAATATTCACCAATCTGCTGTTGGGCTCGGCAGCCAACACCATGTTGTTGCCGAGGTACCACAGGTCGCGGGACGAGTAATCGGCGTAATACAGTCCGAGCGTTGGCGTATGTACGCCGATTTGTGCGCTCAGCCTGAGGTCGGTACTGAAGCTTTCGAGCGCCTTGTCGACCGACCACCAGCCTACCGCCAGCACCTGCTGGCCGGCCGGCACGGGATCCGAATTTGCGGCAAATGTTGCGGTGCCGGCGGTCGCCAGCCCCGCGGCGTTCGTCACATACGGCGAACCGTTCGCGCGCGTAATGGTGTCGGTGATGAAATCCTCGATCGATACCGGCGAACCCTGATTGAATAGTGCGCGCGTGTTGGCGTCGCCTTTGAGGTAGTTGAATTTGGCGCCGAACGTCCACACGTCGTTCAGTTCAACATCGAAGCTGCCACCGGTCAGGACCACATCGACACCGCGGCCGTCACCAAGGTCGACGCGGGTTGTACCCGGTTGGCCTCCTGGCGAGTCGGCGGCCTCGACTTCGAGAACGGCGAGACGGGTATCGTTTCCGGCGTAGAAGCCGTCGCCCGCATCGAATCCAGGAAACTCGCGGACCTTTCCGCTCTCACTGCCGAGCAAGGGAATGCCGGTGATGAAAAGGTTGCTGTCATCCGTACGTCTTACATAAAAACTGGCTTCGCCATTGTCGAGCTCGCGTGTCAGATTGACGCTGAACTGTCCTCCCTGATCCGCTGGAAACTGCGAATCGCGGATGCCGTCTGAGGTGCGGTAGAAGCCCCCGAGTGCAACGTACCAATCCTGCGCGAGCGGGCCGCCGTAATAGACGTCTGTGCGGAGTTGACCGTAGTCAGAGACACCGACTTTCACGAGACCCTCGGGCGTTTCGGTGCCCTTTTTTGGAATGAAATTGAAGGTCACGCCGGTTTGACCATTGGAAAATACGGGATTGGGACCGCCACGCAAAGCTTCCACGTGATCGATGGTCTCGTCGAGCCTGAAGAGCGTGGAATTCTCCAGAAACGAGAGGGTCGATGGCGGATAGATAGGCGAACCCGCGTACTGCACCGTGGCGTATTCCGCATCGCCGGCGACTGCGAATCCACGCACCATGACGTTTGCACCGCTCTCGCCACTTGACGATTCCGCCCAGACGCCCGGTGTGACCTTGAACAGGTCGGCGGTGCTGAGCGGAGCGATTTCGCGAATCTGCTCGGAATCGACCGTGGTGATCGCAAAGCTCGCGTCGAACTTGGAGACACCGACGCTGCGCGCAGTGCCCGTGACAACCACTTCTTCGAGGTCGATGACACGCACCTCCGCTGGCGGAGGCGCCTGGGCGAATACAGGCGCCGACTGCAACACGGCTAGAAACAGCGCAGCGGAACTGGCCAATCCGGCTCGACGCCGGCGATCATTCTTGACGTGACGTCGATTCATGACCCCACTCCTTCCATGGCGTGCCTGATCGGCTCAATGATCGTGATAGGTCAGCAAATACTGAAGCTTGCCAGCGCGAGCCGGCATTGTCGTTTTGTCTACCACCTCGGCCTTTGACTGTCAACGATGCTGCGCCGCAGTTGCATGGCCACACGAAAGCGTGGCTTGCATGCACGCTCCGGCCCGGCAGCGATTTTGCCGCCGGATTACACGAAAACCGCAGCTCGGTTGCGCCGACGCCGGCGCCTATCGCGAGAGCCTTCTCGCCACTTCCGTCGCCAGTCGCCGACTCACAGGGAGCGTCGCGCCGCCATGCAGGCGCACGACCTGCCGGCCCTCGCCGTCGCGCTCGATGCCCTCGATGTGCTGGACGGCGACCAGGGAATTGCGGTGCACGCGGACGAAACGGTCGCCGAACTCCACTTCGAGCTCCTTCAGCGGCTCCTCGATCAGCACCTCGCCGGCCGTGTGCCTGAGCGTCGTGTATTTCTGCTCGGCGATGAAACAGAGGATGCTGTCGAGCGGAATGAGTCGCAACTCGTCGCGCACGCGCACGGCGATGCGCGTGCGTGGCCCGGCCTTGCCCTCGGCGATGCGGGTGAGCTGCGCGCGGGTCGGGCGGCGGGCGCGCTCCAGCGCGTCCTGAAGCTTTTCCGGGCGGACCGGCTTCAGCAGGTAGCCGGCGGCCTGGACCTCGAACGCTGCGAGGGCGTGCTGTTCGAAGGCCGTGGTGAATATCACGGCGGGCGGTTCGGGCATACGCGCGAGGTGATGCGCGGTCTCGAGGCCGTCCATGCCGGGCATGCGGATGTCGAGCAGCACCACTTCGGGCCGCAACCGGCCGGCCAGCAGCAGCGCTTCCTCGCCGCTCGATGCCACCCCCGCAAGCTCGGCGCCATCGAGCTCCTCGACCAGGTGCGACAGGCGCTCGCGCGCGAGCGGCTCGTCGTCCACCACCAGCACCCGCAGGTTCATTTCAGGGCGCCCGCGGCGGGAAAGCGTAGCGTGACGACGAAGCGCTCCGGCGCCTCGATCACCTCGACCCCGGCTTCGCCATGGAACATGAGCTCGAGACGCTGGCGCACGTTGTCGAGGCCGATGCGATGCCCGGGCCGCTGCCCGACGACTTTCGGCGACACCGGGTTGTCGATCGTCAGCACGGCCATTGCGCCATCGCGGCGGCCGCTGACCCGGATCGTTCCGCCGGCGTCGAGCGGCTCGATGCCGTGATAGACGGCGTTTTCGATCAGCGGTTGCAGGATCAGCGCCGGCACCGGCGCATCCATCGGCAGGTCTTCCAGCTTCCAGTCTACGACCAGGCGCTCGCCAAGCCGCAGGCGCTCGACGCGCTCATAGGCGCGCGCGATCTCGATCTCGTTCGCGAGCGGGATGCGCTCGCGGTGCTCGCGAAGCGAGGCGCGGAACAGATCCGAGAGATCCGCGATCGCCTGCTCGGCGACCCGCGGATTGGTGCGAGTCAGCGAAGCGATCGTGTTCATGCTGTTGAACAGGAAGTGCGGGCGGATTCGCGCCTGCAGGGCACGCACCCGGCTCTGCGCCTCGGCCTCGACATTGCTGCGCCATTGGTGCGTCACGTAGAAGTAGCGCAATGCCAGGCCGCCGACGATCGCGCCCACGGCGAGGTTTCGCAGCATCAGCTCGAGATGCTCCGCGGCGAGCGACCGCGCTTCGAGGTCGAGTACCCGGTTCGAGTAGCCGGTCAGCCACCAGGCGCCCTCGGTCACGATGGCCGTGACGGCGAGCATCAGCACGAGCGCCACCAGCGAGCCCTTGACGACGTCGAGCCGGGACAGCAAACCGCGGGCGGCGCACAGCACGGCAGCCGTACCGAGCGCCGCCCACAGCAGGAACAGCGAGGTCTGCGCCAGGTCCGCCCAGAAGCCCTCGGAGATTCCCTGCCGCGCGAGCGTCAGGAGGAGCGCGACCAGTTCCGCGATCAGGATCACGGCAAGCACGCTGCGTCCGATGCAGAAATCCGGCAGGTAGAAAGCCGGGAGTTCTCGGCGGCTCGCGGGCGCGTCCTGCGGCACGGCTTCAGTCCCTCGAGCCGGGTTCGGCGAAAAACGGCGTCTTCAGCCGATAGATCGTCGAAATGTCTTCCTCGCCGTGTCCCGTGGCGAGCAGTCGCGCATAGTCCGCGAGCGTCGATTCGACGACCGGCAGGATTGCGCCGTGGCGCGCCGCCATGTCGCGGCAGATGCGCAGGTCCTTGTCGTGCAGCCGCACGCGGAATCCGGCCGGGAACTCGCCATGCGCCATGAATGGCGCGCGGTGGACGAAGTACCACGAGGATCCCGCGCCCTTGCCGAGTATCTCGATGACCTGCCCGAGCGGCAGGTCTTCGGCGCGCGCGAAGGCCATGGCCTCGGCGACGGCCTGGATCACGCCCGCGCAAAGGATCTGGTTGGTCGCCTTCGTTGCCTGCCCGGCGCCGGTCGGTCCCATCAGCATGACGGTCTTGCCGAGCGCCGCCAGCACCGGCTGCGCGCGCTCGAATATTTCCGGCTCGCCGCCGCACATGATCGCGAGTCCGGCATTCCTGGCGCCCTCGACGCCGCCGCTGACCGGGCAATCGAGCAGGCTCGCATCGGCAGTCGCGAGGCGCGTGGCAGCGTCGCGCGCCGTATCGGCGGCGACGGTCGAGCAGTCCACGACGATCGTCCCCTTGCGCAGGCCGGGCAGCAATGCATCGACGACCGACAGCAGGTCCTCGTCCGCGGATACGCAGCTGACGACGAGGTCGCAGTCCGCAACGAGTTCGGCCGGACTTGCCGCGGCGCGGCAGCCGGTCTCCGCGGCGAACGCTTCAGACTTTGCGGAGCTGCGGTTCCAGACGCAGACCAGGAGGCCCGCACGATGCAGGTTGCGGGCCATGGGCAGGCCCATGGCGCCGAGACCGATGAAACCGACTTTCATGGCGGGCTCTATTCTGCCCGCAACGGCGGATCAGCTGCAGTATTCGTCGACCGTCTGCTTGGCGCGCGCCCGCGCTTCGGTCAGCTCCTGGTCCGTCAGGTACTCGCGCCTGCCGTCCTTCTCGCGGAACAGGCGCCGCGATTCGATGTAACGCTGATAGCGGTCCTGGGCTTCCTTGCACTGCACGACCTTCTCGCGCGCGACGTCGTCCTGCACTGCGGCCATCGCTTCCTCCGACACCGGCGGTTCCTCCGTCGGCGTGGTTTCGGGCTCGCTGGAATCGTCGCCGGCGTCGTCGGAGTAGTCGCTCTGGTCCGAACCTTCGTCCGCGATGACGCCGGCTTCCTGTTCGTAGACGCCGACGATCTTCGCGCCGGCCTGGCGCGGCGGCAGGTCGGTGTAATGCACCTGTCCGGACGTGTCGAGCCACTTGTAAACCGTTTCCGCCGCGGCGATCGCCGTCAGGCCCGCCAGCAGCAGTCCCATCAGGAGCTTGTGCAACATCTTGACCTCCGGGTCCGACACACAGTCTGGCGCTTCCGGCGCGTGAAACCTTTGACTTCCGTCACACTGGGGGCGCCGCTACCTGGCGCGGCAGTGTAGCGGACCGCGCGAACGAAAAATTGGCGCCACCAGGCAGATTCGAGGCTGCCGCACAGGTTCCGGGGCGGCTAGTCTCGAGGCTTGGGCCTGGCCGACACTGGTGACATAATTTCCCTTGAAATCAGTATATTATGGCGCGCCCGGCTGTCGCTTGACGCAGCCGGGGCGGGCCGGAATGC
>JBOHZL010000090.1:0-12976 GCA_050738495.1 Steroidobacteraceae bacterium | reverse complement strand
ACGATCAACTGGGTGATCAATAAGTTCGAATGTTTGACCCGGCACCTGCTTAGGCGGCGCGGGCGGTCTCGTAGTCGAGGACGCCGGCGATGGCGTGGATGACCGACGCGATGCGCACCGCCGACTGCACGGCCTCGCGGCCGATCTCGTGCTGGCGCAGCACCCGCTCGTGCGCGGTGACGCACTTGCCGCAGCCGTTGACCGCCGAGACCGCGAGCGACATCAGCTCGAAGTCGGCCTTGGCGATGCCGGGACTGCCGATCACGTTCATGCGGAGCCTGGCCGGCAGCCTGGCGTACTCCTCGTCCTCGACCAGGTGAACGAAGCGGTAGTAGACGTTGTTCATGCCCATGATCGCCGCCGCGGCGCGTGCCGCCTCCGCCTCGGCCGGCGTGAGCTTCGTCGTCGCCGCCGCCTCGATCGCCCGCGCGAGCTCGGCATTGCGCGATGCGATCGCCGAGGCGAGCGCCGTCATCCACAACTGCGATTCGGACAGGCCGGGTGCGCCCTGCGGCGTCAACACTGTCGCCAGGTTGAGCCGCAGGTCGCGGGCGTAGTCCGGAATCCGGTCCCTGACTGCGTCCATGTTCAGGCTGCCTTCAGGGTGTCTTCGCCCTTCTGCCAGTTGCAGGGGCAGAGCTCATCGGTCTGCAGGCCGTCCAGCACACGGAGCACTTCCTCCGGGCTGCGCCCGACATTCATGTCGGTCACATACACGAAGCGGATGATGCCTTCCGGATCCACGATGTAGGTCGCGCGCTGCGCGACGCCGCCCTCCGGATCGAGGATGCCGAGCCCGCTCGTGAGCTCGCGCTTGATGTCGGACAGCATCGGGAACGGCAGCTCGCGCAGGTCCTCGTGCGACTTGCGCCACGCGTGGTGCACGAACTCCGAGTCGATGCTGACGCCGAGCAGTTGTGCCTCGCGATCCGCGAACTCGCGGTCGAGCCTGCCGAATCCGGCGATCTCAGTCGGGCAGACGAAGGTGAAATCCTTCGGCCAGAAAAACACCACCAGCCACTTGCCGGCGTAGGTCTTGTCATCGATGTCCTTGAAGGCCCGCGCTGCGTCATTGCTGACGACGCCGGTCAACTTGAATTCGGGAAACTTCCTGCCGATACCCAGCATGATCTGACTCCTTGGTTGCACGCGGGCAGGATGCCGGCCGGAGTCCTATTTGTACAATCGAATGTCGCGATCGTTATAATAGGCTCCATCTATGAATCTCCGGGACCTCCAGTATCTCGTGGCGCTGGCCGAAACCCGGCATTTCGGCCGCGCGGCCGAGCGCTGCCACGTCAGCCAGCCGACGCTGTCGGCGCAGCTCAAGAAGCTCGAGGAGTTCCTGGGCGTGGCGCTGATCGAGCGGCGTCCGCGGCGCGTCGCGCTGACGCGCGCCGGCGAAGCGGTGGTCGAGCGCGCGCGGCGCATGCTGCGCGATGCCGAAGACATCCGAGCGCTGGCGCGCGCCAGCCAGGATCCGCTCGCCGGCCAGCTCCGGCTGGGCCTGATTCCGACCCTCGGTCCCTACCTGCTGCCGCGGGTCGCGCCGCGCATCTCGCGCGCGCTGCCGAAGCTTTCGCTGATCCTGCACGAGTACCAGACCGCGCCGCTGGTCGATCGCGTGGTGCAGGGCGAGCTCGACCTCGCGATCCTCGCGCTGCCGGCCGACACCAAGGGCCTGGTGACGCGCTCGCTGTTTGCGGAGGCCTTCCTGGTCGCGACACCCGAGCACCACCGGCTGGCCGGGGGCAAGCGCGTGAAACAGTCCGAGCTCGCGGGGGAGAAGCTGCTGTTGCTCGAGGAAGGCCACTGCCTGCGCGACCAGGCGCTCGAAGTCTGCGAGCGCGCCGGCACCGAGGAGCAGGATTTCCGCGCGACCAGCCTGGAGACGCTCCGGCAGATGGTCGCGGCGGGGCTCGGCATCACGCTCCTGCCGCGGCTCGCCGCCGAAGGCCCGTTCGCCTCGGCGCGCGGCCTGGTAGTGCGGCCCTTCGCGCCGCCGGCGCCGTCGCGGGTGATCGGCGCGGCCTGGCGCCGTTCGACCTCGCGCGCCGCGGCGATCGCCGCGGTCTGCGACATCATTTCGAAGGCCGGCTAGGTACTCTGGCCTAAGATAGCGCCATGCGGGTGCTGGTGGCCGATGACCATCCGTTGTTCCGGGCGGCGCTGCGCCAGGCGCTGATGCAAGCCGTACCGGACGCCGAAATCATCGAGGCTTATGACGTCGATTCGCTGCGTGCCGCGATGGGCAGGCCGCCGGACCCGGACCTGGTTCTCCTCGACCTGCTGATGCCCGGCGCGAGGAGCTTCGCGCCTCTCGCGTGGTTGCGGAATCAGTATCCGGGCACCGCGGTCATGATCGTCTCGGCCAACGAGGACCCGGAGATGATCCGGCGTGCGCAAGTGTTCGGCGCGGCCGGCTATGTCGTCAAGTCGGCGGCCCCGGCCGAGTTGATCTTGGCGATCCGTGCGGTGACGGACTGCGGCCAGTGGTTTCCGGCGGGAATCATGATGCGACGAGGCGAAGACCGGCGCGCGTCGCTCGCCGCGCGATTCAACAGCCTGACGCCGCAGCAGTACCGCGTGCTGGAACTGCTCGCAAGTGGTCGTCTCAACAAGCAGATCGCGGCGGAACTGTCGATCGAGGAGACCACGGTCAAGGCCCATGTCTCCGCCGCGCTCGCCAAGCTCGGCGTGCGCAACCGCACCCAGGCGTCATTCCTGTTCCGCGAACTGGAGATCTCCCCGAACGGCGGTTCCTGACGGAGCGGGCGGTCAGGCGGCGCCATTGAGTTCGAGCAGGCGCGCAAGTGCGCTGCGCACGGCGAGCGGCTTCAGCGGCTTGCGCAGGAACACGCAGTCGAGAGCCTCGGCCTCGAGGCGCACGGCATCGCTCGCATCCGCGGAGACGACCAGCACCGGCGCATTGATGCGCATCACCGCGCGCAGGTGCCGCACGACCTCGAGTCCGGTCGCGCCGCCCTCGAGGTGATAGTCGACGACGATGACGGCCGGACGCCCGCTTTGCAGGCGCCCGTTCGCGACCAGGTCCTCGATGCCCTGAGCCGCAAGCGTTTCGCAGCCCCAGGAATCGAGCAGCGACGCCAGGCCGCGCAGGGCCGCGGGGTCGTTGTCGATGCAGAGCACGCGCACGCCCGCGAGTGTTCCGATCGCGCGCGTGGGCGGCGCCTGCATCAAGGTTTGCGGCACGGCTTTGCCGCGCGGCGCTTCGATCCAGAATACGGAACCGCGGCCCGGCGTCGAACGCAGGCCGATCTCGTGGCCCAACACGCGCGCAACTCGCTGGGCGATCGCCAGCCCGAGGCCGAACCCACGCGTGTCATCGGCCTCGCGGCGCCCGCCGCCACGATAGAACTCCTCGAAGACATGCGGCTGCTGCTCCGCGGCAATGCCGATGCCTGTATCCCAGACTTCCAGGCGGATGCGATCCGGGTGGCGTCGGACGCCGACGACGACCCGTCCGGCGGTCGTGTAACGCAGCGCATTGCCGACGAAGTTCTGCAGCGCCCGGCGCAGCAGCTTCGGGTCGGAACGGATCATCGCCCGGCTCCGGTGCACGACAAGTTCCAACCCGCGCTCGCGGGCCGCGAGTCTGAACTCTGCGTCGAGCCCATCGAGCACCCCGGCGAGCGGCAGATCCTCGATCTGAGCGCGGATCACTCCGGTATCGAGCCGCGATATGTCGAGCAGGTCCGAGATCAGTCCTTCCGCCGAATGCAGACAGCCCTCCAGATCGGCGAGCAAGGCGCGCTGCTCGTTGCCCTGCGTCTTCTGCGCGAGCGCGCCGGCGAACAGGCCGGCAGCGTTCAATGGCTGCATCAGGTCGTGCCCGGCAGCCGCCAGGAAACGGGTCTTGCCGGCGTTGGCGCGCTCGGCCACGGCCTTGGCATCCAGCAGCTCGTCATTCATCGCGGACAGCGCCCGTGTGCGCTGATGCACGCGTTGCTCGAGCGATTCGTTGGCGACGCGCAGCGCCTCTTCGGCACGCTTGTACTCCGTCACGTCCGTGAAGCTGGTGACGAATCCGCCTGCCGGCATCGGATTGCCGCGGATCTCAAGCACGGTGCCGTCCGGACAGGTGCGCTGAATGGCATAGGCCGTGCCGCGCTGAAGATGCGCGAGCCGCCGCGCGATGGCCGTTTCATCGTCACCGGGCCCGAGCCGGCCGCGCCCGGCGTTGAAGCGCAGCAATTCCTCAATCGGCTGGCCGATGCGCAGGAATCCCGGCGGATAGTCGTACATCTCGATGTAACGGCGGTTCCAGGCGACGAGCTTGAGCTCGGCATCGACCACACTGATGCCCTGGCTGACGTTCTCGAGTGTCGACTGCAGCAGCTCGCGGCTGAACTCGAGTGCCTGCGAGGCGCCACCGACGATCGATACGACATCTTCGAGCGGCACCTCGCGCCCCGCAACCGCCGCATGCACCAGCCGTTGCGCGGAAGATGCGCCGACGACGGAGGCGAGCAGCTTATGCGTCGCGTCGAGCTGCTCGGCGCTCATGCGCACATTCTCGCTGCCGCGCCATCGGGGATCGGCAAAGTGCCGAGCCGCACGGCTGCCGCCGATGAAGCGCTCCACCAGGGGCCGCAGTTCGCGGGCGGTCACCTGCGGCGCCGCCGCTTCATGACCGTGCGCGGGCAGCACTGCTTCGGCGTCGACGAACGAAGCCGCCTGCACGCGCTCCAGCAGGGCGCGCCGTCCAAAGCGGGAGCCGATCAGCAGTCCGAGCGTCGCGAGGCCGAGGCTCCAGGTCAGTCCATGCGCAAGTGGCTGCACTTCCGCGCCGAACATCGCGGTTGGGCGCAGCCAGGGGATACCGGCCGGCCCGACATCCGTCAGTGACACCGGCAACTGGCCCGCCTGGATCAGTGTCGGTACCAGGAGCGTCCATGTCCATGCGGCGAAACCGAGCACGAGGCTCGTGATGGCACCGGTGCGGCTGGCCCCGCGCCAGTACAATCCGGCGATGATCGCAGGGCCGAACAGCGCGACCGCGGCAAAGGAGATCTCGCCGATCGACGCGAGCGCATCGCTCTGCGCGATCCAGCGGTGATAGAGCCAGCCGAGCGCGAGCAGCAGCACGATCGCGGCTCGGCGCGCGCCCAGCAGCGCGCCGGTCAGGTCCTGACGTTCGCGCCAGGCCGGAATCGCGCGCATCAGCAGCGGCATCGCGACTTCGTTGCAGAACATGGTGGACAAAGCGACCGAGGCGACGATTACCATGCCGGTCGCCGCCGACAGACCGCCGATGAATGCGAACAGCGCCAGGCCGTCGGCACCCGCAGCGAGCGGCAGCCCCAGTACGAACAGGTCGGCGTCACCGCTGCCGCGGATCAGGCCGGCGTTCGCGATCGGCAGCACGAACACGCTGATCGCGACCAGATACAGCGGAAACAGCCAACGCGCCAGGCGCAGATCCTGCGGGCCGCTGCTCTCCACCACCGCCACGTGGAACTGGCGCGGCAGGCAGAAGATCGCGAAGAAGCCCAGCACCGCGAGCGACAGATAATGCGCGACGGTCGATTGCTGCGCGCGCGCCTCGGCGAGCCCCGGCAGTGCGGCGGCCTGGTGCGCAATGTCGCCGAATCCGTCGAACAGGCCCCAGGTCACGAACACCCCGACCGCAACGAAGGCAATCAGTTTCACGACCGATTCGAACGCGACCGCGAGCATCATGCCGGGGTGATGTTCGGTCGCGTCCACGTGCCGCGTGCCGAACAGGATGGCGAACAGCGCAAGTGTCGCCGCCACATAGATCGCCGTGTCGCCGACCGCCTCTCCGCCCAAGGCTGCGGTCAGCGTGTTGAAGGTCTGGTCGATCGCCTTCAGCTGCAACGCGATGTACGGAATGATGCCGCAGGTGGCGATCAGCGTGACCGCGACCGCGAGCGTGCGGTCGCGCCCATAGCGCGCTGCGACGAAATCGGCAACCGACGTGATGCGCTCGCGCCGGCTGACGCTGATCAGCTTCGCGAGCAGCGCGGGAATCAGCAGGAACAGCAGGATCGTCCCGACGTAAGTCGGCGGGAACGGCCAGCCGAGTGTCGCCGACTGCCCGACCGTTCCATAGAAAGCCCAGGACGTGCAGTAGACCGCAAGCGACAACGAATAGATCAGCGGTCTCGGCACCGGCTGACGGCCGGACGCCGCCCAGCGATCGCCGATCCACGCGATCGCAAACAGCAGGCCCAGGTAGGCGAGCGCAATCAGTGCGAGCAGCAGGGGCCCTGGCATCGCCTCAGTCTAGAGGCTGAACAACAGCACCGCGAGCGCGGCGCCGAGCGCCGGCACGATCACCGTCAGCGCGGCGACCGCCGGATACGCTTCCTGGTAGGTCTCCCGGCAGATCGCGCGAATCGTCGTCACGACATAACCGTTGTGCGGCAGGGAGTCGAGCGCGCCGGAACTGAGTGCGACCACGCGATGCAGGGCCTCCGGCCCGACGCCGAGCGCCAGATAATGCGGCGCTACGATCGGCAGCGCGATGGCCTGGCCACCGGAAGCGGAACCGGTGAGGCCCGCGATCAGCGTCACCGCGATCGCGGCACCCACAAGCGGCGGCCCGGGCACCTGCGTGATCAGGTCCACCGCCTGCTGGAATGCCGGAGCCAGCCTGGCGACGCCGCCGAAACCGACCACGGCCGCCGTGTTCGCGATTGCGATCAGCGCGCCCAGCGCCCCGCTCGCGACCGGTTCGCGCATGCCGGCCATGTAGCGCCGGTGAATCAGCAGGCTCACGACAATACCTCCGATCAGGGCGATGATCAGCGCGGATTCCTTCAGCGAATCGTGGAACGCGAACGACAGCCCGAGCACGGCGACGAGCGGCAGCAGGCTCGTGAACGGGTGCGGCAGCGCGCGGCTGTCGACTTTCGGGTCGTCGCTGCGCGCGATGAAACGCTCGCCCGACGCGACCGCGCGGCGCAGCATGAACCGCAGCCACAGGGAACCCAGCGCCGCCATCGCGAGCGCGACCACCAGCGACACCTGCCAGCCCGCCCACGGCGAAGTGCCGAGGTACTGGATCGGAATCCAGTTCTGGATCTCCGGCGAGCCAGCCGCGGTCATCGTGAACGTGACCGAACCGAAGGCGATTGCGCACGGAACAAAGCGGCGCGGCATCTCGGCCGCGCGGAATAGCGACAGCGCCATTGGATAGACCGAGAACGCGACGACGAACAGGCTGACGCCGCCATAGGTCAGCACCGCGCAGGCGAGCACCACCGCGAAAATCGCGCTGCCGGTGCCGAGATGTTCCACGATCCAGCGCGCGACGCTTTCCGCCGCGCCGGAAGCTTCCATGAACTTGCCGAACAGCGAGCCCAGCAGGAACATGAAGAACCAGGACGTCACGAAGCTGGTGAACCCGGTCATGTAGGCGCCGGTGAATGACGGGCTGCCTGCCGCCGCCAATTGCGGAAAGAGCTCGAAGCCGCTGGTCAACGCGACCAGCAGCGCGCAGAGCGGCGCCGCGATCAGGAGCTCGACGCCCCGCATCGTCAGCACGATGAGCAATGCGAGCCCCAGCAGCAGGCCGATCATGCTGAGCATGGCGTGTCCTCGCCGCAACGGTTTCTGGCGGCCCGGCATCATTGGCCGCGGCCGTCGGCGCGGGAATGCTACTAACGTACAAGTGATGCCCTCGCCCCCGGGGGAGTACCTTGCCCGCGAAGCTGGCCAGACCGACGCCAGGTGCGCGGCCGATCCGCAACATATGGGGAATTCAATGACAACGAGGCATTCTTCCACCCGGAACGTTCTGCTCGCTGCCGCCATCGTCGCGGCCCTGCCCGTGCCAGCGCTGGCCCAGGACGAAGTCGCTGCCCTCGACGACATCATCGTCACCGCGCGCAAGCGCGAGGAGAGCCTCCAGGACGTGCCGATCTCGGTATCGGCGCTGTCCGGCGAAATGCTGGAAGAGATGGGCGTGCCCGACCTCGTCGCCATCGGGCAGTCGATGCCGAATGTGACGCTGGAGCCTTCGCGCGCGACCAACTCGACGCTGACGGCCTTCATCCGCGGCGTCGGCCAACAGGACCCGGTCGCGGGATTCGAGGGCGGCGTAGGCATCTACCTGGATGACGTCTACATGGCCCGTCCGCAGGGCACGGTGCTCGACATCTATGACGTCGAGCGCATCGAAGTGCTGCGCGGCCCGCAGGGCACGCTCTACGGCCGTAACACGATCGGCGGTGCGGTCAAGTACGTCACGCGCCGGCTGCCGGACGAGGCCGAACTCGCGCTGAAACTCGCGGCCGGCACCTACGAGCAGATCGACGTGATCGCGAGCGGCTCGGTACCCGTCACCGACATGTTCCGGGCGGGCGCAACGCTGGCCTCATTCCAGCGTAACGGCTTCGGCACCAACCTGTTTACCGGCGCCGAGCAGTACGACAAGGATGTGCTGGCCGGCCGACTCAGTTTCGAACTCACGCCGAGCGAGAACGTGTTCATCCGCCTCGCGGGCGATTACAGCGTCGACGACTCGACCAACAAGGACGGCCACCGCCTGACCCTCAATGCGGTCACCGGCGCACCCGTACTTGACGACGTCTTCGACAGCCGTGGCGGCATCAACACGGTTCCGTCGTCCATCACGACGCTCGATCAGGAAGTCCAGCAGGGCGGCATCGCGCTGACGGCGGACGTGGATCTCCACAGCCAGTGGGCCTTCAAGTCGATCACCGCGTACCGCGAGGACGACTCCGAAGCGCCGATCGACTTCGACAGCCTTCCGGACGATCACTTCGACGTGCCGGCCGTATACAAGAACGACCAGTTGAGTCAGGAACTCCAGATCAATTTCAGCGGCGAGCGAATGGACGGTGTATTCGGGCTCTACTACCTGGACGCGAACGCCTTCGACGCGTTCGACGTAATCCTGGGCGACCTCGGAGTCACATCCTTCACGCTAGGCGATTTCGGCACCGAGACCTGGGCTGCATATGCCGACGTCAGCTTCCAGCTGTCCGAGCAGTGGGCGGCGTCGGTCGGTGGACGCTACACCGAAGACAAGCGCGTCGCGCTTGTCTTCCGCGAGACCTACCTCGGCCTCGGCTCGCCCTACTTTGGCAATGCAGGCGCGGTCTCGATCACGGTCCCGGACCCGGACGGCGTACCGGAATTCACCGGCAGCCGTACCGACACGGACTTCACGCCGCGCGTGAGCGTCTCGTTCCTGCCGAACGGCGATCACAACCTGTACGCCTCCTGGAGCCAGGGCTTCAAGGGCGGCAGTTTCGACCCGCGCGGTGCCTATGGCACGCCGGAAGTCGGCGATGGATTCGACCCGGAGACCGTGGACTCCTACGAACTCGGCTGGAAAGGGAGCTTCGCCGACGGGCGGGCGCGCACGGCCATCGCCGCGTTCTACGCCGATTACGAGGACGTGCAGGTGCCTGCCTCGGTCGCGATCGATACGAATGGCGACGGCGTCGACGACAGCTTCGCCGGCGCGACCACCAACGCCGCCAGAGCGACGATCCAGGGCTTTGAGCTTGAGGGCGTGTTCCAGTTCACCGACGCGTTCTCGGCGACGCTCGCATACGGCTACATCGACGCCGACTACGACGAGTGGCTGGTCGCGGTGGCCGGCGTGCTGACCGACATCTCCGGCATGCGCGACTTCCAGAACACGCCGGAAACTTCCGGCAACCTGACACTGCGCTACGAGTGGCCGATCGCGCTGTTCGGCAGCGACGGCGCGCTCGCACTGACCGGTGCGGTCACTCACCGCGGCGACACGCAGCAGTTCGAGTACGCGAATCCGCTGCTGGACCAGGCGTCGTACGAACTCTATGACGCGAGCCTGGTCTGGACCTCCGGCGACCGGCGTTACCAGGTCGGCCTGCACGGCAGGAATCTCGGCGACGAGGAATACAGGATCGCCGGCTACGATTTCCCGACGCTCGGCGGCAGCACGGTCACGGCCTTTTATGGCAATCCGCGCATGGTTACCGGGAGCGTGAGCGTCCGCTTCTGATGCTATCGTCGGCGCCATGGTAGGCGCCGTTCACTCGATTGCCTGCGTGTGGATACTCGCTGCCGCCTGGGCGGGGCCCGCCGCGCAGACCGCCGACGCGCTGCCGAAGCTCAACATCCTGCCGGGCAGCCTGACGGTCTCCGGCGTTTCTTCCGGCGGTTACATGGCGACCCAGTACCAGGTCGCCTTCTCAAAGGACGTTCAGGGCGCCGGGATCATCGCCGCCGGTCCGTGGTTCTGTGCGCAGGCCTCGCTGATGCGCGCGCTCGACGACTGCATGGAAGGCAGCTCCATCGGACCGGAGATCGCACCGCTGGTCTCGGCGTTGCACGCCTCCGCGACTGCAGGGTTGATCGACGACCCGTCCTGGATCGCACCCGACCGTATCTGGATCTTTCACGGCACGCGCGACGTGATCGTCGGCGCCGCGGTGACGGACTCGCTGCTGCGCTTCTATCGTGCGCTGGTTCCGCCGGAGCGCATCCACTATGAAACTCAGGTAGCGGCGCCCCATGGCTTTCCCGCCGATGGCGCGGGCGGCGTCTGCGACATCGCGGCGTCGCCTTGGATCAACGACTGCCGGTACGACGCAGCGGGCAAGTTGCTGAATCACCTCTACGACGACCTGCGCGCGCCAGCGGGTGAACCAGCGGGCGCGTTGCGGGGCTTTGACCAGCGACGCTACGTGACAGGCGGCATGCTCGCCTCATTCGCCGACAGCGGCTTCCTGTTCGTGCCGAAGGATTGTGCCGCGGGCCGGCTCTGCCGCATTCACGTCGCTTTTCATGGCTGCCGGCAGGGCAGCGGATTCGTGGGCCGCAGCTTCGCGCGCAGCGCCGGCTACAACCGCTGGGCCGATGCGAATCGGATCGTCGTGCTGTACCCGCAGGTGGCAGGCAGCCGGGTCTGGCCGTTCAACCCGAAGGGCTGCTGGGACTGGTGGGGTTATTCGGGGGCGAATTACATCACCCGCAAGGGCGCGCAACTCGCCAGCATTCACCGCATGATCGAAGCCCTGGGCGCGCGCTAGTTCCGGGCTATTCGGGGATCAACAGGGTCCCACGCCGATAGCGGATCGCGTCGGCACCGGGTACTTCGGCGATTCGGCCCAAGTGTTCTGCAGTTAGCGGCTCCGGCTGGCCGTCGACGAAGCGACGCGGATGCGAGCGAACGACCTGTGATGGCGGCAGAGGCTTCCCTTCGGTCAGGTGCGCATACATCCCATCCATCGCCACCAGCAACTGCGGCTGCATCGCCACGAAGCGCTCGCCCCATCCAGGCAGCGCGTTGAACGCGTCGAAGTGATGGCCGTGCTCGACTTCGTAGTAATGCACGGAACTTCCGCCACGCCCACGATGGCGCGCATACCAGGCGCGTGAACTGAAGTTCACCGGGATCAACGCGTCGCGACGGCCGTGCAGCACGATCACCGGCTTGCCACCGACATCTGCGCCCGCGCGGATCTCGTCGATGCCGCGGAGCGCCGCACCCTTTGCCAGTCCGCGCATGCACAGCAGGTGTTCGATGCTGCCGAACGACGCAAAGCGGCCGTTCTTGTCCACGATCTGGATGCCGCCAGTCGGCGGGATGCCGGTCGAGTCCGCGGCGAGACGCGAAAGCTCCTCGACGGTGAGCGCGCGCGCCTGTAATTGCGCATTGATCGGCGCATAGGACATCTCGCAGGGCGATTCCTCCGGTCCGAGCCGCGCATAGGCGCTCGCATAGCCCTCTGCCAGCGCCGGCCACAGGCCGAATGCGACATTGGCGATGCCGCCATCGAGCGCCTCGCGCAGTACGCCCGCCGCCTCGAGTTGCCGGCGCGCATCGCCGGCGCGCGTTGCCAGGGTGTCGCCGGCGATGAATCCGTGCTCAGCCAGTTGCGCAGTCCAGGTCTCGAGGCCGGCGCGCAGGCTGTCGGGTATCGCGGTCATCACCGTTGACCGCTCCGGCGCCAGGACTGCAGCGGGCTGCAGCAGGTAATGCGTCAACACATAATCGAAGAGGGCCGGCGCGGAATCGGTGGTGTATGCCCGCTCGCCCATGCGGATCGCGATGCGGGCTCCGCGTTCGACCGACACGTTCGGCTCCGAAACGACGACGCCATCGAGCAGCTGCTCGCGATCCGCCTCGGCGGCGCGGAGCACGGCGCCACCGCCATTCGAGATTCCCGACGCGATCACGAGCGTGCGAGCGCGCGCAATGGCCGCCCGATCGGCCGTCGCCGGGAACTCGCGCTGCAACAGTGTGAATCCCGCCTTGACCGCCTGGAGCAGGTACGGGCCCCAGTCATGTTCGCTGTTCTCGCCGTCATGAACGTGCCGCACCGCGATGCGATGCGGATGCGCGCGGCGCCAGGCATCGCGTACCGGGGTTTCCTGCGCGCGCCAGCCGACCAACGGATCGTTTGCATCAGTGGTCTTGACCAGGTCGATGCGCCAAGCCGTGCCGCTGTCGAGATCGTGGAATCCCGTGCCCGTGCCCTTGTCACTGTGCACGACGGCGCAGCCCTTGCGCAGCCCCCATTCGCCCGCAGTCGGCAGCGCGCCGTAGATCCCGCGCGAGCCGGAGGACGCGACCGCGACCAGGCAGGGCTTGGCCGCATTGAAATGCGACGGAATCTGCAGCATCGCGGTCGTGATGCCCGCGCCACCTGGTTTCCGCACAGCGGCGAGGTATTCGATGCCGGCGATACGCTCGCCTGCGTGCGGACCGGACAGGCGTCCGAAGCCGCCGGCATCGCTCAGGTCGACGAGACCGCGGTAGTTGTTCCAAATCGCGCGGCGGCGCAGCTCGAGCGCCGTCGGCGCGAGCGGATCCGCAAATCCCGGCGCCGGGCCGCGCAGGCCGTCCGCACCGAGGCCGGCGCTGAGCAGGTCGTCGGCTTTGCCGTCGAGCACGCGACGGATCGGTTCACCGACAATCTCCGCAGGCAATGCTTCCTTCGCCAGGGTCTGGGCCGACGCGCCG
>JBOHZL010000089.1:0-13106 GCA_050738495.1 Steroidobacteraceae bacterium | reverse complement strand
CCCGCGCCGCTCGGTGTTTGCTCGCAAGAACTACTTCTACCCGGACCTGCCGAAGGGTTACCAGATCAGCCAGTACGAGCAGCCGATCGTCGAGGACGGCGCGGTGGAGATCGTGCTCGAGGACGGGAGCCGCAAGCGGGTCGGCGTGACGCGGGCGCATCTCGAGGAAGACGCCGGCAAGTCGCTGCACGAGGGATTCGGCCGCGCGAGCGGCATCGACCTGAACCGTGCCGGCACGCCGCTGCTCGAGATCGTGTCGGAGCCCGACATGCGCTCGGCCCGCGAGGCGATCGCCTACATGAAGAAGATCCACACGCTGGTGCGCTACCTGGAGATCTGCGACGGCAACATGCAGGAAGGGTCGTTCCGCTGCGACGCGAACGTCTCGGTGCGCCACAAGGGCCGCCACGAGTACGGCACCCGCTGCGAGATCAAGAACCTCAATTCGTTCCGCTTCGTCGAGCGCGCGATCAACTTCGAGGTCACGCGCCAGATCGGGCTGATCGAGGGCGGCGGCAGCGTGGTGCAGGAAACGCGGCTGTACGACCCTGACCGTCACGAGACGCGCTCGATGCGCTCCAAGGAAGAGGCCAACGACTACCGTTATTTCCCCGACCCCGACCTGCTGCCGCTCGCCCTCGACGACGCGCTGATCGAGTCGACCAGGAACTCCTTGCCCGAGCTGCCGGATGCGAAGGCGGCACGGCTGGCCCGCGATCACGGCTTGTCGGATTACGACGCCGGCGTGCTGACCGCGAGCCGCGAGCTGGCGGACTACTACGAGCGCGTGGTGGCGGGCATCGGCGGCGAGCCGAAACTCGCGGCGAACTGGGTGATGGGGGAGCTGTCCGGGTTCCTGAATCGGGACGGCATCGAGATCGGGGCATCGCCGATAGGCGCGGAGTCGCTCGCAGGGCTGCTCCGGCGGATCGTGGACGGCACGATATCCGGCAAGCTCGCCAAGGAAGTGTTCGATGCGATGTGGGGAGGGCGCAGGGAAGCGGACGTCGTCATCGAGGAAAAGGGCCTGCGCCAGATCACCGACACGGCGGCGATCGAGCGCGCGATCTCCGGCGTGATGGCGGCGAGCCCGGCGCAGCTCGCGGATTATCGCGCCGGCAGGGAAAAGCTGTTCGGGTTCTTCGTCGGGCAGGTCATGAAGGCGACCGCCGGCAAGGCGAATCCCGCGCAGGTCAACGAGATCCTGCGCCGGATGCTCGCGGAAAAGTGATGGCCCGCGGCGACCTGCTGTACCGCTTCCTGTTCGAGCGCCTCCCGATCCGCGGCCACCTCGTGCGTCTCGATGCGAGCTGGCGCGCCGCGATCGAGCACCACGCGTATCCGCCGGCCGTCAGCGACTCGCTCGGCGAGGCGATGGCGGCATCGGTGCTGATGGCAGGCGCGCTCAAGTTCGAGGGCCGCCTGTCGCTGCAGTTCGAGGGACCGGGGCCGGTGCGTCTGATGCTCGCGCAGTGCACGCACCGTCACGCGATCCGGGGCGTCGCCCGCCACGACGAATGGCCGGCAGGCGAAATGCC
The DNA here is from genome assembly GCA_050738495.1 of Steroidobacteraceae bacterium. GTDB lineage: Bacteria > Pseudomonadota > Gammaproteobacteria > Steroidobacterales > Steroidobacteraceae > SCUD01. The sequence goes on along the minus strand of JBOHZL010000089.1, from coordinate 11,568 downwards.
GGCCGCGGGACTGTTCGGCGGCGGCCAGCTCGCCGTGACCATCGAGCAGCCCGAGGGCGGCGAACGCTACCAGGGTGTCGTGCCGCTCGAGCACGACAAGTTGTCCACCTGCCTCGAGCAGTACTTCGGCCGTTCGGAGCAGCTGCCCTCGTGGATCGCGCTTGCAGCGACACGCGAGCGAGCGGCGGGTCTGCTGCTGCAGCGGGTCGCGGTTTCCGCGGCCGGGCTGCCGGGACGCAAGGCGGAGGCCGACGATGCCTGGCGCCGCGTCGGCTTGCTGGCGGCGACCGTCACGAAGCAGGAATTGCTCGAGAGGCCGGCGCGCGAGCTGCTCGGCCGCGTGTTCCACGAAGACGATATTCGCCTGTTTGAAGGCACGCCCGTGTATTTCCAGTGCAGCTGCTCGCGCGAGCGCGTCGCCGGCATCCTGCAGGCGCTCGGCGGCGAGGAAGTCCACTCGCTGCTGCGCGAGCGCGGCGAGGTTGAAGTGCGCTGCGAGTTCTGCAATCGCGCCTGGCGCTTCGACGCCGTCGACGTGGCGGGATTGTTCGCCGATGGCAGCGCCCAGCAGGCGCCGCCAGGGCTGCACTAGGCGTGCATTCCCAAACCGGCCCCGCCGCAGCGCGATTTCCGCTGGAATTCCCGCGGGCCAGCGCATAGGCTGGCCGTCACTCCCCAGTTCAGGACCGGATGGATGCGCACATGCACAGCAAGCTTGTTCCCGCGGCGCTGGCGCTCGTCATGAGCGTCGGAATGGCTGCCATCGCAGAGGCTTCGCCCGACGAGGATCGAAAGGCGGTCGCGGCGCTCGACACCAAATTCCAGGCGGCGGTCAAACGTCACGACGTGGCGACGATCGACCGGATCCTGCACGACGAGATGACCCTCGTCCTCGGCGACGGCAGGGTCGTCACCCGGGAAGACCACCTCAAAGCGGCGCGCGAGAAGTCGATCCAGTACGAGATTCAGGACGAGGATCCGGGCACGCAGTTCGTGCGCGTCTTCGGCGACACCGCCGTCGTCACGGCGCGGCTCTGGATCAAGGGCGTGATGAACGGCGCGCCATTCGAGCGACGCCTCTGGTTCAGCGATACCTACGTCCGCACGCCCAAAGGCTGGAAGTATTTCTTCGGCCAGGCGTCGCTGAAGCTGCCCGACTAGCCGCCGGCCAGCACGATATCCCAGCGCGCGACCAGCGCATCCGATTCCACGTCGGCGGAGGCGGGCACGAGACTCGCGGTTGCGGCGCGGCGCTCGCCGGCGCTCAAGGCCCGAAAGATCAGATCGGCGTCGTTCGAAGCCTCGTCCGGAAAATACATCTGCGTCACCAGGCGCACATCCGTGCCTGCGATGTCGAAGTGGATGTGCGGAGTCCGCACCGCGCGCGGATTCATCGGATTGACCGGGTAGGCGGCCGGCTTGATCGTCTTGAAGCGAAACTGCCCGTCGTCGTCCGTCACCTGCGTCCCGAAGCCCTGGAAATTCGGGTCGAGCGGCGCGGGATTGACGTCCCGCGGATGCGCGTAGCGGCCCGCCGCATTGGCCTGCCACAATTCGATCTTCGCGCCCGGCACCGGCTTGCCGTCACGATCGAGCACGCGCCCCATCAGGTGCAAGACGCGCCCCTGCGCACGTCCCGACCGGCCACGGATGACGGTCAGGTCGGCATCCGCGTCGAGCGGGCGCGTGACCGGGTAAAACGGGCCTTTCGTCTGCGCAGGCGTGGTGGTCGGCGGGCTCGATGCGGCCCAGGCGCGTGCAAGTGGCGAAACCGCGCCGAGTCCTCCGGCCGCGAGCGCGGAGCGCAACAGGTCACGCCTGCGGATTCTCATGACTTACCCTCAGGGTTTTCGATGAGCGGCGAATGCCATCCGGTCCAGCACGCCGAGCAGCACGGCGGAGACCACGAAGGTCAGGTGCAGGATCACGTACCAGAGGATCTTGTCGTTCGGCGTGTGCTGCGCATTCATGAAGATGCGCAGCAGGTGGATCGACGAGATCGCGACGATCGACGCCGCGACCTTCAGCTTCAGGGTGCCGGCGTCGAGCTTGGACAGCCAGGCCGGTGCGTCGGAGCCGTCCTCGAGATCGATGCGCGAGACGAAGTTCTCGTAGCCCGAGAACATCACCATCACGATCAGGCTGCCGACCAGCACCAGGTCGATCATCGCGAGCACCGTGAGCACCAGGTCCGCCTCCGCGAGCGTCAAGACCTCGCTGATGACGTGGAACGCCTCCTGGAAGAACTTGATGCCGAGCACCAGCAGGGCGAGCGCGAGCCCGAGGTACAGCGGCGCGAGCAGCCAGCGGCAGGCGAACAGCAGCCGTTCGAGGGGTTTTTCGAGCATCGGCGCCAGCTCCGGGGACGGCGGAAACACATTGTATACTCGATCAGATGTCAGTCCGTCCGCCGGTGCAGGTGTCTTTCGAGTTCTTTCCGCCGAATGACGAGCCCATGGAGCGCACGCTCTGGGCGTCGATCGAGCGGCTGGCGCCACTCGGCCCGCGTTTCGTCTCGGTGACTTATGGCGCCGACGGATCGACGCGCGACCGCACGCACCGGGTGGTGTCGCGCGTGCTCGCGGAGACCAGCCTAACCGGCGCGCCGCATCTGACCTGCATCGGCGCGCGCCGCGGCCAGTTGCTCGACATCGCACGCCGCTACTGGGACGAAGGCGTGCGGCACGTGGTGGCGTTGCGCGGGGATCCACCGGCCGGCGGCGGCACCTACGCACCGCACCCCGACGGGTTCGCATTCGCGGCGGACCTGGTCGCCGGCCTGAAGGGCGTTGCCGACTTCGAGATTTCCGTGGCCGCCTACCCCGAGACGCACCCGGAGGCCGCCACGCCGGAGCAGGACCTGGCGAACCTCAAGCGCAAGCTCGACGCCGGCGCTGCGCGGGCGATCACCCAGTTCTTCTTCGACGCGGACTGCTACCTGCGCTTTCGCGATGCCTGCGCGCGAGCGGGCATCGGGGCCGTGATCGTGCCCGGCATCCTGCCGATCACGCGCTTCCCGCAGCTGCTGCGCTTCGCCGCGCGCTGCGGCGCGAGCGTGCCGGAATGGCTGGTCGAGCGCTTCGACGGGCTCGAGGACGATCCCGAGACGCGCAAGATGATCGCAGCGTCGGTCGCGATCGAGCAGGTCGCGCGGCTGCGGCGCGAAGGCGTGGACGAGTTCCATTTCTACACGCTGAACCGCGCCGAGCTGACCTATGCGATCTGCCACGCACTGGGCCTGAGGGCGGCATGAGCGGCGAACGCGAAGCACGGATCGCCGCGCTCCATCAGGCCCTCGCCGGGCGGATCCTCGTGCTCGACGGCGCGATGGGCACGATGATCCAGCGCGCGCGGCTCGACGCCGCCGACTACCACGGGTCCCGCTTCGCGGACTGGGCCCGCGACCTCAAGGGCGCGAACGACCTGCTGTCGCTGACCCGTCCGGATCTGGTCGCGGACATCCACCGCGAGTATCTCGCGGCCGGTGCGGACATCATCGAGACCAATACCTTCAATGCGAGCGCGCCATCGCTCGCCGACTACGGCCTCGAAGAGTTCGTCGCCGAAATCAATTTCGAGTCCGCGGGCATCGCGAGGCGGGTCGCCGACGAAGCGGCGGCCAAGGACGGCAGGCCGCGATTCGTGGCCGGGGCGCTCGGGCCGACCAGCCGCACCGCCTCGCTGTCGCCCGACGTCAATGACCCCGGCTATCGCAATACCAGCTTCGACGCGCTGCGTTCGACCTACGGCGACGCGGCGCGAGCGCTCGTCGAGGGCGGCGCGGATCTGCTGATCGTCGAGACGATCTTCGACACGCTGAATGCCAAGGCCGCGCTGTACGCGCTGGCCGAGACTTTCGACGAACTCGGCTTCGAGCTGCCGGTGATCGTCTCCGGCACAATCACCGACGCCTCCGGCCGCACCCTGTCCGGGCAGACGGTCGAGGCGTTCTGGAATTCGGTGCGGCACGTGCACCCGATCGCGGTCGGGCTCAACTGCGCGCTAGGCGCCAGGCAGCTCCGGCCGCACATCGAGGAACTGTCGCGCATCGCCGATTGCCACATCAGCGCCTATCCGAACGCCGGGCTACCGAACGCATTCGGCGAATACGACGAGCAGGCGGATGAAACGGCCGGACACCTCGGCGAGTGGGCGAAGAGCGGCCTGGTCAACATCGTCGGCGGCTGCTGCGGCACGACGCCGGAGCACATTGCCGCGATCGCGCGTTCGGTTGCCGGTGTTGCGCCGCGGGCTCCCGCGGCGCTGCCGCGGCGTTGCAGGCTTTCCGGGCTCGAGGCGCTCAACATCGAGCCCGAGATGCTGTTCGTCAACGTCGGCGAGCGCACCAACGTCACCGGCTCCGCGAAGTTCCGCAAGCTGATCGAGGCGGGGGACTACGTTGCGGCGCTCGCCATCGCGCGCGACCAGGTCGCGAACGGCGCGCAGGTCATCGACGTCAACATGGACGAAGGGATGCTGGACTCCGAAGCCGTGATGGTACGGTTCCTGAACCTGGCTGCGTCGGAGCCGGATATCGCGCGCGTGCCCGTCATGGTGGACTCGTCCAAGTGGCCGGTCATCGAGGCGGGCCTGCGCTGCCTGCAGGGCAAGGGCGTGGTCAATTCAATCTCGCTGAAGGAGGGCGAGGGCCCGTTCCTGGAACAGGCGCGGCGCGTGCGCCGCTACGGCGCAGCGGTCGTGGTGATGGCCTTCGACGAGAGCGGGCAGGCCGACAACGTGGAGCGCAAGGTCGCAATCTGCGAGCGCGCCTACCGGCTGCTGGTCGACCGCGTCGGCTTCGAACCCGAGGACATCATCTTCGACGCCAACATCTTCGCCGTCGCGACCGGCATCGAGGAGCACTCCGGCTACGGCATCGCCTTCATCGAGGCGGTGCGCCGCATCAAGGAACGCTGCCCGGGCGCGAAGACGAGCGGCGGCGTCAGCAACGTCTCGTTCGCATTCCGCGGCAACGATCTGGTACGCGAGGCGATGCATGCGGTATTCCTCTATCATGCGATCCGCGCCGGGCTCGACATGGGCATCGTCAATGCGGGCCAGCTCGGGATCTACGAGGAGATCGCACCGGAGCTTCGCGAGCGCTGCGAGGACGTGATCCTGAACCGCAGGCCGGACGCGACCGAGCGGCTGCTGGAGATCGCGGAACGTTATCGCGGCGAAGGCGCGGCGCGGCGCGGCGAGGACCTGGGCTGGCGCGAATGGGCCGTCGGCAAGCGCCTCGAGCACGCGCTGGTCAAGGGCATCGACGAGTTCATCATCGAGGACGTCGAGGAAGCGCGGCAGGCAGCCGCAAAGCCGCTCGACGTCATCGAGGGGCCGCTGATGGACGGCATGAACGTGGTGGGCGACCTGTTCGGGGCCGGCAAGATGTTCCTGCCGCAGGTGGTCAAGTCGGCGCGGGTCATGAAGCGCGCGGTCGCGCACCTCGTTCCCTTCATCGAGCAGGGGCAGGGCGGCGCGCGCGCGAGCAACGGCAAGATCGTCATCGCCACGGTCAAGGGCGACGTGCACGACATCGGGAAGAACATCGTCGGCGTCGTGCTCCAGTGCAACAACTTCGAGGTCGTGGACCTGGGCGTGATGGTGCCGGCCGACCGGATCCTCGAGACGGCGCGCACCGAGTCCGCGGACATGATCGGCCTTTCGGGCCTGATCACGCCCTCGCTCGACGAAATGGTGCACGTGGCGCAGGAGATGCAGCGCCAGGGCTTCACCGTGCCGCTCCTGATCGGCGGCGCCACGACTTCGCCTGCCCATACATCCGTGCGCATCGATCCCGCCTATCCGCACGGCGTCGTCTACGTCAAGGATGCGTCGCGCTCGGTCGGCGTCTGCCAGACGCTGGTGTCCGAGGAGGCGCGCGATTCTTTCTTCGAACGCGTGCGCGCGGAGCACGCGCATCGCCGCGAGCAGCACGCCGGGAAGAAGCGCCGGCCCGACGGCATGGCGCTGGCGGCGGCCCGCGCCGCGGCGCCGCGAATCGACTGGCAGGGAAACCGGCCGCCGGTGCCGCGCTTCCTCGGCACGCGGACCCTGAGCCCGGTGCCGCTCACGGATCTGGTGCGCTACATCGACTGGATGCCGTTCTTCAATGCCTGGGAATTCTCCGGCAAGTTCCCGGACATTCTCCAGGATCCGGTGCGCGGCGCGGCCGCTAGCGCGCTCTGGAAGGACGCGCAGCGCATGCTGGAGACGCTGGTGCGCGAGCGCTGGCTGACGGCGCGCGCGGTGCTCGGCTTCTTCCCGGCCGGCAGCGACGGTGACGACGTCGTCGTGTACGAGGATGCGAGTCGCGCGAGGCCCGCGGCGGCCCTGCATCACCTGCGCCAGCAGAAGGCCAAGCCCGCAGGACAGTCGCAGCTCTGTCTCGCCGATTATGTGGCGCCGCGGAATTCGGGGGTCGAGGACTTCATCGGCGCGTTCGCGGTAACCGCCGGCATCGGCATCGAGCCGCGTGTCGCGGCCTTCGAATCGGCGAACGACGACTACTCCGCGATCCTCCTGAAGGCGCTCGCGGACCGTTTCGCCGAGGCGCTCGCCGAGTCGCTGCACGAGCGCGTGCGCCGCGAGTTCTGGGGCTATGCGCCTGAAGAGCGGCTGACGGCGGAGCAGCTGGTGCGCGAGGAATACCGCGGCATCCGTCCGGCGCCGGGCTATCCGGCCTGCCCCGATCACAGCGAGAAGGCCGCGATCTGGAGCCTGCTCGACACCGAGGCTGCGACCAGCATCCGCCTGACCGAGTCATTCGCGATGTATCCGGCCGCGTCGGTGAGCGGCTGGTACTTCTCGCATCCGGAGGCGCGCTATTTCGCGGTCGGCCCCATCGGCAACGACCAGCTCGAGGACTATGCGCGCCGCAAGGGCATCGCGGTCTCCGAGGCGCGCCGCTGGCTCGGGCCGAACCTGGCGCGGGACGCGGCCGACGCCGCCTGACGGGCGCCGGACGGTGGCAAAGCCGCGCCGGGCGGTGCCCTCCGTGCATCGCGCATTGGGTATGCTGCCGCCACCGTGAGCATCCGGTTCAGCGTCAACGGCGTCGATCGCGACTTCGGGGGCGACGGCGAAATGCCGCTCCTCTGGTACCTGCGCGACCATGCGCGGCTCACCGGCACCAAGTACGGCTGCGGCGGCGGGTTCTGCGGTGCCTGCACCGTGCTGGTCGACGGCGCGGCGCAGAGATCCTGCCTGTTGCCGGTCGCCGCGGTCGCGGGTAGATCCGTCAAGACCATCGAGGGGCTGGCCGAGACCGGCCTGCACGCGGTGCAGCAGGCCTGGCTCGAGGAAGACGTCCCGCAATGCGGTTACTGCCAGGCGGGGCAGATCATGGCGACGGTTGCACTGCTCGAGCGCAAGCCGGACCCGGCGCCCGCCGACATCGACTCGATCACCAACCTGTGCCGCTGCGGGACCTATGTGCGCATCCGCCTCGCCATCGCGCGCGCCGCGCGCTCGCTCGCGCGATGAATGCGCGCGCCGCCGCCGTCTCGCGCCGCGCATTCATCCAGGCCACGCTGACGACCTCCGGTGCGCTCCTGCTGGTGCCTGCGTGGACGCGCCTCGCGGCTGCCGCCGACGCGGCGCCGCCGCCGGCGAATCCCTTCGGCGTGCTGATCCGCATCCAGCCCGACAACCGCGTGGTCATCGGCGCGCCGAGCCCCGAGATCGGGCAGGGCGTGCGGACTTCGCTGCCGATGATCATTGCCGACGAGCTCGATGCCGACTGGGCGCTGGTGACGGTCGAGCAGCTGCCGCTCTGTATCGACTTCACGGGCGCCGAACCGCGCTGGAAGTTCGGCCCCCAGGGCGCGGGGGGCAGCACCAGCATCCCGGACGCGTGGGCCGAGTTGCGCCAGTTCGGCGCGCAGGGACGCTTCCTGATGCGCCGGGCCGCGGCCACGCACTGGGGCATCGCGCAGGATGCCATCGGCACGCGCGATGGCCACGCACTGCACCCGGACGGCAGGCGGCTGCCGTACGGGGAATTGATCGAGGCCGCAGCCAGGCTCGCGCTGCCGTCGGAGCCCGTGCCGCTCAAGGAAGCGTCCGAATACTGCATCATCGGACGCCCGCAACGCGTCGTGGATGCACTGGACATCGTCACCGGCCGCGCGCGCTATGGCATCGACGTCTACGAGCCGGATGCGCGCACCGCGGTGATGCTGCGCTGCCCGTACTTCGACGGCGACATCGCCAATCTCGACGATGCCGCCGCGCGCGCCGTGCCCGGCGTGCGCGCGGTCGTCGTCGTGCCCGGTCCGAAGCCGGGCGAGCCGATCACGGCGAATCTCGCGACCGGCGTCGCCGTCGTCGCCGACGACACCTGGTCGGCACTCAAGGGCCGCTCCGCGCTCAAGGTCGAGTGGACACGCGGCCCGTTCGCGCAGGAATCGAGCGCCGCGCTCGACGCGCAGTGCGCCGAGCTGCTGAAGCGCACCGGCCGGGTCGTGCACGATGACGGCAACTTCGACGAGGCGCGCGCCGCGGCAGCGAAGGTCGTGCAGGCGCGCTATCGGCAGCCCTACGTGAGTCACGCGCCGCTGGAGCCGCAGAATGCCTTCGTGCACGTGCAGGCGGATCGTGCGCGCGTGGTCGCACCGGTGCAGCAGCCTTCCGGCGCATCGCGCGCAGTCCATGCCGTCACCGGCATCCCGCGTGCGGCGATCAGCGTCGAGATGACCCGCGTTGGCGGCGGATTCGGCCGGCGCCTGACTTCCGACTATGTCGCCGAAGCGGCGTTGATCTCCAAGGCGACCGGCTGGCCGATCAAGCTCGTCTGGACGCGCGAGGACGACCTGCAGCACGATTTTTACCGGCCATTCGGGCACCACGAACTCGTCGCGGCGCTCGACGCGTCGAACCGCGTGACGGGCTGGACGCACCGGCTCGCGAGCGCGTCGAAGTACTACCGCCGCGCCGATGTCAAGCCCGAGGACATGTGGGGGTCGGAGCTGTATCCGGACGATTTCCCTGCGCGGCTGGTGCCGAACTATCGACTCGAGTGGCACGCGGTGACGAGCGGCATGCCGCGCGGCTCCTGGCGCGCGCCGGCGCACACGGCCAATGCCTTCGTCGTGCAGTGCTTCCTCGACGAAGTCGCGCACGCATCCGGGCAGGATCCGCTTGCGCTGCGCCTCGCCATGCTGGGCGAGACCGCGTGCTCGACTATGCGCAGCACGGCGGCCCGAAATTCAGCACCGGAAGGCTGAGGGCGGTGCTCGAGCGCGTCGCCGATGCGATCGGCTGGGGCCGGACGCTGCCGCGCGGCCGCGGGCTCGGGATCGCCGCGCACTTCACCTTCGGCGGCTATGCCGCGCACGCGATGGAAGTCGAGGTCTCGCCGGCGGGCGCGCTCGCGATCCATCGCGTCGTCACCGCGATCGACTGCGGCCGGCCGATCAATCCGCTCGGGATCAGCGCGCAGATGCAGGGCGGAACCATCGACGGGCTCAGCACCGCGCTCAACCTCGAGATCACCATCAAGGATGGCCGGGTCGAGCAGGGCAATTACGACGGCTACCCGCTCGCGACCATGGCGCAGATGCCGAAGCAGGTGGAAGTCCTGATCGTCGAATCGACGGAATCGCCGTCCGGTTGCGGCGAGATGGGAATACCGACCGCGGCGCCCGCGCTTGCCAACGCCATATTCGCCGCCTGCGGCGTCAGGATCCGGAACCTGCCGATCCGCGACCAGCTTGGAGGGGACGCTTCCCTTTAGTGGCGATGGTTTCCGCTATTGGGACAAATCGTCACCAAAGGGAAGCGTCCCCTTTTCGATGCGGCGCATCTGCCCCAGAACCCATTGCTGCCGCGCCCGCACGTAGGGCGAGGGACGATCGACATGCAGCCGCACCGGGTTCGGCAGCACCGCCGCGAGCAGGGCGGCATCGTAGCGATTGAGTTCGAGCGCAGATTTTCTAAAGAAATGCCGGGCAGCGGCCTCTATTCCCCAGGTTCCCGGACCGAACTCCACGCTGTTGAGATAGACCTCGAGGATGCGTTGCTTGGCCCAGAGGAGCTCGATCCAGAGCGTGAACCAGGCTTCCAGGCCCTTGCGCAGCCAGCTCTGGCCGGGCCAGAGGAACAGATTTTTCGCGACCTGCTGGCTGATCGTGCTGGCGCCGCGAAGCCGCCTGCCGCTCCTGGCATCGGTCACGGCCTTTTCGATCGCCAGGAAGTCGAAGCCGTCGTGCAGCAGGAAATTCTGGTCCTCGGCCGCGACGACCGCGACCGCCGCGTGCCGGGAGATCGCCGTCCACGGCACCCAGTCGTGGTGCTGCCGGATCACGCCATTACGGGCATCGGCGGCATAGCGCTCGCGCAGCATGAATGAGGTGGCTGGCACCGGCAGCCAGCGCAAGCAGGCGACGATCGCGACACTCGCGAGCGCCAGCCCCAGAAGCGCCGACACGACCGTGCGCGCGAATCGCGCCGGCCAGGATCGCCGCTTCCTTGCCGTCCGGTACTTCAGATGGCGCTGGCGCGCCGCACGAGCTTGATGACCACGGGCTCGCGCGGCACGTCGTCGTGTCCCTGGCGGCGCCCGGTCTTGACCGCGGCGATCTTGTCGACGACGTCGATACCGCCGGCGACGCGGCCGAATACGGCGTAGCCGGGACTGCCGGGCTTGTAGTCCAGGAACGCGTTGTCGACCAGATTGATGAAGAACTGCGCGGTCGCGCTGTCGGGGTCGTTGGTGCGCGCCATTGCGATCGTGCCGCGCAGGTTGGCGAGCCCGTTGTTGGCCTCGTTGACGATCGCCCCGTGCGTCGACTTCTGTTGCATCTCGGCGGTGAAACCGCCGCCCTGGATCATGAAGCCGCGGATCACGCGGTGGAACACCGTGCCGTCGAAGTAGCCCTCGTCGACGTAGCGCAGGAAGTTCTTGCAGGATGTCGGCGCCGAATCCGCGTCGAGCTCGACCGTGAAATCGCCCGCCGTCGTCTCGAATCTGACCATCACAAGTCCCCTGCCCCGAAAATCCGATTGTAGCCGTCAACGCGCGGCCGTGCCTCGCGTGGCGCGGGGCAGGCCGGCGAGGTCGCGGCGCATCGCGATTTCGACGAGACCCGAGCGCGCCATCAAGGCACCGACGGCACCGCCCTGCATCGCGCCGTGCTCGACGATCAGCGCGCCGCCCGGCAACAGGCGCGTGGCCGCGCCCATGCAGACGACCGTGAGCGCCTCGAGTCCGTCGCGCCCGGCGGCCAGCGCCGCACGCGGCTCGTGCGCGAGCGACTCGAGCGCCGGGTCGCCGTCGGCGACATAGGGCGGATTGGAGACGATCGCGTCGAAGCGGGCTTCACCCGCCGGCTCGTACCAGGACCCGGAAAGCAGGCGCAGATTGCCGATCCGCAGGCGATCCGCGTTGCGGCGCGCGACTTCGATCGCGGGACCGCTCAGATCCACCGCCGTGACCACGGCATCGGGCCGTTCGCTCGCGATCGCGAGCGCGATGGCGCCGCTGCCGGTGCCGAGATCGAGCACGGCGGGACGCGCGACCGCTTCGAGCGCGGCGAGCGCCATCTCGACCAGCAGTTCCGTCTCGGG
>JBOHZL010000088.1:0-13258 GCA_050738495.1 Steroidobacteraceae bacterium | reverse complement strand
AGGTAATGCGGCTCGGGGCGCTTGCGATAGGCCAGGCGCTCGGCGGCTATCGCATCGCGGCGCGCGCGGAGCTTCATCTCCTGGGGCGCGATCCGGTACGGCCGCATCGCGTTCAGTCCGAAGATTTTCGCGCGCAGGCCGGGCGTGATCTCCGGGTAGCCGTGACGCTCGCGGAATTCCGGCGCGATCTGGAACGTGCGGAATGCCTGGATCTGGTCCTGCGGCGAGCCATACCAGATCGAGTCCGTGCCCCAGAGCACGTTGTCCGGCCCGCAATGCTTCAGCAGCTTGCCGATGCCGTGGGCAGCCTGCGCCGGGTCGCGCATCAGGAAGCGCCAGGTGCTGCCGAGCTCGGCATAGACGTTGCCGCCCGGGCGTATTCCGCTTTCCTCGAGCGAGCGGATCAGGGTGTCGATGCCGTCGCCGTCCGCATTCTCCCCGTAGGCCTTTTCCTCGACTTCCGGCACGAAGCCGGAGTGATAGACCAGAAAGCTGACGTCCGGGAAGCGCTTCGCGACCGGGCCGATGTCGCTGCACTGGCTGTGCTCGTAGGACTTCTTGCCGAACGGGAGCCCCTTGTGCACGCAGATCACCTTCACGCCGAGCCGGCGCGCTTCCTCGATGAAGCGGATGCCGGGCTCGTCGGAAAGGAAGAATCCGCTGCCATCCGGTCCCCATTGCGTGTAGGTCTTCCAGGCGCTGACCTTCCAGCGGTCGTGGAGCATCTCCATGTCCTCGACGTCGCCGGGCTGGTTCGGGTTGACGCGGCCGTGGATCAGCAGGCGGTGGTTGCCCTCCATCCGCTCGACGATCGTGCGCACCGCGTCGGCGGATTCGATTTCGAGCGGCGAAGCATCGCGTTTCGCCGGCACGAACGACAGCACCATCATGTCGGTGTCGCTGTCGAGGAAGACGTCCTTGACGAATTCCTCCGAGGTCAGGCAGGCGAGGTGGCTGCGCGGGCTCTTGCCGTCGTTGAGCGCGCAGCCGCCCTTGGGCGCGAAGCTGAACGAGCCGGCCGGCGCGGTCTTGAGCCAGGCCTCGGTCGGATCGACGTAGTGCCCCTGCACGTCGAAGATGAACTCGTCGCCCTCGACGGCAGCTGCGGCCGCAGGCTCGAGCGCCGCTTCCGCTGGCAGGTCGAAGAACCCGGCGGTGCGTCCGGCCGCGGCATTCGCCGCGTTGAAGGCGAGCAGGGTGCTCGCCGCGCCGCAGGTGGACAGCAGGAAATCGCGGCGGCCGAGGCCGAGGCGCATTGCATGGCGCCCGGCCGCCGCCTGCGCAAGCTGGTTCGCCATCTGGTTGGCCGGGGACAGCGCCACCGGCACAAACTCGCCGTTGCTCGTCGTATCGAGCTTGATCGGCAGCCGTTCTCCCAGCGGATCGACCCGATGCCGTCGCGACTTCATTGCAGATCCTCCAGCTTGCCGTGGACCGCCTTGCCCTCGAACAGGGTGACGAGCGCCCTCGTGTCCGAGATTTCGGAGGGCGGAATCTCGAAAAGGTTCCGGTCCAGCACGACGAGGTCCGCGCTCTTGCCGACCTCGAGCGAGCCGGTGTCGTCGTCATCCCGGTTCGTATAAGCCGCATTGATCGTGAAGGCGGCGAGTGCCTCCGGCAAGGCGATGCGCTCGGCCGGCATGAACGGGACGGTCGTGTCGCCGAGCGCGCCCATGCGGGTGATCGCGGTTTCCATCTCCTCGAAGGGGTTTGCGCTCGAGACCGACCAGTCGCTGCCGAAGGCGATCTTCGCGCCGCTCTTCTGCATGCTCGCGATCGGGTACATGTACCCCGCGGCCGCCTCGCTAATGAACGGCAGCGTCAGTTCGGTGACGTAGTCGTCGGCATAGGCCCACAGCGGCTGGAAGTTGGCGACGACGCCGAGTTTTCTGAAGCGCGCCCGGTCGTCCGGATGGATGAGCTGGATGTGCGAGATGTGATGGCGATGGCCGAGGTCGCCGTTCGCCTTACGCGCGGCCTCGACCGCGTCGAGCGACTGGCGCACGGCGCCATCGCCGATCGCGTGGAAGTGCACCTGGAAGCCCTCGGCGTCGAGTTTCGTCACCGCCTGCTTGAGCAACCCGGGCTCGACCATCGGGATGCCACGCACGTCTTTCTTTCCCTTCAGGCGGTACGGCTCGAGCACGACCGCGGTGTAATTCTCGAGCACGCCGTCCTGCATGATCTTGACCGTGGCGGCGTCGACGCGGCCCTTCGAGTACTCGCTCCGCAGGCGTTTGATCTCGTCGATCTGCTCGAGACCCTGGTCGCGTTCCCACCAGATCGAGCCGACCACGTGCAGCGACAGGTCGCCCGTGGCGTCCAGCCGGCGATAGGTCTCGAGGTCGCTCTCGTTGACCGAGGCGTCCTGCACGCCGGTGATGCCGTAGCCGTTCAGCATCCGGATCGCGTAGCGCAGGCCCTCATCGCGCTTGGCATCCGAATCCGCGGGCATCTTTTCCGAGACCAGGCTGGCGGCGCCTTCCTGCAGGCTGCCGACGGCATCGCCGGTCTTCGAGTCGCGGTCGATGCGCCCATCCGGCGGATCCGGCGTCCTGTCGGTGATGCCGGCGATTTCGAGCGCCTTGCTGTTGACCCAGACGGTGTGACCGTCACGGCTCCAGAGAATGACGGGGCGGTCGGACACGACCGCGTCGATCAGCTCCTTGCGGGCGAGCGCGCCGGGGCCGAAAGCCGACATCAGCCAGCCGCCGGAGATCCAGGGCTCGTCCGGATGCGTCTCCGCGTACTTCTTGATGAGGCCGACGTATTCCTCGACCGTCGTCACCGCGTTCAGGTCGCAGGCATTGGCCTCGATGCCGCCCGAGATCGGATGGATGTGCGCATCCTGGAAGCCCGGCACGACAAGGCGCCCGCCCAGCTCGACGACTTTCGTCTGGTCGCCGATATGCGCCTTCGCATCCTCGTTCGAGCCGACGAAGACGATGCGCCCGTCGCGGATCGCGATGGCCTCGGCCCAGGATCGCCCGCCGTCCACGGTGTAGATCTTGCCGCTCGTCAAGGCGAGTTCGGCGACGTTCCCGGCGTCCTCGCGGCCGCAGCCGGCCATCGCGGCGACGGCGAGGCAGACGGCGATCGCGCGGGCGGGCAACGGGGCTGTCTGGTTCATCACTGGAAGTCCCTCGGTATGGTTCTTGTCCACGTCTTCTCTCGCACCGGCTTGCCGTTCTCGGTCAGCCGGCGCCGGTAACTGTAATGGAAATTCTCGCGGTCGCTGCGGAAAGAAAGCTCCGCGTCCCACACCAGCTTGCGGCCGGGCAGATCGACCTCCATGCGGTGCGTTCCGAGCACCTGCGCGTCGGCCGGCGCATCGTCCTTGAGCTCGTAGCGAATGGTCTCGAAGGTCCGCTCCGTGCCCCAGGGAAAACGCGTGCCGCCGCCGTTGGTCGCCTGGGCGACGGCGAGTCCCGTCTGGGGATTCCGGTCCACCGAGGAGATCTCGCCGTAGCCGGAAGTCGTGCCGCCCTCGAGCGACTCGTAGCCGGGATACTGCGGGTCCTTCGCAGGCGGCAGGAAATCAGGCACCGGGCGCTGCTCGAACGGAACGACCGGCAATGAAAGGCGTGACGCGCCGAGCAGCAGCTTGCTCGTCATGGGTTCCGGCGTCGGCCACAGCATCGGCCACTGCGCATTGTTGACGGCGAGCCGGATGCGATGTCCCTTCGGAAATACCCAGGACGTGAAATGCATTTCGATGTCGAGTTCGAATGGCTCGCCCGGAACCAGCGCCCTGGGCACGCGCGCGGAGTCGTGGTGCGTGCCATTCATGGCCGCGCCCGCGACCTGGGTCACCGTGCCGTCCGGCGCGACGTCGGAGAGGCGCGCTATCCAGTTGGCCCGCGTCGCGCTCGCGGTGACTGTCAGCGCCGCATGCGGCAGGCCGAGGATCTCGAGATCCTGCACGAGGGGCTCGCTGTCGTAGACCAGGCTGAAGGCATCCGTGCCGCGCTGGTCGTGCGCGACGTCGCCCCACCACATGACCGGCCCGCCGGCTTCGACACCGGTCGATGGGATGTAACGCAATTGATGCGTCCTCGCGGCCGGCGCCTGCGCGTCGAGCGTGTGATTCGGCTGGGGATAAAGCACCTGTTCGCGGATGCGCGCGATCGGCCAGCCGTCCTCGTAGCGCCATCTGCCCGGCGCGACCTCGAGATACGGGCCCGGCGGATGCCAGTTCCGCACGTACACGGCGAAACGCGGCTCGTCCATGATTCCGGTATCCAGGCCCTTCAGCCAGTGATCGAACCAGCGCACGGCTTCGTGGCGCCATTCCATGCCCGGGTTTGGATAGGGCTCGTTCGGCCAGGCGTGAGACCAGGCGCCGACGATCGCCTTGACCGGCGCATTCTTCACGTTCGCGAGCATGCGCGGAATGCTGTCCCGGTAGCCGTCGTACCAGCCGCCGATGTGAAAGCTCGGGATTCGGATGTCGTCGTAATGGCCGCGCACCGAGGCGCGATCCCAGAACGGGCCGTCGCGCTGACGCGTCTTGTAGGTCAGCATCCAGGGCTCGCTGTCGAAACGGTTCCGGAAGTTGTCGTCGTCGATCACATAGTCGGGCGCGCCCGGCCGCGAGTTGTCGAGATCCATGCTCATTTCCCAGGAGTCGAGATGCAGGATCCCGTCCATGTAGTGAACGTCGTCCTGGAACAGGTCTTCCGTCGCATCGATCGCGATGATGGCCTTGAGCGCGGGCGGATTGCGCGCCGCCATCTGGATCGAGTTGAAGCCGCCCCAGGAGATGCCGAACATGCCGACCTTGCCGTTCGACCAGGGCTGCTTCGAGAGCCAGTCGATCACGACTTCGCCATCCTGATGCTCGATCTCGGAATATTCGTGCGGGATCAGCCGGCCCTCGCTGTTGCCGGTGCCGCGGATGTCGACGGCGGCCACGACGTAGCCGCGCTGCACGAAATACGAATAGAGCGCGTAGTTGCGGGCGCGCGCCTCGTGCTTGCGATAGGGCAGGTACTCGAGCAGTACCGGAAATTTCTCGCCCGCGCTGCCGCCGGTCGGCCGGTACAGATCGGCAGAGAGCCGGATGCCGTCCGGCATCGCGATCCAGTCGGCGCGGATCTCGATGCCGTAGAAGGCCGGTTTTTCAGTCGCGGCAATCGCCGCGAAAGCCGGCATCAGAAGAATGAGGAGGGCGGCGAAGCGGGTGGTCAGGCAGTGACGGGCAGTCGGCACCCCGGAAGCGTAAACGTGCCCATGGTCTTGCGCAAATGTCATTTAAATACAATTGCTTACATTGAATTGAACTGTGATTCAGTAAACTGAATGCTCGTTGAGCCCAGACGGCCGGCCGGGATATAATGTCAGGCCACCGCCGGGAGTCTCCCATGGCCGCGAATTTCGAATCTGGAGCCGAGCTTCGGCCGACCGGCTCCAAGCTCGACCTCATCCACGCAACCGTTGCCGCCATCTCGCGGTACGGTCTGTCGGAACTGACCTCCGCCAGGATCGCGGGCGCGGCGGGACACACCGCGGCATCGATCAATTTTCACTTCGGCAGCAAGGAAGCGCTCCTGCTCGCGACGCTTCGCGAAGTGTCGGAGGAGTTCGCCGCAGCGATGGCGACCGTAGTCGAGGAAACGGCGGACGACGACCTGCGTACCCTGCTGGGGATCGTCGATGCCAGCCTGGGCCGCCGCCTCAGCGATTCCCACAAGATCGCGGTGTGGTACGCCTTTCTTTCCGAGTCGAAGGCTCGAGGCGACTACCAGCGCATCTGCGGCGAGCGCGATTCGGCCTGGAATCGGATGGTCATAGACCTCTGCAAGCGGATCATCGCTGCGCGCGGCAACGCATTGTGGCCCGATGCTGAGGCAGTGGCCCAGGGACTCATGGGCCTGATCGACCAGCAGTGGCAGGGGATCCTGTTCGAGGGCGACGACTTCGACCGCGTCGCCGCAAGACGGCAGTGCCGGGCTTACCTCTGCAGCGTCTTTCCCTGGCTCGCGCCGCGCATCGAGGCGGCGGCGCCCGTGCGCCAGAAGGCACCGGAAACTGCGCCGGAGAGCGATGCCGGGTTGCGGCTGACGCTACCCGCCTGGGCCTATCACAGCGAGGAATTCCACGAGCTCGAGCGCGAGCAGCTGTTCCTGTCGTCCTGGCAGATCGCCGGCCATGTGAGCGAGCTGCCCGAGACGGGCGACTACCTGGCCTTCGAGTTCTTCGGCCGGCGCGGCTTCGTCGTGCGCGGCGCGGACGGGAAGCTCCGCGCCTTCCACAATGTCTGCCGGCACCGTGCTCACGCGGTGGTCTCAGGCGAGCGCGGGCGCTGCGGCAAGTTCCTGACCTGCATGTATCACGGCTGGACCTACCACCTGGACGGCCGCAACCGCAGCATCAGCGCGCCGGATACTTTTCCGAAGTTCGACCGCAGCCAGTACGGCCTGAAGCCCATCGAGCTCGAGGTCTTCATGGGCATGGTGTTCGTGCGGTTCCGCGGCGGGCAGCCGTCCGTCGCCGAGCGCATGGCGCCGCACGTGCCGGAGCTCTCGCACTACCAGATGGAGCAGATGGTCCCGCTCGACGACATGTGGACCAACGAGGTCGCGATCGACTGGAAGAACGTCGTCGAGAACTACGTCGAGGACTATCACTTCCCGATCGGCCACCCGGGGCTCTCGGCGCTGATGGAGCCTCAGTACGACCGGGAGAACTATCCCGGCGGGACGATGCGCCTCTCGCACCGCATGCGGGAAAAGCCGCTGAAATCCTGGAGCGCACAGGGCTACGCGAAGTTTCTGCCGGTGATGGAGCATCTGCCGGAGGCGATGCGCCGTCGCTGGACCTACTTCGGCCTGTATCCGAACGTATTCTTCGACATCTACCCCGAGTGGCTCGACTTCTTCCAGGTGCTGCCGCTGGGCGCGGGCCGCACGCTGATCCGCGCGCGCTCGTTCGGGTTCAGGGACGAGCGCCGCGAGATGAAGGCAGCGCGCTTTTTCTGCGCGCGGCTCAACTCGCGCGTGCAGTTCGAGGACGAGCTGCTGACGCGGCAGGTCCAGCTCGGGCTCCAGTCCGGCGCGTATTCGCAGGGTATCCTGTCTTCTAAGGAAGTCGTGCTCGCGGGATTCCAGGACTGGATCCGCGAGCGGATTCCGGTCGCAAAGCTCGTCGAGCGGCCCGCGAAGGGGACGATGGCGGAGCGAAACGCGTCGATCGTGACCTGAGGCGTAGCGTCCTCAGTCGTGGTCCCGGCCGCGGGGCTTCGCCACGATGGCCTCGAATGTCGTCGCATTCACCATCGCGCGCCCGGTGATCTCGCCGCGGTTGTTGATGTCCATGGCGTTCAGCAGCAGGTGCGGGTAATCGCCCTTCATGCGGTCGAGGTCCTTCATCCGGCCCTTCTCCCACAGGAACACGCGGCAGGATCCGTCGGGCGAGCAGGCCGTGCCGACCACCTGTCCGTGATCGTTGACGCCCCAGGCCTCAGCCGTGCCGCCGGGGTCCAGCGTGCCGAGATCGCAGATCTGTGTGCCGGGCAGTTTCCGGCAGCGGATGTCGCTCCGCTCGGTCCACAGCCAGGCCCGGAAGCTGGGTGCGTCGGGGTCCGCGCCCGGGGCATTGCCGAATCCGACGATGATGTCGCCGCGCCGTGAGATGGCGGTCGGCGTGTTCCAGGTGTCGCCGCCGAGATTGCCCAGGTCCGTCACCTCGCCGTTCCGCCACATCACTGCGTGCCGGGCGGACTCGCGCCCGACCGACTGGTCGCAGTCGCCCGAGATGCCGACGACGTGCTCGCGGTCGCTGATCGCGGTCGCCGCGCTCGCGCTGTCGTTCCCGATCGGCGGGAGCTCGACCGTTTCCTCCTTCTCTAGATCCCACAGGACCGCATGGAAGCCGAGATCGCCGGCGCTGTCGCAGGTCGGGTCGACTTGGTCGATCTCTGACCAGCCGACGACCTGGCGCTTGCGATTGGCGCCGGTGGCGAAGCTGTTGCTCCCTCCGAGCGGCGCGAGCTCGTGCAGGCGGCCCCATTCCCAGGCGAAACCGAGGCAGGTCTGGGTGGCGGCTTCGGGACCGGGAAAGAAGGCCCGGCAGCTCCAGCCGTCCGCGCGCGTCTGCGGCGCGCCGGTCTGCGCGATGCCCACCAGCAGCCCCGCGTCGCTCGTGCCGGACCAGGCGAAGCTGCTGTGCGTGCCGCCCAGCGGCTCGATCGGGAACGGACGGCCGCGAAACCAGAGCGTGGCGCGGCGCGCGCCGGTCTCCAGGTTCGAATAGCCCGTCGCCAGTCCCCAGTCGGTGATCCCGTTGGCCCGGCTGCTGGTGCCGCCCAGACCGTCGAGCTGCTCGATCTCGTAGCGCCGGGAGCCGTGATCGCCCGCAATCGCGGGTGCGGCGCCCTGCGCGCCGGCGGTGAGGCCCGTCATGGCGATGGTCACGAATGCGGGAACTGGATGGTTCACGATGCCTCTCCTTTTAATTTGCCTGCGGACGCAAGCTCCCAGCCCTCGCGCTCGCGGGCTATCAGAATGTTTCGGTCTGAGCGAAGCGCCGTGCACGACGCTTGGCGCCCCGGCTGCGGCGGCTACAATCGCGGACGTGGAGCCATCGACAGGAAGTCGGTTGAACGGGAACGGGCGCTGCCCGATCCGCGCGCGGCTGCTCGACTCGAGCGTCGCGCTGGTCGAGGATTTCCAGGCCGCGGGAAGCGGGGCGGGCCGGTCGTCCGAGCGCTTCTCTCCCGATTTTCAGGTTTGCCTGCCGTATCGCGGCCTGTTCGTCTGGCACGTCGGCCGGGACGATGTCGCGGGCGACGCCAATCAGGCGTTGTTTGTCTCCGGCGGCGAGAGTTTCTACCTGAGAAACCCGGTGCCGGGCGAATTTGGCGAGCTGATCATCACGCCCGATGCCGGGCTCCTGGCCGAACTGGCCGGCGCCGGTGATTCGCTGGGCACGCACCCGTTGTTCCGGCAGCGCAGCCGACGCCTGGGAGCAGCCGCGCAGGCGCTGCGAACCCGGTTCCTGTGCCTGGCGAGGCGCGGAGCGCTGGACAGCCTGTCCGGCGACTTGTGGATCATCGGGCTCTTGCGCGCAGCGCTTTCATCCGGTGTCGAGGTTCACAAGCTCGGACGCTCGACGCGACGCCTGGTGCTTCGGACCAAGGAATTCCTGGAAGCGAACATGACCGCCGCCATCCGCCTCGCCGACGTGGCCCGCCATGCGGGCGCGTCGCCCGCCTACCTGACGGACGCATTCCGCAGGGCGGAAGGCATCCCGCTGCACCGGTATCTCGTGCAGCTTCGTCTCGCCCGCGCGCTCATCGAGCTGCCGGACGCCGCGGATCTGACGCGTCTCGCCCTGGCGTCGGGATTCTCGAGCCACAGCCATTTCACGGCGGCGTTCCGGCGCGCCTTCGGCTGCACGCCGTCGCAGTGCAGATGGTCATTGTCACAATCGTCGCCGACGATCTCGTCCCGCTTCCCGGAGTCCGGCTCGCCGATCCGGCTGCGTGCGCCGGGCCGGACGCGCTCGACGCGCGTGCCGAGGTCCATGTGATCGCAATTGTTCGCAGCGCCGCGCTCGCCGCGCTCGCGGCCTTCGCGCTCGGCACGGCTGCGCCGACGGCGGCCGCACAGACACTCACTTCCGTCGAGCGCCGCCTCGTCGCCGCAGCCGAGGCCCAGGTACCCGGCGCCATCGCGCTTCTCGAAACGCTCGTCGAGATCAACAGCGGCACGATGAATCTCGAAGGGGTGCGGCGCGCAGGCGAAGTCATGCGCAGGGAGCTCGAGCCGCTCGGGTTCGCGGTGCGCTGGGTACCGATGGATGAAGTCCAACGTGCGGGTCACCTGGTCGCCGAGCACGCGGGCACGGGGCGCGGCAAGCGCATGCTCCTCATCGGCCATCTCGATACCGTGTTCGAGAAGGACAGCCCGTTCCAGGAATTCGTTCGCAAGGGTGACATTGCCGAGGGTCCCGGCGCGAACGACATGAAGGACGGCCTCGCGATCATGATCGCCGCGCTGCGCGCGATGGAGAAGGCCGATACGCTGAAGCCGGCTCACATCACCATCGTGCTGAGCGGCGATGAGGAACGCGTCGGCCGGCCGATCGCGGTGGCCCGACGCGACATGCGCGAAGCCGCCCGCCGCAGCGACGTCGCGCTCGAATTCGAATCCCTCGCGCAGGAGGACGGGCGCGACATGGGCAGCGTCGCCCGACGCAGCAGCTCGGGGTGGGATGTCGCGGTCACCGCGAAGTCCGGCCACTCCTCGGGAGTGTTCTCCGATGATCCCGGCTTCGGCGCAGCCTATGAGATGGCGCGCATCCTCGACGCCTTCCGCCGCGAGCTGCGCGAGCCGGACGCGACATTCAATGTCGGCCTGCTCGCGAGCGGCGCTACCGCAACGATCGACGAAGCCGAAGCGCACGGTGCCATTACCGGCAAGACCAATATCGTTCCCGCGACGGCACTCGCGCGCGGCGACCTGCGCACGCTGAGCAACGAGCAGACCGAGCGTATCCGCAGGCGCATGCGCGAGATCGTCGCCGGGTCGCTGTCCGGGGCGAAGGCGGAGATCAGCTTCGAGGATCGTTATCCGGCGATGCCGCCTACGCAAGGCAATCGAGCGCTGCTGGGCAAGCTCAATGAAGTGAACGCGAAGCTCGGCCTGCCCGAGATGGGCGAGCTCCCGCCGATCGAGCGCGGCGCCGGCGACATCGCGTTCGTTGCGGACCTCCTGGACGGGCTCATCGGCTTTGGCGCGGTGGGGAAGGGCAGTCACGCGCCGGGCGAAACCGTCGATCTCTCGAGCTTCGAGCGGCAGATCGAGCGCGCCGCGCTGTTCATGACCGCGCTTGCGCAGTAGAAGCGGCTAGACGGCGCGCAGGTACCAGTCGTAGTCGCGGTCGCTGATCTCGGAATGGAACCGCTCGCATTCCTCGCGACGGCAGGTACCGTACAGCTTGTGGTACTTCTCGCCGAGGTACCTCGGCAGGATCCTGCCGCGATCGTAAACATCCAGCGCCGCGTCCCATCGCACCGGCAGCTCGATCTTCTCGTCGATGATCGACTCCTGGGCCACCATCGGGCCCGGCTCGACCTTGTTCGTCATGCCGTGGTGAATGCCCGCGAGGATTGCAGCGAGCACCAGGTACGGGTTGCCGTCGGCACCGCCCGGGCGATGCTCGACGCGGGTGTCATCCGCGCCTGACATCGGGATACGCAACGCAACCCCGCGGTGATTGCGGCCCCAGTTGGGCGCCAGCGGCACGAACACGCCCGGACGATAGCGGCGATAGGAATTCGCCGTGGGCGCGAAGATCGCCATCGACTCCGGCATCGCTGCCACGAGACCGCCGATCGCGTGGCGCAGGGTGTCGGCAAATGGTCCGTCCTTGCTCTGCCCGGCAAAGATGTTCCTGCCGGCGCCGTCGACGAGGCTGATGTGCACGTGCAGGCTGCAGCCGGCCCATTCGGCGAAGGGCTTGGCCATGAAGCTGGCGGCCATGCCGTGCTTGCGGGCGACGGCCTTGACGGCGCGCTTCAGCAGCACGCCGTGGTCGGCGGCCAGCTCGGCGTTCGCGACGTGGTGCAGGTTGATCTCGAACTGGCCGGGCGAGAATTCCTTGAGCGTCGCGCCGGCGGGGATATTCTGCGCCTGGCAGGTGGCGAAGAGATCCGCGAGGAAGGGGTCGGCGTCTTCGACGTCCTCCATGCTGCCGTACTGCGGGCCGGTCTGGGTCTTGCGCGTGCCGGGGATGCGGCCGACGCGCGGCGTCGGGTGCTCGGTATCCGGCTCCAGCAGGTAGAACTCGAGCTCGGTCGCGCAGACGGCGGTCAGTCCCATCTCCTGCAGCGGCTTCATCGCATGCCGCAGCACCTGGCGCGGGTCGGCGAAGAAGGGCCCGCCTTTCGAGTCGTTCATCGCGAGCAGCAGCTGCGCGGTCGGAACATGCGCCCAGGGCACGGCCGCGAGACTGCCTGGCACGGCGGTCGAGATCGCATCGGGATCGCCGTCGCGCCCACCGTTGTCGATGCGGTCGAAGGTGAGCCCCTTGGCGTCGAGCAGGACGGTCGCGCCGCAGAAGTTCAGGCCGTCGGTGAAGGGCTTGGCGAATTCGCCGCGGCCGACGCGCTTGCCGCGCAGGATGCCAAGCATGTCCGGCTGCAGCAGCTCGAGCTGCTGCGTGTCCGGAAACCGCTCCAGGAATTTCCGCAGCTCTTCCGGAACCCGCTTGGTCTCCCGGTTCATCGACTGTCCCCCGCTGCCGATTGCGCGGCGCGGGCGCTTCGCCAGGCGACCGCGGCCCTGGCGCCGTCGCGCCTCAGGATCTCGTTGAATTCGCGCGACTCCGCGGTCTCCGATGTCTCGATCGCGACGTCGATCTCGAGCGCCTGCAGCATCGCCTTGCGCATGCCGCCGACGTCGAGGCTCTGGTTGATCGCGCGCTTGGTCATGCGCACGGCATGCGCATCGTTGGCCGCGATGCGCCGGGCGAGATCGAGCGCCGCGTCCCTGAGCCCGGCCGCGGGCACGACGCGATTGACCAGTCCGAGAGCGTGGACCTCGGCGGCGCTCACCCGATCCTCGGCCGTGAGCAGCAGGTACTTGGCGGCCTTGGGCCCGATCAGCCAGGGCAGCAGCATCGCGACGATGCCGCTGCCGAACTTCACCTCGGGCAGGCCGAAGCGGCAGTCGTCGGCGGCGATCGTCAGGTCGCAGGCGAGAGCGAGCTCCATCCCGCTGCCGAGGCAGTAGCCCTGCACGGCGGAGATGGTCGGCTTGGGCGAGTCCCAGAACCGGACGATGATGCCGAAATCCTTCTCGAGCGCCGCCCGGACCGTGGCCGGATCCGGCTTGCCGTCGCCGATGCCCATGTCGAGGTCGAAACCGGCCGAGAATGCGCGGCCGGCGCCGGCGAGCACGATCGCGCGCACCGAATCGTCCGCTTCGGCCGCATCGAGCGCGGCGCCGAGCGCGTCGATCATCGCAGCGTTGACCGCGTTGAGCTTCTCCGGACGGTTGAGAGTCAGGACCGCGATGGCGCCCTGGCGCTCCGAAAGCACGAGCGAATCGCCCATGCTCAGCCGTCCTGCAGCCGGAACCATGCCGACTTGGTCTGCGTGTAGGCCTTGAAGCTGTCGAGGCACTTGTCGCGCGAATTGCCCGACTGCTTGTAGCCGCCGAACGGCTGCGTCATGTCGCCCTCGTCGAAGGAATTGATCCAGATGATGCCGGCTTCGATGCCACGCACCAGCTTGAAGGCCGTGTCGAGGTCG
>JBOHZL010000087.1:0-13370 GCA_050738495.1 Steroidobacteraceae bacterium | reverse complement strand
TGGATTGGTCTTGAGATAGGCCCAGAGGTATTCGACCGGGTTGAGCTCGGGTGCGTAGGCGGGCAAGTACTCCAGATGGGGCGAGCCGCTGGGGGCGCACTGGCGGATGAGGCGCCCCAGATGTGCCTGGAAGCGATCCCAGATCAGCACGATCGGGCGGCGCAGTTGGCGTTGCAGGTGCTCGAGGAAATCCAGCACGCAGGCGCTGGTGACGTTGGTGTCTAGCTGCAGGCGGAAGTACAGCGACACGCGCTGGCGCCTCGGGCCGATGCACACGGCGGCGATCGCCGAGACTTTCTGGTGCGATCGGGTGCGCTGTCTGAGTACCGGCGTGCGTCCGCGCAGGCTCCAAGAACGACGCACCAGCGGCGCCATCAGCAAGCCGGATTCGTCGAGAAAAACCAGCGCCGCTTTCAGGCGCGCGGCGTTTTTTTTACCCGCGGCCAGTCTTGCTCGATCCAGGCCCGGATGCGCTCCTCATTGCGCTCGACGGCGCGGCGCGTGGGCTTCTGCGGGGAGAACCCCAGGCCATGCAACAGACGACTCACATGCGCGGGGTGATAGCGCACCTCAAACCGGCGTTGGATCAGCCAGGCGACTCGCGCGCAGGTCCACAACTCCGTGGGCAAGCCGGCCGCGCGCGCTCCTTTGAGCAACAGCCGCCGCAGCCGGGTCAAATCCCGTCGCTGCAGACGCCGCGGTCGACCGGCGGCCGGTTTGGCCGCCACCGCCGCCGCGCCGCCGCGCCGCGCGGCCGCTTTCCAGCGCCGAACGCTGCGTCGGTCAACCCCGAGTTGGCGCGCCACCTCCACCGGGCTCAAGCCCTCACCCAGCAGGCGCAGCGCACGCCGACGCCGTCGCTCCAGTTCCTGCGGACTTCCGGATGGTCGCATTCGACTTCACCTCCGGAAGCTACATTAGGACATTACTTAGGCAATGATCAATAGCTGGCTGGCGGCGGGGTCTCCAGCCGCCGTTCGCGACGGCCCGCCAGCAGTCCCGGGCGCCAGTTGGGCAGCGCCCAGGCCCAGATTTCAGCGACCGGCCCCCGCGCGAGCTCGGCGGGCGGCGACTGTTCCAGCCATTCAAGCGTCTGCCAGAGCTGGACTGCCGCCTGCCGCGGGTCGAGTGGCACTGCACGCCGCGACTTCGCGAGCTTGCTGCCGTCGACTTCGAGCAGCAGTGGCAGGTGGGCATAGCGAGGCGTCCGATAGCCCAGCGCGCGTTGCAGGAGGATCTGCCGGGGCGTGCAAGTCAGCAGGTCGCAGCCCCGAACGACTTCGGTGACGCCCTGGCGCGCGTCGTCGACCACGACGGCGAGGTGATATGCGAACTGGCCGTCACGGCGCCGCACGACGAAGTCGCCGGCTTCGCGCTGGCAGTCCTGCCGCATCGGGCCCTGCATTGCGTCGACGAATTCCACGGTGGATTGATCGGCATCGATGCGAAAGCGCAGGGCATGCGGCGCGCTCGCGGCCCCGGCGTCATCGCGGCAGATTCCGGGATAGACCGGTTCCGCTGACGGCTCGAGCGCGAAGGCGGCGATACTGGAGCGGCTGCAGCGGCAGGGATAGCAGCGTCCCGCCTGTTGCAGCGATGCCAAAGCTTCAGCGTAGCGCCGATTTCCATCGGACTGGAAATCGACGATTCCATCCCACTCGAAACCAAACGTTTCCAGGATGCGCTGGAATTCGGCGGCAAGTCCGGGAATGCAGCGCTCGCGGTCGAGGTCCTCGATACGAAGCAGCCAGCGCCCGCCGCGGCTGCGGACGCTCAGATAGCTGCCGGCGGCGGCCAGCAGCGATCCGAGATGCAAGGGTCCCGACGGGGTCGGGGCGAAACGGCCGCAAGGGCCCTGGAGTGGCGCCTCAGCGATACCAGTCGTCGCGGTCGCCGTACTGCTTCTCGCGGCGCTCGCGCCGCTCCTGGGCTTCGATGCACAAGGTCGCTACCGGGCGCGCTTCCAGGCGCTTGACTCCGATCGGCTCGCCGGTCTCGATGCAATAGCCGTAGCTGCCGTCCTCGATGCGGCTGAGCGCTTCCTCGATCTTGCGGATCAGCTTGCGCTCGCGATCGCGGGTGCGCAGCTCGAGCGCGAACTCGGATTCGAGGGTCGCCCGGTCATTCGGGTCGGGCGGGTTCGCCGCTTCGTCCTTCATGTGCGTCATCGTGCGGTCGACCTCTTCCATGAGATCGCGCTTCCAGCTGCTCAGGATGCCCCTGAAATGATCGAGCTGGTCGCGGCCCATGTACAGCTCGCCCTTGCGCTCGCGGTAGGGACGGACATTGCGCGGGCCGAGCAGCAGGTTATGGCCGCTGGCCGCCTCGTCGTCGTCTTCGCTGAAAAACGTTCGGCGCGCGGCATTCCGCAGCTGAATAGCCGCGAGAGCTGCCCGCGCATCGGCGTTGTGTCCCGTCGGCGGGATGGTCCTGGGCTTCGCGATCGCAGGTGCCGGTGCGGCGATCGGCTTCGCCACCTTGACGGGCTTGGCGACCGGGCGGGGCGGCGCAGCGGGACGAGCAGCGACGCGGGCCTTGGACTTGACGGGCTTGGCTGGCTTGGTGCGGGCGGCGCTGACTTTCGTCTTGCGCGCCGCCGGCTTCGCGGTCCGGCGCGCGGCGGGCGCCTTGCGCGCCGCATGTCTGGTGGCGGGTTTCCGGGTCTTCGAGGTCTTTCTGCCTGGCATCATTACTCCGCAGCCTGTGCAATCGAGCGCCGGATTATAGCCCCGGTTTTCCTGCGGTCCAGTGCCATCGATCGTCGCCCTCCGGGCACCCGCCGGTTCAGGGGAGGTCCACTGCCGGCGCCTGGCTCCAGCCGGCCTGACGGTGCTCGGCCACGATCGTCGTATAAATGCCCCCGCGCACGTTGAACTGCCCGGTCAGGCGCAGGAATCGCGGTTGCAGGGAAGCGACCAGCAGGTCAGCGATCTCGTTGGTCACCGCTTCATGAAAGGTGCCACGGTCGCGGAATGACCAGATGTAGAGCTTCAGCGACTTCAGCTCGACGCACAGCGCATCGGGGACGTACTCGAGATCCAGCGTCGCAAAATCCGGCTGGCCGGTGCGTGGACACAGGCAGGTGAATTCCGGCAGCCGCATGCGGATCGTGTAATCGCGGCCCGGCCGCGGATTCGGAAATGTTTCGAGTTCGCTGAATGGCGCCTTTGGCTGCATGCGGGATGATCCCGGTCGTCGTCAATCGCGGGCGGTTAATCTACACTAGCCGGAATGCGCCTAGCCAGGATCAAGCTCGCCGGTTTCAAGTCATTCGTCGATCCGACCACCGTTTCATTTCCCGCCAATCTGACGGGCGTCGTCGGCCCCAACGGCTGCGGCAAGTCGAACATCATCGACGCGGTGCGCTGGGTCATGGGCGAAATCTCCGCCAAGCACCTGCGCGGCGACTCCATGACCGACGTGATCTTCAACGGCTCCCGGAGCCGCAAGCCGATCGGCAGCGGCTCGGTCGAGCTGGTGTTCGACAATGGCGACGGCAAGATCGCGGGCCCGTATGCCAGCTATGCCGAGGTCGCGCTGAAGCGGGTGGTGTCGCGCGACGGCACCTCCACCTATTACATCAATGGCTCCAAGTGCCGCCGCAAGGACATCACGCACTTGTTCCTGGGCACCGGGCTCGGCTCGCGCAGCTACGCGATCATCGAGCAGGGCATGATCTCGCGGCTCATCGAGGCGCGTGCCGATGATATGCGCGCCTTCGTCGAGGAGGCCGCGGGCATCTCGCGTTACAAGGACCGCAGACGGGAGACCGAGAACCGCATAGCGCACACGCGCGAGAATCTCGAGCGGCTCAACGACCTGCGCGAGGAAGTGGACAAGCAGATCCGCCACCTGCAACGGCAGGCGGGTGTCGCGCGGCGCTACCAGGAGAACAAGAGCCGCCAGCGGCAGTTGCAGGCCGAGTTGCTGGCGCTTCGCATCCGCGACCTCGATGGCGACCTCGCATCCCGCAATGCGCTCGCGACGCAGCGCGAGACCGAGACCCAGGCGGCGATCGCCGAGCAGCGCGCGGCCGAGGCCACGGTGGAGCGCGCCCGCGCCAGTCACGCGGAAAGCTCCGACGCGCTTGCGGCCATCCAGGGTCGCTATTACCAGGCGGGCGCCGATACGACCCGTACCGAACAGGCGCTGCAGCATGCCCGCGAGCTCCGGCAAAGGCAGCGCAGCGATCTCGAGCGGGTGAGGCGCGAGTACGCGGAGTCGAGCACGTTGGTCGGGCGCGACCAGGAACAGTTGCGCGAGTTGACGGATTTCCTGGCGCACGCAGAGCCCGAGCTCACGTCAGCCCGCGCGACCGAGGCCGCGGCCGGGTCGGCGTTGGCTGCCGCCGAGTCGGAGATGACGGACTGGCAGCAGCGCTGGGAAGAGTTCAGCCGCGAATCGGCCGACGCTTCGCAACAGTCGCAGGTCGAGCGGGCCAGGGGCGAGCACCTGGACGCGGCGCTTGCGCGGCTCAAGGCACAGCGCGAGCGCCTCGAACAGGAGTCGGCGACGCTGAAGCAAAGCATTGCCGGCGCGCGTCCCGACGAGTTCGCGGCGGCCGAGCAGCAGGCCCGGGTGCGCGGGTGCGAGGCGCAGCAGGAGCTCGAGCAGACACTCCGTTCGTTGCAGTCGATCCGAGACGAGGAGCGCCAGGCCTCGAACGCGCTCGATGCGGCCAGGATTGCATTGCAATCGTCGCGGGGCGAATTCATGACGGTCGAGGCCCTGCAGAAGGCGGCGCTCGGCGCGGCGCAGGGCAAGGTCGTCGAATGGCTCGCGCGACAAAAGCTCGACGCCCGTCCGCGGCTCGCCCAGTCGCTGGAGGTCGAAAAGGGCTGGGATCGCGCAGTCGAAACCGTGCTCGACGGCTACCTCGAAGCGGTCTGCGTCGACGGCATCGACGCCATCGCGAAATCGGCGGACCGATTGGATGCCGGCCGACTGACGATCATCGAATCGGCGCGTCCGACAAGCGCCGAGACGGACGCGGATGCCCTGATTTCCAAGGTCAAGGGGCCTGCCGTCGTCACCGAGCTTCTCACCGGCATCGGCACGGTCGAGTCGGTTTCCGACGCGCTCCGGATCCGGCAATCGTTGCAGCCCGGACGCTCGGTCATAACTCGTGGCGGCGTATGGTTCGGGCGGGAGTGGCTGCGCGTGTCACGCAGCGAATCGGGTCACGCCGGAGTGATCACGCGCGAGCAGGATCTGCGCCGGCTTCAGTCCGCGGTGGCAGATCGCGAGAAGCAGGTAGCGGAGCTGGAAGGCGACCTCTCGCAGGCGCGCGAGCGCGTCGCCGGACTCGATGCGCGACGCGACGAATTGCACGCGACGGTGAATCGCCTGCACCAGGACCAGATGAATGTGCGGAGCGCACACGAGGCGATCCGTTCGCGGACGCAGCAGATCACCGAGCGCATCGCGCGATTGAACGTCGAGCTTGCACAGTGCGGCGACGACATCGCCCGTGACGAGCAGGAAACCGGCGAGTCGCGCCAGCGGCTGGAAGCCGCGACCCTGCGCCTCGATGGACTTGGTAGGCGCCGGGCGGGCCTCGAGCGTGAGCGCGACGCGCTTCGCGAGCAGCTCGCGTCGGCACGGGAGCGGAACGCCATCGAGGTGGCGGCCGCGCAACAGGTCGTCATCCGCGTCGAATCGCAGCGTTCCACGCTCGCAAGCTTGCGGACCAGCCTCGAACGGGCCAGCGACCAGGTTCGCCAGCTCGAGACGCGCCGCGCGGAGCTGGAGGCGCAGGTCGCCGACGGCGATGCCCCGGTGCTGGAACTTGAAAATCAGCTCCAGCAATACCTGCAACAGCGACTCGCGGTTGAGCAGGAACTGGGCGCGGCGCGGCGGGCCGTCGAGGACGCCGACGCCCAGGTCCGCGATTGCGACATGATCCGCCAGCGGGCAGAAACCGTCGTCGAATCGGCGCGGGCCGCATTGGCGGAGATCAGCCTGGGCATGCAGGAGACGCGCGTGCGGCGCGAGTCCTTGCTCGAACAGTTCGGCACGACGCAGTTCGACCTGGAGCAGGTCACCGCCGCCCTGCCGGCGGACGCCGCGGTTGCCGCCTGGGATCAGCTACTCGTGGAGATCGGCGAGCGGATCGAGCGGCTCGGTGCGGTCAATCTCGCGTCGATCGACGAACTCTCGGAACAGACAGAGCGCAAGGAATATCTGGACCGTCAGTTCGCCGACCTTTCGGACGCCCTCAATACGCTCGACCAGGCGATTCGCAAGATCGACCGCGAGACACGCGCGCGTTTCCAGGATACCTTCGACCGCATCAACAACGGGCTCAAGGAGAAGTTTCCCCGACTGTTCGGCGGCGGCGCCGCCTACCTCGAGCTGGTGGGCGACGATCTGCTTACCGCGGGTGTCGCCGTGATGGCACGGCCGCCGGGCAAGCGCAACAGCACCATCAGCCAGCTTTCGGGCGGCGAGAAGGCGCTCACCGCGGTCGCCCTGGTGTTCTCGATTTTCGAGCTCAATCCGGCCCCGTTCTGCCTGCTCGACGAGGTCGACGCACCGCTCGACGACAACAACGTAGGGCGCTTCTGTGACATCGTCAGGGACATGGCCGAACGCGTGCAGTTCGTCTTCATCACCCACAACAAGAACACCATGGAGCTCGCAAGCCACCTGATCGGCGTGACCATGGGCGAGCCCGGCGTATCCCGGCTGGTTGCGGTCGATGTCGACGAGGCGGTCCGGATGGC
This sequence comes from Steroidobacteraceae bacterium, assembly GCA_050738495.1. Classification (GTDB taxonomy): domain Bacteria; phylum Pseudomonadota; class Gammaproteobacteria; order Steroidobacterales; family Steroidobacteraceae; genus SCUD01. The sequence continues at coordinate 6,645 of JBOHZL010000087.1, read as the reverse complement.
GGCTGTCGGCTAGCCGGGGAGGCGACGCTGTGCCTGAGCTGCGTTGGATTCTGCTCGTCGCCGGCGTGGCGCTGATTCTCGCACTATGGTGGTGGGAGGCACGCAAGGCGCGTGCCAAGGACGCGGAAGACACCGCGACCGCGTGGCCGAGCGAACGCGCCGAGCCGACGATGGAAGATCCCGCCGAGCTAGGGTCTGCGGATACCGCAACGCCGGTGATCAGTTACTCGCCGACCATCGAGCGCATACGCGTGCCGCGCCGCCCGCCGATGATCGAGATTCCAGAAGACTTCGAGGTGGACATCTCGGACTTCGTCAGCCAGGACCGGCGTCGCGGACTGGGACATGACCTGACTCCGGAACCGGAAATCGTGCAGCGCGAGGACATCGTCGAGGCGGCGAACGAATACATCGATGCGCCACCGGAAGACGCGCTGCCGCAGGAACAGCCCGATGACCATCATCGCGCTCCCTGGGTGCGGACCCATCCGCTGGAACGTGACGAGTTGCAACTCGATACCGAAGAAGAGCCGCCGGAGCCCGTCTCTTCCGACCCGATCGAACGTCACACGGCGGAGGCCGCCAGGCAGCGCATCGTGGCATTGCGTCTGATCGCCGCCGGCGACTCGTGGAACGGCGGGCAACTGCGGATGGCGCTCGAAGCGGAAGGCCTGCACTTCGGGCGGTACTCGATCTTTCACCGCGAGCGCGAGGACGGGAAGTCGCTGTTCTATGTCGCCAGCATGATGGAACCCGGTTCCTTCGATCTCGCAAGCATGGACGACCAGGAGTTCCCGGGCATCTCGTTGTTCGGCATCGTGCCAGGACCGCTCGATGCGCCTTCGACGTTCGACCTGGTCCTGACGATCGGGCGTCATCTGGCGGAGCGGATGAAAGGCCAGCTGCAGGACGAGCAAGGCAGCACGCTGACGGCGCAGCGGATCCTCAACTTGCGCGAGGAGCTGGTGCATTTCGAGCACCGCAACAGGCGTCTGCGTCGCAATTGATGAAGCCGGCACCCGCAAATCTGCGGCAGCGTGCGCAGCGGCTGCGCGCGGAGATCGAGCGCCACAACTACCGATATCACGTGCTCGACGATCCGGAGGTCCCAGATGCCGAATATGACCGGTTGATAACGCAGCTTCGGGCGCTGGAGCAGGATCATCCGGGCCTGGTCGTTCCGGAGTCGCCGACGCAACGAGTCGGCGGCGCGCCTGTCGCGGCGTTCGCGCAGGTGCGGCACCACAAGCCGATGTTGTCGCTCGACAATGCGTTCGAGCGCGACGAGGTGGTGGCCTTTGACCGGCGCGTGCGCGAGCGGCTCGAAACCGGGGACGGGATCGACTACTCCTGCGAGCCGAAGCTCGATGGACTCGCGGTCAGCCTGACGTACCGCCGCGGATCACTCGAATTGGCCGCGACCCGCGGCGACGGCAGCGTCGGTGAAGACGTTACGCACAACATCCGCACGATCAAGAGCGTGCCGTTGCGTCTTGCCGGCCGTGGCTGGCCGGAGGTCCTGGATGTGCGCGGCGAAGTGTTCATGTCGCTGGCGGGCTTCAAGGAGATGAACCGGCGTGCTGCCGAGAAAGGCGAGAAGGTCTTCGTGAACCCGCGCAATGCCGCCGCCGGCAGCCTGCGCCAGCTCGACCCGCGGCTCGCTGCATCGCGGCCGCTTGAAATTTACTTCTACGGCGCGGCGGTCGTCGAAGGTCGCGACCTGCCAGATCGTCATAGCGGGATCCTGACGCAGCTTCGCGACTGGGGACTGCGTACCTCGCCCGAATCGCGTGTCGTCGAAGGAGTCGCAGGACTGCTTGCCTACTACGACGAAATCGGACGGCGCCGCGGTGAACTGCCGTACCAGATCGACGGCGTCGTCTACAAGGTAGATTTGATCAAGCACCAGCAGGCCTTGGGCTTCGTCGCGCGTGCACCACGGTGGTCGATCGCCCACAAATTCCCTGCGGACGAGGAGATGACGCGCGTGCGCGCCGTCGAATGGCAAGTCGGGCGCACCGGAGCGCTGACACCTGTCGCGCGGCTCGAGCCGGTTTTCGTCGGCGGCGCCACGGTCAGCAACGCCACGCTGCACAACATCGACGAGCTGCAGCGCAAGGACGTGCGCATCGGGGACACCGTGATACTCCGCCGTGCCGGCGACGTGATTCCGGAGGTCGTGCGGGTGATGCTCAACAAGCGCCCAGCAGATACGTCGCCGCTTCGACTGCCGGAGAAATGCCCGGTCTGCGGCTCGGACGTTGAGAAGGCGGAAGGGGAGGCGGTGGCACGATGCACCGGCGCGCTTGTCTGTCCCGCGCAACTGAAGGAGTCATTGCGTCATTTCGCATCGCGCAGGGCGCTCGATATCGACGGACTCGGCACCAAGCTCATCGACCAGCTCGTCGACGAAAAGAGGGTCAAGGATCCCGCCGACCTGTACCGGCTCAGCAAGGAGGATCTGGGCAATCTCGAACGGATGGGAGAAAAGTCAGCGTCCAAGCTGCTGGAGGCGATCGGCCGCAGCAAGCAGACTAGTTTCGCGCGCTTCCTCTTCGCGCTTGGAATCCGAGACGTCGGGGAAGCAACCGCGGAAGCGCTGGCACGTCATTTCTGTACCGTCGATGCCCTTCGAGGCGCCACGGTAGAAGAGATAGAAGAAGTGCCCGACATCGGCCCGGTCACCGCCGCCCACGTGCATGCGTTCATGGCGGAAAAGCGCAATGCCACGGTCATTGAGGAGCTGGTCGAACTCGGCATCGATTGGCCGAAGATCAAGAAAGCCGCCGCTGCCGGTTCATCGTTGAGTGGCAAGACACTTGTCCTGACCGGAAAGCTGTCCACGATATCGCGCGACGAGGCAGGGGACCTCATCCGCAAACTCGGGGGCAAGGTCGCGGGCAGTGTCTCGAAGAATACGGACTACGTCGTCGTTGGCGAGAATACGGGATCCAAGCTGCGCAAGGCAACGGAGCTCGACATCAAGATTCTCGACGAAGACGAGTTCCTGAGACTGGTCCACCGCAAGCGTTGATCAGTCTACGCGAGGCTCCCGAGGCGATTCGCCAGGTTCCTCTTTGCTCTCGACGAACATCTGCACGATGACGCCCGCACGAAGAGCGCCGGGCGCGCTTGGCATCTCATGCTCGGAGATCCAGCCCTCAATGTCCTGGAGAAATGCCGCGCCACGCTCGCGCAACAGCCGGCGGAATAACGGCAAGGCGGCGCAGTCGAGTGAAAGCGAGACAACTCCGTCGTCATAGTGCCGCGATTCCACTGGCGCTGCCAGGTTGTGCTCGAGCGTGCCGAGTACGTCGCGTGCCGTGCGGCCCAGGTGTTCGATCGCGGCAGGGTCGGCGCCGCCGAGCGTGTACCGGCGGTTGACGGCCCGCAGCGAGCCATCCTTCACCTTCCGAATCGCACCGACGTGCACCAGCTCGTCGAGAATTATTGCCGGATAGATGTCGCCGCTGAACGCGTGTACGAGTGTCGCGAAAGACGGCGCAGGCCCATCGACCGGCAGATTCCGCGGACGACCTTCGGCGTCCGTGTATTCGGGACTTTCGAACCAGCCGGTCAGCACCCTTGCCAGGCGGTTGCGGCGATAGTCCTTGTCTTCAGCCAGATCGCCTGCGCTTGATTCCCCCGAGTTAACAATATCGCTGACGACGTGACGGTGCAGCGCTGTAATTGTCGAAACGCGCGAGAAACTCAACGGTTTCCCCTGCTCGCGTAGGATATCCCGGGCGGCCTGAACAAAGGCAATATTGGCGACACGGGAGAAATCATAGGTCGTAAGACCATGCCGCAGCATGATTCTGGCCAGAGGGCGGAGGAGGCGGAGGCAGGCACCCACTAGATTGGGATGAGCCCGTGGCATGCGGCTTTGCAAGTTTCGGCTTGGTTGATAGTTCACGAACTTGCAACTCTCGTTGTATGCAAAGTGTTCGACCTGTTCAGGTGAAACGCATCTTACTGAGTTGAGTAATTCCGTGCGTGTCAAAAGATAAATGAGGGGGATGTAATGTCGACGCAGGCATCTGAACTTGAATCCGCAGCCCGACATGGCCAGCAGCTTCTCAATGACGTAGTGCGCCTATTCACAGATCTGTTGATTGCAGGTGGTGCGACGCTTCCAATGATTCGACAAGCAATGTCCGAGTCGACTCAAGCCGTGGTTGAGAAACAAGTTGAGGGTCCTACCTATACGGAACTCGGCCATTTGCTGCGCGACTGTATGGAAGTGATGTGCGCTTGGAGGAGAAACATCAATTGGGTTGATGGCGATGGATTTCCTAAGCAACTTGTGTGCTTCGACGGTGAAAAATCCTTTGACGCGCTATGCAGCTTTGCAGGATGCAAATGTTCCTCGACTCAGATCCTGAATGCGCTTGTGGATTTCGGTGCGGTATCAGTTGGGGGTGATGGGATGATCAAGCCTGAAACTCCGACCTTCTTGTTGGGTCGTTCATCTGCTGGTGGATTGCTAGCCACCGATGGACTTCTAAGGCAACTCGAAGCTTATCTGAGAGTAGTGCATCGAAATGTATGCAGTGTTTCTGGCTCAAGTAAGGCCCGATTTGAAAGAGCATGTACCGTTGCAGTTGCGATCGAACTTGAGCCGATCTTCGATCAACTTGTGCGCAACAAGGGCCAGGAGTTCATCGATTCAGTCGACGAGTGGCTCGAGCGAAATGCCAAGCGCGAAAGTCCATCGGGGCGATATCTAGAACTAGGGGCGGGCGCATACTTTATCGACTTGGGGGAGCGGCCGGTGCGGAGTAGGCTGCGCCCTACTTGCTAACTCCTTCATAAATAATTAGATATACGATTTCCCAAGCTCACTACCATAAGTGTTGCCAGTATCTAATTGATTGATAAGAATTAACTCGGACCAACTCGGTTAATTCCAGGCTTTCACGTCTTGGGCTCGGCCACGGGTTCTGCGATCGCTCGCGCCAACAAGTGTAAAGTTATGTTTACTCTCAATAAGTTAAAGGATACATTAAGTCATGTCAGCGGGTTACTCCGTTAACTTAAGGCTACTCGCTGCATTTAGGTACTTGATGGTTCCTCTGGTGAGGATCCTTTTGCGAAACGGGATTTCGTTCAACGAAATTTCCGAAGTTCTTAAGGGGGCATACGCAAGGGTTGCAGCGACTGACTTTGCCGTACCAGGGCGACCGATGTCGTACTCGCGACTCTCAATTACCACTGGCATAGCGCGTCGAGATTTCGAACGAGTCCTCGGCGAAGAAGACCGTCTTCGACGAGCTCTTGAAAGCAACGCAAATCATATCGCGAACGTATTACAGGGCTGGCACAACGATCCGGAGTACATGGGCCCATATGGGTTTCCGCGGGATCTAGGGTTCAGTCGAGAGGCCAGGGGAGGTCCTTCGTTTGAAGACTTGGTGGCTCGATACGCTAAAGGCATCGAACCACAGTTGATGCTCGAAGAGCTGCTGGGTATTGGCGCTGCGAAGATTGCTGAAGAGAGCGGAATGATTCATGTGCTTAAACGCACGTTCATTCCTGAGCAAATGGCGCCGGAGTTGATCGAGATTTTCGCACGAGGAGTGCGCAGATACGTAGAAACGATTGATCACAATTTGGGCGAGCAAGACGCGGGCAGGAGACGATTCGAGCGATGGGTTTTTCCTGATTACGGCATCCGCGAGGAAGATTGGATACCGTTTAGCGACATGGTACGAGACCGGTTGCAAGACGTGATCGAAGACTTGGAGACGCAGTTTGCGCTGTTTCGTAGGCCCAAAGACGGTGTTGACAAGAAGCTGAGTGTTGGGGTGGGGCTGTATTTGTACAAAGATGATTTAGCAGACGATAAGAAGTTCCAGGAAATGCTTGCGACTCTGTTGGATGACGAACAGAGCGAACAGTCAGAACAAGGGATGTAACAGGGTGGGAATTCAAATGACAACTTCATTGCAGTCAATTGCGACAGCAGGTGTTGCAGCGACCCTCCTAATGGTGACGTCGATCGAGGCAAATGCGCAAACTGGTTGCGTCAGCCCAAAACTGAACGGCGGTGCACGTAGTGATGTTGGCCGCGCACTTTCTACTTTTGGTTCAAACCTGGTGGCACTTGGCCGTGTAGATCGCGTTTCCGCGGCCAACGGGATTGACGTGCTTGGGTATCGAGTGCAGCCGGCTGTAGATGACCGCTTCCAAGTTGGCGACTACGCCGCCGTGATTGACTGGTCACGACGCGGAGTCCGCGAGAGGGTTCTCGAGGTGCGGTCTGTGCCAGCTCGCTACGTGCCAGGTGCAAGTGAAGTCTTTCTTAAGTCAGCGGTTTCAAAGAACAGCGTTCTGCTCGGCCGAATGCAACTGAGCAACGTTGTTGTCGATTATTCCAGTTCGAAGTTCGCAACAGTTGATCGGCCCGCCGTCAAAGGAACGATAGTTGTTATTAGGGGCACTCAGCCGAGTCCCAATGGCTTAGTACTAAGTAACTGTATTGCCTCAGACGGCTCGATGGGTACTGGCCGCGCCGACGGTTCGATGGGTACCGGCCGCACCAATGGCTCGATGGGTACTGGCCGCGCCGACGGTTCGATGGGTACCGGCCGCACCAATGGCTCGATGGGTACCGGCCGCACCAATGGCTCGATGGGTACCGGC
>JBOHZL010000086.1:0-13392 GCA_050738495.1 Steroidobacteraceae bacterium | reverse complement strand
AACCCGTACCGCGACGGCACGACGCCTATCGTGCTCGAGCCGCTGCACCGGATGGCCCGCCTCGCCGCCCTGGTTCCGCCGCCGCGGATGCACCTGACCCGGTACCATGGGGTGTTCGCGCCGCACAGCAAGTGGCGAGCGGCGATCACGCCGGCCAGGCGTGGCCCGGGCGGGAAGGGCGCCGAGGAGGGCGCGGACCAGCCGGCGACAGCGCGCCCTGTCGCCATGAGCTGGGCGCAGCGCCTGAAGCGGGTGTTCGAGATCGAGATCGACAGCGGTGCCCGCTGCCATGGACGGCTTGCGGGTGATCGCGAGCATCGAAGACCCTGCAGTCATTCCGCGCATGCTGGCGCATCTGGATCGAGCATCCGGCCCGCCGGAGCCGGAGCTGGCGCCGCGGGCTGCGCGGGCACCGCCACCGCCGCGGCAGCGCACGCTGCGGTAGACGCCGGGCCGTGCGTCGGCACGTCATCCGATCGAGAGGCGCAGCTGCGCCGGATTCACGGCCGCGGGATGGGCCCGGTCGCGCCCGCTGTGGGGCGGGTCGGGGAGCGGCGGATGTGAGCGTCCTGCGGGCCGGATCGAGCGGGGCGCACGGGCTGATCAGGGCCTCGCAGCGGCGGGCATCAAGTCCCAGTCAGCTGTTCGGGATGTGGGGCAGGCGCTCGGTCGCTGCGAGCAGGGCCTTTGAAAGTACTATCCGCGTACAGTCGCTGCGGCTAACCGCCAGTTGTCATCGGCCATTGTGATTGCTGGACCAACCACGTGTTCGTCCGTACATGGACACGTGCCACGTTGGATGGCGGCCCCCGAAGAGCTTGGGGCAACTACAATGGCGGAAGCCGGCGTGCCACGGGCGTCGATTTGACGATCACCGTGTTGGTCTGCGCTCGATCTGAAAGCTGATCCAGTATTTTGTCCAAATGCTCCATGGAGCGGACGTAAAGGCGACCAACGAAGCAATCATCGCCTGTGACCTTGTCGCATTCCACAAATTCCGGCGTGTCCTGAATCATTTTTTCGACAGCAAGTAAGGCACCGGGCGTTGGCTTCAAGCGCACGATGGCCTGGAGCTCATAGCCTAATGCTTGAGCATCGACTTCGATCGTGAATCTCCGAATGAAGCCGCGATCCTCCAGCCGCTTGATACGCTCCGCCACCGTGGGAGAGGACAAGCCAACCTCTCGAGACAGATCTTTCAGTGAGATGCGAGAATTGTCCGCAAGGACCTCGATAATGCGTTCATTGACCGTGTCCAAGGAGAGATCCTTCGATTGTGAGGCATGACCCATGAGACGCCTAATAAACATCGACAGATTCTGAAAAGTTTGTCAAATGTAGCATAGAAAACCAAGAACTAACCATTGATAGTGAACCCCTGAGATCCTACTTCGGGAATTTCCTGTAAGCGGAGCGAGCATGCGGCTCATCGAAGTCCCTTCCTCCCTTAACATCAATGACCTTCGGCCAGTCGAACGGCCGGATCCGCCCCCTCCTGGCGTCGGTCAGGTGCTCATTCGCATGAGCGCCGTATCTCTCAATTTTCGTGATCTACTTGTCACCCAGGGTCGCGACCGCTGGCGGCCACCGACGGGACGCATTCCGGTATCCGACGGCGTTGGTGTTGTACAGTCCATCGGGCCAGGAACCGATCGCGTCCGCGCCGGTCAGCGGGTCATCACGACGTTTCTGCCCAAATGGATTTCCGGGCCGCTGACCGCAGAAAATCGCGAAGGCGCGCTCGGCGGCCCTTCGGCTGACGGCGTATTAGCCGAACAAGTCGTGCTCGATGCGTCGGCCGTGGTTCCGGCGCCGGACTACCTGACTGACACTGAGGCGGCGACCCTGCCAGCAGCTGCACTGACCGCATGGCACGCGCTGACGCGGGCGAATTCTCTTGGATCGGGATCCACTGTCCTTGTGGAAGGCACAGGCGGCGTATCCCTTTTCGCTCTCCAGATCGCTGTGGCAGCCGGCGCCAAGGTTATCGCCACTTCGAGCTCGGACATCAAGCTCAATCGTCTGCGGGAATTCGGCGCTTCAGAGACGGTCAACTATGTGAAACACCGCGATTGGGGCAGGGAGGTCATTGAACTTACAGATGGGCGGGGTGTCGATCACGCCATCGACATTGGCGGTGCGACCACACTAGGTCAGTCCATACTCTCTGCATCGATAGGGGGCGTTGTCAGCATCGTCGGTCTGGTCGGGGGAATAGTCGCGCAGATCAATCTGGGTGAGGTATTTCAGAAGAATCTGCGGCTCGACGGCATCGAAACTGGGTCCCGATCGATGCTGGAGGAAATGGTTCATTGGTTCAACAGCAAGCGCCTCCATCCCATCATCGATAAGGTTTTCCCATTTGAAGATAGCAGGGCTGCTCTTCTTCACCTGCAGGCAGGCGGTCACATGGGCAAAGTCTGCATAGCATTCTAGCTGCCATTGCGGGACACATTTGGGATGTCCTGAGCGGCTGTAACCAATTCGTCCTCGCCCCAGCGGGCGGCTGCTCTCCGCTGAGCCATTAGTTCAGGTCATGGGAACACCTTCGGCTACTTTTCCGTGATGGCCCTAACTACAAGTCATGACTGAGGTCCAAGAAGGCAGCGCTCTGATAGTCGGGGTCGGATCACCACAAGGGCTTGGAGCCGCAACGGCGCGAGCCCTTGCGTCCGCTGGCCATCGCGTCGTCATCGCCGGACGAAGTCCGGACAAACTTCTGCGAGCGGCGGACAGCATCGCGTCGGTTGGCCCGGCGCCGCGCGTGGAAGTTGGGGATGTCACTGAGCCGGCAGACATCGCACGGTTCGCTGCAAGTGCAGCAGCGTTGGGGCCGATCGATATCGCTGTCCACAACGCAGGCGGCAACCGCGCTTCGCCTTTTCTCCAGGTAGATCCGAAAGTCTTCGAGGAGCACTGGCGCGCTCATGCCTTCGCTGCATTTCTGTTGGCGCAGGCGGTGCTGCCAGCGATGCTCGAACGGCGGTTCGGCACGCTCATCTTTACGGGAGCCACTGCCAGTTTGCGTGGCCGGGCAAATTTTTCACCTTTCGCGGCAGCAAAGGCCGCCTTACGCATGGTGGCACAGAGCCTGGCGCGGGAGTTTGGGCCAAAGGGAATCCATGTGGCCCACGTCATCATTGACGGCGCAATCGATGGCGACCGCGTTAGGTCAACAACAACGTGTACCGACGAGCGTTTTGGGGAAGACGGGATGCTCGATCCAGACCGGATCGCCGAGGCCTATTTGCTGCTGCATCGACAGCAACGTAACGCATGGACCCATGAACTTGACTTGCGGCCCTGGCGCGAGAGCTTCTGACAAAGCATGCCGACCAGCAAAGGCGTTGGTACGCCGACTCTTTTTGAATCGAGAGAAAACTCTTGCACGTCGCCCAGCTCGAGCAGACCGCTGAAAGCGGGACCTCACCGTGAAGTGAGAATCTAGACGCCAATACAGATGCCAGGCACCAATTCTTACTGAGCATGCCGGCAAATAGTGCGCAGGTGTAGCGATCAAGGATTTCCTGGACAGTGGATTGATGGTCACTGCAGTCGTCACGCCGCGAGTTTCTCGCGGTTCGCATAGAATGCTCGGCGCGCTTCGGCTGGCGGATTGAAGTCATGCCGTTCGATCAGCCACTCGCGGTTGTAGAGATCGGCCCATGCCAGCAGCGCGACCCGCAGTTCCTCGACGGTCGCGAACGCCCGCACCCACAGCAGCTGCTCCTTGAGCGTGCGGATCACGCGCTCGGCGCAGCCGTGGCCCTCCGCTGCCCGTACGAACGACGGACTCGATTGGATGCCAAGGAACGCGAGCTCGCCCTGGAACGCAGCACTGACATACTGGCTGCTGTGGTCATGGCGAACGCTGAGCCCGTGGGCGATGTTCGCCTCGATCGCGCCGAACACCGCGACCGGGCCGTCGGCGATGGTCAGTGTGGTCGTCAGATCGGTACCCCACAGCGTGTCCGGCGCCGCCGGGATGATCGTTCCGTCGTGGCGCTGCGGCCCGCGCGGACCGCCACTACGACTCGGCGGCCGTGCGTCGGCACGTCATCCGATCGAGAGGCGCAGCTGCGCGGATTCACGGCCGCGGGATGGGCCCGGTCGCGCCCGGTGTGGGGCGGGTCGGGGAGCGGCGGATGTGAGAGTCCTGCAGGCCGGATCGAACGGGGCTCACGGGCTGATCAGGGCCTCGCAGAGGTGGGCATCAAGTCCCATTCAGCTGTTCGGGCCGTGGGGCAGGCGCTCGGTCGCTGCGAGCAGGGCCTTTGAAAGTACTATCCGCCGCTCGCGGCGGCGGCATGAACCGCGGATCCCCACTTATCCCGACCACGAAAACTGTCTAATTTGGTGGGTCCACTTCTCCAGCTCCCCGGTCACACGCTCAGCTTCCGCCCTTGCCAGCGTCGGATCCAGTTCGATGAGCACTTGCCCCGCTGCCGCCAAGCCGCCGGCGACGATCGAGTGGGAGTAGGGCGACTGCAGGGGCGGCTTCAGCCGCGAATGGCCTGCCTTGGCCTGATTGACCCGGCGACCTGACCTTCCACGCGTTCCGCCCGGATTCGGGGCCGGCGGCGAAATTCGCGCGGCGGAGCGTCGGCGGTGCCGGCGGTGGGCGCGCACGAGGGCCGTGACGGGTGGAATTCCGGGCGGGCGGAGGTCAGCCAATGGGGTGTTTGAGTGAGCTGTGCGCCGGCCGAAATGTATGGTCCTGAAAGGTTGTGCGTAGATTTGCGACAATTACGTCCAATTGTGTATAGAATAGCGACACACGGGGCCAGACTTCACCTCCTATGCGGAGATCAGCGACATGCCCCTCGTTCTTGCCGGGGACGACAAGACGCAGGCGCGTCGTCTCCAGCGGCTCGCCCAGCAGGGCCAGCTGCGTCGCCTTTATCCGGGCATCTACACCGATGATCTGGTGCAGCCGCTCGACGCCATTGTCCATCGCGAACTCTTTGCGCTGTGTTCGCTCATTGCCCGTGGCAGCATCATCTCGCACCGTACGGCGCTTGACGGCGGCCGGCCGACGGCCGCCGAGAATGTGTTTCTCACCGGTCCCAATCGCCGGGATTTCAGACTGGCCGGCGTGACCCTCCGCATGACGAAGGGTCCCGGACCGCTCGATTCCGACATCCGGATTCCCACCTTCGCCGGCGATACCTTCATCTCGAGCCAGGCGCGTGCACTGCTCGAGAATCTCACCGCCAGCCGCGGCGATCCTTCGGAGCGACGCACGCTGGGGGCCGAGGGGGTCGAGGCATGGCTCGATCGCTTCATCAGTCACGACATCGGCGGTGGCATCCACAAGATTCGAGACACCGCGCGAGCCATTGCCGGGCCGCTGGGCCTGCAGGACGAATTCAAGCGGCTGGATGCAACCATCGGTGCGCTGCTTGGCACGCGCACTGTGCGCTTGAGCGCGCGCGCAGCAATCGCACGCGCCGCAGGCAGGCCTTACGATGATGCACGAGTCGCGCTTTTTCAGACACTGGCCGCCGAGCTGCAGCAGAATCCTCTGCAAGTGCTGCCTGCCGATCCGCAGGCGGATCCGCATCTCCAGGCCTTCATCGAGACCTACTTTTCCAACTACATCGAAGGCACTGAGTTCGAACTCGAAGAGGCGCACGACATCGTGGTCCGGGGCCGTGCGCTGCGATTCCGGGAGGATGACTCGCACGACATTCTGGGCACTTACCAGGCGATCCTGAAATCAAAAGGGGATCCTGTGATCCCTCAGAATTTCGAGGCCTTTGCCGCCCAGCTTCAGGCGTGGAATCGACAGGTCATCGAGTCACGCTGGTCCAAAAATCCGGGTGAGTTCAAGACCGAGGGTAACCGCGCCGGCAACACGATATTCGTCACGCCCGAGCTCGTCCTGGGTACGCTCGAGAAGGGCTATGAAATCATCATGAGTGCGCCGACGCCGGAGCAGCGGGCAGCGCTCGCTACGTTCGTGATGGCCGAAGTGCATCCCTTCGTCGACGGCAATGGTCGCACCTCACGTCTCGCCCTGAATCTATTCCTGACCCACGCGGGGCTCACGCGCATCATTATCCCGACGGTCTATCGCGACGACTACATCTCGGCGCTGAAGGCGATGTCGAACACCGCGTATCCAGTACCCTTCGTGCGGATGCTCTCGCGCGTTGCGCGCTTCAGCCGCTGGCTGGAAGTGCGTTCGAAGGAGCGTGCGTTCGCCGCCTTGAAGCAGTCGAACGCGCTTGAGCAACCCGCCGCGGCCAAACTCACATTCGATGAGTAGGATGTCGGGGCGACTTTCATAGCGCAGCCGATCACATCGGCATCGGCACGGATTACTACCACGCCGACGACAGCGACATGGTGATCGGCCTTGGCAACGTGACGCGCTACCCGCATCTTTTCGCTGAGCTATTGCGCCGTGGCTACTCCGACGAAGACGTGCTGAAGATCGCCGGCCGCAACCACCTTCGCGCAATGCATCGGATGGAAAGGGTCGCAGCAGAGCTCCAGAAGATCGAGCCTCCGCTGATCACCGAGGGCTTAAAAAAAAGACGTGACAATCCCCGATCCGAGCACTGGCGGGCGGCGTTAGGATCCCTTTCGTGCCTGGTGCTCGCGCACCCAACGACGCGCGGCATGCATGAGGGGCAAGGCCGATTCTCCATGCTCCGAGGTGCGATACCCGACTGCGACGGCGTTGCCGATCGCACGGTGCGGCAGACTAAACCCTCCCGCTCGAGGTTCCGCAGGTCTCGGTCAGTACCTTGTCGGACACGTCGCACGCCGGATCGTCAACGAGGTGAAGGGCGTGTCGCGCGCCGTCTACGACGTCTCGGGCAAGCCGCCTGCCACTATCGAGTGGGAGTGAAGCACGCAGTTCCGGATTTCACCGCCAGCCCGGCCATGAAGGAGGCGGCAATCCGATCAGCGGCACGGACGGCGCGGCAATGCGCAGTGCGGCCACCTCGAATGGATTCGGGTTTGCCGGACAGACCTTGCCTTCCTTCGGCAGGCCGCCGTGCAGGAGGTAGGCGTTGACGTGCCGCGTGACACACTCGCTCCGGCCGTACGCCGTGTGGCCCCACCCGGCATAGGTCAACAGGCGGCTGTTCTTCAGTAGCTTGCTTGAGGCGACGGCGCCCGCGTAATCGGTGACGCCGTCGAAGTGGTTGCCGACGACGAGCACCGGCTTGGACGTCGTCGTGGCCCAGGGACCCGCATAGCGGTCGGCGGCGACCGGCCAATGGGCACAGCCGGCATTCTGCCACCACCAGAATGGACCGAAGATCGACCCGGCTTCGGCGAACTCGCCGACTTCGCGGAACCGGGCCAGCGTGCCCGGATACTGCGTATCGGCACACTGGTTGCCGTAGTACGCGTCGAAGCCGTTGGGGTAATCGGCGCGATCGGGATCGAGGCTGTCGAGAATCGCTTCCCTGAGCGCCCGCGCGTCTGCGGCGGCGACCGGATTGTCGAGCACGGCCTCGGCCAGGAACGCAAAGAACGCCGCGAAGTCCGGCCAGAACTCCGGGCTGTACATCGCGCCGGTCGCATCGGCCACGAGGAAGTCATAGGAATAGAAGGACCCGTCGTCGAAGACCAGCGGCTGATCGCGCAGCGCCCGTGCCAGCGCAAAGAAGCGCTGCGATGCACCCTGCGGACCGCTGAGCGCGCAATTGACCGCCGCTTCGTCGCAGAGTCTCAAGAACTCCTCGAACTCCTCGGCCGTCGCGATCCGGTCGGATACGATCTGGCGGCCATTCGACCAGAGCCGGGGGTCGAGCACGCCATCTATGACGAGTGCACGCACCTTGCCCGGAAACAGGTTGGCGTAGGTATTGCCGATGTACGAGCCGTACGAAAAGCCGAGGTAGTTGAGCCTGGAATCGCCCACGGCCTGACGCAGCAAGTCCAGGTCGCGCACCACGTCCGCCGTGCTCATGTGCCGCACGATGCGGCCGCCGCGCGCGAAGCAATGGTCGGCAAGCGCGCTGAAGTTGGTGAAGAACGGCCGCTCCTGCACGTGGCGGTACGGAAAGACCGGGATTTCGGCGAAGAACTGATTGAGCTGCGCCGCATTCCTGAAGCAATGCAAGGGCTCGGAGGCCCCGACGCCGCGCGGGTCGAAACCGACGACATCGAAACGGCCGTGGAGCTGGTCGGCGACGAAAGACCCGAAGCCGCCGAATATCAGGTCGAGGCCGGCGCCGCCGGGCCCGCCCGGATTGAGGAACAAGGTCCCGATCCTGCGCGCCGGATCGCTGGCCGGGATCCGGGCGAGTGCAATGGTCGTGCGCGGTCCGTCGGGGTCGTCGTAGTCCAGCGGAACCCGGGCCGTCGCGCATTCGGCGCCGGGAAATTCCACGCACGGCAGCCAGTTCAGCAGCGGCACGTGGATCGATTCGCCGCCCGCCGGGGCAGCGGCCGACGTTGCAGATTGCAGAAGGAGCCACAGCAGGGCGAGCGCCGCAGCCGGCCGTGTCGGAGTATTCATGGCAGGCCCTTCTTGTGAAGTGATGGACCTTGATCCCCGAGCGCGGGAATAGCACATTCCCCTGCGCCGTTCAATCGATGGCGCAGGTCTCCCCCGTGACGTCCGGCGTGCCGCCGTTCGCATCCGGCGATGCCCGGCGATCGAGCTGCTGGTGGCCCCAGAGGCGCACGGCATGGAGGATCGGCAGGACCGACTGACCGTGTGCCGAAATGCCGTATTCGACATGCGATACGGCCGCGGGACGGACGGTGCGGCAAACGAGTCCTTCCCGCTCCAGGTTCCTGAGCGTCTCAGCCAGCACCTTGTGTGACACCTCGGGTATCAGCCGGCGCAACTCATTGAACCGGCGCACGCCACCTTCCAGCCAGTAAAGGCAGATCAGGCTCCACTTGCCACCGATGGCGTTGAGCGCCGCCGTGAGCGGACAGCCCGTCGCGACGCGCTCGAATGTGCCCGCGGCGGATGCCGATGAGGCCGACTTCTCCAAGACGGACATCGCTCCCGGTTACCGAAAGGTGCGTTCTTGCACGGCCGGCACCGGCCGCGCGAACATGCACGGGAAGGTAGCACGATGATCGTCGAAATGCGGACTTACAAGACAAAGCCGGGCTTGCGCAGCCGGTTCCTGGACATCTTCCGCTCGAAATCCGTGCCGGCACATGCCGAAATCGGCATGACGATCCTCGGGCCATTCCTGTCGGTCGAGGACCCCGACGTGTTCTTCTTCATGCGCGGATTCCCGGACCTGCCCGCGCGGGAGCGCATGAAGGCAGCGTTCTACGAAGGAGAGTTGTGGAAACGCGAACTGGAATCGCTGGTCATGCCCATGCTCGAAAAATACGACGTCGTCGTGGTGGACGACGCGGAGGAGCGCATCCGGTGGCGATGAAATGGCTGGTCGCACTGCTCGTCGGCTTGCAGGCGATGCCGGCGATCGCCGAGCCGGCCCAGCGGGCACCGGCCACCTGCCCGCAGCAGGCCCGGGCCGATCGCGACGGGCAGCAGGATTTCGACTTCGAGATCGGCACCTGGACGACGAAGCTGCGGCGTCTGCAAGAGCCCCTGAGCGGTTCGACCACCTGGATCGATTACGAGGGAACGAGCATCGTCCGCGAGGTGTTGGGTGGCCGTGCCAATCTGGTTGAACTGGATGTCGAGGGCGCATCGGGCCGCATCGAGGGCCTGTCTCTGCGCCTGTACAACCCCGAGTCGCGGCAGTGGAGCCTGAATTTCGCCAGCGCCCGCAATGGCGTCCTGACGCCGCCGCTGTTCGGCGGTTTCAGCGGCAACTGCGCGGAGTTCTATGGCCAGGACACCTTCAATGGCCGCGCGATCCTGGTGCGGTTTGTCATCTCGGACATCACGGCTGACGCCGCGCGCTTCGAGCAGTCGTTCTCGGCGGATGGCGGTCGGACCTGGGAGGTCAACTGGATCGCGATCGATACGCGTCGCCGCTAGCGTGGCGACGAATGTCGATGCGCAATGGATGCGCCGCGCGATCGAGCTGGCGGCGCGCGCGGAGGACCACGGCGAGGTGCCGGTCGGCGCCATCGTCGTCCGCGACCAGGAGCTCCTCGGCGAGGGCTGGAATCAGCCGGTCGGCGCGCAGGATCCGACCGCCCACGCCGAGATCCTGGCGCTGCGCGCGGCCGCGCGGCAGGTCGGCGACTACCGCCTCGGCGGCGCAACACTGTATGTGACGCTCGAGCCCTGCCCGATGTGCGCGGCTGCGATGACGCATGCGCGCATCGCGCGGCTGGTGTTCGGGGCCTGGGATCCGCGGCAGGGCGCGGCCGGCAGCGCCTTCAACCTGGTGGCTGCGCCGGAGTTCAATCACCGCGTCGAGGCCTACGGCGGCGTGCTGTCGGAGGACTGCGGCGCGCTACTCAAGCGCTTCTTCGCCCGCCGGCGCTGATTCCGGCTCCTCGTCGATCATCCATTTCATCAGTTCCGCGTAGGTCTGGACGTTGCGCACGAATCCGACCGGCTCCCAGCCGCGCGCGTAACCACGCCGCGTGCGCGTGTACCAGCGCTCCTGGGCAAGCAGCGGGAGCGACTCCCTGACGGCTTCCCAGTCGTCCGGGTCCTTGCCGCGCTCCTGGGCGAGTATCCGCGCGTCTTCCAGATGGCCGAAGCCCACGTTGTAAGCGGCGAGCGCGAGCCAGGTGCGATCGGGGTCCGGGATGCGCGCCGGAATCGTCTTCTTGACCAGGCGCAGGTACCTGGCACCGCCCATGATGCTGTCGCGCGGATCGTCGCGGTTGCTGACCCCGACCCGCGTGGCGGTCTCGGCCGTCAGCATCATGAGTCCCCGCACCCCGGTCGGTGACACTGCCGATTCGTCCCAACGCGATTCCTGGTAGCCGATGGCGGCGAGCAGGTGCCAGTCGATGCCGGTCGCAGCGCCGGCTTCCTGGAACCACGCCTGGTAGCGCGGCAGGCGTTCGCGCACGCCGCTGACGAAATTTGCCGCGTCCACGCGGTCGAAGCGCACCAGCGAGCGGCGGTGCCGCTCGATGATGCCGGCGAGCTCGCCGATCGACTCGATCTCGGAAAAATAGTCCTCGACTTCCGGCAGCAGGTCGGTGCTCCGCGGCGCCATGGCCCAGGCGATCGCCTCGGACTCGGCGAGCTTGAATGCGGGACGCAGCTCCGGATGGAAATGGCGGCCGAGGGAAAATTCGGTCGAGTCGGCGATCGTGACGTCGGCGGCCCCGCTCGCGACCTGCGAAAGCAGGTCGAGCTGGTCCTGGCCATCGACCTCGCGCCAGCGCAATGCCGGCCAGTCCCGCGCCAGATTGGCAAGACTCGCCGCATGCGTCGAATTCGCGATCACAACAATGCGCCGGCCGACGAGATCGGCAGGCGATTTCGGCAACTTGTCCTGCACGCGATAGATCACGTGCTGGTCGATCCGCTGGTACACGGGCCCGAACAGCGCGAGTTCCCGCCGTTCGCTGCTGGCGATGATGCCGGCGGCTGCGAGGTGTGCGCGATTCCTGAGCACGGCCTCGATTGCCGCAGCGCCGGACTCGACCAGGACGAGCTCGAGCCTGACGCCGAGCCTGCGCGCGAAGCCCTGTGCGAGCTCGTATTCCGGTCCTTCGGGCCCGGCGGCACCGAGGTAGTAGCTGAGGGGGCTGTTGCGCGTGACGACCTTGACGGCGCCGGACAGCCGGATCTGCTCGAACGTACCGGGCATGCGCGAACAGGTGCCGAGCATCAGGCACAGCACCGCGATCGCGGGGATGCCGAAGCGGCTGCGGATGTTCCTGGCGGGGCCAACGGCCGGCGCGGGCTCGGGCTGCATTGTTGTAGAATAGCCGCTCCGGTCAAGGCCGCTTTGACGGTCGTCCGGAATCACGCAAGGAGAGGTACCGAAGCGGTCATAACGGCACCGACTCGAAATCGGTTGAGGGCATTACGCCCTACGTGGGTTCGAATCCCACCCTCTCCGCCAATTACCTTTTCCGTGACGGCCCAGGCTGTCTCACTATCCCGGGAATTCCCTTGAATCTCCGGGTGTTCCGGGCGCGTGGCGATTCTTGTCGTTTCGGAGTAGTTCGCCATTGTGATGGTACTTTTGTTGGTACCAACATGGGCGAGCGTGGATATACCATCAGAATGCCCACCGACGCACGGATACGCGCAGTCAAACCCGGCTCTCGCCCCCGCAGCCTTTCGGATGGGAACGGGCTGCTCCTGAAGGTCCTTCCAGGCGGTGGCCGCTACTGGCGGTTCAACTACCGCTTCAACGGCAAGCAAAAGACTCTCGCCTTGGGTGTCTATCCGGATGTCTCGCTCGCCAAGGCACGCGAGCGCCTCAGCGAGGCGCGCGAGTTGCTCGCCGACGGTGTGGACCCCGCGGCGAAGAAGCGGGCGGTCGGCAAATCTTTCGAGATCGTGGCCCGTGAATGGCATGTGTGCTGGTCAGCCCACCGCCATGGGCGATACGCGCACTATGTCCTCAAGCGCCTGGAGGAGGATGTCTTCCCCGCGATCGGCGCCCGGGTGCCCGCGGAAATTCCGACCTCCGCCTTTCGCGATGTCGTGAAGAAGATCGAGGCACGCGGCGCGCTAGAGATCGCGAGGCGGGTGCTGCAGAACTGCGGACAGATCATGCGCTATGCGGTGGCCCACGACTACGCCGCCCGCAATCCATTAGTGGACGTGAGGCCCGCCGACATCCTGAGGCCCCGCAAGCGGCGGCATTTCCCCCGTGTCGATGCAAAGGAGCTGCCGGCGCTGCGGCGGGCGGCTTGTGGTGCTCGCTCGAGACCCTCAACACGGGCGGGCGTGGCCGCGACTGCGACAGCGCTGCCGCTGGCCATCAAGGTGGGGCAGCGCCACAGTCGCAAGATGGACGCAAGTAGTCACCTGAGGTCTCTTCAATTTTGAAAGGCAAGGGGGGCAAGTCGGGGTCATCGACCCACGCTATGTGAATTGCCTCGGCGTGGTGAGGGCCCGCGTGCGCACAAGTCTTGTCGTATTTAACTCTGGCTTCCCAGGTAGAAGATATGAGGAGCACGACTTCAGAAGAATCTTCGAGCTGCGCGAAGTAGTCAGGACCGCTGAACTGACCTTCTGCTGTCACTTCTGTGACTAGCAACGCTTCGACAGCGTTCACTTTGGTGAAAGCTTCTGAGCATACTCATGTCTTTCCCGACTTAGGGCAAACCTGGGCAGATGAAAACGCCTGGAAAGCTTGGGCGGCACGAGTGCCTGTGACAGCGACCGCAATCAGAATAAGCGTTGCGATCTGTTGTTTGATTGTTCAATCCCTGGGCTCAACTGGTCGTCGCAACGAAGTCTCTGTTCAGATCTTACTTCCAAAATCTTCATAGCAGTGCAGTCTGACGCGAATGCGTCAGAAGTCAGCTCTCGATGCGAAGCGAGAAGCTGGTTGA
>JBOHZL010000085.1:0-14107 GCA_050738495.1 Steroidobacteraceae bacterium | reverse complement strand
TCCCTTCACCGCGGCGGTGAAGGGAAGCGTCCCCTCTACATCGTGTGAGTGGCTTTGTCGCCGCCGAGGGCGCCGGCGAGATACGATTCGATCTTCTTCTGCGTGGTGCCGCGGTCTTGCTCGCTGAACTGGACGCCGATGCCCGCGGTGCGCTTGCCCTGGGCGCCTTTGGGCGTCAGCCAGATCACGCGGCCCGCGACCGGCAGCTTCTCCTCCTCTCCCATCAGGTTGAGGAGCATGAACACCTCGTCGCCCAGCCGGTAGCTGCTGTTGGTGGGTATGAACAGGCCGCCGTTCTTCACGAAGGGCATGTACGCCAGATAGAGGGCGCTCTTGTCCTTGATGGTCAGCGTGAGGAGACCAGGCTTGGTCGATGGCGCCCGCATCTTCATCAATCGATCGACTCCTGCACCTTGCCTCCGGCCCTGTCGAGCCAAGCCGCCAGCGCGACCAGCAGCCCTTCGAACAGCAGTACCGTATTCAGGGGACTGGTCACCAGCCGCCGCGCGTCGCGGAGCTGGTCCAACAGCTCGTAACCGGTTCGTATCTTCGTTTCCAGGCCCGGCGGCCGCAACCATCGTAAGCGATTATTGTTAACCAGATCACCAGGCAGGCTCGCCTCCTTCAAGTTGCGTGTCAACCACGATTCGAGCCAGGAGAGCCGCGCCGCCGGCGTATTCTTCGCCCAGGCCTCGGCATAGCCGACGAGATCGCCGCGGCCCCCTCCGGCCGCCATCAGTGCCTCCTGCATCTCCCGATCGAGCGCTTCCAGACCCGCCTCCGCGTAATCCAGCGCGAGGAAGGGCGCCCCGTTGGCGAGCCTCAGAAGTCCCTTCCAGCCCGGGCGCGAGCCAGACGCCGCTAGCCAGGAAAGCGCCTTGCTCGTCTCAGGCAGCGGCAGGCGCAGCCGCATGCAACGGCTTCCAATGGTGCGCGGGATCCGGTCGCTGCGGCTCGTTGCCAGCAGCAGGAAGGTGTCATCCGAAGGTTCTTCAAGAGTCTTCAGCAAAGCATTGAAAGACTTGATGTTCATGGCCTCTGCCGGCTCGACCAGAGCCACCTTGGCCCCGCCGCGGTAACTGCGCAAGGACAAGGCCTCCGAAAGGGAGCGCAGTTGTTCGATGCTGATGTCTTTCTTGTCCGGCAGCACGCCGACCCGCCGGAAGTCCGGATGGCTGCCAGCCCGCAGCAGCTGGCAATCGGCGCAGTCGCCGCAGGGCCGCGAGCGCTCGCCGCGGCACAGAATGCGGGCTGCGAGCCAGAGCCCCAGCTCGAACTGTCCCGCACCCGGCTGGCCGACCAACAGAATGCCATGCGGCATCCGGCCCTGGTCCTGCATGCCGGCAAGACGCGCACGCGCCGGCCCGAGCCACGGCAAACCGGCAAGCCTGAGCGCCCGGCCTAAGTCCGGTGGCGGCAAGCTTGGCGGGTCGCGTTCGGCCTCTGCCATGGCGTCAGCTACCGGTCAGAGGAAAAGCCGCGTCGATGGCATTCGCGACGGCGCCGGCTACCGCTGCTTCGCTCGCGGTCGCGTCGATGATCTTGAGTCGCGCCGGCTCACGCGCTGCGATGGCGAGATACGCCTGGCGCGCGCGTTCGAAGAATGCCTCGTCCTCGGCCTCGATCCGGTCGCGGCCGGCGCCACGATCGCGCTGGCGCGCGAGGGCCATGGCCGCCGGCGCATCGAACAGCAGGGTGAGATCCGGCATCAATCGCGGATGCGCGATCTGCGCCAGCCGGCGGATCCAGTCGGCGTTCATCCCGCGACCGCCTCCCTGGTAGGCCTCGGTCGTATCGGTGAAGCGATCGCAGAGGATCCATCGTCCGCGCTCGAGGCCCGGCCTGATGACCGTCTCGACGTGGCTCGCGCGCGCCGCGAACAGCATCAAGAGCTCCGCCGCAGCGCCGACCGGTGCGTGCTGCGGGTCGAGCACCAGGGCGCGCAGCTTCTCTGCGAGCGGCGTCCCGCCCGGCTCGCGCGTGCGGATCGGGTCGATGCCGCGTGCGCGCAAGTGCTCGGCAGCGAGCTGCACTTGCGTGGACTTGCCCACGCCCTCTATACCCTCGAAGGTGATGAAGCGTCCGCGCACCGGTTCAGGGTAACGCTGCGCGCCTGGCGGCACGCAGGTTGGCCAGGTGACGCTTGACGTTTGCGTTGTGCGCAGCGAGCGTGGCTGCGAAGAAATGCCTGCCGTCGCCCTTGCCGGTCGCGACGAAGTAAAGCGCGTCGGTCTCGGCCGGGCGCACCGCCGCCTCGAGCGCCGCGCGCCCTGCCAATGCGATCGGCGTCGGCGGCAGCCCCCTGCGCACGTAGGTGTTATAGGGCGTGTCGCCGCGGAGGTCGCGGCGCCGCAGGTTGCCGTCGAATTCGTCGCCGATGCCGTAGATGACGGTCGGATCGGTCTGCAGCAGCATCCCCTTGCGCAGCCGATTCACGAAAACGCCCGCGATCAGCGGGCGCTCGTCCTCGGCGCCGGTCTCTTTCTCGACCAGCGACGCGAGGATCAGTACCTGGTACGGGGAATCGAGCGGCAGGTCCGGCGCCCGGCGTCGCCAGGCAGCCTGTAGTTCCTGTTGCAGCTTCGCATGCGCCTGCGCGAGAAGCTCGCGATCGGTCGTGCCGCGCGGGAAGCGATAAGTATCGGGAAAGAACTGCCCTTCGGGATGCAGGCCGGAAAGCCCCAGTCGTGCCATCCATTCCTGCTCCGGCAGGCCGGCAAGCTCGACCATCACCTTCGGATGCGAGCGGATGGCTGCAAGCGCTTGCCGGATGTTCCAGCCCTCGGGCAGCGTCAGCGTATGCAGGATGACATGCCCGGCGACGAACTGCTCGAGCAGCCCGGCCGGCGTGGCGCGGGCTGGAAGCTGGTACTCGCCGACCTTGATGCGCGTCGTGTGCCCGGAGCGCTTGGCGTAGCGGACCCAGATGCCGGGGCGATCGAGCAGGCCGCGTGCATGCAGGCTATCGGCGACGGCACGCACCGAGTCGCCCGGCGCCACCTCGAAGGCCGCGGGCGTCGCCAGAGCCTCGATGGGCCGGGACAGCCAGTACCGCTCGTACTGGCGCCAGCCGTACCACGCCGCGACCGACGCGACGACGAGAACTGCTGCAAGCTTGTAGCTTCGCCTCATTGGCGCTCGAGCCAGTCATTGAACCGGGCCACGCGCGGGTCCACCGCCATCGGGCGGCCCGCGAATTCGCTGACCGGCCAGGCGCCGACCAGGGAATTCGTCAGGACCAGCGCCGTCGCGCCCGCAAGCTCCGCGGCCGGCAACTCACGCTCGATCACTCGATCGCCCTGCTCCGCCGCCCAGCCGCGGAATGCGCGGCGCATGACGCCGGCCACGCCGCACTGGCTGAGCTCGGGAGTCACCCAGCGATCCGCGATCCGGGCGAACAGGTTGGTCTGCGTGCCGCAGACCGCCAGCTCCCGATCGTCCAGCATCAGGCCCTCGTCCATGCGCTCATCATCCCATTCGCGGCGCGCGAGCACCTGTTCGAGCCGGTTCAGGTGCTTGATGCCGGCGAGCGCCGGGTTGCGCCCGAGGCGGGTCCGGCACAGGCCGAGCCGCACGCCACGGGTCCAGGCCGAATCCGGCCAAGCCGGCCGCGAAAGGCCGGCGACGATACGGGTCGGCGCCGGATCCGCCGGCGGGCGATAGCCGCGCTCGCCGCGGCCGCGCGTGACGATCAGCTTGACGACCCCGGTGTCCGGTGCGCAGGCCGCCCGGATATCCGCCCGCAGCGATACGGTATCGGGCAGCGGCATGCCGAGGCGCCTCGCACCCTCGGCCAGGCGCTCGAAGTGCCAGTCGAGGAAGCGCGCGCGGCCGTTGCGCACCGCGAGCGTCTCGAACAGGCCGTCGCCGTAATGCAGGCCGCGATCGGCCGGGTCGAGCCGGCCGTCTTCCCGGCCGTTGACCAGGAAGCGTGTCATGCCGCGCTCCCGAGCGCGCGCAGCAAGCCGCGCGCCTTGGCGCGGGTCTCGTCGAGCTCGCGGTACGGATCCGAATCCGCGACGATGCCGGCGCCGGCGCGGAATTCGATCTGGCCGGCGCTGATCGTCATCGTGCGGATCAGGATGTTGAGGTCGAGTCTGCCGTCGCGGCCAAGATAACCCATCGCACCGGTATAGACCCCTCGGCCGATGCCTTCCAGCTCGCCGATCAGCTGCATGCACCGCACCTTGGGGCAACCCGTGATCGTGCCGCCCGGAAACAGCGCACGGATCACGTCGCCCGGCTCGACCTCTTCACGCAGCTCCCCGCTGACATTCGAAACGATGTGATGCACGTGGGCATAGCTTTCCACCGCCATGAACTCGTCCACGCGGACCGTTCCGGACTCGCAGATCCGCCCCAGGTCGTTGCGCTCGAGATCGATCAACATGACGTGCTCGGCCCGCTCCTTCGCGCTCCCGGTGAGCTCCGCGATGGAAGCCGCATCGCCGGCGGCGATCCTCGGCCGGGTGCCGGCGATCGGCCGGGTGTCGATGCGCCGCCCGCGCACGCGCACCAGGCGTTCCGGCGAGCTCGACAGGATCGCGAGCCCGTCGAGTTGCGCGATGCCGGCGAAGGCGCCGGGATTCGCGGCGCGCAGCCTCGCGTAGATCCCGGTCACGCTCGCCGCTGCGGGCAGTCTGCCGCGCCAGGCGCGGGCCAGGTTGGCCTGATAGATGTCGCCGGCCGCGATATGACCGAGCGCGCGCCGGCAGGATTCCAGATAGCGTGCCGGATCGTCCTCGACCAGGGCATCGGCCTCAAACGGCTCCGCCGGCGGGGGTTCCGGCTGCGCGCCGGCGAGATCCTCGCGCAGCATTTCGGCCGCGGTCCCCGAACCCGGCTCGGCAACGATGACCGTACGCCCGTCCAGGTGGTCGTGCAGCAGTGCTGCAGACATGCGCCAGGCGCAGGCGACGAGCGCAATCGGCGACTCGGGCAGGCGCAGGCGCAGGATAGGCTCGACCTCCGCGGCCAGTTCGTAGCCGAGAAACAGGAACCACCCGCCCGCGAACGGCCAGGGCGCCGGAGGCGCGGGGCCGCCTTCGCTGCGCCACCATTCATTCAGGCGATCGCAGAAGCGCTCGCCGCTGCCGGGCCCCGAAACCAGGGCTGCGCGCCCGAGGCGCAACTGCTCTCCCGGAGCTGCCAGCAGCAGGCTGTGGCGACCGAGCGATGAGCCGGTCGCGGCGCTGTCCAGCAGCACGGGATAACGATCCGGGTGCCGGGCGTGCAGCGCCAGCATGCGGCCGACCGGGTCGTCGACCGGTGGCAGCTCGAACAACTGTGCTGGCAGCGGCTGCATGCCGGGGCCGGGATGCGCGCTCAGCGGAGCGCGCGAAAGATCAGCGTGCCGTTGGTGCCGCCGAAGCCGAAGGAATTGCTCATGGCGGTCTCGATCTTCATCCGCCGCGCCTCGTTCGGGACGTAATCGAGGTCGCAACCCTCGCCCGGATGCTCGAGATTGGTGGTGGGTGGCGCAACCTGGTCGCGTATCGCGAGGATGCTGAATATCGCCTCGACCACGCCGGCCGCGCCGAGCAGATGCCCGGTCATCGACTTGGTGGAGCTGACCGCTAGCTTCGACGCATGCGCCCCGAAAGCGTTCTTGATCGCGACGGTCTCCGCGACGTCGCCGAGCGGCGTCGAGGTCGCGTGCGCATTCACGTACTGGACCTCGTCGGCATTGATGCCGGCATCGCGCAGGCAGTTTTCCATCGACAGCCGGGCGCCGGCACCGTCGTCAGGCGGCGCCGTGATGTGGAACGCGTCGCCGCTCATGCCGAAGCCGGTCAGTTCGCCGTGGATCGTCGCGCCGCGCGCGCGCGCATGCTGGTACTCCTCCAGCACCACCGCGCCGGCTCCGTCGCCCATCACGAAACCGTCGCGGTCGCGATCCCAGGGGCGGCTCGCGCGCTCCGGCTCGTCATTGCGGGTCGACAGCGCGCGCGCCTGGCAGAAGCCGCCGACCGCAGTCGGGGTCTGCGCCATTTCGGCGCCCCCCGCGACGACGACGTCCGCGTCGCCATACTGGATGGTGCGCATGCCGATGCCGAGCGCGTGGGTCGAGGTGGTGCAGGCGGTGATGACAGCGAGATTCGGCCCGGTGATCCCGTACATGATCGACAGGTGGCCGGAGATCATGTTGACGATGCTGGCTGGAATGTAGAACGGCGAGATCTTCTTCGGCGTCCTGGTCTCGAGATAGCGGGCGTAGTTGTCCTCGATGGTCGCGAGGCCGCCGATGCCGGCTCCGAACACGAGGCCGATCCGGTGGCGATTGGCGTCGGTGACCTCGATGCCGCAGCCGGCCATCGCCTGCGCGCCGGCGGCGACGCCGTACTGCATGAACAGGTCCATGCGCCGCGCTTCCTTCGACGCCATGTATTTCGACGCATCGAAATCCCGGATGCTGCCCGCAATCGTGCACGGAAAGCCGGTGGTGTCGAAGCGCGTGATCGGGCCGATGCCGCTCTTGCCGGCGAGCGCGCCCGCCCAGCTGTCGGCGACCGTGTTGCCGAGCGGCGAAACCATGCCGAGACCGGTGACGACGACGCGTCGCTTGCTCAAGGCGATTCCTCTGGATTTCGGGACCGGCATGACGCAACGAGCCCCGGCGTGACGGCCGGGGCTCGTGCACGAAAGACCTCAGGACTTGGACTGGTGCTGGACGATGTAATCGATCGCCTGCTGCACCGTGGTAATCTTCTCGGCATCCTCGTCCGGTATCTCGGTTTCGAACTCTTCCTCGAGCGCCATCACGAGCTCGACCGTATCCAGTGAGTCGGCACCCAGATCGTCCACGAACGAAGCGTCGCTGGTGACTTCTTCGTCCTTGACCCCGAGTTGCTCGGCGACGATCTTCTTGACCCGTTCTTCGACTGTGCTCATCGGTTTGATGTCCCTCACCATGTGATGCCCATGACGGCGCTAGCCGGCCGGGGGCGCCATTCTATGCCACGGACCCCCCACTGGCTACCAGATGGCCTTGTTGTGGGCTGTTTCTGAGGCTTACGCCATGTGCATTCCGCCGTTCACATTGAGTGTCTCGCCGGTGATCCAGCCGGCCGCCGGACCGGCGAGAAAGCAGACTGCGTCGGCGATGTCCTGCGGCCGGCCGAGACGGCCGAGCGGAATCTGCGCCGCGAGACTTTCGCGCTGCGCGTCGGTCAGCGCCCGGGTCATGTCGGTGTCGACGAATCCAGGCGCCACGACATTCACGGTGATGCCGCGCGAGGCGACTTCGCGAGCGAGCGAGCGGCTGAAGCCGCCGATTCCTGCCTTCGCCGCGCAGTAGTTGGCCTGGCCCGGATTGCCGATCAGGCCCACCACGGAGGAGATGTTGATGATGCGCCCCTTGCGCGCCTTCATCATCCCGCGGAGCACCGCCCTGCTCAAGCGGAACACCGAGCCGAGATTGGTGTCGATCACCGCGTCCCAGTCTTCGGACTTCATGCGTAGCAGGAGCCTGTCGCGCGTGATGCCGGCGTTGTTGACGAGGATCGTCACGGGGCCCTCGCGTCCCTCGATGTCCGCGATCGCCGCCTCGCTCGCGGCGGCGGCGGCGACATCCAGCGCGATGCCGCGGCCGGCGATGCCCGCACCCTTCAGCGCCTCGTCGATGGCGCCAACGCCCACGGCGCCGGTCGCGGTGCCGATCACCGTCGCGCCGCCGGCACCGAGCGCGAGCGCGATTTCGCGGCCGATCCCGCGCGAGGCGCCGGTTACCAGCGCGACTTCACCGGCGAGTGGCTTGTTGGTCATGAATCATGAGCTCCCATCGGCCGCGGCCAGGGCGGCATCGAGCGTCTCGGCAGAATCGATCGCCGCCAGCGACAGCGCGCGGCCGCCCGGCGCGCGGCGTGCCAGTCCCGTCAGCACCTTGCCGGGCCCGCACTCGACCAGGCGGGTCGCGCCGTCCGCACGCATCGCGGCAACGATAGCCGACCAGCGCACGGGATTGAACAGTTG
The DNA here is from genome assembly GCA_050738495.1 of Steroidobacteraceae bacterium. GTDB lineage: Bacteria > Pseudomonadota > Gammaproteobacteria > Steroidobacterales > Steroidobacteraceae > SCUD01. Next base: position 6,136 of record JBOHZL010000085.1, on the reverse strand, counting down.
CCGGTACAGCCCGTCGCGGATCGCATCGGGGATGTCGTGCAAACCGCCATCGAAGGCCTGTACGCGGATCGTCGGCGTCCTGATCGCCAGGTCCCGCAGGCGCTCGCGCAGTTCTTCCGCGGCAGGCTTCATGAGCGCACTGTGCGAGGGAACCGAGACCGGCAACAGCACCGCGCGCTTGGCGCCGCGCGCCTTGCAGGCATTTACCGCGCGCGCGACCGCGCCGGCGTGCCCCGCGATCACGAGTTGTCCCGGCGCGTTGTAATTGACCGGCTGGACCACCTCGCCCTGGGCCGATTCCGAGCAGGCGGCCTCGATCGCGGCATCGTCCAGGCCGAGTATCGCAGCCATCGCCCCGGCGCCGGCCGGAACCGCGCGCTGCATCGCCTCACCGCGGAAGCGCACGAGCCGCGCCGTGTCCGCAAAGTCGATGGCGCCCGCGCAGACGAGCGCGCTGTACTCGCCCAGGCTGTGCCCGGCGAGCATTGCTGGACTGGCGCCTCCGCGTGCCTGCCAGGCGCGCCAGACGGCGACTCCGGCGGCGAGCATGGCGGGCTGTGTAACCGACGTGTCCGCGAGACGCTCCTCCGGCCCCTGCTGACACAATTCCCAGAGGTCGAAGCCGAGCGCCGACGATGCCTGGTCGAAGGTCTCCCGCACCACGCGCTCGGTGGCGGCGAGCGATGCCAGCATCCCCACCGATTGCGAACCCTGGCCCGGAAACATCATCGCCAGCATCCCTCGCGCTCTCCTCCCGCCTCGGTGGCCGGATTATAGGTGGAGCATGGTCACGAGGCGGCCGCGCCGGCGCGGGTCGCCGGAGACGCTCTGTTATGATTGCAGGCGCCTCGCTATCGGGGCTGGAGGACTGCATGCACCGCGTTGCGCGCCGCGAATCCGGCTTCACGCTGATCGAGATCATGGTGGTCCTGGTGATCATCGCGATCCTGAGCGCGCTGATCGCGCCGCAGATCCTCGGGCGCGTGGACGAGGCGCGTGTGACGGCGGCGAGCCAGGACATCCAGACGCTCGGCACCGCGCTCGATTTCTACAAGATGGACAACTTCCGCTATCCGACCACCGACCAGGGTCTCGAGGCGCTGGTCGAGAAGCCCGACGATCCGACCGTGCGCAACTGGCGGCCCGAGGGCTACCTGAAGGCCCGCGAAGTGCCGAAGGACCCCTGGGGCAACGACTACCGCTACCTGTTTCCCGGGAGCCGCGGCACCTATGACCTCTATTCGCTGGGCGCCGACGGCGAGACCGGCGGCGAAGGCACCGATGCGGATATCGGCAGCTGGAATATCGAGTGAGCTCCTGAGCCGATCGTGACGACGGCCGCACTGCCGCCGCGCCGCGGCCAGCGCGGCATGACCCTGATCGAGATCCTGGTGGTCGTCGTGATCATCGGCATCCTCGCCACCATCGCCACGCTCTCGATCGGCCTGCTCGGCCAGGATCGCGAGATCGAGCGCGAGAGCGGACGGCTCGCCGATGCGATCGCGTTGCTGCAGGAACAGGCCCAGCTCGAGGGCCGGGACTATGGCCTGCTGATCGAGAGCGCGCGCTACCAGTTTCTGCGTTTCGACGGCTTCGAGCAGCGCTGGGCCGAAGTTGAAGACGACCCCGGCCTGGCGCCGCGCGAGCTGCCTGCCGGGCTCGCCTTCGAGCTCGTGCTGGAAGGCCGCCCGCTGCTGCTGAAGCGCGAGACGACGGCGGAGACCCGGTTGCCACAGTTGATCGCCTGGGGCGCCGGCGACATGAGCCCTTACCGGCTTTCGCTGGTGCGCGGAGAGATCGGGCGTGTCACCCTGATCGGGGGCCTGGATGGCAGCATCGAGATCGAACGTGCAGAACAGCCGTAACGACTGCCGCGGTTTCACGCTGGTCGAGGTCGTGGTCGCGCTCGCGATCGTGGCGGTCGGCATGCTGGCGGTTTTCAAGACGATCGGCGACACCGTCAACAATGTCACCTACCTGCGCGATCGCAGTTTTGCGGCGTGGATCGCCGACAACCGCATCACCGAAATCCGGCTCTCGGGCCAGATGCCCTCGGTCGACGAGACCGAGGGCGATCTCGAATACGCGGGCCGCCGCTGGTTCTGGACCGCCAATGTCGCGCAGACACCGGTCGAGGGGATACGGCGCATCGACGTGCGCGTGCGGCGCGACGGCGACGCGGAGGACTCGACGCTGGTCAGCATGGCCGGATTCGTCGGTGCGACCGCCACGGCCGCTCCGCCTTCGACCATGCTCTGGCACGAGGCGGAAGTCGACGGCGGCGGGCCCGGCGACGAAGACGAAGAACAGGACGAGGAAGAACTGGAGGAGGACGAAGAAGAGGATTTCGGCGAATGACGCGACGCCACCGACATCGCGGCTTCACGCTGGTCGAGGTGCTGGTCTCGACCGTGATCCTCGCGATCATGGCGCTGATGGCCTATCGCGCGGTCGGAGAAACGCGGATCGCGGTCGCCGCTGCCGAAGATCACATGGGGCGGCTGCGAGAGGTCCAGCGTGCGATGCACCTGATCGTCACGGACTTCCGGACACTGGCGCCGCGGCCGGTGCGTGAAAGCATCGGCGACGGTTTTCGCGCCGCGCTGCTGCGCGATCCCAATGCGATCTCCATCGCCGAGCTGACCCATGGCGGCTGGCCGAATGGCGCGGGCACGCCGCGCGGCACGGTGCAGCGCGTCATTTACCGCCTGGAGGATCGCAAGCTCATCCGTGAGCACTGGAATGTCACCGATGCCACGCTCGCGAATCCGCCCATCAAGCGCGAGCTGCTGGACGACGTCGAGCGCGTCGAGGTCCGCTACATGAATCCCGGGCGCGAGTGGATCGAGGAATGGCCGCCGCTCGGCAGCGCCGGCAACCGGGGCTTCCGCATGCGCCCGCTCGCGGTCGAGGTCACGATCGTGCTGGCGGATTACGGCGAGCTCCGCCGCCTGGTCGAGGTCGCCGGATGAGGCAGCGTGGCGTGGCGCTGATCACCGCCATCGTGCTGGTCGCGATCGCGACCGTGCTCGCGGTACATGTCGGCACCCGCGCGGCGCTCGATCTCAGGCGCACCGCCGGTCTGTTTGCGCTGGACCAGGGCTGGCAGGTGGCGCTCGGCGCCGAAGCCTGGGCGGCGGAGGTTTTGCTGGATGACTACGAGGATGATCAGGAAATCGATCATCCCGGCGAGCGCTGGGCGCAGCCCTTGCCGGCGCTGCCTGTCGATGGCGGCGAACTGCGCGGCGCCGTCGAGGACATGCAGGGTCGATTCAACCTGAACAGCCTGATCGACGGCCAGGGCCAGGCCGTTGACGAGGCAATCGAGCGATTTCAGTGGCTGCTGGTCCAGGTCGGCGCCAACCCGCGCTGGGCGACGATCCTGGTGGACTGGCTCGATGAGGGAACGGTGCCGCAGTTTCCCGAAGGCGCGGAGGACGGCATCTACCTGTCGCAGAATCCGCCCTATCGCGCTGCCAATGGCCCGATCACGACGGTGTCCGAGCTGCTCGCGCTGCCCGGCATGACGCAGGAGGAATACCAGCGCATCCGGCCCTATGTCGCGGCACTCCCCGTCAGCGTGAAAGAGATCAACGTCTGCAGCGCCAGCGGCCCGGTGCTCGAGGCACTGACGCAGGAAGGCACCGGTTTCGGCGATCCGGAGTCGCTCGCCTTGAATCGCAGGAATGGCTGCTTCCCGACTCCCGAGGACGTGCAGGCCAGGGTGGGCCGGCCACTCGAATATATTTCGAGAAGTTCGAACTGGTTCCGCGCCGTGACCGCAGTTCGTATTGGCACGTCGGAGATCACGCTGTACAGTCTGATCGAGCGGAACAACGGCCGCAGCCGCGTCGTGCTGCGTTCGACAGGCACCGAGTAGCCCGCATGAATCAATCCCTGGTCCTGCGTCTCGCCGATCCGGTCAGCTGGGTCGTGACCGGCTCGGATGGCGGCCGCATCGGCCCGGTGGCGACGGGCCGGATCTCCGACGCCGCGCCGCTTGCCGCGGAGCGGCCCCTCATCGTCATCGCGCCGGGCTCGAGCATCACGCTGGCGCGTCCCGAATTGCCGGTCAAGAGCGGCGCCAAGATCGCGCAGGTCGTGCCATACGCGATGGAGGAATCGCTGGCCGGCGAGGTGGAACAGTTCCACTTCGCGGTCGGGCCGACGGATGCGGCGGGCGCCACGCTGGTCGCTGCGCTGCGGCGCGAGGAGCTGCGCGGCTGGCTCGACGTGCTCACGAGCGCAGGCCTCGACCCGCAAGCCATCGTGCCTGACACGCTCTGCGTTCCCGACAACCCGGGCAAGATCGTCGCGGTGATCGACGCCGGCCAGCTCCTGGTGCGCGCCCCGGGGGTGCTGCCGGTCGCGCTCGACGCGGAGCCGCTGACCGAGGCATTCACACTCGCCGGTCTCGAGGGCGACGACCGCCACGTGCAGCTCTATGTCTCGCAGCAGGACTGGCAGCATTCGCGCGAGATGATCGAAGCACTCCGCGAAGTGACCGGCAGCCTCGATCTCCAGCTCCTGCCCGATGGCGCGCTGCCCCTGATGGCGTCGGAGGCGGTCCGGCCGGGGATGGTCTCGCTGCTGCAGGGCGAGTTCGCCCGCCGCACCGGCTGGCGCGCCGAGTGGCAGCGCTGGCGGATCGCCGCGCTGCTCGCGGTCGCGGCGCTGGTACTGCACCTGGGCGTGCTCGGCTACGAGCTGGTGCAACTGAACGTCGAGCAGCAGCGGCTCGATGCGGCGATCGAGCAGGCCGCGCGCATCGCGTTGCCGGATGTCGAACGCATCGAGGATGCCCGTGCCCAGGTCGAGCAACGCCTCGCCGGCGGTGGCGCCGCGGATCCGGCGGGTCTGCTCGCGCAACTGGCGGCGGTCGGAGGCGCGCTCGCCGGCGCGCCCGGCCCGAGACTCGAATCGCTCGGCTGGCGCGAACGCTCGCTCGAATTGCAGATGCAGGCGGCCGATACCGACGCGCTGGCGCGATTCGCCCAGGCGCTCGGTGCGCGCGGCCTCACCGCCGACATCGCCTCGACCTCACCCGGCGATGACGGTGTCAAGGCCCAGGTCCTGATCACGACGGGGCCCGGGGAATGAGGCTTCAGGACTGGTACGCGGGACTCGCCGAGCGCGAACAGCGCCTGGTTCTCTGGGGCGGCACGGCGGCAGCCGTGCTGCTGCTCGCACTCCTCATCTGGCAACTCGGCGCGTCGGTCGCGGTGGCCGAGGAGCGCGTCGAGCGCAAGCGCCAGGATCTCGCCTGGATCGAGACCGTGACGCCGAGCTTGCAGTCGAAGCCAGCCGCGCGACCCGGCGAATCGCTGACCATCGCCGTCGACCGGCTGGCCCGCGAGGGAGGCCTGGCCGAATCGCTGGACGGCATCGAGCCGGCGTCGCAGGGCGCATTGCGCGCGCGCTTCAGCGGCGCTTCCTTCGATTCCCTCGCGCTCCTGCTCGCTCGCCTGCAACAGGAGCGCGGTGTCGTCACCGAGACGGCCAGCGTCAATGCGACCGGCGAACCCGGACTGGTCGACGCAACCCTCATCCTGCGCGGTCCCTGAGCAAGGATGAATCGGCGCGTTCTGTTGATCGCGGCGGGCATCGTCGCGTTTCTCGTGTTCGTGATCGCGATGGTGCCCGCCGGTCAGATCACGCGCTGGCTGCCCGAACAGGTCGCCATGAGTGGCGTCGGCGGCACCCTCTGGTCCGGACGCGCGTCGAATCTCAGCATCGACGGCCATGCACTCGGCGCGACGGACTGGTCCTGCCGGCCGTGGCGGCTGGTCGTGCTCGAATGGTCCTGCCGCGTGACCGTCCAGCCACCCGGTGGCCAGGTCAGCGGCGAGCTCTCCGGTGAATTCGACGGGGCGATCGACGGGCGCGACATCAGCGGCCGAATGCCGATCGGCATCCTGCAGGGCGTGGTGACGCCCCAGGGCTGGAGCGGGATGCTGGAACTCGACGTCGAGCGGCTGCGTATCGTCGAAGCGCGGCCCGACGATGCCGCGGGCACGCTGGTGCTGCGGAGTCTCAAGGCGCCGGGACCAGCAGGTGAGTTGCTCGGTGACTTCGAGCTCGTCGTGGGCGAAGGCGCCGTCGGGACCGACACCCTGACCGGACGGCTGCGTGACCG